>JAQBNO010000043.1 GCA_028288485.1 Segetibacter sp.
CTAAATAAAAAAGCATCCCGGAAAAAGGATGCTTTTTTATAAGACTTTAAAGAGAGGTTACATAGCTACCTGTTCACCTATTTCATCCATACTTATAGAGCCGTGGCTTTCGTCGTATGTACACTCACCCTTCTTTATAATTAAAATTTGCGGGCTTTCATGAAAAACGTTGAACTCAGAAGAAACCCTATTACTGATGTTACGGTTTGCAATCAGATCAAGGTAATAAAAGTCGGCATTGTCAGGAACTGACGCTCTTTCAAGCCGCCCTTTTGCCATAGAGCTTATACTGCACCTGGTGCTATGTTTGAAAATTACCTGCGGTTTTGTTTGAGACTTTTCAATAATTTCTTTAATCTGGCTTTCACTGTTCAGCTCGATCCAATTCATAACAGTTTTTATTTTGTTTTTGCTACTAAATATCATTGTCTGAAATATTTCGGATTATTGGTAGGGCAACCACGATATGAGCAAGAGGTAAATAAACCGGATACCAGGATTACCATCATAAATGCAAGTATTGTCTTTTTCATTGTTTGCGATATTACCTAAATAAACGGTTAATTTGCAGAGTTATTTCAAAGATAAAAAAATTAATGAAAGTACACTTTATATCTATTGGAGGCAGTGTGATGCATCAACTGGCTATTGCACTAAAACGAAAGGGTTACGAGGTTTCGGGTACTGATGATGAGATATTTGAGCCAAGTCGTTCCAATCTTGAAAAAGAAGGATTGCTACCGGAAAAACTTGGATGGAACCCTGATTTAATTGTACCTGATATCGAAGCAGTTATTTTAGGAATGCATGCAAAAAACGACAATCCTGAAATAGAAAAAGCGAAACAATTACAACTTCCTATCTATTCTTTTCCGGAGTATATCTATAAGGAAAGTATCGATAAAACAAGGGTAGTGGTAGGTGGTAGTCATGGGAAAACCACGACTACAAGCATGATAATGCACGTGTTAAAGATTGCCCAAAAAAAGTTTGATTACCTGGTAGGTGCACGGCTTGAAGGATTTGATCAATCGGTAAATATTACAGATGCACCAGTTATAATTTGTGAAGGCGATGAATACCCGGCAAGTGCCATAGAAAAAAGACCGAAGTTTCATTTTCTTTTTCCTCATGTAGCCATACTTACCGGTATTGCCTGGGACCACATCAATGTTTTTCCTACGTTTGATAATTACCTTGAACAGTTCCGGATTTTTATAAAGAAGATAGAGCCGAAAGGCTTGTTGATCTACAATGACACGGATGCGGTACTGAAACAACTGGTTACCGAAAATAAAAGGACAGATATTACATACCAGCCTTACGGAATTCCTCCCCACACAATAAAAAGCGGGAAAACAACTGTGAGAATTGATAACGCGGAAGACGAGTTAAAAGTGTTCGGCAATCATAACCTGCTAAATCTTAATGCCGCCTGGTATGCTTGCAGGTATTTGGAAATCGACGCAGAAACGTTTGTAAAAGCAATCAGTAGTTTTACGGGGGCAAGTAAACGTTTAGAGAAAATAGCAGAAAACGGTGAGACAATAGTTTATAGAGATTTTGCACATGCTCCAAGTAAAGTTAAAGCGACCATTGAAGCCGTAAAACAACAATATCCTGAGCGACAACTTATCGCGATATTGGAATTACATACCTTTAGCAGCTTGAATGAAGACTTTATGAATGAATATAAAGGTGCGATGGATAAGGCCGATAAGGCCACGGTATTTTACTCGAAACATGCACTGCAATTGAAAAGGATGCCTGAACTACCAAAACAAAGTGTGCAGAACGGCTTTGAAAAAAAGGGCCTTGAAGTAATTACCGACAAAAATGAATTGCTTGACTGGCTGAAAAAGCAAAATTACGAAAACGCTAACCTTGTTTTGATGAGTAGCGGAAATTATGATGGTCTTGACATAAATAGTTTTGCACAAACCGTTACTGCTTAGTTTTGTTTTTTTAATATTGTTCTATTACCATTAATACGCTGAATAACCCCAGTTCGAATATTTATACATGAAATTACAGTTAAAACGTCCTATTGCTTTCATTGACCTTGAAACAACAGGCACCAACCTCGCTACTGATAGAATTGTTGAAATTGCTATCGTAAAAGTAAACCTTGATGGAACGCGACAAACGAAACGACGTCTTATTAATCCATTAATGCCTATTCCCAAAGCATCGAGTGATGTACACGGAATTACGGATGACATGATAAAAGATGCACCTTCCTTTAAGCAGGTAGCAAACGAAATAAAACAATTTATTGAGCACTGTGATCTTGGTGGCTACAACAGTAATCGTTTTGATATTCCTTTATTAGTAGAAGAGTTTCTTCGCGCCGGCCTTGAGTTTAGCGTTGAAGGCAGAAAATTGATAGATGTACAAAGGGTATTTCATTTAATGGAACAAAGAACATTAAGTGCTGCCTATAAGTTTTACTGCCAGAAGACTTTGGAAGGTGCACACGGGGCAGAGGTTGACGCGGCTGCTACCTGGGAAATTCTGCAGGCGCAAATAGAAAGATATCCTGAAATCGGTGATACGCTGGATTCAATATGTGCATTTTGCGGTGAAGAAGACTTTGTTGATTTTGCCCGCAGGTTTGTTAAAGTAGATTGTAAAGAAGTATTCAATTTCGGAAAGCATAAAGGCCGTTGTGTGGAAGATGTATTAAAAGCGGAGCCGCAGTATTATGACTGGATGATGAAAGGAGATTTCCCTTTACACACAAAACAAAAACTGGCGGAAATAATGAATCGCTCTCTTTTAAAGAAAGCTTAAAAGCCATCTTTAATAAGCTTATTCCTATAATTTCGATACTTCAAAACCCTGATTGCACTTTTTGGAAAAAATAGTCATTATACCTACTTACAATGAGAAGGAAAATATTGCGAATATTTTAGAAGCTATTTTTTCTTTGCATCAAGGCTACCACGTGCTGATAATAGACGACGGCTCGCCTGATGGAACTGCTAACATTGTAAGAGGTCTGCAATCAAAATATTACGACCGGCTTTTCTTAGAAGAAAGGACTGGAAAATTGGGGCTGGGAACGGCTTATATTCATGGCTTTAAGTGGAGTACAAAAAGAGGCTACAAATTCATTTTTGAAATGGATGCCGACTTTTCTCATCGTCCTGCTGACCTTGAAAAATTATACAATGCCTGCAGATACGAGGGAGCGGATGTAGCAGTGGGCAGCCGGTATGTACCGGGTGGTAAAATAGAAAACTGGCCCTGGGATCGCCGGTTTTATTCTAAAGGCGGTGCCTTTTATACCAAAATGATTACCTGGATGCCGATAAATGACCCTACAGCTGGTTTTGTGTGTTACAAAAGCGAGGTGTTGGAAACCATAAACCTGGATGAAATAAAGTTTGTTGGGTACGCTTTCCAAATCGAGATGAAATTTGCATCGTGGAAGCTGAAGTTTAAGATAAAAGAAGTGCCTATTACATTCAGCGACCGAATAGACGGCTCCTCTAAAATGAGCAAAGGCATTTTGAAAGAAGGTGTTTTAGGCGTCTTAAAAATACAATGGCAAAGCCTGTTTAAAAACTATCGAAGAAGGGTGAAGAAACCTTCCGAAGTAGCGTCTGCCTGATGGCGCAGTTCAAGTTAAACATCAGGGATTAATAAATTAGGTATTAAGTAGCCGGAGGCGGGTATTAAATTGCATTCTACAATTACTGGTTCCTGATTCCCTAATTCCTAATTTCGAAATTAGGAATTATTCCATTCCCTTCTGCCTTGCACCTTTCCCATATATTTGCACCCTCATGAGACAGGCTTTAATTAAACTGCATGTTGCAGTATTTTTATGGGGCTTTACGGGGGTTTTGGGAAGGTTAATATCGCTTAACGAAGGGCTGCTGGTCTGGTACCGCATTCTCATTACTGTTCTCACCTTATATATTATGATGCGTGCAAAGAACCAGTTCGAATCTGTTTCTCGCAAACAACGCACACAACTTTTTGGAATTGGTATTCTTGTAGCCCTGCACTGGTGCTTCTTTTATGGGAGTATTAAATACTCGAATGTTTCAATTGCATTAACTTGCCTTTCTTCTGCCGGCTTATTTACTGCCCTTTTGGAGCCAGTAATAACAGGTAAAAAAATTGTTGCAACAGAAATTTTTCTGGGGTTAGTAGGAATTGCAGGCATTTACCTGATATTTCACTTCGATCCGCAGTATAAAACAGGAATTATCCTCGGTCTTATCTGCACTGTTCTAAGTTGTATCTTTTCCATCTTCAACAAGAACCAGGTTTCTTATACTGCTCCACGAACCGTTATGTTATATGAGTTAACCGGCGGTTTATTATTTCTTACTTTGGTCATGCCGCTGTACCTGTACCTGCTGCCAGCAGAAAACTGGGTACCCGTAAATGCTGACCTGCTGTGGCTGTTATTAATGAGTTGGGTTTGCACTATACTGGCTATGGATCTTTCGTTACAGGCGTTGCAAAAGGTTTCCGCATTTACACAAAACCTAACGTTAAACCTGGAACCGGTTTACGGAATAATCCTGGCTTTTGTTGTTTACAAGGAAAACAAATACTTAAGCCAGTGGTTTTACCTGGGTTTCAGCCTTATTTTATTGGCGGTGATATTGCAAACGGCCAGGGTAATTCACAGCCGGAAAATATTTGCGAAAGGGTAATTTGCAGGAAGTGGCAAATGAAAATAATTAATAGAGTGGCATAATTTTTACCCGTGTCAGGTCAGAAAAAGAAAATAATTATATGAAGTTCCAGGATTTTTATTTAAAATATTACAATTGGGTTATAGCTGTAGGACCGAGAGTAATGCTCGCCTTTCTATTATTGTTCACAGGCTTGTGGATAATCAGAAAAATAAAAAAATGGAGCAGTAATGCAATTGAAAAAAGGGATGTAGATCCTTCTCTTCGCCCTTTCTTACTAAGCTTTTCGAATATCTTTTTGCAGGTTGCACTGTTATTGGCCCTTATGCAGGTTTTGGGTATTGAAATGACCATCTTCGCTACCGTAATCGGTGCATTTAGTGTTGCGGCAGGTTTGGCGTTGTCGGGCACATTACAAAACTTTACCAGCGGTATCCTCATTCTTCTTCTTAAACCATTTAAGGTTGGAGATAATATTATTGCACAAGGCCAGGAAGGTTTAGTTACATCCATCCAAATCTTTTATACGCTCGTTACTACCTTCGACAATAGAACCGTCGTGTTACCGAACAGCAAATTATCGAATGAAGTGATCATTAACTTAAGCCGCGAAGGCATGCGCAGGTTGGATGTTGAATTGAAATTTGGTTTCCCTATACCTTTTGAACAGGTAAAGTCAATTCTCGAAAGCACGCTTACCGAACACAAGGAGCTTCTGAAGGAACCGGTTTTTCAAATTGGCGTTTCGGCCATCGATCCAGACGGATATAAGGTAATGGTAAATAGTTGGGTGAAGGCGCATGGTTACCAGGATATAAAGCTTGAATTGCAGCAAAAAATTATCCAGGACCTGGTAGAACGTGGAATAAAGCTTCCCGGAATGTAAAGAAATTCCTACAGAATAGTAGTGGTTACGGGAATGAAGCAGTTAGGGATGTTTTATGGCCAGGGCAGTTCGTAAATGAATATACTTTTGTTGCGTCGCACTCTTCAACTTACACTAATGCAATTGAGCTTTTCGGGTATAAATTATTATAACGTGATGCGCTGAATATTCAACGAATAGTACAAGTAGCTGAAATCACGCCAAACGAGTCATTACACAAAGGAATCAATTCGGACACGGATGTTAAATAGTAGCACGAAAGTTTAGTAACAAAAGGATAAACATCCAGCGTTCTTGATTATTAGCTTAAATAAATTTGAATGCTCAATGCTCATGTTGCATGTTCAATGCTCAATTCACGGTGCGCAGTTACTAATTACTCAATTGCTCAATTCCAGCACTAATAATTTCTTTTACCTGCTAATAAACTTAACAAAGCTTCTTTTGGCAATCGGTAACAAAGTTTCCTCGAGAGGATAAACCAGGTCTGTTTCGATATTGTAAACTGCAGGATTGGGTAAATCCCTCCGGTTTTTAATTAGCTCGCCTTTGATGTTTTCAGGAGAATTACTTACGGTACGATTCCATTTATGTATAAAATCTGTGCGGATACCCCTGTATTTCTCATCGTGCTTTTCGAAGAATGTAAGCCGGTATTGATAAACGACAGTGGCATTATAAAGGCCATCCTTTAAAAATAAGTAACCTTCGTTTACATCGAGAGGAACCAGGCCGACCGGTTCGATCGTCAGCCTGGTTTCAACAAATTCGTAAATTTCGGCACCTGTTTTAATGGTTCCTTTTATTTTTTTTGCCGAATAGTGTATGATGTCTTCCAGTTCTTTCATCAGTTCATCATCTTCGATCATTTTTTCATACGCGAACTGTAGCTTCTGAATATTAATATCGGTAAGCTGCTTGGGAAAATGCTCCTGTAAAAACTTTTTATTTTCCCGGAAAGAAACGATGTTGTTATAATGAAAAATAACGTCGGCCAATTGTGGATACAATTTATTCTCGTTGAAAAACTTATTTACTTCATTCAGATAGGCGAGAAGCGTATACTTTTTTAGTTCGAAATCGATATAACCTTCTGCGAACCATGTTTCTGATAGTGTTTTCATATCCCTGGTTTTAGTTCTTCAATATACGTAATAGACGCATAAATAACTGGTATGGTTAAGAACTTGAAATGATTTAACAAGTTTAGAAGGAATAAAAAATGTTATGCCAGCGTAGGTGGCACGCCGAAAAATACCGGGTAATTTAGCTGGTTAAAGTTGTGATATGCTGCAGGTGAAAGTGTAAAGAACCTAAGGTTGCTTTTCAAATTAATCTAATCCATAGAACTGGGGTGAGTTGGAAGTGTATTGTGACCTTGATTTATCCGAAAGAATAAAGTCGTTTGAATGAAATCTTTTTTACTGCCGGGGTTGGATAATGAATAATCAAATTGCCTGACGCACCCAATGAGCAAGGTTAGAGGATTACTTATCATATAACCTGCACCAGCAAAAACACGGTTTCTTTCGAAAAAAGGGCCTTTATTGGTTAGGAAAATTTCATCATAAACGGAAGCAAATACAGTACCTTTTTCAATTGTACGCTTGTTAATGGGGATAAGGGGATTTAACCGATACCGAAATCGGTTTTTGTAGTCATTGTTCACCCATCGTTGCTCGACCCTATACCTGTGTTCGATCTTTATACGCCCAATATTATTGACCAGCGTAAGTTGTTCCCAAAGCCTTAACTCGTGGCTTAACACCGGTGATTTAAAATTACCTCCGTTTGAATAAGTTCCATATTGACCAACCCCTAGCAGGAAAATAGTGCTTTTGTTGAGCTTGTAATTAACTCCTCCTTTTAACTCGTGGTAGTAAAAATCTTTATAAACCTTTTGAGACCTTAACTGCCCTTCGGCCCACAGGTTCCATTTATTATTTAAATAATATTCACCATTCAAGACTTCCCATGTGCCAAGTTTGTCACTTTGGGTATAAGCCTTACCGAAAAAAAATAAAGCTACTAATAGAATTGAGGGTTGGAGAAGCGTTTTTTTTAATTGCATATTCATTTTTATTCGAATCGTTGTTTTTAGATCTGGTTTTTGACTGCTTTGCCTTTACATGGCCCTCTTTACATTTGCTACTTTGCTTGTTGCAACAATTTTAGCTGATACCAGGGAATGAACCAAGTAAAGGCGTGCAGGAGGCAAAAGGCTTTGATATGACAGTAGATAATTATTGTGCCAATAAGAGGTAAAGTGCTTAAAGAACAAGGTCATACTAATCTGCAGGAATTGAATGCGGTGACGGCTCTCCTTTGTGCTGGTTCAGTCTGAAAGACACACTTGTTTGAATAAAGTCCTTTCTGGTGCCTGGGTTGGATAAGGAGTAGTCAAACTGCCTGAAAAAACCGGCCTGAACGGTTAAAGGATCATTAATCATAAAACCAAGGCCCAAAAAAATTCGGTTTCTCTCAAAATAAGGCGCTTTATTCGTCATAAACACTTCATTGAAGACCGAAGCATAAATGGTTCCTTTTTCGATTACATGTTTATTTATAGGAACAATAGGATTGAATCGGTAACGAAAAGTGTTTCGGTAAATTCTATTGAACCACCTTTGTTCTGCCCGGTATTTATGCTCGATTTTTAACCTGCTAATGTTACTAGTCAAAGTTAACTGCTCCCACATCCTGAATTCGTGACTGATAGCAGGTGATTTAAAATTTCCTCCATTAGAATAAGTTGCATATTGACCCGCTCCAAAAAGAAAAACAGTAGTTTTATTAAGTTTGTAGCTAAAACCGCCTTTCATCTGGTGGTAATAAATATCGTCTACAAATTTTTGTGTCCTTAATTGTCCTTCAACCCAAACGTTCCATTTCTTATTTAAATAATATTCCGCGTTGAGAATATTCCACGTACCCAGTTTGTCGTTTTGACTCTTTGCATTAGTTGTATAAAACAAAGCCAATAGTAAAACCGGTACTCGTTTAATTATTTTGGACATCCCTGATTTATTAACCTCTTTGCCTGGCTTTCTACCATTTACTGTTGATATCCCAATTCTCAAATTCTTTCGCAACTTCTGTTAAGAAACTGGCACCCACACTTCCATCCACTACCCGGTGGTCGTAGCTGAGCGACAGGTACATCATGTGCCGAATTCCAATCGAGTCGCCTTCAGGTGTTTCTATTACCATTGGCCGCTTTTTAATTGCACCTACTGCAAGGATTGCCACCTGGGGCTGGTTAATTATAGGTGTGCCCATAAGACTTCCAAACGTGCCCACATTTGTTACAGTGAATGTGCCCCCGTTTATGTCATCAGGTTTTAAACGATTGTTTCTTGCATTTTCTGCAAGGCTGTTTACCGATTTGCTTAATCCAACAAGGTTAAGATAATCTGCGTTTTTAATTACAGGAACAATTAAGCTGCCTGATGGCAGGGCAGTGGCCATTCCTATATTGATATCTTTTTTAAGAATGATTCTATCTCCTTCAACGGAACAGTTGATGTAGGGGAAGCGTTTTATTACCCGGGTTACACACGCTATGAACATAGGAGTATAGGTGATCTTTGTTCCTTCCAGTTTTTCGAATTGACTTTTCACTTTTTCCCGCCACCTAACCATATTTGTAACGTCGGCCTCCGAAAAACTGGTAACATGTGGACTAACCTGTTTACTGGTGACCATGTGTTTTGCGATCATCTTCCGCATCCTGTCCATTTCAATAATCTCCACATTCCCAGACGGGGTTGTGTAAGATGGTGCAGGTTCATCTATATCTTTAGGCGCAGGAGCAGTTATTGTTTCAATACGTGCCCTGGCAATAGCACCTTCTGGTTTCTCAGCAGGTTGTTGTGGTGGCGTTGCAGCAAGTTTTCCTTCTTTCTTGTCGGCTACATATTGTAAAATATCTTTTTTCGTAACCCTTCCTTCATTGCCTGTTCCTGGTATATTGTCCAGTTCGCTCATCGAGATGCCTTCACTATTCGCGATATTTATAACAAGCGGCGAGTAAAATTTATTGTTGCTGCTCCCGTTTCCTGCGGGCGGTACCAGGGTAATTTTTGGAATGTGTGGAACGTACTCTTCTATATCTGCTATTTCATGAGTGAATGGTTCTTCCGGCATATTGTTTTCGGCAATAACTTCAAGGTTATTGTTTAAAACTTCAGTCGTTTGCGCGTCTGTTTCTATCCGGGCTATTACGGTGCCTATAGGTATAACCTCATTTTCATTAAACAAAATTTCTGCAAGTACCCCGTCGGTAGTTGAAGGAACTTCGCTGTCAACTTTATCGGTCGCAATTTCCAATACTGTTTCATCCTGTTTTACATTTTCACCCACCTTTTTTGTCCACTTTAAAACAGTAGCTTCCATTATGCTTTCGCCCAGTTTGGGCATTACCAGGTCAACTAAGGCCATATTACTTATTTAATTTTTTAAAGAAAGAATTATAAACCAGGCGTTATTCTTTCTATTTAGCTGCTGTTGCGTCGCACCCTTCTACTGTATAACCTAATTCTGCAAGCCGCAACCCATGCAGTTAATGATCGCTGCAAATGCAAAGATGTTTTATTTGAAGCACATAACAAAAGAAGGAGAATAAAGGGATAAAAAGCGGAGCATTTGCAGGTGGAGGGTTAACTTTTAAAATTCGTCAAGGTAAAAATGTCGATAATTCTCATTACCTCAACACCGTTTTCAGCAGGCGAAGGATTTTCACCCTTACCCAAAAAATATTGAACTACTCTTTCAATCATCGGTTGTTGTACATGTTGTAGCGTTTCAAACTGAACTCTTGATGTTTTTCCTTTTTTTGTTATAAACACCATAGGTTCTCCAAAAACACTAAAACTTATTTTGCCTTCGGAGCCTACAATTTCACACACCTCTTTGCCTTCATCTTCAGGAACAGTAAAGCACCAAAGTCCGCTAAATAAAACCCCGTTTCCAAATTCAATGTTACCGGTAACAATATCGTCTGCAGCATATAAACCGGCCTGGTTGGCAGAGATACCGCATGCAGTTTTGATTGGGCCGAAAAAGTACAACATGAGGTCTAACTGGTGCGGAGCGAGATCGTTAAATAATCCGCCACCTCCCCCGACCGCCGGATCCACCCGCCACTTTTTTGCCGGATCCTGTAAAGCTGCCGGTGAAAGAGCAGGCTGTAAACACTGGAGGTTCACATATTTAACCGCCCCGATTGTTTGAGAGTCTAACAGTTCCTTTATTTTTATATACATGGGCTGGGCACGTCGATAATGCGCCACCGAAACTTTATTGTTTTCTTTTACGGCTTCCAGTATTCGTTGAGCTGCGTCTAAGTTTACAGTCATTGGTTTTTCAACATATACCGGCTTGCCTGCCTTCAGCGCTGCCATCGTATATTCTTCGTGCTGAAGGGGCGGAGTAGCAACATAGATGGCGTTAACCCCGGGGTCGTTAATAAGTTGGCAAGCCTCGCTGTACCACTTTGATACATTGTGCCGTTTTGCGTAGTCCGCTGCTTTTTCAGCATCTCTACGCATTACAGCTACTAACCGGGAATTGGGAACTTTATTAAATGCAGGCCCGCTTTTTACCTCGGTAACATCTCCACAACCTATTATACCCCAATTTATCATATAACCAGGATTATGTGTTTTTTGGATTATTAGGAAATAAAATGATTTGGCTACGAATAATCCTAATGTGTTTGTTCTTTTTGTTGCTCAACTTGAACAGTACCATTTGAGCCCCCACAGCAGATGCAATAAAAAATTAATGCCGGGGTTCACAAAACAACATAGAGAAAAGGAATTTATACACCATAACTGTATTATTAATTTGATTTCATTCAAATCCTCCTACTACAGAAAATCCCGGTTCTGTCCTGGTTCTTTATAGCTTAGCAAATTCATGCAGTACGACCCTTCGGCAGGCCCAGGGTAAAAACTGCCGCGCTGAATAATGCCCGACAGTAAAAGCGAGCGTGGCAACGGAAGATGCTATAAAAAATTGATGCCGGGTTCATAAAAAGAACCTGGCATAAACTCCAATTCAACCTAATCCCCGTAAATCCAAAAAATTTTGGTTCTGTCTTCTTTAATTTCCGGCATCTCTTTTCTCAAATACCTTTGCGCCACTTTTTGAGAATAAACGCAAGGCCAGTTCTTTACCTGCCCCTTCAATATCTTTAAAGACCATTTTTTCGTTAGTCACTTTTTGCATACCTGAGCCGCTCTTTACATTTAGCGTCGCCTCGTACTGATCTCCTTTCTTCACAAAAGAGATATTGGCAATAGCGGTATTTGCATCAACATCGTTAACCCAGTCAATTCTGCACTTTTTTAATTCCTTCACTACTTGCGCTGTATTCTCATCGATTACGCCACTAGTATTCAGCTTCATCTTTATCGATATACCGCTGAATGGCAACAGTTGCGGATACTCTTCGTACAACGCATTCGCATAGAATTTATAATCGGTTTCATTGCCCTGATCATCATTAGCTTTTGAAAGTCCTTCGTATAGCCTACCCAAAAAGAGCTTTTCACTCGTTGTATCAAGGCGCACCTCTTTTACCATTTCCTTGTAGTTTTCGAACGCTTCATCTTCATTTCCGTTTTCGGACTGTAGCTGGCAGGTCAATAACCTAAAGTATCGCTGTAAGTTTTTGCGACTGTCGTTCTTCTGGTAGTTTTCGTATTTCTTAACGAAATAAGAAGGGCTGAAATCTTTTATTAGGTAATACGCTTCGTCGAAAGTTGTAGTACTTTCTGCGCAAAAGAGATCGTAAACAGTGCGGTCACGTTCAGGATTAGCAGTCAGTTGATTGATAAGAACGTATTGCAACAGCATTTTTTGAAACTTTAGGCCGGCAAGCGTATACAACGAAGACGGAGAGTACCACCAACCCGTGTTCGCAAACCTTACCAGTGCAATCTTTTTTTCAGACAGTTGCAATTTTAAAAGATTGATAGTAAAGTCGTACTGGTTTTGAGTAAGCGTGGTGCCTATATGTATCTCTTTAAAATCAGTTGCTTTTTGAATTACGTATTCTGCGCTATCCAACTGGCCGTCGTACATATAACTTCGGCACAAGGCAATGTTATACCAGCCAAAGCCGGGAGTTGAACCTGCATTTTGAATGGCTTCCTTGCACATCGCCATGGCATTTTTTGTTCGACCGGCATATACATCAAGAATTGGAATAAAATAAAAAGGCTCTTTCAGTATTTTTTGCTGGTACTTGTATTTGTCGCGGTCAAAATACTCCATCGATACCGCAAATTCGCCCACTTCGTGTTTCATACTGCCATAGTTGTTCCACGAAACGGTTCCTGATTCTGCCAGTTGCTGGTAATAATACTCGCTGCTGTCGTAGTTCTTGGTGTAACAATGCAATAAAGCGAGGTAGTGATACACATTCATTTTATCCTGCTCCGCCTGACCCGGCCCAAACCATACATCGTTTTTTGCCCGGTTTCTTTCTATCCTGTTGAGCGCATAATAACAATATCCAAAGGCTGCTTTTTCATTTTCTTCGACGGAATTCTTTAAAAAGCCAAATTTTGAAGAGTTGAAGAAGCGGTTCCGGTGGTAGGTCCATGCCCTGGTTGTGTTTACCCCCAGATGGTCTTTCGGAAAGTTAAACGACGACACTTTGTCAAGAACCCACATTACGCTATCGGGCATCTCAATATTATCATAGCATTCCCTGAGTGAATTTGAAACCTGCAGAAAATCAATATACCGGTTCATCGACTGCATATACGATTGCGGAGATTCAAACAGGCCTTTTAAATTTTTCCCATAGTCCTTTTGTAATAAGAGAAATGCTTTTTTTAGAGAGGGAATTGCGTTCCTGAAGCCGGGATAGTCGCTGCTCCTGTCTGCTTTATAGGTTCCTTCAAACATATAGCCAACATAGTAAGTACTATCTAAACGTATAAATTCCCGGCTCCGTGGTAATGCGTCTTTATCAAGGGGATTAATTCCCTGCCGTTTTGCGTCAATCTCGTAACGTGCAGAGGCGTTTCCCTGCGAAAAGGAGGAATCACCTACAGTTAGCAGTAGAAACATTAGCAAAAGCCATCTATCCATTTTCATTTTTTTACCTTGTGAAATCTTTTTTTGATACCCGGCTGTAGTGGTATTATGTCGCTTTTCTTGCGTCGCACACTTGTACTTTTGGTTCAAAATGCATCAATTGATTGATCTTTTCTTACTGGCCGAACTTCTTGTTAGGGTTTCTTTTAAAATCGAATAAGGTGGTCATCACGGTAATTTTATTTTTGTCATCGGTAAAATAAACCAACGAAAAAAGGTTATTTACGCAATTTTATTTCGCAAAACTGCTTATATGTGATCCTGCGATATTCAGGTTGTCATTCGATATTCGAAAATGCTCCATTCACCGACTTTACAAAGTTTTCTGCTGCTGGCGGACTTCCTTCTTTATGCCAAATAATTGCTGTAAGCAACTCTTTGGCGGCTCTTTTTTTGCAAGGTTATCTTATACTTTCCTCCTAAGAATTTCCACCTAATAACTTATCAATAGTTTTATCCACTTCTTCTTTCGAGATTACTTCCCGATATTGAGGTAACCGGCATATTCTTCGTTTAAGCTGGCCTTAAATTCATCTGAATAGCCATCTTCAAAAGCGGAAGATATTTCCAAAAGCTTTTCTTGAGAACTATTGTCGATTAAAGAATGCAGTTTTTCCAGTAAGGTGGAGGCTTCCACAAACATTGTTTTATATAAACGTATTCTTATTCCAACAGGTTGAATAAATGTATTTCCATGAAGTCAGGCATCGGCAATCTTACGCGACGGCAATACATTAAGCTCTCATCCCAATCCTCAACTTACTCAACCTGTCCATTTCTTTGTCTAAAATTGCAGCAAGCGATTTAGCTTTTGCATCCTTATTCCTGTAAATTAAACGGTGATCTAACACTGCCGGCGTTATTTGTTGCAAATCATCTTCGGTTACGAATGTTCGTCCGTTTACAAGGGCAAATGCCTTCAAACATTTTAAGAAAGTAATACCGCTACGAGTAGATGCGCCAAGCACAATATCGGAAGTACGCCTTGTATCCCAAATGATGTTTCTAACTGCTTTTACGATCTCTTCATGTATAAAAACCCGCTCTGCTTCATCCTGCAGGAACAATATTTCTTCCATACTTAAGACCTGCTGAATATGTTCAAGGTTATTAGCGATACCGAGGTAATTATTGTAAATATCAAGTTCTGTTTCCTCATCCACATACCCAAAAATGATCTTTATAAAAAAACGGTCAAGTTGAGCTGCAGGCAGGGGATAGGTGCCTTCCATCTCGACAGGGTTTTGGGTGGCAATGGTAAAAAACATTTTTTCGAGCGGGTAGGTGGTTTCGCCCATTGTTATCTGGTGCTCTGCCATACATTCCAATAACGCGGACTGAACTTTTGGCGAGGCCCGGTTAATCTCATCCGCCAATAACACATTACAAAACAACGGCCCCTTCTTAAAAATAAATTCTTTCTTCACGTCATCAAATATATGAGAACCAATCAGGTCCATCGGTAGCAGATCTGGCGTAAACTGGATACGTTTGAAATTAACACCGCCTTCATTTGTTCTTCCTGAAATACTCTGCGCCAGTGTTTTAGCCATGACCGTTTTACCGGTGCCAGGGTTGTCTTCCATCAAAATATGTCCCTTAGCCAGTAATGCCGTTAAAATAAACTGGATTTGCTTTCGCTTACCCCGAATAACGGTTTCTATATTATCTACCAGTTTTTGGATATTCGTTAATGCTTCATCAATCTGGATGTCTTGCTCCATGCCTTTAGCTATTTTTTGTTTTCGTGAAGAAATGCAGGGTATTATAAATGTTTAAGAAACCGCCAAGTCTCTCTTTAAACGGAATATTGTTTTTGACCCGCTGTATAAATGGCGAATAGAAATTTTGTACCAATGTTTCTTCAGCAGGCCGCAAAGGCGTGTTACTGTATTTAACTTTCTGGTACACATTTGCAAACGAATTAAAATTTGAACCAAAGCGTCGGTCAGCTGCTTCTGCATACTGTTGCGGACTTTGGTTTTCTCGTATAATTCCCACCTGGTTTAAATAATACATACTAGCGGTATAAATATGGTAAGCCTTTGTTCTTGGCTCTGTTTTGCTTTTCGCTTTGCCGTTTAAATACAACCAAATGAGCCACGGTAGAGCAAACAATAATACTATGAAGCCGCCAATCACTAACAGGCTGATCCATAACACTTTAACCCAGTCAATTGGTTTTGTTGCTGTAGATTCCTGTTTTTGCCGCTCCTTTTTCTGCTCCTCGTTTTCCATGATCTTGATTTCGTCGATGGGAGCAGGCTTTGGCAGTTTGACAAGTAAGGAAGCGAGGTTATCCGTCTCATTAGCCATTATATTTTTCAGGGCTTCTGCATATGAAACTGCAACAATATTGGTTCCTGTTTTTATATCACTCAGTTTTCCTGCACCTGTATCTCGTGTAACTGAAGCGATGGAAACATCCATCAACAAATCTTTGGGTGCAGGAGCGGGAATGTTCTCGTCGTGGTATAACAAGCTTTTCACTTTCATAATAACCCTCTTTGCTACCGTATCTACACTTACTGCCTGCCCGTCTGCTACCATTAATGCCTGTTGGGTATTCATTGGTGGCGTTCCATCAGGTTGAGGAGACTGCTGAGTATTTTGATCGGGGACGGTTGTGTCAAAATCAATCCAACCGAAGCCGGGAAAGTACAACTGTACCCAGGCGTGAGCCTGGTCAGCATAAAACCAGTACCAGCCCGGGTTTTTGCTGCTTCTGTCAACAGTTAAAAACCCTGCCGCGATACGGCTTGGTATACCTAAAGAACGTAGCAGGAAAAGCGTTGCTCCTGCGTAATAAGCACAATAACCTTTACGATTCTCGAAGAGGAAATAATTTAATTTGCTGGCGCTAGGCAAGCCGGGAATTCCGGGATTATCACTATACTTAAACAACGGTTGCCCAAACTGGTCTTTTCCCGTAAAATAATTCCGGATCGCGATCATTTTATCAACCGGCGTTTTTGCGTCTTTTGTTATTTGTTCCGCCAGAATCCTGATCCTGTTATACTCTTCGTTCGATGGCATGAACGTGTAATAATCCATGAACTTTTTATCCAGTCCCTGGTAGGAGGTTGCCTTTCGCAACAGGTCAAAACGCTTTTCCTGGAATGCTTCCAGTTGTTTGTTGCCAGCGGGATTATAAATAAAATAAGCACTATTAAGGTCACTCACCCACATTTTTGCCCGGTAGGCACTTTTAAACTGGTTCTTATATTCATTCTCAACAGGGAGTGGCTGGCAAAAAAAGGCTGTGGATGGGGCAATATACTCTTTGGGTGAAAGAAGTACTTTATAAATATCTGCAGAAACTACTTTTCGGTTTAAAGTTGCCATCGTGTTGGTAATGGCTGAAGTATCGGTTTTAGCAAAGTATAAAGGGATCTTCGAAGGATCTGGAGTAAACAAATCATTAAACGGCAGACTGGTGTCCGTTTCAAATGTTTGAGTAAGGGTGTCAAACTTTGTATAATAAGTTGAAGTAAAATACAAAGGATTTGGTGTTACACCATCTGGAAAGAAGTTGTCAAGTTTAGCAACGAAAACCAGCCTTTTGTCTTTACTAAGCGACCCCGTCATTTTCATCTGGTCCTTATTACTCAGGCTGCCGTCTTTATTTTGTTTGGTCATGCTTTCCTTGCCACCATTTTTCTTTCCACCCTGGCTTCCGCCCCAATCCTGCTCGATACTGTTGAATTCTTTTTGGAAAATAAGAAGTAAGGCGAATAACACGATGACTGCCAACGAGATAAAGCCAGCCAGGCGCTTAGTAATGAACCAACCGAAAGCAGCCTCGTCCTCGTTCATATTCCTGATTAGTTCAGCAGTATAAATGATGTAGAACGCGTATACAAGCACAGGCGCAAATGCAGAAATCAGCGCATTTGCTGTTATTTCTGCTGTTTTACTCACCACAATAATTTGCATCACCAGCAGGAATACAGACCATAAAATGGTAAAGTACCTCGAACGGGAAAAACCATAACCTGCCAGCCAGCCGGCAGAAAAAAGTAGCGAGAAAACTAAAAACCTGACCGAAAAGAAGAATGCATCAAACTCACCTATGTTTAGCCTTCCAAGAAATTTATATGCAATAAAATAGGTAAGAAATAACAACAAAGCGGTGGTAGTAAACCTAAAGCGGTAACCATAGAAGACGATCGCTGCAACAATCCCGGTTGTAAAATACAGTCCCTGTTCTAACCAGTTATTCTGTAACACCGAATAATACTGGTTCACATTTAATAAAAGATATAAAGCCAGTATTACCGTCGGCAGCGCCAGCAATAATAATTGAGCGGTTACTTTTTTCCAACTATGTATTCTTCCAATTTGCATTTTAAATTTTTCTTTTTAAATCTCTCTGAATGAACCGGAAATGTTGTAAACCATCTCCTCTTCTAATTCATCTTTTAATTCCCGCCATGTTGCATGGAATTCTGCCGTACACGGGAGTGACACAACGATGTCACATATAGTTCTACTGTTCGTCCCCCCAAAAGCGGTTATTAATATGTCATCTACGTAGTATGTCAATGATAATTAGCATTACTTCTTTCTATCTGCTTACTGGTTTATCCTTTCATTGACCGCTTTATTTCTTACTCCATTTGACCAACAACTTTTTGACTAACTGGCATTTTTTACAGCTTCACCGCCTCCTGGTATTTTTCTAATAGTTCCGTTAACTGTTTTTCATTGTCCTTTATCTTCAATCTTAAGGGCGAAACCGACCATGCTCTTTTGTACACATCAATGTCGTCTTTCTGGTTTTGTACAAATAACCATTGAACCCAGTCGATAATGTTCTGATTCTTAAGGCTGTCGGTTAACCTGATGAAAATAAAAGTGATGTCTTTTCCGTGGTTTTCGATAAGATCCCTTACTTCACCTGTATTACTCAGCGATGAAATGATAACCACAGAAGCGTCGCTCGTTTTTACATACGTTTTCAAATCTTTTGCCTGGTGCCACTTGCTCGTACTAATGCTATATTTCACCCATTGCTGTTCATCAGCCGTGTTATTTTTTGAAACCTCCTGGTCGGGAATGTACCGTACTTCGAATCCGCGCTTTACCAGGTTTTGGTAAACAGACCATGTTACTACTTTAAAATAATTTAAAAAGGGCACTTCAACTGCCCCATTTCCTCCAACATTAAAATGGCTGAAGAAAGAGGTATACAGGTAAATGTGAGAGGCATAAGGATCCATGATTTCCGGAATTCTTACGACGAGCTCTTTATTCTTCGCGTAAATCTTCCATACAATTCTTCTTACATCGTCGTTATTCTCGAAATTTTTGTAATTCAGGAATTCGCCTTCCACCTTCCTTAATTGTTCGATTCGTGTGTTTGTTTCCTCCGTCTTTCGCGGGGAAATGCTTAAATCTTTTACATTCTTTGCTGTAGGGTGGGTAAAGAACCGGCTCTTTGCAGGCAAGCTTACTGCAAATGAGAAGAACTGGAAAACGTCTTCAAAGTATAAAATGGCATTTTCTACGTGATATTCTTTTATCTGCGGCAAAGGCCAGTGGTAAGTTCCTTCAATACTTGTACTGAAAAACCTTCTTTTACTGTTTTCGAGCAACGAAAACTTGCTGGAGAAGTGACTCTGGTCGTAAAGTAAGCGCAACTTAATAAACCCGAAAAGGGGCTTCAGAACGGGGCTGATTGCGAGCCGCACCGTTTGTTTCTCGTGTAGTTCACTTTCTGTTAAATCGGTCGAAATTTGAAAACTAATGCCTTTTTTTCTCTTATTGTAAATGAAGTGCAGTAGCGAAACAAGCACCGACAAAAAAGCAATGAATATAATCGCGACAGTGAACCATAAAGCTACTTTAAGTAATAATGAAAAAATGTCGGCGAAGGAAGAGTCGGGCTGTATTTCGTTATTGTTAAGTAAGTTCCATCCAAACGAGGCTGCAGCAGCAAAAACAACAAAATAAACGGTGAAAGGAATATAAAAACCTGCCTGCCTGATTTTATCTTTTGTTAGCAATAATTTCATGTTCATTTCGGCGGTTAAGGTAAACAAAGAAAGAATGATAGAAAAAAGAGATGCGGATACACATGTATTTTTAACCGCCTTTTCACTTTCTTTGCGCTCTTATCATGGTTTCCAAAATTCACTATAATCAATGTTCGTCTTGCGGCAGTGCCGCTATAAGCCCGGTTTTTATCTGTAAAGATCACACCGTTTCCCGGCAGGATTTCGAGGTCTGGAAGTGCGGCTCCTGCACCTTCAGGTTTACCCAAGACGTGCCGCTGGAGCCGGAAATCAGCGCATACTACCAGTCGCAGGAATATGTATCGCATAGTGATACGAGGAAGGGATTGGTTAACAGGCTGTATCATTATGTTCGAAATTTTACGCTAAAAACCAAACGTAACCTGTTGAAAAATGTAACGGGTTTGCAACATGGAGTGCTGCTGGATGTTGGAGCTGGAACTGGCGCTTTTGCCCATACCATGCAACGGGCCGGGTGGACTGTGACGGGACTTGAACCTGATACGACCGCAAGGGAAAATGCCAAAAAAAATTATGACCTCGAGTTAGACGAATTGAAGAATTTGCATCGTTTACAAAATGACTTTTTTGACGCGATTACTCTTTGGCATGTGTTGGAGCATGTGCACGACCTGCATGGTTACCTCGAAAGATTTTTCCAGATTTTAAAACCAACGGGACGGCTGGTAATTGCAGTTCCCAACTATTGCAGCTACGATTCGGAGAAGTACAGGCAATATTGGGCGGCTTACGATGTTCCGCGACATTTGTATCACTTCTCGCCAAAAAGTATGGAAGTGCTGTTAGAAAAGAAAGGTTTTTTGTTGGAAGCGGTAAAGCCTATGTGGTTTGATAGTTTTTACGTGAGTATGCTAAGCGAAAAATACAGGAACGGCAAAGGCAATATTTTAAGCGCATTTTGCACGGGCTTGGTTTCAAATATTAAAGCAATAAACGATACAAAGAAGTGTAGTTCGGTTATTTATATTATCCGTAAGAAGTAGTAATACATTAATTTTCAACGCTTTCCGAGAGGTAATTGGTTTTTATACCGGCATTAACATCTTGGGCATCATCGTTGCGTCGCAATCCTTTCATCGGCATTGCTTATGGCATCGCGAGAAGCGGATGCTATAAGCAATGACCGGTTACAGTGTTGTTATCGGGAAAACCGAAAGCCGTAGTGCCGGATTTAACTAAAAACAGCCACCTTCCAGCGAACAAAATCCAAATGGTGCAAATTCTTCAACAACCGGTTTCTCTTCTTCCCAAATCTTTGCTAACAACTGTTCATACACTCCTGTAGTCTGCGCACCAGAAACTGTATACTTGTCGTTAAACAAAAAGAACGGCAGTTGCATTGCGCCTGCCTGTTTCGAACGGTACTGATCTTGCTGAACTTCCTGTTTGTACTTGTCGCCGAGTAACATTGTTCTTACCTCGTTGGCGTCGAGTCCAACAGTTTGGGCTATCCGCACAAGTGCTTCTAACTCTTCAGCATTCCTGCCATTTGGGCGAAAATGGGTCAATAGCTTTTCTCTTGTCGCATTTTGTAAACCATGTTCATTTGCAAAATGAAGCAATCGTTGAGCATCTACACTGTTATTAATAATAGCGTTATAAAGAATAGCATTATCAAGTTTTAATTTTAAGCCAACTTCTTTTGCTATTTGGCTTGTTCGAACAATCAGTTCATTTCTTTTTAGCACCGAAACACCTGTTGTTGCAGGAGCATATTCAGGAAGCGAAAAACTGGGAACAAAATCCATTTCAGCATCTATTTGAACGCTATGCCAAACAATTTTTACCTTATCTTTTTGCTCAAACTTGTTCAAAGCGTTTTCAAATCTTTGTTTAGCGGCAGAGCAAAGCGGCGATACGAAATCAGACCATATTTCGACTTTCATAATTGTTTTGGTTTAACAGGTGTTTTGGGATAATTGGTTTAGTAATGGAAGCATCCTTAAGCAGAAACGCGGCTATCTGAATTTAATTGTGTAATTTTTTATTGATAGAGGGTCATGTGTATCAATAAAATTAATTGACGATAAATCGATTCCACCCTAATCGATCTGTCTTTTCGTATTACTATTATTTTTTAAATTTCATTTTACACAACAGTTTGTTCCCAAACGTTGTCCAAATAAGTATTTAAGCTTTAAAAGTTCTTTTTATCTAACCTGCCGGGCACTGCTACTTTTTGTTGTCAACCCGATATTCCTGGTTCTTGCCCTACGTGCGGGTAGAATTATCGATGTTTTGATTTTATTATTTTAATTTGCCGAACTTGGGACATATTAATATAATGGTTACCAATATGTTGTAAATACTACCCGGTATTTTTATTGTTGCTGATCTACCTGCTGGTTCCAACTTAATTTCCCAAAATGATGCAAAAGGGGGATACTTTATTGAACCGACTGTTTTTATCCACTATAAAACAAAAAAGGTGTTTTTGATAAACTATTGGTTGAAACTGAACAAGGAATCAGGCCAGGATTTATTATACAATTAAAATGGTAACAAGGGCCGTAGTAATCCTGGCTGGGAACCAACAGTACTATCAAAGAAGTGGGACCTTGACACGCAAACGTTATCTTTATAAATAAAGTTATGAAAGGAATGAAAATTTTTACGTCATTATGCATGGTTGTACTCCTGTTGGTTGCCAATAGCGGCTTTTCACAGAAACCGGAGAACTGGACAAAGGAGCAGCTAATGGAGCCGTTTGTGTTGGCGGAGGTGTTACAATTAAATAAACAGGTGCCGTTAATTATAAGTGTTGGTCCGGGTGCAGTAATCCCTAATTCTGTTGCTGTTGGTCCGGGGCAGGAGGCAAATAACATTGAAAAACTGAAGAAAGAGTTAAGTGCAATAAACAGAGATTCGGCTGTAGTTATTTATTGCGGTTGTTGCCCTTTTGCAAATTGCCCTAATGTGAGGCCGGCAATTGCTCTTCTGAAAGATCTGAACTTTACAAATTATAAACTCCTCAATTTAACCCATAACGTAAAAACGGATTGGTTAGATAAAGGTTATCCTTCTATTAAATAGCAACTTGCTGTGAAAGCATTAAGGTTGGCCCTTAGCCGCAATAAGTGAGCATACCAGTTTAAAGATCAAATCGAGACATCTTAGTATAGGTTGTGATGAGCGAATAATTAAAAAAATAATTATACGGCGGTATAGTAATTGAGTTAGCTTCATTACCTGCTTTGCAACTAAACCATCACTTCATGAAAGCGATTAGATTTTTTCTTTCTTTTTCACAGTTGTTTATTGTACAACAAACCTTCGCCTGCGTAAATTGTAACAAGGAAATCAGGGACGCAATTTTTGACAGCGCTTTCTATCCGAATATTTTAGTTATACTTTCCCCCTTTGTTTTGCTTGCTATAGTGGTAGCAATAATAGCTTCAATTTCAACTAAACGACATAAGGCAAGGTTACAAGCAAACCCGGTTCCTACAATACTATCTCCTGTGCCTCTAACAGCTGCTGCTACTGTTCTGGGAATTGGTATTGGGGGCTTTATCGATGGAATCGTTTTCCACCAGGTACTTCAATGGCACGAGATGCTTTCAAACAAGATTCCAGCCACCACTTACCTTGGCAAAAGTGTAAATATGTTCTGGGACGGCATTTTCCATGCATTTACCCTTCTGGTGACTATCACCGGCGTTGTGCTATTATGGAAACTGCTCCATCGAAAAGACATCGATCGTTCCGGTAACCTGCTGGTTGGAGGCTTACTTTTTGGTTGGGGTTTGTTCAATATTCTGGAGGGAATAGCAGACCACCAGGTATTAAAGCTACATAACGTGAGAGAAATATCATCGAATAAAGAAGCATGGAATCTTGGTTTCCTTGCTTTTTCTGTTGTCCTTGTTATTATCGGCCTTTTGATTGCGAAGAAGAAGAAAGGACACGACGGAGGATATAGCGTTACATGATAATGGCGGTGCTTAATAGAAAAACGACAGCATCACGATGCGCGGGGAAGTGACACAAGGAAATTTAATAGGGTCCCTTCTGTTCGTTACAAAAGAAAATCCTTCAACTACACTACATTAACGGCTTATTGAACCTTATAAATGGCTGCGAATACTTAAGAGGTGATCATCATCTCGGCCGACTCTTCCTGCGTTTCTTTCACAGTTGGCCGGTTCCTGATAATTCTTCCTCCTATCATCACTATTGAGAAACTTATTATGGCGCAACAGGCCATCACACCAGTCATCGGCAAAGCTGTTCCGTTAGATAAAAGGCTTACAAGGGCCGAAGTGAACGCTCCAACTCCCATTTGAACGCTGCCCAGTAATGCGGAAGCACTCCCTGCATTGCGGCTGAAAGGAGCGAGTGAAAGCGCTGATGTGTTCGGAAAAGTAAACCCCTGGCAGCTTAAAAAAGTAAAACAAAGAAAAATGGTACTAAGCAAACCTAAAATGCCTAGCATAGTGCCGGTAAACAGGAGAATTGCGACAATTGACTGGCAAAGAAGCGCAATTACCACAACCTGCTCACTTTTATACTTTCTCAATAGCAGGGTATTTACCTGGCTTGATGTGATCAAACCAACAGCAACCATTGCAAAGATCCAACCGTACTGCTTTTCGCTGGCTCCGTACAATTCCATGAATACAAAAGGAGAACCTGCGATGTAGGCATATAGCCCTGCAGAAGCAATGGAGCCTGTTAACGCGTAGGTGTAAAACTGCGGTTCTTTTGCTACCCCCAGAAAGCCGTTAATGATAGGTTTGGGCTTCAGTGAAAAAGTGGGATCGGGCTTCCGGCTTTCCGGGAGATAGAAGTGTATGGCAACTAATATAACAGCCGCCATGAGGGTGAGAGCAATAAATACAGAGTGCCAGCCAAACTCGGCAGTTAAGTAACCGCCCAAAGTAGGCGCAATAATGGGCGATACGCCTACCACCAGCATTAGGAGTGAAAAGATTTTTGCATTTTCCTCTACCGGAAACAGGTCACGAACCATGGCTCTTGAAGCCACCATTCCAGAACAACTTCCGAGCGCTTGAAGTAACCTTAACCAAATCAACGCATCGGCAGAGGTGGCCAGTGCACAACCGATAGATGCGATAAAATAAACAGATATACCTATATAAAGTGGCTTTTTGCGACCGAAACGGTCAATCAGTGGTCCGTACAACATTTGCCCCGCGGAGATACCAATAAAAAAACTGGAAAGGGAAAGTGAAATTTTTGCAACATCTGTATGTAAATCAGCAGCAATAGCGGGGAAACCTGGCAAATACATATCAATTGAAAAAGGACCAATCGCGGACAAAAGACCTAAAATCAATATTAGTTTAAATTTCTTCTTACCACTCATGTTTTTGTAATTCTTAAAACTATGCCAAAGATCCACGGGTTGATGGTCGGTCGTTAATGGTCAGCCGGCTTTCCTCCTTCAATTAATTGAACAGGTCCGACGACAAATACCTGTCGCCGCGGTCACAAATAATACAAACTATTATTCCGGACGAAAGTTCTTTAGCTAGTTCCACCGATGCATGAACAGCACCTCCACTACTCATGCCACAAAAAATGCCTTCCTCACGGGCCAACCGTTTTGTCATTATCCGGGCATCCTTTTCATCAACTTCAATAATGCGGTCAATTCTTTCTTTTTCAAAAATTTTCGGTAGGTAGGCAACGGGCCATTTACGGATGCCCGGTATGTGAGAATTATCTGTTGGCTGACAACCTGCAATCTGGATGGCAGAATTTTGTTCTTTAAGGTACCTCGATACGCCCATAATAGTTCCGGTAGTGCCCATTGCAGAAACAAAATGAGTTACTTTCCCATCGGTATCCCGCCAAATCTCGGGACCGGTAGTATTGTAATGCATAATGTGGTTGTCAGGATTACCGAACTGGTTTAACATCAGGTAGCCGCCTTTTTCGACCTGTGCAACTGCGTAGTCAATGGCTCCTTCCATCGATTGCTCTTTCGGCGTTAGAATTACTTTAGCACCAAAAGCTTCCATGGTCAGAATTCTTTCGCGGGTCGCATCTTCAGGCATTACGATTTCAATTTCCACATGAAATAAACTTGCAATCATTGCCAGCGCTATGCCTGTATTTCCACTTGTTGCTTCAATTAATTTAATACCCGGTTTTATTTCACCACGGTCAAGTGCACCTTTTATCATACCGTAAGCAGCTCGATCCTTCACACTTCCCCCGGGGTTATTACCTTCAAGTTTAGCGTAAATGGTAACATTTTTATTTGTTGGAATTTGATTCAGTTCAACTAAAGGGGTATTTCCTACAAGGTCAAGTATTCCGGCCATTATAATTAATTTACGGTATTAAATCCCGTGCAAGTTCAGCCAACGCTTTCACAATATAAAATGTTCGGTAAATTAATGAGATTTTTTATGACAATATGTCTTTGCACCGGTAAAAGAACCAATGGTTGAAATTGTTGTTGAAAGATTTTCAAAAAATCAGTGGGGATGATTAAGTGGGCTCGTAGCTATCGATTAGTTTTTTTGGTCGCCAGCTGTATTTCTTGTCGACATCGTTGTCCGAATAGATCCCTTTGTCTGATGACTCCTTTCGAGGTGACGTCGCTCACTTATACTGGCAGATTTCATTGAGCTCGTTCAATAGATGCTTCGAAACCGAGCTTCTATTACAGATAGCGGAATTAAACACTTATTCAAATTGAAAGATATAGGATGACACTCAGGTGTTTATGAGGTTTGTTGAAGAATAACTAAGGAAGAAAGGACGGTCTTGCTTTTTTTAATTCTTTAAATGTGTGCAGTGTTTTTTCTACCCGTCTTTTATTAAACCTCAGCTGTGCTTTGCCCTTGCTCGAAACTCCGTTAATGCCCGACAGACCCTGGATTGTCCAGTTAAAATTTCGCCTATCTCTTACATACCAATTATCCTTTTTTATGTTTGCGGGATGGAAGATATAAACATCTCCCCGTTTTATAAGGTAATAACTATGAGGATTATCGGTAACATTTGCCGCCCAATCAAACAGCGTTACTAATCTATCTGCAGTTGCAGGGTCTATTATATAAAAGTTTACCTCATTTTCCTCTTTTACAGGTATTAATACTGCCACGTGGTAAACCCACAGGTTTTTCAAATAGCCGATCTTATTGAAAACGTAACCACTAAACACCCAGCCTTTACCATTGGAAATTTTCCACTCGTCGAGGAGAATGCAGATAGCATTTGCCCTGTCTTCACAATCATTATTTGCATCAGACCATCTGAAGGTTGAATTGTTTTTAAAAAATGAAAAAAGCTGTTCAGCCTGTTCTTTGTTGACAGCGTTGTTCGCTTCTATGTAGTCCGACAATGTGTTGGCGAACAGTGTTTTTGTTATTAGCACTGGTGGTCTTTCCTCCGAAGTTAATACAAGAACATTCGCGGTTGATTTATTTAAAAGTAAAATATATAACAACGGTACAAAAAGGTGATGCAAGCGTAACCCCAATCGCTAAATTGGTTTAAAGCGAAACAAAATTAATACGTTCATTTATTATTGCAGTACAAGTGTGCGACGCAAGGATGCCTCATGTAAATTCTATAGCTGGTAACCAAAAGAAAACTTTCGTTCATTGCACCGGAACTAATTTAAACCCTACCGGTTTATCAAACTATTGTATTTTAGCCCCTAACTATAGGGCTAACCATTAATGAGTTTTCAAAAACAGATAGGCCAAAGTTTAATTTGGAGGGGACTCTATTTTATTACTGTTCTGGTAATGAATGTTTTTCTCGCCCGCTATTTTGAGGCAGGACACGCCGGGTGGATATTTTACCTGTTGAATAATTTTTCTCTTATTGTTATCCTGGCGGGTCTTACTATGGAAACCTCGGTAAATTATTATTCTGCTAAAAGAGGGATTGCTGATAACCAGCTGGCGTGGTTTTCTGTTGTATGGACCTTATTTATTTCGGTGGTTGTTTTTATTGCCCTGTGGTTCTACTTCGGCAGCTATAAAAACACTACTGCAATTACACGGACAGAGTATCTTTTCTATGCAACCAGCTATATTGCGGGCATCCAGCTTACAAACTTTTTTTGTTCACTGTTTTATGCCAATAAAAACTTTTTCCTTCCTAACTTTTTAATGGTAATTCTTAATTTATTTGTTATCCTTATTATTCCCAAGCAGGAGGGGACCGAAAACACCAATACCTCTCTTATTATTAAACTATATTTTGCCTTTTTTATAGTTACGGGCATTACATTGGCCGTTGCTTTTATAATCAAAACACGAAGCTGGAAGAAAATTGCCATACCGGTATTTTTTGATCTTCGCCTGCTGCTCAAGTACGCGCTGGTTGCGCTTGCTGCCAACGTTATTTTCTTTTTAGTCTACCGGGTAGATTATTGGTTCGTAAAAAAATATTGCACACCGCAAGAGTTGGGGAATTACATACAGGTGTCGAAACTGGGCCAGATGTTACTTATTATTCCTTCTATTATCTCAAGCGTTGTTTTTCCGCATATAGCAGGCGGGGTTACAGGGCTCGCCGAAATGAAAGATAATATTATGCGGATAGGCCGACTAACTACCATGCTTTATTTAATTTGTTTTATGATGTTCGCGTTAGCAGGCAGTTGGGCCTTTCCTTTTATTTTCGGCCCCACTTTTCAATTAATGTACCTTCCGTTTTTGTTTTTATTGCCCGGCATCTGGGCGTTGAGTAACTTATATATCTTAAGCGCTTATTTTGGGGGAATTAATAAAGTAAGGGTTAATGTGCAGGGAGCAGGACTGGGTTTATTGGTAATATTAGCGGGTGATTATTTTTTTATTCCGCATTATGGAATGATTGCTGCTGCAATTGTTAGCACAGTGGGTTATTTCGTGAATTTTATTTATTCATTTGTCATCTTCAAACAAGAACACCCTGTTTCCTTTACCGAATATTGGCGAATTAATATAAAGGATTTTCAATGGCTGAAAAGTATTGTTCGAAAATAGAAGAAGTTCGTTTTTCTTCCAATAGATACGTTCTTGTTTTGCCCGGATGGTATCCGACCTTGCAAGATCCATTCCTGGGAGATTTCAACCAGAGGCAGGTGAAAGCTGCGGGTCTCGAAACTCCACAAGTAGTTTTATATATTGTAAAAGATCAGTCGAAAACATTAACCGGAATTGAAACAAGGTATAAGCAGGTTACCGAAAATATTGTAGAGATAACAGTAACATACCCGGCGAAGAAAAATAAATGGATCGACATTTTTCATTCAAATCTTAGCTATATACGCTTACTTTATGAGTATGCTGAAATCGTTAGAAAACGATGGGGAAAGCCGGCGCTGATACATTCTTATATCGTAATGCGGGGTGGGCTGGGAGGACTGCTGTTAGGAAAAAGGTGGAAACTTCCATTTATTCTGAGTGAGCACTGGACCATTTATTACCCGGCTGATCCCGGATACTTACCTAAAAGGAATTTTTTATTCAACTGGGCTGTAAAAAGAGTTTTTAATAATCTGGCTTGCTTTCTGCCGGTTACGAACAATTTAAAACAGCAGGTAGACAGGCTGATAGGCCCCGTACCTGCTACGATTGTTCCAAACGTTGTAGACACCGACCTGTTTTTTTATCCACACCCTGAACCCGAAGAAGAAAACTTCCAGTTTATCCACGTGTCGACCATGACATCTCAAAAAAACCCGCAGGGTTTATTAAGATGTTTCAAAAGGTTCCAGGAATTACATCCGAAAACCCGGTTGCAAATGGTTGGGCCCTATCCTCGCGGGGTATTAGATTATGCAAGAAGCCTTGGGCTTATTGACCGGCAGGTCCATTTTACAGGTGCTGTCTCTTATGAAAGGGTAGCAGCATGCCTCAAAGCTTCCCGGGCTTTAGTACTTTTTAGCCGCTACGAAAATCTGCCTTGTGTGATCCTGGAAGCACTTTGTTGCGGCCTGCCTGTAATTAGTACCGCGGTAGGGGGAATACCTGAAGTAATTAACAACAATAACGGAATTTTGGTTGACAGTGACGACGATGAGAAGTTAATTATGGCCTTCGTAAAACTGTATACTACCTACAATTCCTTCAACCGTACAGAAATAGCTTTGAAAGCTACTAATGCGTACAGTTACAAGTGTATAGGAAGTTTAATTAATACTGTTTATCGAAGTCTTAATTTACCTGGTTAACCCTTTAATTTATTTACCAGGTTTATATATTCATCTTGCGCATCTTTAATTGAAGTTCCTTTTAATGCTGCCCATGCTTCATATTTTGCTTTTGCAACAAAATCAAAAGGACTCTCGGGAGGGCCGGTGTTTACATCGCCTTTTGTTGCCTGCTTGTATAACGAATATAACTGCAACATGGTTTCGTTACTGGGTTTTGTGTGTAAAGTATTACTATCTGCAACAGCTTTCTCAAATAACGACTTAGGTTCCATCATGTAAATTTTGTCTGTTGCGAAAATAGGATTTTGGCAGTAAAATAGTTTAGGAGGTAATAATTTTGTCATGGTATCATGGATAAGCAGGTGTTAATAAGATATTTGATACAATAGTTTTTCCTTCCGTGGCGAAATTTGTAAGGAAATTCAGGATAAATGAATAATTAAAACAGGTTAAACCATAAAATGTGGTATTCAAATTAGACTTAGTCAAAACTTCATTAACAAATCTGAAGATCACATCTTTTCGAAGAAAAGTTACTCATTTTCTTTGTTCTACCAAATCATTTATTGCAACTTTCCTTTTCTAAACGAATATAGGAAGATAAATAAGGGAATATTTTTCAATGTGTTACCTTTGAGCACCTGGTAACACCTAAAAAACAAAAACTCAGGTTTTAAAAAAAATAAAAAACTTTTCCTTGTTTGTTTAAACATTTTTCCTTTTTGAATATCAAAGAAAGAAAGGCAGAAATTTTTTCTTCATGTTTAAACAAGAAATGCATTTAATTTGCGGACCAATATCTATGTTAAAAATATTAAATAATTCTTTGATACCAGTGATAGAGAAAGATATACCTCACCTTCATGTTTTATTAGTAGACGATGATTCCGATGAATCTTATTTATTTAATGAGGCTCTTGAGCACGCGGGATTAAACATTCGTTTGTCTCGTGCAAACAACGGAAACCATCTACTTTCCTTCCTTCTTTCTGAGCCCACTCCCGACCTTGTTTTTATGGACATAAATATGCCATACAAAGACGGGGTGGAGGCGCTTGCAGAAATAAGAAAAAATCCCAGGTTTGAAACATTGCCCCTGGTAATTTACTCCACTACAAACAACGAAAACAGCATTAATGCCTGTTATAAAAAAGGCGCCAACCTTTTTGTAATTAAGCCAAATAATTTCGACGGAATGGTGAAAGTTGTAAAAAAGGTTTGCACTGTCGATTGGACGAATTACAAAAAGCCGTCAAGGGAAGAATTTGTAATATCAGAAGGTACCAGCTAATTCTACCCAAAACCAAGTCTTTCATATTTGGCATAATTGTTTTTATACTTCTATAGCTTTTAATAACAATTAAAATTTTAATTATGCCAGTCTCAAACGACAACCAGGATTACGGCCAAAGCGATGAAAAGAATAAAGCGAATAACACCATGAAAGGATCTGAAGAAAATAAGCTGACAAGTGATGATCTGAAAGGAAAGAAGATAGATGCAGACGTGGAGAAAGAAACCGACAGGCCTGCCGATCAAACGAAATAGTCGCTCTACCGGATAAATAAAAAAAGATGTTTAGCTAATAACTATACATCTTTTTTTATTTATTACCGCATTAAACGCGACGCTTAAAAGCAAAATCGATCATTTTTTGGGCCAGGCTTCTTACTGCTATACGGCTTTACTTGCGTCGCACTCTTGTACTTTTTTTACTATTCTGTACAGTCTGCAACAGATTATATAAAGCTTGTTGGGTATCATTTTAACGAGGAAGAATACATCCACACTAATTTTTCCTGCTCACGGATATAATCACTCATCAAAGCTCCCGTTCCTTCATCGTTTGCTTTTTCCGCCAGTTTTAAAAGGTCTCGTTCAATGGTAAGCAATACCGTGAAACCCTCCAGTACTTTTTCAACCGCTGATTTCCCCTCCGAAACATTAATCGCTTCCCGGATGGTAGAAGTCGCTAAATATCCCGAATACGAATGAACAGGCGTATGACCAAGGGTTAAGATTCTTTCGGCTACTTCATCTATCTTTATAAGAGCATCATTATACAATTCCTCAAATTTTGCATGCAATTCGAAAAACTTACCGCCCGTGATGTTCCAGTGAAACCCGCGGGTATTGATGTAAAATAGCTGGAAGTTGGATAATAATTCATTTAGCTTCCCCGCAAGTTGCAGGGACAGCTCTTCGTCTAATCCTATCAGGTTTTTTTCTGCCATATTTGATTCTTTATAAAAACAACTTATTTATTGTTCAAGTCATCTTATTACAAAAACCTTGCTTATCCGAAAATTGAGGAATTTCTATCTCTTTCTTGCGCCATGGCAGCTAAAAAGAAGCCGCCCTTGCTACCATAGCGTAATAACCTTACAATTAAATAGAAATATTTTCACTTTATTTGCAGGGGTGGCAATAAAAACAAGAATAGTACAATAGAATTCTATTGATGAACGGAATTCGCAGTAGCGAAGCAAAAGCTGGTAAATGGCACAAACAGGCCGGTATCAAAATCTTTTCTGTTTATCATAACAATTCATCATTTATCTGATGGCAAATATTTACTTGAAGGATGGGGGTGGTAGAAAGTTCAGCTGGGGTGGGGGCCTTCGTTTACTTATTTTGATTGGTGCTTGTTATCTTTTATCTGCTGACGATGTTTTTGCGCAGTGTTATAAACTCGATAATTTTCGCGGTTATAGCCAGAATTTCGACACCGACGACGGTTTTTGGGTTAGTGATGCAAATAATAATGCTTGGGTTTGGGGGAACCCGTCTAAGAGGGTGATCAACGGAGGGTGGAACAATACGAAGTGTTGGATGGCGGGAGGATTAACTGGTGATCGATACACCCCCGGTCAAAAATCTATATTATCGGTCGGTTGCTTTGATTTTACAAATTTGCCGTATCCATATGTTGAGTTTAAGATTTTTTGGGAAACCGGTAAGAATGATGGTGCGGCTTTTCAATATTCTTTAGATGATGGGGTTTCCTGGCACAATGTGGGAAATGTTGGCGACGAAAAGGACTGCTGGAACAAAAACTGGTTTAATAGCCGTTCAATAACTTCATTTGCAGGACTATCAACAGTTACAGAAGGCTGGTCAGGGAATACTCAACCCGGTGCAGGAAGTTGTGCTGGTGGAGGTGGAAGCGGGCAGTGGGTAACAGCACGACATGACTTATACGAACTTGCCGGCAAAAAAAAAGTTTTACTTCGTTTTATTTTTGCTTCCGGAAATACCTGCAATGAATATGACGGTGTTGCTATCGATGATTTTAGTATCGTTTACCGTGAACGGTTGACGGAAATAACATATTTGCAGTTTACTTCCCCTGATTGTAATGGGCAATCGGGCGCAACAGCAGTTGCCAGTGTACCTGATTACATTGGGATCCCTCCTTACAACTACTCCTGGACAAACGGGATTACTACTTATTCGGATCATGCTATTTATAAAATACCTGCAGGCCCATATACAGTTACTGTAACTGATGGTAACAACTGTAAACTCCAAAGGAGCTTTATTATAACCGAGCCTCCTAAGCTTTCACACACCGTAACCATTGTAGATGCCGAGTGCAATGGAACCGGCTCGGCCACGATTCACGAATCAGGCGGTACCCCCAGGGAAGGTCCTAATGTTTTACCTTATAAATACGAATGGAACACAACTGAGCTTAATACTGGTAATACAGCAACAGGACTAAAGCCGGGAAAATATACCGTTCGTGTTACTGATGCAAAAAATTGTCTTGACATTGTTGAATTTACTGTAGGAACTAAAGCGGTGGTCTCGTTCAGTAAAACAGACGTTACATGCTTTGGAGAAAAAAACGGCTCAGCTACCGCAAGTTTCGAAGGAACACCGCCATATCAATATTCCTGGTCAACACGAAGTACTGAAGCTACCATTCGTGACCTTGCAGCCGGGACTTATACTGTGACTGTTACAGACAGCAAAGGTTGTAGCGGTTTTGGTACGGTAACTATTACCGGGCCTGCAGCTCTTGTAACTACAATGACTGCAAAGGAGTCAAGCTGCGGTAACAGCAATGGAGAAGCAAGTGTAGCGGTAAGTGGCGGAATGGGTCGTTATACTTATGCATGGACACCCGGCAATTCTACCGATGCCACTATCGCCAATCTTGCTCCAGGTAATTATAGTGTGGTGGTTACAGATGCAAATGGGTGCCAGAAGCCTGATGAGATAATAGTTACTACCGGCACTGCTTTGACAGCCACTACTGATAAGGTGACCAATGTAAGCTGTTTTGGCGGATCAAATGGTTCTGCGACTATAGTTGCCAGTGGAACTGCTCCCTATACTTATACCTGGTCAAATGGTGCAAGTGGTGCTACAGTAAGTAACCTGGCAGCAGGAAAATATACGGTGACGGTAAAGGATGACAAAGGCTGTACGACGCCGGTAAACGTAGACATTACCGAACCTGCAGCTCTTGTAACTACAATGACTACAAAGGAGTCAAGCTGTGGTAACAGCAATGGAGAAGCAAGTGTAGCGGTAAGTGGCGGAACGGGTCCTTATACTTATGCATGGACACCCGGCAATTCTACCGGTGCCACTATCTCTAATCTTGCTCCAGGTAATTATAGTGTGGTGGTTACAGATGCAAATGGGTGCCAGAAGCGTGATGAGGTAACGGTCAATGGAGCCTCAGCTTTACAAATAACCGGCATTACCAAATCAGACATATTATGCAATGGCAGTAATACCGGAACCGCAACTGCAACAGTGTTAAATGGTACCGCACCTTATAGGTATAGTTGGGTAAAAGACGGTATTAATTATGCAAATCCAATCTTGAAAGATGTTAGTGCCGGGGAATATTTATTAACTGTTACAGATGAAGCAAAATGTACTGCTACCGGAACTGTTACCATTACTGAACCGGCCCCTCTTTCGCATACGGTAAGTACAATTGCTACTTCATGTGGAAATGCCAACGGCTCTGCAACTATTATTGAAACTGGAGGAACTACTGCTTACGCATATAGTTGGTCTCCTTCCGGAGGAACTGCTAATTCAGCTTCAGGGCTTGCTGCGGGTAATTATCTTGTAACAGTAAAAGATGCCAACCAGTGTATCGATACTGTTCATGTACATATTGCTTCCAGTATTCCATTATCTGCTGAAATAGCTAAAACGGTACATGTTAGTTGCTCTGGCGGTAGTAACGGTTCTGTTGCTGTTTCGGTTAAAGACGGAACTGGTCCTTACAAATATTTATGGTCAACAGGTGCAACGTCGGCTGCAGTAAGCAATCTTACCGCCGGAAATTATTCAGTAACTGCTACCGATCAAAAAGGTTGTTCAGCAAATGTTTCAACACAAGTAACGCAGCCTGCAGCACCTTTGAAAACTTCTGTTTCTGCCACTAATACAAACTGCAATATCAGCAATGGCAGTGCAACCGTTGTTGCCAGTGGTGGCACGGCTCCTTTTACTTATGCATGGAAACCTGGGAATTATACCACTGCTGGTATTTCAAATCTTGCTGCAGGAAGTTATGTAGTTACAGTTACGGATCAGCAGGGTTGTCAAAAAAATGACACAGCTGTTATTAACTCGAAGAATACACCTGTAATTTCTTCAATTGCATCAACCGATGTCTTATGTGCCGGGCAGGAAAATGGATCGGCTACTGTTGTCGTTACAAGTGGAACTGCTCCTTACAATTACCGCTGGACGAATGGAGTAAAATTGTTTACAGAGGAAGTTATTAGAAATGCAGGAGCCGGAAATTACGACCTGGCTGTTACTGATGCCGCCGGTTGCAAAACATCCGGAAGAATTTTCATTAAGGAACCCGGCCCTTTACAATTGACAGTTGTAACAACAGACACAAAATGTGGTAACAATAACGGGTCTGCTAATGCAGTAGTAAAAGGTGGAACAGCACCATTCAAATATGCCTGGTCCACAGGCGGCGTTTCCTCGATTGCAACTGACCTTCGGCCCGGCAACTACCAGGTTACCGTTACCGACGCAAATAATTGTACGGTTGCTGCTAACCAGGTTCCAATCAAATCTTCAGTTGCTTTGCGTGTCAGTTTAGGTAAAGACACTGTTATTTGTCCGGGTAACCAGGTGACTTTAAGCCCGGGCAATTTTGCTTCGTATACCTGGCAGGATAATTCACATGCTCCAACTTTTAAAGCAGCGCGAACCGGCACATATTCGGTTACAGTTGTTGATATGACCGGCTGCAGTGCAACGGCGTCAGTTAAAGTAGATGTTACTTGCCAGGATATTGTTTTTCCATCTGCATTTACACCGAACGGCGACCGCCACAACGATCTTTTTGGACCATTAGGAACCATATCTGCAGTTAATGATTATACATTAAGGATTTTCAACAGGTGGGGCCAGCTTGTATTTACCAGTAACAACCCTTATCAAAAATGGGATGGTAAATTCAAAGGTTCAGATCCGGGAACCGGCGCCTTTGTATGGATATCGGAGTATTCGTTTAATGGGCAGGCTAAAAGATTACAAAAGGGAACTGTGGTGCTTATAAAATAACAAACTTTGCTTTTGATTTAAACTTTTTTCAAAAAGTGGCTCTGGTTCCAGTGCAAACGTGAAACGTCAAAGGTCAAAATTAGAAAGCGCTTTTTTGCGATTATCGGGATCACTTTTGACGTTTCATTAAGCGCAATTTTAAGTGGACTCGTAACCACCAGTGCGGCTGCTTCCCGATAGTCCCATCAAAGTATGCAGTTGCAGTGTGCGACGCAAGAGAAGCTGAAATGTTATTATCTGCTGGCTCCCAAAAACATCTTCCAAAGCTTACTTTCCTGGCAGAAGGGAAATAGCAACGGTCTGTAAAAGCGAGTGCCAGAAGATTGCACTTCCTTTTATATCTTTAGCAAAACCAAAACCCTCTTATGGAAGTTTTCATAGCACTTCTGTTGATTGTTATACTCGTTACCCTTATCTCGGCAAAAGGAAGTATAAATGAAAGAATAGAAAAGCTGGAGAATGAAATGTATAAGCTGAGAAGTTCTATTGATAATATTTCTGCAGGTTCTTCGAAGGAAGCTACTAAATCAATAACAACTACTACTCCGCCTCCAAAACCCGAAAGAGATTATTGGAAGTCAAGTTTTGAGATAGAAACAAAACCTATAGAGACTGAAAAGCCGCCCCTGGAAAAATCAACTATTGAAACGGAATTTGAAGAAGAAGAGTGGGATCAAGAGAATGATCTAGCAGCTATTACAGCAACGGAAGAAATATTGACTCCACAACCACCTGTTGCTTCTACGCCTCCAAAACCTGGTTTTTTTGAGCGTAATCCTGATCTTGAAAAGTTTATCGGCGAAAACCTGGTGAGTAAAATTGGTATTGCGATTCTTGTGCTTGCCATCGGCTTTTTTGTAAAATATGCTATCGACAACGAATGGATAGGTACGATAGGCCGGGTTGCAATCGGTCTTTTGTGCGGTGGAATATTAGTTGGCATTGCACATAAATTGCAAAAGAATTATCATGCTTTCAGCTCGGTTTTAGTAGGTGGCGGACTTGCTGTTTTTTATTTTACCATTTCACTTGCGTACCATGAGTATCGCTTGTTTGGCAGTACCACTACCTTTATCATTATGCTGGTGATTACTGCATTTGCGGTAGCGTTAGCATTGTTATACGACAGGCAGGAAGTGGCGGTTATTGCTTTGGTGGGCGGTTTTGTTTCACCATTTCTTGCCAGTAGCGGCAGCGGAAATTACCAGGCTTTATTTATGTATTTGATCATCTTAAATGCAGGGTTACTGGTTATCGCTTATAATAAAGCCTGGCGCTTACTGAACCTGCTTGCTTTTATCTTCACGGCTATACTTTTCTGGAGCTGGCTCGGAACGTTACCCGATGTAACAACTGCTTCAACATATCGCAATGCTTTGCTTTTCGCAACAATTTTTTACCTGTTATTCTTTGCAATAAATATTGCCAATAACATTAAGGAAAACAGGAGGTTCATCGCAGCAGATTTCGGAATTTTACTTTCCAATACGGCCCTTTATTTTTCGGTGGGTTTGTACTGTCTTGCTTCTACCAATGCCACCGAGTATAACGGACTTTTTAGTGCTTCTATGGGTGTTTTCAACCTTGCGGCTTCGTGGTTTCTTTTTCGTAATCAGAAAACAGATCCTAACATTCTTTATTTGCTCATCGGCGTTACGCTCACATTTGTTTCACTAACTGCTCCGCTGCAGTTACATGGAAATCATATTACGTTGTTCTGGGCATCTGAAGCCGTACTGTTATATTGGTTATATCAAAAGTCGCAAATTAAAATGTTACAGCTTTCTACGGTGATCATTTTTATTGCCATGTTAGTAAGCCTTGTTATGGATTGGTTTAACGTATATTTTAATAACGATACTTCGCTTCCCATAATCGTAAACAGGGGATTTATTACAACTATTTATTCGGCAGTTGCAACCTGTATCTTGTTTTTATTGATGGATAAAAAGACTGCTTCAAATACTACCGCCGGTTCTTTCCTTTTCAATAAAAATTATTTCGCCATCGTTGCAACGGTGCTGTTGTATTTAGCCGGCTTACTTGAAATAGTTTTCCAATTTACCCATGGTTATCCCGGTACTTCTATTCACCTCGCTTACGTTCAGATCTACACTTTCAGTTTTGCTCTGTTGTTATTGTTGCTGCCTCAAAAATTATCGGGCAAATATGCAGTTACTTTACAAGCCTTCCTGTTGGCCGCTTGTATCATCTTGTATCTTATACTTGCAGCGGAAAGTTACTCTTTACAAGAAATGGCATTAATCAAACAAACATTAACAACGCAGTTTACAATAACTCAAATACTTATTGCCTTGTTAGCTGGCTGTATTTTTTACAGAATGGCCAGGTTGTTACAAGAATATTATAAAACTAATCCTTCAAGCAGTTCATTTTTTACATGGGTCCTGTGTGTAGCAGTGATCGTATACTTAAGTGTGGAAGTTAATTTATTAGTGAATCAGTTGTTTTATTCTCCACCAACTACTTTAGCTGACATAGCAAGAGTATATAATAAAACAGGATTAGCCATCTTATGGGGCGTAAGTTCTTTTGCATTTATGTGGTTAGGTATGCGAAACAAGTACAGACCGCTACGTATTTTTTCACTTACATTATTTTCATTAACGCTTATAAAACTGTTTGCCTTCGATATTCGCAATATTGCAGTTGCAGGAAAGATTGCGGCTTTCTTTTGCCTCGGCGTTTTATTGCTCGTTATTTCTTTTATGTATCAACGACTAAAAAAGATTATTGTTGAAGATGAAAAACCGGCAACATAAGCTAATAATAAAATGAGGTCAGGAACTGTTATGGTACGGGCTTTCGTTCTTTGATGTTCATCGTTGCGTCGCATTCCGTTCATCTTTTAGTACTTGTATGATGCCTATTTTCGCGTTGTATTGTTTAAAAACTTTGGTTAGAATAAGCTGAACCTTTATAAATAATTTAAAGATATTTTGGAAACACAAAACGATTAAATGCTGTTTAAAAATTTATATTACCGATTTATAAAAGCAATTCTTTGTTTCACTTTCGTATGCCTTGCAGCAACGGTCAGCAGCCAGCATCATAAATATAAGGCACAGTTACCTGTTGTCGATTCCAGCGCTTTTTATAAAATTCAAATACCTCCAATAATTGCAGGAAAAAGTAAACACGGCCTGGCAGATGTACGAATAATAAATAAAAAAGGAATAGAGACTCCATATATCATCAAAACAGCAGAAGCAGAATTTACAGAGAAGGAATTTGAAGAATTTCCGATACTAACTAAGAGGAGAGGAGCAGATAATCAAACACATGTTGTAATTGAAAATCTGGCAAAAGATCGATTGGGCAATCTTTTATTACTGATTAAAAATACAGAGGCACAAAGAACAGTAACGTTAAGCGGTGGTGAAGATACGTCGGCCTGGTATGTTATTAAAGAGAACCTGTTGCTCGAGAATTATTTTAATAATACTTCAAATGGTAGCTTTATCCAGGCGATCACTTTCCCGCCTGTTGATTATCGTTTTCTCAAGATCACTATTTTAGGAAAAGATGTATTGCCGGTTAATATTATAAAGGCAGGCATTTACACAGGTAAGTATTTAAGCGGAAGGTTTGTACAACTGCCGGCACCAGTTCTCATTCAAACCGACAGCAGCGATAAAAGAAGTTATATACACTTACATTTTAATGAGACCTACCAGGTCGATAAATTAGAGTTACAGGTTACCGGCCCGAAGTATTATAAACGCCGTGTCTCATTTTATCCTGGTACTAATGTCAACAATGCCTCACTTAAATTTGATGTAACGTCTAAAGATCCTGCTTCCTTTCGGCTTGGATTTAAAGCAAAGGATATTTTGCTCGTCATAGATAATGAAGACAATCCACCATTACTGGTTGAAAATGCCAGGGGTTGGCAATTGAATAAATACCTGTTATCGTACCTGGAGAAAGGGCAGTCTTACGAGCTGTTATTCGGTGACAGCGCTGCTTTTGCACCCGCTTACGACCTTGCATTTTTTGCGGACAGCATTCCTTCAACCTTGCAGGAAACTAAACCTTTTAATGTAGTTGAGAATCATAATGCACCTTCTGTAAAACCGAAGCAGAACGATTCACCTTCTATCGTTTTATGGATTGTTATCATTGCTGTATTAGGTCTTTTGTTATTTGCGTCTTATAAATTGATGTCGGATGTTGAACGTAAAAAAGTTACCTAGTTGAGCGACAATACATCGAACCCTAAGCGTGGTGAAAGATGGTTAAAAGTACAAGAGTGCCACGCCCATCCAAGCCGGTCCAGCCGGCCCGGCAACAAAAGATGCTTCAAGCACGAAATGGTGGCGACTTGAAAATTATATCAATAAACGGAATGTTCTTTCTTAAGATTTAATTTTTAAAACTTCATCTTGTAAGGGGCTTCCTATGGCTCTAAGGCAACTTATAACTGCACCTGTGGAAAATTTCCACCACTAATATTATGGTTAATTGCATTATATATGTTGATGTAAATATTGAAGAAAACAGTTAAACATTTTTGTAAAAAGATTTTGTTTAGCTAAAAGCCATTGTATTTAAACTACTTATAAACAAATCCCGCTGTATTCTCCTATAATTCCTTCCCGTTTAAAAGTAAATAATCAACGCGGCACATCATTTTCTTTGTTACAGGTTCACAAATGGCTATATGAAAATTGAACAGTTAAGAGTTTTAGATGGACCAAACTACTGGTCAGTAAAAAGAAAGCAGTTAATTCTTATCCGTCTCGATCTGGGGGAGATGAGGGGAGTGGCGACCAACAGAATTAAAGGTTTTTATGAGAGGTTAAAAGCAGTCTTTCCTTCCATGCATGTACACAGATGTACTAAAGGAACACCGGGGGGCTTTTTTGAGAGGGTGCAAGAGGGAACAAGCATAGCACATGTTGTAGAGCACATTGCTTTAGAGCTGCAAAAGCTGGCGGGCATGAATACCGGCTTTGGCCGTACAAGGCATACAGGCGATGTTGGTGTATACAACGTTGCGTTCTCTTACGTTGAACAAAACGCCGGGAAATATGCCGCAGAAGCTGCTGTTAATATTGCAACTGCTTTGATTAAAAATGAGCCTTATGACCTTGCAAAAGACATCGAAGAATTAAAGGAATTGTGGGAAGCATACGGCTTTGGTCCGAGCACAGGTTCAATTGTAGATGAGGCGGCCCGAAGAAATATTCCCATCCTTCGTGTTGATGGCAATTCACTTGTTCAGTTCGGCTACGGAAGTAATCAAAAAAGAATTGCTGCCACCATTGCAAGCACTACCAGCAATATAGCAGTAGAATTAGCCGGCGATAAAAAAGCAACAAAAAATATTCTCGATGCGGAAAACATACCGGTACCAAAAGGTGGAGTTGTATTCAGTGAAGTTGGATTAAAAGAATTAATAGATGAAATTGGTTATCCTGTAGTAGTTAAGCCACGCGATGGTAACCAGGGCAAGGGCGCTACCACAAACATTAACACCTGGGATGAGGCCATCGTCGCTTTTAAAGCTGCAAAATATTATTCGGCAGGTGTGATTTGTGAGAAGTTTATAAGTGGAGACGATTACCGCGCACTGGTTATTAATTACAAATTTGTTGCTGCTGCCATGCGTAAGCCTGCTGCTGTAACCGGCAACGGCTTTCATACCATACAACAGCTGATCGACATTGTGAACAAAGATTCGCGTCGCGGCAAGGGGCATGAAAACGTAATGACGAAAATTAAAGTGGATGATGCCACCCTGCAGTTACTGTCGAAGAAAGGATATACACTCGAAACCGTATTACCTGCAGGTGTTGAATGTTGGCTGAAAACAACCGCAAACCTAAGCACAGGAGGAACCGCAACTGATGTAACAGATAAGGTTCATCCAAAAAATATTTCTTTGTTTAACAGGATTGCACGGGTAATAGGCTTAGACATTTGTGGTATAGATATCATGGCCCGTGACCTGTCAACACCTATTATTGAAAATGGCGGCGCAGTAATAGAAGTAAACGCTGCACCTGGCTTTAGAATGCACCTGCAACCTTCAGAAGGTAAGCCTCGTAATGTAGCGGCACCAGTACTCGATATGTTGTTTCCTAAAGGCACCACCCCAACAATACCCATTATTGCGGTAACCGGTACTAATGGTAAAACTACCACCACCCGCCTGGTTGCCCACATGTGCAGACAACAAGGCATAACTACTGGTTACACTACAACCGAGGGTATTTATATCCAGGACGAACAGTTGGTGGAGGGCGATTGTTCAGGACCAACATCTGCACGGTTCATATTAAAGGATCCAGGTGTGCAAATGGCAGTTCTTGAGTGTGCCAGAGGTGGAATTTTACGGGGCGGTTTAGGCTTTAATGAATGTGATGTAGCCGTCGTAACAAATGTTGCGGAAGATCATTTGGGATTGGGCGGAATAAATACAATAGAGCAACTGGCAAGAGTAAAAGCCGTTGTTCCCGAATCTGTAAAAGCGGGAGGTTATGCGATATTGAATGCTGACGACGATCTGGTTTTGAATATGCGTGAAAAGCTGTCGTGCAACATTGCCTTATATTCTTTGCAGGCAAATAATCCTCATCTTCAGAAGCATTATGAAGAAGGTGGCCTTGCTGCTGTCTACGAAAACAATTATATCAATATCTATGATGGCTTTCAGAAGATAAGGGTTGAAAAGGCAGCACGCATTCCGATCACTTTTGGCGGTAAGGCCGAATTCAATATCGCCAATGTATTAGGTGCTGTACTTGCGGGGTACGTTAGAAAGTTTAGCCTGGAGAGTATCCGCAAATCATTGTTGACATTTGTTCCTTCGCCTGAACTTACACCTGGCAGAATGAATATTTTCAACTTCAACGATTTTACCGTTATGGTTGATTATGCGCACAATCCCCATGGTATTAAGGCTCTAGGTAAATTTATTCAGTCAGTAAAGGCCGCGGCTAAAGTTGGTATTATAGCTGGCGTAGGTGACCGCAGAGATGAAGACCTGGTAATGCTGGGTGCCGAAGCAGCCCCTCTGTTCGACGAAGTGATTGTACGTATGGACGATTACTTGCGAGGTAGAACCATGGAGGAGATATTTCAACTGGTAAGCGCAGGTATAAAAGCAGTCGACAGGAATAAGAAAATAACCTTAATACCCGATGAGAGCGAAGCTGTAAAAATAGCAATAAGCAAAGCATGCCCCGGAAGTTTTGTAGTTGTGCTAACCGATAAAGTCGACAGGGTTATAGAAATTACAAAGTCGTGTTTACTGCACGACCGTCAACAAAAGAAATTGCCTTTGGCGTTGCCGCCATTGCAAAACTTTTCATTCCTGCAAATATAGCCGGCTAGTTTGTCCTGTTTTCATAGCCTGTGTTGTATGGGTGGCAGCACAGGCACTTTTATGTTCCTACCCTTCTTCAGCAGTCCTATAATCTTCGTGCTATAGACAGAAGATTTTTTGGACCAGGCAATGGAATTCTATTATGCATCCTTGCGTCGCACTCTTGTGCTTTTTTGCTTTCCGCAGCCAACAAATAAGAACGCAACTAGTATAAAAAGTGAACAGGCACGCAATTTTCCCGCGGTAGCTAAAGAAAATTGAATGCCTGTAGAAGTAAAGTCCGAACTTTTATTTTCCGTAATTTTTGGAGCGGCCTTTGTGCAATCCACGCAGATACAGCTGTTGCAACTGGCTGGGTTTACTTAACTCCATATGTCTCTGCCCGGCTCGGTATTCTCGTGTTTTTCTACTGCCGACAGCAATGCGTTTATCAGATCTTTATCAGGAGTGTGTTTATTTCCTTCGGTTAAGATCTTTTTTTCGGGATTTACGATTATTTTACCTCCTGGTAAAACGTTGTGAAGTTCTCTATCTGGAACCTGGATAGTAATAACGCTCTCTTCGTTGTGACCGGTAATGGTTACAAGAGCAGTATAATAAGAATTGCGGTAATTAAAATCGGTTGAGAAAACGCGTGCCATAATGTGATATTTAATTCAATAATCGAATGAGTAATTGTTTGTCCTCTTATCAGGAAATAAAGTCGAGTAACAAACTGCAACAGTATTTAAAGAAACAGGGGAAAAAACTTTCTGTCGAAAGTTAAAAAGAAACCGTTTAAAATTTAAACTCTTTCCGGCGTAAAGCCCACCCCCTTACGTTTGCTTTAACCAAATTGCCTGCTTCACTTTCCCTTTTAAATTTTAAACAGTTTCTAAGAGTTAATAATATTTTCCAACCTGCTGCAATTCGCAGGCAGGTTTTGTATAGTGTCGAAAAGTAGAATTGAAATGAATTTTGCTCGTTGTTGTAATTGGAGAAGTTGAAGCCAGTTATTGAGGCTGGCAGGACTAACCAGCCTCAACCGGAGCAAGAACAAGAAGAGTATTCATCTAAAACTAAAACTATAATTAGGCGTGAGAAGATTACCTGTGACTACATCTGTAAAAAAGATAACCCCTCACTATATCGTTATTCGTGTGCTTTCATGTAATGACTGCAAGTAGCGAAATAAATAGATGCAAGACAAGCCGTACTTGTCCACACCTTGTTTCTTGTTCTTAAATTACAGGGGCAATATTAGTATGTGAATAGTTTTTAAGCTAGCTGCAGGTTAGTATTCTTTACAGTAAACGGCGAAGAGAAGAGGACATTTTATTCTGCGTTAACGGCTTTTGATTATAGTGACACAACTTTTTACTTTTAAAAACAATGGTAAAAAAGCTTCCGCTTTTATTCCTTTTTTTTAAAAAAATCCAGCATACATCAGAATATGAATAGTCTTGAAAGCTGGATTAGGTTGGCTATAAAGAATGAAAGGTTGTAATAAATAAGTCATAGTCCATTCTGACTTATTCGTCGAATGTGTTGCTTAATAACGACCGAATAGGTTCTACAACTTTTGTGTGAACATCATTCCCCAAAAAGATTAATATACGAATTGATCGCAAATTTCAAAGTAAAAGAACCGCTTTTCTGCCTTATGTCCCTTTCATAAAGATAATCCGGCTTTGTATTTTATTAATTATCATGTTTTGGCTTGAATTTTTCAAGTTCCTTTTTCTAAATGGAAGTAGTATGAAACCAGAGGAAATTCATTTAGGAGATATTAAAAGGTGGCTTTTTGGGCAGACACCTCCGCAATTTATGTGGGAAGTTGCTCTACGCACCGTCCTTATTTTCATTATTCTATTGTTGGCTGTACATCTTATGGGCAAGCGGATGTCAGGGCAAATTACGTTGACAGAATTAGCTGTTATGATCACTCTGGGAGCAATAGTTTCGCCCGTTATGCAGTTGCCTGACCGCGGTATTTTCTTTGGAGTTGTGGTTCTTGCCGTTGCAGTTGTTTTCCAGCGCGGGATTAATTACCTGGGCTTCAAAAACGAAAAAGTAGAGAAGTTAACCCAGGGTGAAATGAGTCTTTTAATTAAAGACGGGAAACTGGTTCTCGAGGAAATGGCGAAAACGAATTTAACAAAGCAACAGGTGTTTGCGATGTTGCGGGAAAAGAAAATACAAAATCTCGGAAAAGTAAAAAGAGCTTACCTGGAAGCATGCGGAGTGTTTAGCATTTTCGAATCGGATGAAACAAAGCTGGGTCTTCCCGTATTACCTGCAAGCGACCCTGTTATAAAAAGTATTCTCGGGGAATCCCCCGACAGCATTATGGCTTGTTGTAATTGTGGTCATGTTCAAACAACTTCGGGGAAGGATTCCAGGTGCGACTTATGTAATGCGGCCGAATGGACTAAAGCTTATCTTTCTAAATAACATAAAAGACAATGAAGCCGGAAGAAATAAAATTTGGTGACTGGAAAAGACTATTTTTTGGACAGGCACCGCCTGAGTTCTATTTTGAATTGATCATACGCGGATTGTTGGTTTACCTGCTGCTGATCATCGCTATGCGTTTCATGGGGAAACGAATGTCAACCCAAGTGAGCCGGATTGAATTAGCCGCTTTGGTATCGCTTGCTTCCGCTATAGGGGTGCCTTTGCTTTCCCCAACAAATGGCATTTTACCTGCTTTTATCATCTGTATATTAATAGTAGGAATGAGCAGGTTAATTGCAGCGATGACGCTTAAAAGTAAAAAGTTTGAAACGGTGGCAATGGGAGATCTCGACCTTTTAGTGGAAGATTCGGTCATGCACTTAGATATCATGAAACGGGTTCGTATTACCCGGGAAAGACTCTTTGCACAATTAAGGTCGGAAAACGTGAAAAACCTCGGAGCAGTCAAAAGATTATACATGGAGGCTAACGGCACTTTTTCCATAGTAGAAAATGACGCCCCTCAACCCGGTTTGCTGGTGTTGCCAGACTGGGATGAAGAGTTTATAAGTGAAAATTTAACGAGAACAAACATTACTATTTGCAAGGAGTGCGGTGCGAAAAAACCGCAGGGTACGCAGGCCAGCGATCACGATGTAAAATGTACTAATTGTGGCGCCAATGAGTGGACTAAGGCGGTGGTAGATAAGTAGGTTTTTCAGCTTTGGTTTAGATAGCGATTACGTGTGACCGATCAAAAGTTAAATAAACATAAACATTAGATGAGAAAAATAACAATGCTTGTGCATGGGGGGGCTGGACCTGATTCGGAGTTCATTAAAAGGAATATCGAAGGTTACAAAAAAGGACTACAGGAAGCGGTAAATGCAGGTTATAGAATTTTGGAAGAGGGAGGAAGTGCGCTTGATGCCGTTGAAGCATCGGTAAATTATTTAGAAGACAACGAATTGTTTAATGCAGGACGAGGCTCGGCTTTAAATGAAAAAGCGGAAGTAGAAATGGATGCATCGATCATGGATGGAAAAAGTGTGAATTGCGGAGCAGTTGCTGCCGTAAGAAATGTAAAAAACCCGGTTACACTTGCACGTGCCATTATGGATAAAACTAAACACATCTATCTCTGCGAAACGGGTGCTTTGGAGTTTGCACAGAAAATTGGCCTGAAACTAATGCCTGACGCCTATTTTATTACAAATCACGCTTTTGAGCAGTATACCTCGGCAATGGAAGAGGAAGCAAACACGCTTGAACATGCCGGCGAGTACCAGGTAAGAAAAAAAGAACATGGTACTGTAGGTGCGGTTGCAGTTGATAGAGAAGGGAATGTGGCAGCAGCTACCTCTACCGGCGGGCTTGAAAACAAGGTGCCTGGTAGAATAGCGGACAGTTCAATGACAGGTGTTGGTTCTTATGCAAATAATAAAACCTGCGCCGTTTCCTCTACTGGCGACGGGGAATACATGATGCGGAGTGTTATTAGTTTTCATGTTTCTGCCGTCATGCAATATAAAGGATTGCAGTTGAAAGAGGCATGTGACTACCTTATGAACGAGGAACTAAAAGATGTAGAAGGTGATATGGGAATTATTGCTGTAGATCCTTTTGGAAATTTTGCCTTTGAATTTAATTCAGAAAGAATGCATCGTGCGTGGAGAAGTTCAGAAGGTGAACAAGGTGTAGGTATATACAAGGAATAACCACTAATTCAAAAGGCGGCTGTTGTTCGTCTGTCACCCGGTGTTCTTTTCAGATTATTAGTATTTATTGTCGTGCTCTTTTCAAAACGATGTGACTATGAAACACATAATATATAAACCTTTTATAATCGCCTTCCTGCAGGCATTGGTTCTGTTAGCAGGATGCAGCCCGAAGGATACTACAATAAAAGCGGACCTGGTAACAAAAGCCAAGTCTGATAAAGATTTTGCAGGAGTAAGGCTTACTGTTGATAAAGGTATCGTTACTTTAAACGGTGAATGCGCCACAGAAAAGTCGAAAAGTACAGTAGAAACAACGGTAGAAGGCGTGTATGGAGTGAAAAATGTAGTAAATAATATAACCATTGCACCTGTTGTTATTGGTACAGATCAACAACTAAAACAAGGTGTCGACAGCCTCTTAAGGGATTTTCCGGGTGTTGAGGCTGTTACGAGAGACAGCGTCGTTTACCTGCAGGGAAAACTGGCTGATGAACAGGTTATAAAATTGAAGGATGCCGTTAACAGCCTTAAGCCGAAAAGAGTAGATGCGCTGCTAACATCGAGATAATTTGTTTTGTTTACACCACTCTTGTTGTTTAGTTCCTGCAAAATTGTAGCATGCTTTTTCGCCCCGATGTACCGATAAAGCAGCTGCTTATCGATTAACTTCCACGTTGGCTGGATTAGCTGTATAAATAAAATAAGGTTCAAAAGAATAAGGCAAAGAGTTTCATAGGTCTGCTGTTTATTGCCTGCGAGATGCGTTAGACGAATAAATGATTAGTCACAAATAGTTGTTTAACGCTTAATTCCGGGAGCTCGTTTTTCAAACATTATTATATGTTCCGCGGTAAAAAAAGGTTTCCGCTGTAGAAATAATTGACCTCCCAATGCAAGTCTTATTCTGCCAGTCACATTTTTCGCATAAATGTTATAATCACTATTTCAAAACGCATGCGCATGGAAGAAAAAAAGGTTAGGTGACATGAGGAAGGGGAATAGTGTAGTCAGCGTTACACTTTCGGGCAACAGTAGTAATGAATAAAGAGCAGGCGAAATAGATTTTTCAATTATAAAAGCTCGTGTTTATTTGATTGCAAAAAATTTTGCCAGTGCTCATCTTTTGTGAAGAAAATTTTATCTGAAGAAGCAACATCCAGCAAAACCATTACTGTATGGTTAACCGTGATAACTTCATAACGAAACTTTCCGGTTTTACTGTCGATGTAGTGCCTTTTGTTGTCGAAAACAATCGTCCATCTATCTGTTTCCGCTATATTTTTCGTCAAGCCTTCGCTATAACTTTTGATGGTAAGAACCCGGTCAGGGTTAAAAACAAGCTGTATGAAGTTGTGACTGTTGTTAAAATGAACGCGTCCGGAATTTTTGAATATTTTAAAGCTTCTCCATTTGCCAATAAAACATTTTTCTACAAGTTGATCCATTGATTGTGTTTTTTCAAAACCACTTAATTTCCTTTAATCTTCCTTAATCTTTAAGTCTTTCAATAAGGTTGGCGTTGTTCAAAATAGGATAGACATTTTCGTTATTATCCCCGGCATTTCGGCGGGAAGTAATATTTGGTGTACACAACCGGTGTCGATAGCATTTTGTGGCATGTCGGGATAAGTGCAGGAAGCAGGCGTTTGAGCAATTACTATTCCGCCGGCTTCATTTATATGTGTCACTCCTACAGCTCCGTCAAATCCTCCGCCTGAAAGAATTACAGCAATACTTCTGTTAGCTTTAGCTTTTGCTAGTGATTCTAAGAAGATGTCGATCGAGAAATTGTAACTATGCGGCCGCACGAACCTTGACTGGAGGTACAGTTTGTCATTTCTTATCGTGAGATAACTGTCTGAAGGAGGGATGTAAATTTTATCATTTTCTATCGCCATTTCGTTTTCAGCTTCCGATATCTCCAGCTTCGAATGTTTGCTTAAGATTTCCGTGAGAGCCCCTCTTTGACCGAACGGAATGTGCCTGAGAATGACATAAGTTGCCTGGTCATGGGGTACATGGTCAAAGAAGGTTAATAACGGTTCTAACCCACCTTCCGAATAACCGATAGCTACTACAAACTTTAAGCTCATTATTTTTAAAAGTAGTCCTTTTATACCATAATTACCACAAACATATTATATATATATATATATATATATAATTTCCTGAATTATTTTTTAGTTAAGCATTATTTTTTCTGGGTTGTAGCGGAATACTGCACTAAGGAAATACACGAACTTTATCTTTAGTTTACGAAAGCTTTTTTTGAATATTTAAAGAAAGAGCAGGTGTCGTTCGTTTCCCCGCTGTATCGAAGAGTGCAGTTGTAGCGGTATGGCGGCGAGCTATCGCAAGAACTGCCGGAGGTTATAGTGTTAAAAGGAAAGGGAATTATAATAATCGACCAGTTTGATGGCGTCCTCCTCTTTTTTCAGGTTAAGCTTATTTTTAATTATATAATCGTTTGAAGCGGGTAACAGCTGGACTAACTTGTCTTTGTTTTTCTCGAGCTTAAACATTTTTCCGGTAAAATACAGGTAATACTGCTGAACCTGCGTATAAATTCTTGTAGTATTGGTGGTATTAAAAGGTATAATATCCTGCCAGTTCAGTGTGTGATGTTTCAGCAGTGTTGCCTTCCCTTCGGATAGTACCTGGTAGAGGCTTTTATCGTTATTTTTATCTGTTGATGGATAGCCTGTTTTAAAGACGGCGCCGGCCACGGCAGCATCACAACTATCAAAAATTATTTTTTCGATCGGTAAAGCGAACATGAGTTCCTGTTCATTGGCAGCAAAAATTAATCCCCCGGTTTTAAGATCAATACGTCCATTCACCTTTTTATAAACTTTTCCATTCCTGGCTTTTAATACAATCTCGCAATTCTTTTCGGGAATGGAAGTGGAACCTTCTTCAAGCAACATCGTAACTTTTTGAATGAGGCTACCATCAGCATTTTTCAGGTACCCGTCTTCGTTATGCAGGGTGGCGATATATTGGGCAAAAGAGGAAAAGCAAAGCACAAGCAGGCAGCAAGTGAAGAAGAATATTTTCATGCTTCTTAATTTATAACAATATAACATAATTCCTCTGGTTCCGGTCGTTATTTTAACCTTCCCATTATCATCCATATTTCAGACTTTGCTCCTGAATAGCCGTTGGTAGAAGTAAGAGCCACAATCGTATCGTCTTTTAGTACACATATAGAGTTCCAAAGAGCGTGGTATGTTTCGGGAATATTAAATGGGGTAGAAACGTGGCCGAATTTTGCTGCATGTTTATCGCCAATAGCTACCCGCATTACCGCATTATTATCCCTGTTCCTGGTTCTGCCTTCAGTAGATTGATAAGATAGAATTGTTTCGCCGGTTGAAAGCTGGCGCAGGTATGGTGCGCCTGCATAAATAGAATCGGTGATATGATTTGCTAATGCATAAGTTCTATTTTCATCTTCTCCATCAACTGCACTTTTCCATTTCCCCTTGGGTGAAGAGCGTATTGTAAAAGGTTTAAAATTTTCATGACCGGGATCTTCGATTGCAACCACTATTTTCCTTTCTTTCTTTAGCCATAGCGGTACCGGCATTCCATCGCGGCTGCCTTTTCTGAAACTAACAATTTGGGGATTCGACGACCAGGTTCGGCGATTATCGACGGACTGCAGCATGGAAATATTCTGTTCGCTACTCGACGTATATATTGCTTCATTTGCAAAGAACAGTTGAATTTCTCCGGAGGGTAATTGCAATAAAGAAGGCTCCCAACAGCCGTCTCTAAATGAAGATCCTGCTTTATATAAAATCTTTTCATCGCCAAAGCTTAATCCATTGTTGGTACTGCTTTGAACCCGCACTTCAAACTTTTGCGCAGTGTCTGGCTTGCCTCGCAATGCCGCTTGTGGACGTGTGGCATAACAAACGATAACGGTTCCATCTTTCAACTGCAGGAGGTCAGGTGTATCCATATTTACTCCGGATCTTTGAGCTGCAACAAGCATTGGTGGGGTCCAGTTATGTCCATCATCGGTACTTTTTACTGCTACAATATTTCCGTTGGTCGCGTATACAGCCAGCAACAAACCATTCTTCAATTGTATCATCCTGGGATAAAATGCTGAACTATCAGGAGGAGCAATTCGTTTTAAACTTGTTGTATCCCATACAATTTGCTTTGAAGAACGCTTAGAAGATCCGGCCCGTTCTTGCTCCTGACCGTTCCCGGCTACCAGCGTTGGTTGAGCGCTGCCAGGCGCTAAAAAATAAAAAAAGCAGAGAGTAAAAAATGTGACCTTCATTTTATTTGAAAGTAATGAATACTGCCGTAGATAATAATAATAAAAGTTGCTTCATTAGATAATTCGTTTGCCAAAAATTTCCATTTCTGTTTAAAATGTACAGCATAAATACAGATAGCTCAGTATCGCAATACCCAATACCCAAATCCCAATAGCCAAACCCCAATACCCAATACCCAAATCCCGAAATCCCAATATCCCTAAACGCCAACATGTCAACTAAAAGTACAAGAGTGCGACGCAACCAAAGCTAAATAGCCCTACTCGGCCCGGCTCAAAAAAAGAATACTTCTCCACCCCACGCATTAGCGATACCAGGAAACCGAGATCTAATAATAAATTCGTAGATTCATCTATTATTCCGGTCGTTGGTATACAAAATTTTCCCCGCAATATTATTTAGCCTCACTTAATGATACAGAAATATATGAACCGTCGCCATTAATAACAACTATAAGCAACCGGCAGAAAAAAATAAGATGATTACCAGGGCTAATGAACTTCATTGTGGAGAAATTATAACACCGGTGTTGAACAAAAAATAACACAGTTATGAAAAAGTCAGTCTTTATTCCAGGTCTGCTTCTTACCAGTTATTATTTGAATGCTCAAACAGGTTCTGTCTCCGTGGATTGCCTCTGAAAGTCGGACGCCGAAAAGATAATCGGGCAGCAGTCAAAACTTACCGAAAGTAAGCCGGAAACAAAGGATGGCATTCTACAACTGCAGTGTGTATATACTTCTACTGCTACAGGTAGTAAAACCGGTAAACGCGGCAATATCTATTATTCGGCCGAGAATATCCATCCGCCGAGCAGGTACATGACACGTTAGCGAGTTACAAATACTTGAATAGAAATAGTCGTGGCTGGAGAAATCTTACCGGGCTTGGAGACGAGGCGATTGCGCACATCAATAAAAAGAACTTTCAGCCGGTTATTGTAAGAAAGGGAAATAAAATGGTACGAATGAAAGTAAATAAGTTGACTGCTTTTACAGCCCCTCCCGAGACATTTTTATCTGTTGGAGAAGGAATCGCCGCTACGTTTTAAACATGCAATTTCAAAAGTCGAAATGGAAAACTCCGTTCACCTTTTAACGTACACGCTTCATTTACAAAACATCGCTTTCTTCACCGAACTCATCGTTCAATCGTGCAAAACAAAGTAATATGAAAACCTTTTGCGTTTTATTATCGACACTTCTTATTGGTACCTTCGGCAAGGCAAAAGAATTTACTTATACTGCAAGTACACCCGCGGGTGCAGTCGTAAAAGATTTCCTCGGTATTTCCCTACACGATTCTGTAGATTTTATACGCTGGAAACTGGTTATTTCAGATGAACACTATGCATTGCAGTGTAATTATGGGATCGGCAAACCAAATACCTCGGGTTTCATCGATGGGGGTAAAATCATTACAACAGATGGTCGGCTGCAAAAAGAGCATAAATATTACCGCCTTTCCAACGGCAGCAGAAAATTAACCCTTGCCGTTTTAAATATCGACCTGTTACAGGTTGCAAATAGCGACGGCAGTTTTCTTATCGGAAATGGCGGATGGAGTTATACACTTAACAATATTCATCCGCTGGGTAATAGCCAGATAAATTTTGCCGCGGCAACTACCGCTATAAATGACTCATCGGTATTTGAAGGACGTACCCCATGCGCTGTTCCAGGGGTGATAGAGCCTGGTACCTTGTGCTATAAGCTTAAATGGAAAATCGTGCTTTACGGCAATGCTAAGAAAAACTCTCCCACTACTTACAAAGTATTTGGTACCCCGTGGCGTAAGGAAGGCGGACGGCTGGCTAAATGGCAAATTATAAACACACGCGAGGGCGGCATGGTGTACCAGTTAAACGATGAAAAAGGTAACGGCTTTCTTTACTTACTCAAGGCAGATGAGAATATACTTTTATTTACCGGTGCTAATGGGAAAGTACTTACCGGTGACCAGGATTTTAGCTTCACTTTAAACAAAGTTTTATAGTTGTTTTGGTCGCCGGCTAAGAATTACTATTCGGCATCGTTGTGTCACTCACTTATACTGTTGTTATTTCTCTCCGCTAAAAACACCTGGTCCTTTACGTCCTCGTTATAAATGAGGTTAGACATAAAAGCCTACTCTAGCCCTTAATGTTTCAGCTTTTTTTTAATGTCCTATTCGCACAGAATTAACGCAGCGTACAAACTTCTAACGCAGGTGGCGCAGGTATGTTTCGGGATTATCCAAAAAAGCATTGGTAATACGGTAATGATCGGTTTCTTTATATTGTACCTGCTGCATACTGTCATCCTGTATCTCGTAGCGAGCCGCACCTGGTATTCCTATTAATCTCTTTAATAGTACCGAAAAGCTAAGTTCAAAAAATAGTCGGTACCAGTTTCTGCTTCCCCCTAACTTCGTGTCAGAACAGCTGTTCGCCAACCAATTGCACTAACTTTTGACAATCTATCTGCGTGTATGAAAAAAACTTCGATCCTATTTACCGTCTTGCTTTTTCTAAATTATTGCTTTGCACAAAAACCTACAACACAAAAGCAGGAAGTTGATTATGTGAATCCGTTGATTGGAACAGCAGCTACGGGTTTTGCAAAAGGACTGGATGGTGGTGGTACCATGCCAAGTGTAGGACCTCCATTTGCGATGACCAATTTTGTGGCACAGACCGGTGAAAGTAAAATGAGCCGGATGAATTATTTTTATGAGGACAGCAGTATGATTGGGTTTTTAGCCTCTCACCAACCTACCGTTTGGATGGGCGATTATGGCTATGTTTCTGTAATGCCACAAATTGGTGGTTTAAAAGTGTTGCCGAAAGATCGTGCATTAAAATTTAGTCATGCCAATGAAGTATCTACTCCTTATTATTACTCTACCTTACTTGAGGCAGGTAATAAGCAACACATAAAAGGGGAGATTGCCTCATCTTCCCGTTGTGGCATCTTTCGATTTACTTTCCCCAAGTCGGATGACGCTCATATTATAATACACGGAATTAATTTAAACCCGGAGTTGACACATTGGGCAAATGATTATACTGAAAGGATAAAAAAACTAAGAGGTTATGTAAAAGTTGACAAAGCTAACATGGAAATAACAGGATACAATCCTGATAGAATGGCTGCACAGATTAGCCCTGAACTTCCAAACTTTAAAGGATACTTTGTTATCCGGTTCAGTAAACCCTTTAAGTCTTTCGGAACGTGGGACGGGGATAAAATAAATGTGTCATCCGCTGAGCAATTTGGAACGAGAATGGGCGCATACATCAGCTTTGCGACCAACAAAGATGAAAGAGTGGAGGTACGTATTGCGACGTCGTTCATCAGTATTGAACAGGCAAGAAAAAATATGGATATGGAGTTGAAAGGGAAAGGATTTAATGACCTCGTTCAATCAACCCGCAATGAGTGGCAGAAAGGTTTAAGCCGTATTAAAGTAGGTGGTATAACTAATGATCAGAAAAGCATTTTCTATACTGCCATGTTTCATACCATGCAGTTCCCAAGGGAAATGTCGGAATATGGTAAATATTATAGTGCCTTTGATGATAAAATTCACAAGGGCATTTCCTATACCGATTATTCCCTCTGGGATACTTACCGGGCACTTCATCCCTTACTCTTATTTACACAGCCCGAACGTGTAAATCCTATGATTACCGCCATGCTTCAAATGTACCAGCAGGGAGGCAGGTTGCCTATGTGGCCCAATCCCGCAGAGACAAACATTATGATTGGTACACATGCCGATGCTGTTATTGCCGATGCATATGTAAAAGGTTTTCGGGGTTTTGATGTAAATGTTGCGTACGCGGCTGTTTTGAAAGATGCGCTGGTTCCGCCTCCATTTGATACTGTAAGGCCTTATGCAGATCGCGACCTGTGGACTGACTACGAAGCGCAGGCGGGCTTAACTTATTTTAAAAGACTAGGTTATGTGCCGGTTGATAAAACCGCCGAGTCTGTGTCGCGTACTATTGAATATTCAGTAGATGATTATGCTGTAGCCATGTTTGCAAAAGCGCTGGGTAAAAATGGAGATTATAACCAATTGATGCAGCTAAGTAAAAATTACAAGAACCTCTATGATCCTTCAACAGGGTTTATGCTTCCGCGAAAATCAGATGGACAATTTGATAAGAAAAATGATAAGGGACTCTGGGAAGGGTTTACTGAAGGCGATCAATGGACGTACGCTTTTGGCGCCATGCACGATGTTGAGGGAATGATCGAAATGATGGGAGGGAAGGAAAAGTTTGCTGCGAAGCTCGACGAAAATTTTGCCGGTAAGCACTACCGGCACGACAATGAGCCGGGCCATCATTATATCTACCTGTACGATTATTGCGAACAGCCGTGGAAGACCCAGGAACTAATAAGAAAACATACTTCTGAAAACTTCCGCAACCAGCCTATTGGCATTAATGGTAATGAAGACTGCGGACAAATGGCAGCATGGTATATTTTTGGAGTAATGGGTTTTTATCCTGTAACACCTGCATCAGGTGTTTATGCAATTGGCGCTCCCCAATTTCCGGGTTTAACACTTAATTTTAGAGCCGGCGGTAAGCCACGTACTTTCCAGGTTATTGCAGAAAACCTATCGGAGGAAAACAGATACATTCAAAAAGTATCGCTTGACGGAGTAGTGTTAACTAAGCCTTTTATCACCCACCGACAAATAATAAACGGGCATAAATTAGTATTTCAAATGGGGGCGAAACCAAACTATAATTGGAAATAACAGCAAAAACGCCACTAGCGGCACACGCCTTACGATGGCATAGACTTTTGATCAAAAAACAAAGAGAGATACAGAAAATACTTGTCTCTCTTTGTTAATTAATTCTGTTCATTTGATTCAATAAACGCAATTTTTCTTTCACCTGCTTTAATTGGTACCTCAAATCGCTAAACTGATCGATTGAACAGTCACTCAACAATTGTTCACAGGTTTGTTTGCGCTGCAATAATTGATCACGGTCATTACTTAATTCAAGATGTTGTTGTTTCATAATTGAATAATTTATTTGTATTGTAATTGTCAGTTTAAGATTTGTCAATAACCTTAACTCCATCGACAGCTTAACCCATAACGAAAAAAATACTTATTTATTACGTTTTTAGGTGATTTCTTTAGCCACCGGGTTACGAATGGCAAACGGAAGGCTGTTCTGTATTTATTGATTTAAGTCGTTCGACAGTGAATACCAAAACCAAGTTTGAATAAATATATATCACCGGAAATCAATAGCATAATATTATTTGTTATTAGTTCTTTAATTTACCTCAAGGGATCAATGAATGTTTCAAAAAAGCATATTGGTACTACCTGTTCTCGGTATGGATTTTATAGGCCATTTTTTATTCTTTTGTGAACGGCGTCGGTTACATAGATATTTTACGAACGGCTGCAATCAATTGCTTATTTAGTGTTCCTGCCGGAGTCTTAATTTCTTCTGTTTATCGATATAGCTATTGGAAATGGATGGCTTGATCTGCCATTAAAATGGCTGGTTTTAAAAGTAGTTTTGCCGATATTATCATGGCTTCGGGTCATGACGGTTTTAAATTTGATCATTGAAAACTTTACCTTCCCCCATTTACCCAGGATATCAGCGGAATATTGCTGGTAGGCTACCTCGGTTTGTGGTTAGAAGTGTTTTTTATCTATACTTTGATCTATCATCTTTTTGTGTATTACGAAAGATCAGTTATTGCAGAAGAAGAAAAAGCTTCAGCAGAACCCGATACTTTGCGGCTTCAGATCAACCCGCATTTTATTTCAGTACACTCAACAACCTTTACGGCTTAGCCTTAGAAAAATCTCCGCGAACTGCAGAGGCAATTTTGAAACTGTCGAACATGGAATATGTAAATTATGATTGCCGTTCTAACAAGGTGCCTTTAGCTAAAGAAGTTAACTTTATTGAAAGCTGCATTCAATTAGAGCGGCTGCGTTACAAAGAAGATATAAATATTACTTTGCCCAATGAGATAAAAAGCAAACGAACTTTCAATAGTCCCTATGCTGCTGATTAATATTGTTGAAAATTCTTTCAAACACTCAATGGAACTTTTTCTCCCGGGTAGATGGGGGAAACGATCGAGGTTGCCTGGTTTTAAGATGGCTCGATAAACTTGCTATCCCTATTGTCTTAACGCCAATTTTTAATGGCATAGTTTTTTGAAATTTGTTTGTCATTAAATCATTTTTATGGCAGATGCAAATAGTAATTACGCATTAATAACGGGTGCAACAGTTGGTATTGGGTATGAATTGGCAAAGCTGTTTGCACACGACGGCTATAATCTCATCCTTGTGGCCAGGACAGAAGAGGACCTGCAAAACAGGGCAAACGAGTTCTCGCAGCAATATGGGGTACAGGTAGTGACGATAGCTAAAGACCTTTTTCAGCCTGACGCCGCCATGCAATTGTATAATGAAGTGAAGGACAAAGGCCTGGAAGTAAATGTACTGGTGAACGATGCAGGGCAGGGGCAGTACGGGCTTTTTGTGGAACAAGACCTCACCCGACTTCATGAGATAATACAACTTAACGTTGTTTCGTTAACAACGCTAACCCACGTGTTTGTTAAAGATATGGTTGCACGAAATGAAGGCAGGATATTACAGTTGGCTTCTATCGCTTCGCAATTACCGGGGCCGTGGCAGGCTGTATATCACGCTACAAAAGCTTACGTACTTTCACTAACTGAAGCGCTTATCGTTGAATTGAAAGATACAGGAGTAACCCTGACAGCGCTGCAACCAGGAGCAACCGATACAGATTTCTTTAATAAAGCGGAGATGCAGGATTCTAAGATACTTGATAGTAATTTATCTGATCCGGCGAAAGTTGCCAAAGATGGTTTTGAAGCTCTGATGAAAGGAGATGATAAGGTCGTGTCGGGACTGAAAAACAAAGTGATGGTAGGTATGAGTAATGTAATGCCTGAAAGTATGGTGGCAGAACAGATGGATAAAATGCAGCAACCTAAGTCGGAGAGTTCGAAGTAACACTTTTTCAATTGATGGTCTTCCCACGGTCTACCTTTGAACTATGCTTTCATCTTCTATACGTTGGCATTAGCGGCTGAGAATAAGACTAAAAGTACAAGGGTGCGACGCAACGAAAGAAGCATAGTACCACATATGTCGGGTAACCAAAAAGAAAAACCTAACCAGATGTTTTAAATAAGCCGGGACGACTTTCCTGCCTTATTTAATTCACCAATTATCAATTTCAGCTGGTTATTGCAGCAGTGAAGAATTTTAGCAGGCGGCGTTGAAGTTAGTTTGCCTTGATCGTTATGTTTTCGGACTTCAGTTTAGAGTAAATCGCCCTTGCAAAAGCTGCGGCATTTTTACCATCGCTGTGCAGGCAAATTGTTTCTGCTATTATCGGAACATCCTTTCCTGATGTTGAGGTGACCGTACCTTGTTTAATCATTTGAATCACCTGCCGGATTGATTGTGCTTCATCTTCAATTAATGCATTTGGTTTTGTTCTTGGCGTCAGGCTTCCATCATCCTGGTAGCTGCGGTCTGCAAACACTTCACTGGCTGTTTTTATGCCCATCGCCTTCGCTTCTGAAATGGAGTAGCTGCCACTTAAGCCAAACAATACAAGCGACTTATCAAAATCATAAACGGCATGTGCAATTGCCACCGCCAAAGTTGCGTCTTTTGCAGCCATATTATATAAAGCGCCGTGAGGCTTCACGTGATGAAGAGGTGCATTACAATATGCAGCAACGTGCCGCATGATCTTTAATTGTTCTGTTACCAGGTGGTATACTTGTTTTGGTCTCATGTCATTCATTTCAGTCCTTCCAAAATTCTCCCTGTCTAAAAAAGATGGATGCGCACCGACAGCCACACCGGCATTCTTTGCAAGCATAACAGTGGTTCGCATAGTTGTTTCATCACCAGCATGATAACCACAGGCAATATTTGCGGAAGTAATAAAAGGCATAATGGTTTCGTCATTTCCAATTCCTTCGCCCATGTCACAATTGAGATCGCAACTTATCATTGTAAAATTTTTTCTATCTTAAAACCTGCTGCATACTGTACCCGTTGTAAATAATTAAACTGTTGCAATAGCTTTTTTTCGGCACTTTCAACATTGGTGAGGGCCAACGAAAATTCTTCACCTGGTTTAAGTTGCGCCAATAGGGGTAAATGTGCTGAAATAACAGTTGCCACTCTTGGATATCCTCCTGTCGTTTGGTGATCAGCCATCAACACCATTAATTGCCCGGAAGGCAATAGTTGCAAAGTGCCAAAACTCACCGAAGACGAGACCAACTGCTCCTTCACCTTTAAAGTCAGTGATTTTCCTGCAAGCCGGTACCCCATTCGGTCAGCAACTTTAGTTATTTTAAAAGAAGTGTTCAAAAATGTTTGCTGATCGGTGTCATCCAGCCAGTTCCATTCACTTCCCTTAATGACTTCAATTTTGTTCGCACCAGTCAATTTCGCCGGCTGAACTTTCCACGGTAAACGCTTAAATGGTTCTTTGGCTAAATAATCGGACAAAGCACTTATTTTTTCAAACGCTACGATATCACCATTTTTTAATGCACTTCCATGTAAACCTCCTGCCCCGGCTTTAATATTTGTGCTATAACTATTTAGCCAGGCACTAATCCTGAAATTGTTTAAGACAGACAAATAACACCTGGCTCCATGCTTTGCTTTTTTAAATTCAAGAACGGCGTCTTTATTCACTACCACCGGTTGATTTCTCTGAATTTCTTTATGATTGATTGCAGCAGTAAAATCGCCCCCGGTAACACAAATCATAGCAGCTTCGTTAAAGCAGATAACAGGTGCAGGGAAATGCATCTCTATTACAGCCGTATGCATCGGTTTGCCTAAAAGACAATTAGCAAGCCTCGCAGAAAAAATATCCATAACACCACCGGGATTAATACCTGAAGCCTGGAAACCAAACCGGCCTTCATCCTGTATTGTATCTAATATTCCAGCTTTAGTAATTGTAAAACTCATCTTCTGTTATTGAGTAAAAGCGCACTTCGTCGCCAGCCCTAAAAAATACCGGATCTTCTTTTTCCTTGTCAAAAAGCTTTATGGGGGTTCGGCCTATAATTTGCCAACCGCCGGGAGAAGTTAACGGGTAAATGCCGGTTTGCTTTCCTGCCATGCCTACATAACCTGCTCCTATTTTTTGCCGCGGTTCCAATTTTCGCGGAACGGCAATTCTTTCATCCACATTTCCCATATAGGCAAAACCAGGCAAAAACCCGATCATGTAAACCTTGTATCTTTTTGCGGTATGGAGCGTTATAATTTCCTCAATGGTAAGTTTGGTCACCACGGCAATTTCCTTCAGATCCCATGCATACTTCAGCGAATAACAAACAGGTATTTGCACACTTCGGTAAACTGCAGTAATCGCTTCAACTGGTTGAGAAAGTAAAGCTTCTATTTCTTCAGACATTATTGTAAATGCACTTTTATTCTTATGCTGTTTTAACAGAGAAATTACATCATAGTGAATGGTGACTGAACTATAAGCAGGAACAATATCTTTTACCGCTGCCAGAGCTGCTTTTTCAATTGCCTGTACCAGTAACAATACTTTTTTGTTTAGTTCGGCTGAAATGATATTTCCAAAATCAACAGTTAAAGCGGAGTCTCCCAGAGGAGAAATGGAATAAGACATACGGTTTGTAACTGATCTTACTTTAAAAGTAGGTAATAAAAGAATGCGGGACTCAAACACGGGAGTTGGGGCTTACTTTCGAATAACAGGAATTGTGTAGTGTTGCTTGTTATATCTTTTTAATAATCTGATTAAAGTATAAATTCTATTTATGAAGCCAGCAAAAAATCTAACTCAACGGTCGTTGCGTCGCACACTGCGGCTGGTATACCTTTTATCGGCCTCGATCTTGTTTTGCTGTTCCCGTAAATTAACCAATTACAACATTAGCAGGATGCCTTATTTTCATAACACAAGAATTAGTTTCATAAGTAGGTAACCTTTTTTCTTAAAAGACCGCTGTTGCGCAGTCTGCGGTTAAGCACGTATGAAAATAGTTTGGATGCAAATACTTGTGTCCTTTCACTTACTTGTGTCCTTTCACTCCTTCGTTTACATAATGCTTGTTTCGATACTTCCTTACGCGTAATTACTCTTTATCAGATGCCCACGAACGATAAGTATTACAGTTTGTAAAACAACTTGCAATTAAACCTACTACAAATACGGAAGGAGTTACCCCGGAATTTCTATGCGAAGCAAATGTGCCCGATTGCTTAAACGATTAATGACACTCTTCTCAACGAACTTTTCAAAATTTTCTTTTACTTTGCTACCGAAATAGCTGCTTGTTTTCATCTTGCCGGATGTTTTTATTACGGGTCGCTATTTCTATTTTATTTTACAGCCTTACTGAACATCTTTTCCAGGCCCGGCAAGGTTTAAACAATTTTAAGTACTAAAGATGGTTGAGGCTGTTGGCCACGGCTGGATTTCGTTCATCTGCAAATTTTTGGGCAGCTTCTTTTAAAGCGAATACTCTTACCAATTGTGGTTCGGGATATAATAACCTATAACGTGAAAAGATGAACAAAGCGTTGCCGACAAAGTGATTGCGGCCCTTCGATGAACTCAGGGTACACTTCGGCAAGGCTCAGGGCAAGAACTGCTCCCGATTAAATGGGACCATGAAAAACTATTTGTGAACCGGTGTATCGGAGGCAACAATGCCGCTAAAAATACTTTAGCCGGTACCAGGAAAGAGATGACGATCTCCAGTTGTACGACCAGAATTAATAGACAATGCTTAAACAGGAACTGAGAAAAATATACAAGCAGAAAAGGCTGGAGTTATCTGCAACTGAGCGGCTCAAACTCGACGATTTGCAGTTAATTCAATTGCAGCGTCTTCCCCTTGAAAACCATATACAGCTTATCTTAACCTTTTGGCCGCTCGAGCAGCACGGCGAAATGAATACACATTTATATACCCGTTACCTTGAACATGCTATTCCTAACCTGGAAGTGGCCTTCCCGGTCATGAATTTTTCTGCACGAGAAATGAACGCAGTATTGGTAAATGATGACACCGAATTTGTAGAAAACGAATACGGAATTCATGAACCGGAAGAAGGAGAAGTAGTCCCTCCTGAAGAAATTGACCTTGTTTTTGTGCCATTACTCTCTTTCGATACAAACGGTTATCGTGTTGGATATGGCAAGGGCTTTTACGATCGCTTTTTGAAAAAGTGCAGGCCCGATGTTATAACTGTTGGCTTTTCATATTTCGATCCAATTGACAATATAGAGGATAGAAATCAATATGATGTACCTTTAAACTTCTGCATCACTCCTCATAAGATCTATGAATTTTAATTTCTACCTGCTTAAATCATTCAGAATACTTCTTTTCCCTTTTTCATTGCTGTATGGTTTGGTTGTTATTATAAGAAATTACCTGTTCGATAAAAACATTATAAAGTCTGTTTCATTCAATCTGCCAATCATAACCGTAGGAAATTTATCGGTTGGAGGGACGGGCAAGTCTCCGATGGTGGAATACTTACTGAAACTTTTAAAAGACCAGTATAAGGTGGCAACCCTTAGCCGGGGATATAAACGAAAAACAAAAGGATACGCATTAGCCCATGCAGAAACAACTGCGCTTGAAATAGGAGATGAGCCGATGCAGTTTCACCTGAAGTTCCCGGCAATACCGGTAGCAGTTGGCGAAGAAAGAATAGTGGCAATACCACAGTTACTACACGACAGGCCCGAAACTAACGTCATTATCCTGGATGATGCCTTTCAACACAGAAGCATCAACGCCGGATTTAATATCGTACTCACAGAATGCGGCAATTTATTTACCCGCGACTTTTTCGTGCCTACCGGGGATTTGCGGGACCAGCGTTCTTCTTATAAGCGGGCGAATGTAATTGTTGTAACAAAATGTCCTCCCGGGTTAACCGGAGAGGAAAAGATAAAAATTAAGAACGAAATTCGCCCCTTGCCCGGCCAGGAGGTATTCTTTACGAGTATCAGCTATGGCCAACCCTACCATATAATTTCTAAAGAGGAGAGACCGGTAACTTTAGACGATGAAGTATTGCTCGTTTGCGGTATAGCTAATCCAAGGCCCCTAAAGAATTACCTGGTACAACAGGCTAAAACTTACGACCAGCACTCTTTTTCCGACCATCACATCTTTACGATAGATGATCTCGACGAAATCAGGAAAAAGTTCACAGAGATATCGGCGGAACAAAAAATGATCGTTACAACAGAAAAGGACGCGGTGCGGTTAATGAAATTTTCGGGTGTATTAATTGATATGCCCGTATTTGTATTGCCGATAGAACATCACTTTCTATTTTCTGAAGGCATGCGATTTGATAGCATAGTAAATACTTTTATAGAAACGTTTTTGAGAGATAAACAATAAATATGAGCAAAAAACACAAACCGGAACGCAGCAAGAAGCAAGATGCAGATGTGAGTAAAGGAATACTTGAAATTACGCGTAGCGGTATAGGTTATGTAGTAATTAATGGCGAAGGTGGAGATATATTGGTGCGTCCCAATGATTTTAATACAGCATTAAATGGTGATACGGTAAGAGTAAAGGTTCTAAAGGAAAATTTACGAAGCGGGAAAAAAGAAGGAAAGATCACGGAAGTGGTAAACCGGAAGCAAAGTGAATTCATAGGGCATTTACAGGTTAGTTCAAATTATGCTTTCTTTATCCCTGACACACAAAAGCCAATGCCCGACCTGTATGTTCCACTTGATAAAATTAATGGGGCAAAAGATAAAGACCGCGTTTTAGCAAGAATAACAAAATGGGACACCGCCAATAAAAAACCGGAAGGTGAAGTTGTGCAGGTAATACTTGCAGAGCATGAAAGTGATATTGCAATGAGGGAAATTCTGGTGGAGAACGGCTTTCCATTGGTATTTGAAGATGATGTTATGGAAGAGGCAATGCGGTTACCTGATGTAATTTCGGCTGCCGATATTAAAAAGCGTAAAGACATGAGAGATGTTCTTACGTTCACCATTGACCCCGTTGATGCAAGAGATTTTGACGACGCGATATCTATAAAAAAACTGAAAGCTGACCTATATGAAATTGGTGTTCATATTGCTGATGTAAGCCATTATGTAACACCTGGTTCTGTATTAGATGATGACGCCTACCAGCGTGCTACTTCAGTTTATCTTCCCGACAGGGTAAACCCGATGTTGCCGGAAAGGATCTCAAACGAACTTTGTTCTTTAAGGCCTCATGAAGACAAGCTTACTTTTTCAGCAGTCTTCCAAATAAATGTAAAAGGACACGTAAAAGATTTCTGGTTAGGCAAAACAGTAATTCATAGCGATCACCGGTATTCTTACGAAGATGTCCAGGAAATAATAGAAAAGAAGGAAGGAAAGTTCCAGGACGAGATTTTGTTACTGAACGACCTGGCCCAAACATTCAGGGCAGAAAGATTTAAAAAAGGCGCTATTAATTTTTCGTCAACCGAGGTGCGTTTTAAACTGGATGAAAAGGGAAAACCGATAGGGATCGTTGTAAAGGAAAGCAAAGAAGCGCACCAGCTAATTGAAGAGTTTATGCTGCTCGCAAATAAAACGGTAGCTGAATACGTATCAAAAGTTAAGGTGAACAAAAAAGAAGTGCCTTTTGCCTACCGGATTCACGACGTGCCGGATGAAATAAAGCTTACTCCATTTATGGCTTTTGCCGCCAAGTATGGTCATAAGTTCGATACATCTACCCCTGAAAAAATTGCCTCCAGCTTTAATACCATGTTGGAGGATGTAAGGGGCAAACCTGAACAACATGTGCTGGAAACACTTGGAATTCGCACGATGGCTAAAGCGGTTTATTCGCCCGATAACATTGGGCACTACGGCCTGGCGTTTGAATTTTATTGCCATTTTACCTCGCCGATCCGCCGTTATCCCGACGTATTGGTTCACAGGGTACTGGAAAGTTGCCTGGAAGGAGCACCGGTCTTCGATAAAAAGATGGAAGAGAAGTGCAAGCACTGCAGCGAAATGGAGCGAAGCGCCATGGATTGTGAAAGAGCAGGCAACAAATACAAACAGGTAGAATTTTTAAAAGAACATATAGGAGAGGAGTTCTTAGGTGTGATAAGCGGTGTGGCGGCGTTCGGATTTTGGGTGGAAACAGTCGAGCATAAATGCGAAGGTCTTGTTTCAATTACCGGTCTTTCTGATTACGATGATTTCCGTTTGGTTGAAAATGATTACAGCCTTGCCGGTCGTCGCAGCGGACGAAAGTTCAGGATGGGGGATAAGGTATATATAAAAGTAGTTGCAGCAAACCTTGCGAAACGCCAACTAGATTTTGAGTGGGTATTAAAACCCGAAGTAGAAGACCAGTTAAACGAGGACAATGAAGCAAAAGTAAAACCGGCTTCAAAAGGTAAAGGAAAAAGCAGGGAGAAGAAGAAAAGTAAGGCCGAGTAAAAGGCTTACTTTCTCGTTTAATTCGTATTATTTTATTGAACAATCACAAGATTCTTTTACCGGCTTTTGTTGTGTCACTCACTTGTACTGTTAGTTTTCACTGCGACAAATGCAGTCGCCAATCCAGTGCTTAAATTGCTTGGAAGGGATAGGTTAGCTTGATACGGAAACTGGCTGTTTTGCTAGGTTAAAGTTGTTTTTACATCTTTAAGTGTGAAAAGAAAGGCAATTTCAAAAACAATTACTGTTAGTAATAATGATTTTTTGACAGCTATAAAGGAGTCGATTACGGAAAGCCCTGTTCTACATCAATCAATTGTAAATGATGCAAAAAATGCAGGTATTGTAGAGGCCTTAATTTCCACAAAACCAGGTTTTGTTGATGCGGCAAGTGTTGAAATAAACCCGCAAGTTTCTAAACGAGTTAAGGCGCAAAATGTAATTTCAAAAAAAGTAAAAAGCTAAATTGTTTTGTTACAAATTCGCTTGAGGTCTGGAAGGTAATTCATATATTTTTCCAACAGACAATGGTTGGTTTTATACAGTGTCTTTTCAAGCGAGAAATATCATTTTAAAAGAAATAGGGGTATCGGTAAACATTTCACATTTATTTGAAATACAGTTTGAACGGTCTCCTACTGATGAAGAAGTTTTTAATAAAAAAGACGAATTAGTAGCAAATACTCTTAAAACTATTTTTACAAATCATTTAATTTCTAATGGTCCAGTATCAGTTTACTTTTTGTTTGTAACATGATTGATTCAAAAGAAGCAGCAAGAGCTATTCTATTCAATCGCCGGTACCAAGTTTGGGAACATAGGGAATGGCAACTCTTTAATTATACTCTTATAGATCCTGACGATCAAGGTAGAAAATACTTCTTGGGATTATTAATTCATCTCAGCCATCCTCACTACGCTTACATTCCGGGTGAGTTTGAAGAATATATACAAAAGGACAAAAAAAGCGGCAAGTTAATATTATAAGACTACCCATTTAAGTCCTTTTTCAAATTACCCTTCGCTCCCAAATCAAGATTGAGCTACATAACTAAGTTCGCGAAAACCTAACATTAAAAAGTCACAGAGCAACAAAACATTGGCTTTCTCCTTTACAACGTTTCCTTCAACCATTTATAAAACTCCCTCTGCCACACCAGCGCATTTTGCGCTTTCAACACCCAATGGTTTTCGTCGGGCAGGTAAAGAAGCTTGCTTTTAATACCTCTTAGTTGTGCAGCCTGGAAGGCCTGCAAGCCTTGCTCAATTGGTACCCGGTAATCTTTTCCTCCTTGTATAATAAGGATGGGAGTGTTCCAATTAGCTACCAAATAGGCTGGATTGAACTGAGTAAAAGTTTTTTGAGCAAGCTTGTTGTCTTTCTCCCAGTAATGGCCGCCATTTTCCCAGTTGGTAAACCACAACTCTTCCGTTGTTCCGCTCATACTTCTCAGGTCGAAAACGCCGTCGTGAGATATAAATGTTTTAAAACGGTTATTGTGAATACCGGCAAGATAAAACACCGAATAGCCGCCATAACTTGCACCAACGCAACCAAGACGGTCCTTATCAACATATGTTAATGTTGCTGCATCATCAATTGCCGACAAGTAATCTTTCATTACCTGTCCGCCCCAGTCTTTGCTGATCGCTTCGTTCCATTCCTGCCCGTGGCCATACATTCCCCTTCGATTCGGTGCAACCACTACGTATCCATTTGCGGCCATCAGCTGGAAGTTCCAGCGGAACGAATAAGACTGCGTGAGAGGCGATTGTGGACCTCCCTGGCAATACAAGAGAGTAGGATATTTTTTAGAAGCGTCAAAGTGGGGTGGAAGTATCATCCATACCAGCATTTTTTTACCATCTGTAGTTTCTACGTAGCGCCTTTCGATTTTGCTCATCGCAAGTTTGCTGTACACTTCATCATTTACATGCGAAAGTTGTCTCATTGCACCTGTTGTAAGATCTACCGTGTACAACTCGGCAGCGTGATTCATATCCGTCCTGGTCACTACCATTGTATTCCCAACCTGCCCAACAATACCACTTATATCAAAATCTCCTTTGGTGATTTGCTTTACCTCCGGAACTTTCATGGTCATGCCCGGATAGTCTACAACAAACAATTGCAGGGTGCCATCAATTGCTGCATTAAAATAAATGTAACGGCCATCGTTACTCCATTTAAAACCATCAACCGAATTGTCCCAAAATTGAGTGAGGTTTATTCTACTGCTGCCGGTGTTGACAATTATATCCTGCTTGTCGGCCTCGTAACCTTCGCGTTTCATACTCAGCCAGGCAAGGTTTCCGTGTTTAGAAAAAGCCGGTGCCTGGTCATAACCTTCCATTCCTACTGTGAGATTTGTTGTGGTTCCTGTAGAAATGTTGTAAGAAAAAATATCGGTATTCGTACTTAAGGCGTATGAAGTTCCAACTTTAGGTTTGGTTACATACACGATATTCCCTTCAGGAGACCAGATATAATCTTCATCACCACCAAAAGGCTTTTGTGGGGAGTCATAAGGTTGACCAGACATTATATCTTTACGTTCAGCAGGTTTACCAACAGGTTGATAAAAGATATGGCTGAACGCGCCATCTTCCCATTCGTCCCAGTGGCGGTAGCCTAACTGGTCGTAAATCTGCGCTGTTGATTTTGAAAGATCAGGATAAAAGTCTTTTCCATAAACATTGCGCAACTTTACTTCATCCGCTTTAATCATATATTTTCCGTTTGGCGAGATCCTGTCATTCTTTACATAATCGTTGCTGTCGGCAATTTGTTTTGCTGCACCGCCTTTAACAGGAATAATATAGGTTTTCTTGCTGCTTTTATTGGCCTCAACATTTGGCGTGCTTACCGTAAAAACGACGTTCAAACTGTCTTTTGTGATGCCTGCACCACTTACGCGGCCTAGTTTCCAAAGTAGTTCCGGGGTCATTCTTTCTTGTGCAGTTGCAGAAAAGAGGATACTTATTAAGGTAGTAAGGAGGGCGATCTTCTTCATTGGGACAAATTTTTGAAAGGTGCAAATTAAGGAGAACGTTGTTTGAATGAGAACCGTAATTTGAAGCATTTGCAGGATTAGTAGGAAATGCAGGAAAGGTAATGAGCAAAGTAGTTTTATGTTATAAGGGTATGATGAGAAAAGTCGCAACAGAGGTTTACGATGAACGTAATGCGACCCTTCGACGGGCTCAGGGTAAACCGCCACGCCGCTATGAAAGGCTACCTGCGAACCGAGCGTGGCAACGATGATTAATCACGGAACCAATGTTTGTACCAAAATAATTACCGGAAAATGTGTGTAGATGCAAACCAGTACGCCAACTCCTGCCCAAAATTATTTTCCTACATTTGCGGCAACCTATTTTAATCACATGCCACTATCTACTTTGCTAGAGCGTTTTAATGAGCCGGAAACACTTAAAATGGCTAAACTGGGCCGGCAGTTAAGAAGTGAGGGAAAAGATATAACAGATCTTAGCCTTGGCGAACCCGATTTCGATACACCACAACATATTAAAGACGCGGCAATTGAGGCGATCAATAAAAACTATTCGCATTATACACCCGTTTCGGGCTACCCCGATTTGAAAGAAGCGGTTTGCTTTAAGCTGAAAAGAGATAACAATCTTGATTACAAACCTGATCAAATAGTAGTTTCAACCGGCGCCAAACAAAGTATTGCAAATGCTGTTTTGGCGATAGTGGATAAAGGTGACGAAGTAATTATTCCAACTCCCTACTGGGTTACCTATTCTGCCCTGGTAAAACTGGCTGAAGGCAAAGTTAAATTTGTAGATACAACCATTGAAAATGGATATAAAATAACCGCTGAACAACTTGAGGCTGCGATCAATGAAAAGACAAAGCTCTTCATGTTTTCCTCTCCGTGCAATCCGTCTGGGGCGGTGTACAGCAGAGCAGAATTGGCTGCGCTGGCTGCGGTTTTTATGAAATATCCGCACGTACGTATTTTAAGCGATGAAATATATGAATACATCAATTACGTCGGTAGCCACGAAAGCATAGCACAGTTTGATGAACTGAAGGAAAGGGTAGTGGTTGTAAATGGGTTAAGCAAGGGTTTTGCAATGACAGGCTGGAGACTGGGTTATATAGCCGCATCGGCAGAAGTTGCAAAAGCCTGCGAAAAGTTACAGGGCCAGTTTACGAGTGCAACAAATTCAATTGCACAAAGGGCAGCTATAACAGCCTTAACGAGCAGTCTTGATACAACTTTTGAAATGGTGAAAGAGTTCACGAGAAGAAAAAACCGGGTTCTTGAATTAGTTGACGATCTTCCTGGTTTTAGATATACAGCCCCTGACGGCGCCTTTTATGTGTTTCCTGATATCAGCAGGTACTTTGGCAAAAAGTATGGGGAAACAACAATTGAAACATCAGGTGATCTTTGTATGTACCTTATTCATACAGCTCACGTGTCCACTGTTACCGGCAGCGCTTTTGGCTCTCCAAACAGCATTCGTATAAGCTTTGCTAACAGCATGGAAAATATCGAAAAAGGCTTTGCGAAGATTAAAGCCGCGCTGGAAAAGCTGAAGTAAAGGCTTTGTTAGCAAGCGGTAGCAGTTTTATTCAACATCGTTGTGTCACTCTCTTGTACGGCAAAACCTTTAAGCAGCTTTGTTTGCATAGTTTTCTTTCTTCGCGTTCTTTGCGATCCCCATTCAGCTTACAACTTTTCAACGCAAAGAGCGCCGGCAAATACACACACGACGCAAAGACTCCTTTACTTCACCCTTTGTTTTATTTCGTTCAGCTTCATTAAGGCTTCAACAGGAGTGAGGCGGTTGATGTCAATACTGTCCAGCATCTTTCTGATTTCATCGAAGGTTTCACTATGTGCATCAAAAATGCTTAGTTGAAGTTTGGGTGCAGAAAGCTGTTTGATGCCCGAAGTAAGGTCGGCAGTTTTAGGTGTGCCGGAACTTTCGTCAACGTTCTTACTTTCAAGTTGCAGTAGAACTTCATTAGCCCTGTCAATTAATTGGGGCGGCATTCCGGCCATTTTTGCTACGTGAATACCAAAACTATGCGTACTTCCTCCAGGCGCCAGCTTTCGTAAAAAAATTATTTTGTTGCCAACCTCTTTATTTGTTACGTGGTAGTTCTTTACCCGGCCCAATTTATTTTCAAGTTCGTTCAATTCATGGTAGTGTGTAGCAAACAAAGTCTTTGGTGCATGAGGAGAGGAGTGAAGATATTCGACGATGCTCCAGGCGATACTGATGCCATCATACGTACTGGTTCCGCGGCCTATTTCATCGAGTAAGATGAGGCTTCTTGAAGTAAGATTATTGATAATACTTGCCGTTTCATTCATCTCCACCATAAAAGTACTTTCGCCACCGCTGAGGTTATCGCTTGCACCAACGCGGGTAAAAATCTTGTCTGTTAAAGGAATTGTTGCTGCACTTGCAGGAACAAAACTTCCCATATGAGCCATTAAAGTAATCAAAGCAGTTTGTCGTAGCAAAGCACTTTTACCACTCATATTGGGGCCAGTTAAAATAATTACCTGCTGCCCTGAAGGGTCTAATGAAATATCGTTTGAAATATAATCCTCTCCAATTGGTAAATTTCTTTCGATCACGGGGTGGCGACTATCCTTAATCTCGAACTCGAGCCCGTTATGAAGCATCGGTTTTTTGTAATTATACTGCAACGCGTTTTGGGCGAAGCAACACATACAATCCAAAATAGCGAGCACGTTTCCGTTTACCTGCATCGGAGCGATATAATCCTGCAGTTCCAATAAAAGTTTATCGTATAATTCCTGTTCGATAGCGAGGATTTTGTCTTCAGCGCCAACTATTTTCTCCTCGTAAGTTTTTAGTTCCTGCGTTATGTATCGCTCACAATTCGCCAGTGTTTGCTTACGCATCCAGGTTGTCGGAACCTTACTTTTATGCATATTCGTCACTTCAAGATAATAGCCGAACACATTGTTGAAACCAACTTTTAAAGAAGAAATGCCGGTTTCTTCACATTCTTTTTGCTGTAATTGTAAGAGATAATCTTTACCTGTGCTTGCAATGTTTCTCAATTCATCTAACTCTGCATGCACACCTGCTTTTATAACACTTCCCTTTGCAATGTTAACCGGTGGATTTTCAACAATATCTTTCAGGATCTTTTCAAGAATATAATGACAGGGATTCAAGGCATCAGCTAATCTTTTCAGGTAATCATTGGCAGAATGTAAACACGCATTTCTTATAGCCTCCACCTGTTGAAGTCCTCGTGCAATTTGTAATACTTCCCGCGGATTTATTTTCCTTAACGGAATTTTACTTACGAGCCGTTCAATATCTCCGGCTTGTTTAATGTGTTGTATAAGTTTAACCCGCAGGTCAACGTCTTTAATTAAGAACTCAACAAGTTCCAGTCGCTCATTTATTTTGGCGATGTCTTTCAGAGGTAAAACGATCCACCTTTTCATTAATCGTGCACCCATTGGGCTTACCGTATTGTCAAGAACCTTTAAAAGGGTTTGGCCGTTGTCGACTCCGCTTCCCAGTAACTCAAGATTTCTAATGGTAAAGCGATCCATCCACAAATAGTCATCCCGCTCCAGTCGCTGGATAGAAGTGATGTGTTGGAGGTTCGGATGTTCGGTATCTTTTAAATAATGAAACACTGCGCCGGCAGCTATAATTGCCAATTGCATAGCTTCCACTCCAAACCCTTTCAGCGAATGTGTCTGGAAATGTTTCAGTAAACTTTCGGTTGCATATGCTTCGTCAAATATCCAGCTATCAAGGGTATACGTGTAAAACTTACTGCCGAAGGTTTCTTTGAAATGCTTTTGATAATTCCGTTGAAAAATGACTTCGGCGGGTTTTAAACTTTGCAGCAGCTTATCTATATATTCAAGGTTTCCCTCGCTTGCAAATAATTCGCCGGTCGAAATATCAAGCAAGGCAATGCCCGCTTTATCGTCGGTAAAATGAATAGCGGCGAGGAAATTGTTGCTGTTATGTTCAAGTAATTTATCGTTGGTAGCAACACCCGGTGTTACCAATTCGGTCACTCCGCGCTTCACAATTCCTTTCACCGTCTTCGGGTCTTCCAACTGGTCGCAGATGGCAACACGGTAACCTGCCTTTACAAGCTTATGCAGGTACGTATCCAATGCGTGATGTGGAAAGCCTGCAAGCTCGCTGCTAAATGCGGCTCCATTGTTTCTTTTTGTAAGCGTAATACCAAGAACCTGGCTTGTAATAATGGCATCTTCGCCAAACGTCTCGTAGAAATCCCCGACACGAAACAGCAGTATAGCATCAGGATACTTTTGTTTAATAGCCTTATGCTGCATCATCAACGGAGTTTCGGCACTGCTTTTGCTCATTCCGACAAAAATAATGGCTTTGCAGTTAAAGAACGGTTTGTATAAGGTAATGTGAATAACTGCGGGTTAAGTAGGAGACGGGGATAATAACGAAGGATCTTTTTCGTTCAATAACTAGAAGAAGCTCATAAATGGTTAAAAGATAATAAGAAAAATTGCCCTCGAACAGCTGTAAATTAGTACGGGATGAAACCTTTCTTTACTTTACAGTTTAAGTATTAGGGTGACATTTGTTAACAAAAAGGTTATATGCAAGCGAAGACAAAAATTTTCTATTTTTTATCTTTGCACCGCAGTTAGAATATACTTTAACGACAAAGAGATGTAGAAGAACAGCTTTATTCTCTTTAATGGTCAACCATCTTTACTTGCCTTGCCAGTTCTCTGTTCATCACGTTTGCTCGCCTGATTGATAATATTATAATTATTGTTTGTCTTATATTCTACTCCAAAAGCATTAGCGATTGCCTGGTAACGATTGAATGAATATGAAAATATAGCAATTTCTAATACAAGGACAAAAACACTAAGACTATGAAAACATTCATTCAGAAATTATTTTTTGATAAGGAGTTTGTGGAGAAACTAAAACAGGCTAAAGTGCATAAAGGTTATTTAGAGAACCTTCTTCTGGAAGGAAAGATTACACTGAAAGAATATTTAAGAGCCGATTACAAGCCCCAACCCTAGAGTGAGAGGAGAGACTGGTTGATACGGTAGAAGATGGTACTAAAAGTTGAAGAGTGCCCCCTTCAACAAACTCAGGTAGACTGCTACACTCCGTTCAAATATTAAGTAACAGTTTAACTGAGCGTAGCAACAGAAGCATTATGAAATGCAAAACCGCCGTCGGTAAAAAAATGTCCTATTTAACGCATGCAACAACACTTGTTAACGGTAAAGAACCAGGACCGTTTCTCGGTTTTTCTGAATCAGTACCACATCTTTTTGCTGTAGCATTTGTGTTAGCAGGTCTTCCGTATAATGGCGTATTGTCAATAAAGTAAGGTCTTTCTCAAGTTGAACATCAAATATTTCGCTTGCCATTGCTGCAAGCTGACTAATTTTTTCCTCCCAGTCGTCGAGGCAAACCTGCAGGTTGATGGCACCGGTTTGAATTAAATTTGGTTTAATATTCAGCTCACCAAACAACTGGTATAAACGGCTCATTGGCTTTTCACCAACAAATGAAAAATCCTGGCTTTGCAAATGAACCAGTATTTGTTTATTCTTTACCACTATAACAGGGGGCAGGTTTTTACTCGCCTTATTACTAATCGTTGTACCTGGCAACGACGGGTTGAGAAAGCTTTTCACCTGTAACGTGATCTTTTTGTTTTGCAACGGCTTTATTGTTTTCGGATGAATTACCTGGGCACCGTAAAAAGCCATTTCAATAACTTCCATGAAGCTTAATTCACTTATTAAAGTGGCCGATGGAAAAAGTTTGGGATCAGCACTCATAATACCTTCAACATCTTTCCAGATAGTAAGATTTTCAGCATGCAGAAGATTTGCAAAAATTGCCGCAGTAAAATCGCTTCCCTCACGTCCAAGCGTAGTACTTTCATTTTGATCAGTAGCTCCAATAAATCCCTGCGTAATATAAATGGAAGGGTTCTCAAGAATACCAGCCTCCGAAATATTTTGTTTTGTTTCCTCCCAACAAATATTCGCTTCCCTGAAATTATTATCGGTTCTCAAAAGGTCTCTTACATCGAGCCATTGATTTGTGATTCCGCTTTCATTTAAATAAGCACTCACGATACGACTACTCAGCATCTCGCCAATGCAAACCACCTGGTCGTAATAATAATCGTACGACTGTACAGCTTTATCGTGTAGTAACCATTCTACTTCGGTAAAAAAACTCGTAAGGTCGTTTAATGTTTGATTGTAAGAGGTTACCAATAAATATTTAGCAGTAGTAAGGTGGTTTTGCTTGACTAACTGGAATAATTTCAAAGCCTCTTCATTATTACCTGCGTAAAAAGCGTCCGCCACTTTCTCCAACGCATTCGTGGTTTTACCCATGGCCGACATGATAACCGTTAGAGGCTGACCGTTATAATTTGCAAGAATGCTACCTACGTTTTTGATTCTCTCAACGCTATTTAAACTGGCTCCTCCAAACTTAAACACCTTCATACGCTACTTTTTCGAATTTAATAAAGGCTGCAAAGATATGTGCACGATAAATCGTCTAAGAGATTTTTGTTTTGGAACAAGCGACAGGAATCAATTAAGCATTTTGGCGCGCTAGGCTAGGCATTCCAACTTCACCCTTTGGCAGGTGAACGCAGCCGTGGCGAAACTTTGCTTAACTGTTTTCCACATGTAAAAATTAATATTAGTTACAATACGAAGAAGTAAATCAACATGCTGCCACTAGGCCGACTGGAACGGTTTTTTATTATAAAATTCTTTCATTCCTGTGAATGTTTTGCCGTTTTCCCGTGAGATGTTCACGAACGTACTGCAGCCTGGATAGCTGCCTTGCAATCGGAATTTTAGTAAATATTGTAGCAAATCATTTTTAAAAAACAAAGGAGGATTTTTATGTTAGCGATGAATTTCCGTGGACCGTTCAGGGTGAGGGCTGATCGAAACCGGCCAATGCCCGAAATCAAGCATCCCCAGGATGCAATTGTTCGGGTTACACGTTCGTGTATTTGTGGTTCTGACCTGCATTTATATCATGGCCTGGTGCCGGATACCCGTGTAGGAATGACTTTTGGCCACGAGTTTACTGGTGTAGTTGAAGAACTTGGGCCAGGAGTGCAAAACCTGAAAGTTGGCGACCATGTTATGGTCCCTTTCAATATTGCCTGTGGCGTTTGTCCTTTTTGCCAGCAACAACTATTCGGCAACTGCCATGAATCAAATCCCCAGGCTACAGCGGTGGCGGGAATATTCGGCTATTCCCATACCGCAGGCGGTTACGATGGCGGCCAGGCCGAGTACGTTCGTGTTCCTTATGCCAATGTCGGCCCCACTATTATTCCCGACGGTATGGACCTTGATGATGCAGTACTCTTAACCGACGTTGTTCCCACAGGCTACCAGGCTGCAGAAATGGGAGGTATTCAAAAGGGGGATACCGTAGTCGTTTTTGGCGCCGGACCGGTAGGAATCATGGCTGCGAAATGTGCCTGGTTGTTTGGGGCAGGTCGTGTTATCGTTATCGATCACATTGAATACCGGCTGGAATTTGTTAAACAATATGCACAATGCGAAGCATATAATTTTAAAGAACTGGGAGACGTAGTGGAATTTTTGAAGAGAACGACGGGATGGTATGGCGCCGATGTTTGTATTGATGCTGTAGGCTGCGATGCAGCGGGAGATGCTTTTCAAAGTCTTGTTGGCCGCAAATTGCCACTTACCGGTGGTGCAGCTACCGCGCTTCACTGGGCGATCAATTCAGTAAAAAAAGGGGGTATCGTATCTATCGTAGGCGTGTATGGCCCGCTCGATACGCTTGTTCCAATAGGTAATGTAGTTAATAAGGGAATCACTATACGGGCAAACCAGGCATCGGTGAAACGACTCCTACCTATACTGATCGACCATGTTATGTCGGGTCGCTTAAATCCAAAAGCAATTATCTCCCATCGTCTTCCACTGGAGGAAGTGGCAGAAGGTTACCACATCTTTTCTGCTAAACGCGATAATTGTATTAAACCCGTTCTTATTCCACCACGCGCAAACGCATAAAAACTTATTATTATGGAAAATAAAAATAAACCAGAACCAGATAAAACAATTGAAGCTGATAATGACCGGAAGATTGCCAACAGCTCAAAAGATCATATACCAGGGTGGGGCATCGATGCCAACCCCGAAAACGATCCTACCTATCCAATGAAGCATTGGAACGGTGCCGATCATCAACGTTTTAATTATGAGAAGCCCGTTCAGCAGCCTATTGACGTAGAAATTCTGCATTCAACTGAGCGCCCCGGGGTTAGCCGTGTATTTGGAACCTCTACTCCGCCATCGGGCCTTAGCGGCATGATACGCAGGTTTGCGTTTAAATACAGCGAATCTACTTACTTACATTGGGTGCCGCTCGTATTGGCCGACAGAATAAATGTGGTTGAGGGGTACATCGATGACTTGGCGCACGGAATAATCCCAAATCCTTTTGCCGAACGTGGTTGGCCGGCAGAGTGGAAATATAACCGGAAAAGCCTGGTAACAAAAGTAGCTGTTGGAGTAGCCATTACAGCAGCGGTTGTGGTGTTTTTAAATCAAAAGAATAAAAAGACAAAAAAATTGTTCTCGTAAAGATTATAATTGAAGTGTTATACGTAATGGTTAAAAGTTGGGAGAACGTTTTTCCAACTTTTTTGTTTTATGGGGTCTGCAATAGATTTTTTATTGAACATCGTTGTGTCACTCACTTTTACTGGTGGATTCTTTTTTCGGCTCTTTTGAGCCGCTGAAGGTGTTGTCACCTTCAACACTGCAATCAATCTCGTGAATAGAAAAGGCGGCACTGTTATCCCGCTACAGTTGTTGATCTTTATTTCTCCCGTTCACGGGAAGATACAACAACGACAAAAGCATTTCGCCGTAGCTGCCGTGTTGCGCCCTTGAAGGTGCTGTAACCTTCAACACTACAGGGTCGATCTAGAGAATAAAAAGCGCTGCACAACTGCCCACCCTACAGATGTTGGTCATTACTTGTCCCGTTCGCGGGAAGACACAACAACGGCAAAAAGGTTATTAGCCAAATGGCACCAAAACAGCAAAAGGCTTCAAAATAACTGCATCAAGTGCCAGTTTTTCCGTTCCTTTCTTCTACACTTTAGAGGACGAAGTTTTTTCGGCGGTAAAAGCATCTCCTGTTTGAGTTACTTTTAATTTTTTTGGTAAGATCCGGCCTCCCATTTCACCCAGCTCGCTTTTCTGTTCGTTCAATGTCCATTCGCCCGAAAAGTTAGCATTCTCTTTAACGCTGTGTGCAGAACAGATGGCAGCAAAAGCAACAGCAGTTACAAAATAGCCAGACTTACCTGTTTTTTTGAAAAGTGCCACATAACGGAGCAATGCTGCTACGGCTTGCAAGAGTTGATGTCGCGGATAAAATAAGCCTTGTTTTAACTGCCCGGAAAAGCATTCACAGGCATTGGTGAATGCTTTTGCTGTTTAAGTAACAACAAATTGAGCGTTCGAAACTGAAGTAACTGTTAAACGGAGCGTCGCAAGCAAAGCCCCCTAGAATTACTTCCGCCGGTAACAAAAAAATCAACGACAATATTTGATAGCAACATTGCTGAGTTAAACCCATTTTACCATGTCTTTTTCACATTTCACAATTGCCCATTCACCGTCCACCCCCTTATCTTTGCGGCCATATGCATTATGTAACAGTAGAGAATTTGACGAAGGCCTACGGGGTAGTGCCTCTTTTTGATAGTATTTCATTTCACATTAACGAAGGCGATAAAATAGCACTTGTTGCAAGGAACGGGGTAGGTAAAAGTACTTTGCTAAGAATTCTTGCAGGACAGGAAACGCCGGATAGCGGTACAGTATGGATCAATAAAGGTGTAACAGTGGCGCTTTTTGAACAGGATCCAAAATTTGATGAGAGCAAGACCGTGTTGGAAAACATTTTTCATACCGACAACCCGGTAATTACCGCCATCCGCGATTATGAAGCTGCAGTAGATGCAGCAGAGGAAGCTGCAGAAGCAGGCAAGGAAGATGACGGCCAGGCTATCAGCGACGCTTTGGCAAGGATGGATGACTTAAATGCATGGAGTTTCGAGAGTAAGGTGAAGGAGATAATGGACAAGCTGAATATTCATCATCTGCACCAGCCGGTGGCGAAACTGAGTGGAGGACAACGGAAGCGTGTTGCACTTGCGCAAACACTAATCGACATCGGCTTCGAGCACCAGCACACCCTGCTGATTATGGATGAACCTACCAACCACCTCGACGTTGAGATGATCGAGTGGCTGGAGCATTACCTGAACGGAGAGAACATTACCCTGCTGCTGGTAACCCACGACCGGTATTTCCTGGATGCGGTAAGCGAGGAGATCTGGGAAATGGAACGTAGCGAATTGTACAGCTACAAAGGGGATTATGCGAATTATCTCGAGAAAAAAACGGCCCGTATCGAGAGTGAACTCTCTACAATAGATAAAGCGAAAAATACCTATCGGAAGGAACTGGAGTGGATGCGTAAGCAACCGAAGGCGCGTACCACAAAAAGCAAGAGCCGGCAGGATAATTTTTATGAGGTGGAGGCCCAGGCTAAAAAGAAGATTGAAGACGCACAACTCCAACTGGAAGTTAAAATGACGCGTTTAGGCGGCAAGATCGCAGAGTTGAAAAAAGTATGTAAGAGCTACGGTGATAAGGTGATCATGAAGGGTTTTGAGTATACTTTCAGTAAGGGAGAGCGCATTGGAGTTGTGGGCAAGAATGGGGTAGGGAAGAGCACTTTTTTAAATATTCTGCAGGGACTTGAACAGCCCGACAGTGGTAAAATAAACATTGGGGATACCGTAGTTTTTGGGAACTTCAGCCAACAGGGACTGGAGTTTAAAGACGACATGCGGGTGATCGAATATGTGAAGACATTCGCTGAAACTTTCCCGCTGGCTAAGGGTGGAAGCATTAGCGCCTCACAGTTCCTGGAGTTATTCCTGTTCCCCGGCGATAAGCAGTACACTTATTTAAGCAGTCTCAGTGGCGGGGAGAAAAAGCGTTTGCAGTTGCTGGTTATACTTTTCCAGAATCCTAACTTCCTCATACTCGATGAACCCACCAACGACCTTGACCTTCCTACATTAGGTGTGCTGGAGAATTTTTTAAGTGAATTCCAGGGTTGTGTTCTCATCGTTAGTCACGACCGTTACTTCATGGACCGGCTGGTGGACCACTTGTTTGTATTTGAAGGCGATGGAGAGATCCGGGATTTCCCTGGGAACTATACATTGTACCGCGAGTGGCTAAAGGCTAATGAGAAAAAAGGCAAGGATAAATGGGGTGAGTTGGGAAAGATGAAGAGCGAAGGAGTGGCGACTGAAGAAGTTGCCGGTTCAAGGTTGCCGGTTCCGGGTAACAGGAAACTGGAAACTGGTAACCAGAAAAAGGCGACTTATAATGAGAAGAAAGAATTCGAACAACTCGAAAAAGAGATCAAAGAGCTCGAGGCAGAAAAAAATAAGTTAGAGGCTTCACTGGCTACAATACCTTTTGAAGAAATCCAGAAGGCAAGTATTAGAATAGGGGAGATAGGAACCCTTTTAGCAGACAAGGAAATGAGATGGCTGGAGTTGAGTGAATTAGTCTAAGGGAAGCTCATCCTCCTTCTCCTACGGAGAAGTACCTTAAGATAAGAGCGAGGCGATGGAACCTCGACAGCAGGAATCACCAGTTGGGCAACTAACAAAGTAAAAATCATACTATTTCTTCACCAAAAATCCTCTTTGGGGGTTGGGGGTACATATGGAACTATTAGGCGTCGGCTCAAGAATTAAGCATCCATCGTTTGGTGATGGAGTTGTTATACGGCTTCACAAAAGAATATATGACGTTTGCTTTATTGAAGGCGGAATAAAACCCGTATCCAAAGACTTTTCAGTAGAAGTAATTGAGCATATAGAACCTGAATACAGTGTAAGCTTCAGCGAAGCAGAAGATGCTTTAATTAAAATTTTAAGAGAGTGGAGCGATGTAACAGAAGTTGTAACAATAGCTGACAAGTGGAAGAATGGAACCCTGGTATTAAGACCGGGAGACCGATCGCTGAAAGAAAGTGAAGTTCCGGTTGATGTCTTCTTTAATAAAATTGTGATGTTGCGCGACCGCTTGCGCGTAATGGAGCAAAAAATAAATGCACATAAGGTGCTTACCAACGAAGAGAAATTCGACCTTCAGCAATACATTACCCGTATTTATGGCAGCCTTACAACTTTCAACATTTTGTTCAAACACAGGGGCGACCAGTTTGAAGGCCAGAGGAGTTAGCGAGAGTTGACGGGTTGTTGATGACAGTTGACAGAAGTACAGCGGAGTTGACGGGTGATTGATTACAGTTGACAGAAGAGAGCAATTGATAAACTAAGCAATAAAAAGAAGGCACTAATTACACCAACACAATCCACAATAGAACCGTCTCCAACCCGTCATCTGTCAACCACCATCCATCATCTGCTGAATGCCTTCTTTACTAAAACTATATAAAAATGCCTACACTGGTCTTTCAAAAGAAACCTGGTATCTCTCGCTCGTTATATTAATTAACAGAAGCGGCACAATGGTTATTCCTTTCATGTCAATGTACGCTACTCAACGATTGGGATTTAGTATTGGGCAGGCGGGTTTTATTATGTCTTTTTTCGGCCTCGGTGCTATAATTGGCGCCTTTGCCGGCGGCAAAATAACCGATCTTATTGGCTATCATAAGGTACAACTGTTTGCATTGTTCGCTGGAGGTATCATGTTTATTGTAGTCGGTTATCTTACCACTTATGTTTCTCTTTGCATTGGCATTTTGATTTTAAGTATTGTGAACGAGTCATTTCGCCCTGCCAACTCTTCTGCAGTTGCTGCTTATAGCCTTCCTGAAAATCGCACAAGGTCTTATTCTTTAAACAGGTTAGCTATCAATTTAGGTTGGGCGTTTGGCGGAACAATCGGCGGCTTCCTTGCCGGAAGAAATTATCATGCACTATTTTTGGTCGATGGGCTTACAAATATCTCAGCCGGTATTTTATTAATGTTTGTATTGAAAGAAAGAAAAGTAGTAAACATTGGCACTGCGAAAAGTACACAGGAAGCTAAGCCGATAGTTTTCTCGGCTTATGACGACAAAAAATACCTCCGGTTCATAGGCCTTACCGTACTCTTTGCATTTTGCTTCTTCCAGATGTTTACTTTATTGCCGGTATTTTATAAAACGCACCTTAATTTAAGTGAAAATGAAATCGGCTTGCTAATGGCTGTCAACGGGTTGCTCGTTGCATTTATTGAAATGGTATTGGTTTACCACCTGGAGCAAAAAAAGTCGCCGCTTAAATTTATCAGCTACGGAGTGTGGCTGGTAGCTATTTCTTATTTGTTGTATAACTTGTTCGAAGGCGGGTTACTACTCGCCTTAATTTCGGTGCTTATAATTACAGCTGGTGAGATGTTGTCGATGCCTTTCATGAACACCTACTGGATCAGCAGAAGTAACGATAACAACCGCGGTCAATATGCTGCTCTATACAGTATGTCGTGGGCTACATCGCAGGTTGCAGCGCCGTCAATAGGCGGTTGGATAGCGGATGACTATAGTTTTAATACGCTGTTTTGGGTGTTATTTATCGTCGCTTCAATAGCCGGGTTTGGTTATCTCAAGTTAACATCACGTTCAGTTTAACTGACCAGAATTTTTTTGGGACAAGCGATATATCTTCTTTCGTCATTGTTGTGTCACTCACTTCTACTGGTAAATATATATTCAGCTTTAACCTGTATTTTAAGTGGGTCGTTCATCGGGCCGTTGTAAAACGAAAAACGGCTGCTCCATCATTTGAAACAGCCATTTTTCCATCTTTTATTTCAACAAAAATCCTGGTAATCCCAAAAACCTGGTTCTCCCTATCCAATCCCAAGCAACTCAACATCAAATATCAACGTACTGTTGGGGCCTATCACAGCACCGGTTTGTCTTTCGCCATACGCAAGTGAGGGGTGAAGGAACAACCGGTATTTGCTTCCTACAGACATTAGTTGTAATGCTTCAGTCCAGCCTTTGATTACCATATTTAACGGAAAGGTTGCCGGCTGTCCTCTTTGTACTGAACTGTCGAAAATGGTTCCATCTATTAATGTGCCATGGTAGTGGCATTTTACTTTGTCGGTCGCTTTTGGCTTTGGACCGTTTCCTTCGGTGAGAACTTCGTATTGTAATCCACTTGGTGTAGTTTCAACACCCGGCTTTTCTTTGTTTTTAGCTAAGAAGTCTTCACCTTCTTTCAGGTTCGCGGATAACTTGTCTTGTTTTGCCTGGTTAAGTTTATCAAATATTGACATAATAGAATTTTGAGGCTGCAAGATAGTTACAAAGAGTTGAAGACGAAAAGAGCGTCAGCGTAAGTTTGAGCAAATGTGACCGCCCCAGAGAAATTTTCCATGTTCAACTCTTAATGCTCAACTCCTGGCATTTTGAACATTGCTTATGCAACGTCTTGACTTAAGCAACATTGTAAAACCTTATTTGTTTAACAGCCTCCCTAAATGCAAGGTTTGTTACTTTCTTTTATCTCAGAGATATTTATGTTTTTATTGGTTTCGATGAATGCTCCGCATTTCCTTGAAGAAAAGAAAGTAACTCCCGGTGAAAAATCGGGACAGGCTGCAAAAAATCAAGGAAGAAACGATTACATTCCGTTTCTTTCTTGATACCCTGGTTATGCGGTTTACTACTGTGGCTGATCAATAAAACATGAATAGCGGTAGCAAATCGTCGACTACGACACCAGCACCCAAACAATTCCTCACCTCAACGACATTGATTACTTATTGCTATTTCAAAACATCGTGGTCCCCTTTTCACTCGTGCTCGAAAAAGATACACTGCTAATTGTATTTGCACTAAGTCGGGATTTCTTCACTTTCTTTGCAGCCAAAATCAATAGCATGGACAGTTACGTAAAACCGGTTGAAATAAGGTGGAGCGACCTTGATCCTAACTTTCATGTACGTCATTCTGTTTACTACGACTTCGGAGCTTATATAAGAATGTGCTTTTTAACCGAAAACGGTTTACCCCCGGCTGTGCTGGTAGAGCACAACCTCGGACCTATTCTGTTTCGTGAAGAATGTTTATTTAAAAGAGAAGTACATTTCGGCGATATTATCACCATTAACCTGGCCCTAAAACAATGTACACCTACTTATAGCCGCTGGACGTTTCAACATGAAATAATAAAGAACGGAGACACCGTGGCAGCGATCATTACTGTAGATGGTGCCTGGCTTGATACCGCAAAGCGCAGATTAACGGTTCCCTCTGAATTTGTTTCACCCACATTCGAGCAATTACCAAAGGCAGCAGATTTTAAATGGCTTGAACGGAAAGCGTAAGCAATGGATCGTATCGCAAAGAAGCGTTACGTAAACAGCATAAATGAGTTGTTTCATTGGGTTCTGAGACAGAAGTCCGGCTTAAGAACGGTTGAGTAAAGGTGCTAGTTGCAGCCTGCGACGTTTGCCCGGCCGGCGATTCCGCCGGGCAACGGTGACGGCCAGGACTGCAAAAGCCGATAACGAAAATCAATAAGCACTAATAGCTAAATGCCTAATTCCCCGATTCCCAATTACTTAATCGGTCACGCTTTCTTAAAAAGCTTATATCCTAACACCCCCACCAATTCTCTTGATAAGCCAGACCAATCATTAATTATGTAAAGTTTTGGAACGGCATAATCAAAAAATCCGAATTTTTTATCAAGAACCTTGTAGTCGGCCGGATAAGGTATAACCGGAAGGCCGGCCTTGGTAAAAACCCTGACTGAGCGGGGAATATGCATGGCAGAAGTGACCAACACAAAAGGGGGCTGCAGTTTAAGAGAGTCGATGATCCTTTTTGTATAAAGGGCATTTTCAAAAGTCGTTCTCGATTGTTGCTCAACAATTATATCATGAGGCGGAATGCCTAACTCACTAATTTTCTTTGAAAGAAAAGGAGCCTCTTTTGGCCGGTCGTTGTATACCGCTCCTGCCGCAACAATTATTTTTTTGATCTTGCCCGTTTTGTATAAAGTACAAACTTCGAACACCCTGTCGCTTGAACTGTTTAAAAAACCGGTTCCATTTTTATCGAAGCTGCCGCTGCCGCCCAGCAAAATTCCTGCTTCATAGGTAATATTCGGGGGAAGTTGAACGGGCTTTGGCTGCCATGCCAGTACAATCTTATTGTAGATAACTTCATTTCCGAAAAACAGTACAAATATTACGAGGATGATGGTAACCCTCTTTTTTACAAGAGGTGATTTTACAAAAAAAAGTGAAATCAGTAAGACAATTATCCAATTTTCAGGAGTTATAAAAAAGGAAGCAAGTTTGGAAAGAAAGAAAAACATCGGTTTTATTTAGATAACGGATTATTTGAAAGCTTATTGGAGCGCCAGGCACTCTTTAAATTTTATTCCTTAAGAAATGATAACACAGCTTGCTTAAACAGGTCGGGAACCTGGATATGTGGAATGTGGCCGACTCCCGGTAGCTCTACCAGCTTTGAACCTTTTATTCTTTGCTGTATCTTTTTGCCGAGTGCAGGATAATTTCCATACACTTTCTTTTGTTCTTCGTTCAGGTTGTTTTTGCCAACTACTGTACGGTCTTCCTGTCCAATTATTAACATAGTCGGCACCTTAATACTATCGAAAGTGTAAACAACAGGCTGCTCATAAATCATCTGGTAAGTAAGAGCGTTCACTTTTGCTATTTTTTGAAAGTCGGGTTCTTTCAACTGTGCGGCCTGTGCCTGTACGTAGGGCTCATACTCCTCCTTCCAAACCGGGTAGTACGATTGCTGGTATTTTTTCATGCTTTCGTAGGTTACATTGAGTTCACCTTTATACAATTCATTTAAAGGTTTATAAGGAACGAAAGCGCTATAGTCTTCAAGGCCGATCGGGTTTTCCAGTAGAAGCTTCTTTACTTTTTGCGGGTACATGGCTGTAAACCTGGTTGCAAGCATTCCCCCCATTGAATGAGCAATCACTGTTACTTTGTTTATTGCGAGCGAATCAAGCAGCTTTGCATTATTATTCGCCAGCATGAAAAAGCTATAATGTACATCCGGCTTCGAAGACTGGCCCCAGCCAACCTGGTCGGGAACGATTACCCGGTACCCAGCCGTGGTTAAAAATGGAATTACATCTTTCCAGTAAAACCCATTGAAATTCTTGCCATGAAACAATATCACGGTTTCTCCATTAAATGATGCAGGCTTTACATCCATGTAGGCCATCCGAACGTCCTGTCCATCGATGTTTAGATTAAAGTAATTAACGGGGAAGGGATAAGTAACATTTTGGGAGAACGAAAAAGTCGAAATCAATACAAATAAAAACAGGAGCGCTTTTTTCATGACGGGTTTTTCAATGAAAAAAAGATAAGGAAAAAAACATGCCATTGTACTGCCAAACCTATTCGGGTAAAAGGATATTTAACTGGCCAGGCAGAATGTCTGCATCCACCCTTCGAACTTTACCCAAATATTCTCCATCTACCTGGAAATGTACCTTGCGATGGGTTTGAATACGAACAGATGTAGCCTGGATAACTTCAATCTTTTTAGGGTCCAGGGTGTGAGGTCGCAGCCACATTTTTAAAAGCGTTCCAATACCTAGTTGTCTTATAATAACCACTTCAAAAAGTCCATCGTACAAATCGCCCTTTGGATTAATAACAGCTCCGGTACCATATTTGCTCGCATTTGCAAGAACTACCATAAAGGCGTCACGTTTAATTTCCTTGCCTTTCGACTGCATGATTACCCTGATATTCTGTTTGCGTAAAAGAACCTTTAATGCAACTTTTGCATATCCCAGTTTTCCACGCATGTTTCCTTCCTCAAAATATTTTATCAGCCGGGCATTCATGCCAATATCACTTAGGTGAAGGCAGATCTCGTTGTTAATACATATTGCATCAGCTTTTCTAACTATTCCGTTTTCTACAATGTTCAGTGCTGCCTCAACATCTACCGGGATATTCAATTCCGCGGCCATCCCGTTAGCAGAGCCCGCTGGTATAATGCCCAATGCCATTTCTGTTTTCAATAATTTTTTTGCAACCATTGAAACAGTTCCATCTCCACCTACTGCAATTACTTTATTCGGCTTAACTTGCTCAATACATTTTGGTAGTTCCTCTGCATCATTTTTGCCATCCAATAAAAAGAATTCAATCGTGTGCGGAAGTTTTTCAAAATATTTTTTAATTGCTGCCTCGTGATCGTTTTTATGTTTTCCTCCCGATATTGGATTTACAACAAATAATAGGACAGAAGCAGTTGGTTGGTTCATTTTTACTATTTTAAAGCAATTGTTTTAATATGCAATCTCCGGTGTTTAATAATGGCGCAAAAGATAATCTATCTTTCTTTGAAAAATTGGAAAGGAAATTACTTCACTTATTTAAGTTAACCAACGAGCCTGTAGTAAAAGTGTACCACGGCTATGGAAATACTTCGAAAATGATTGTTTTCGGCCATGTTTTTAGTTTAAGTCCCCTGCCTCGTAAGAAGTACCGGAAAAATTTCTGGACAAACACTTTTGCACTATTGCGCTCATTCATGGTTAAACGGGTTGCTGATGCAAACGTAAGATTAATGTGGGGAGAAACGGTTTGTGAAACAAAAACAGCGAAAGATGGTTTTTTTCGCTTTGAATGGGATACTCCTTCGGAACTGCCACCCGCTATTTATAAAGTGCAGGTTCAATATTATACGCACGAAAAAGGCCAGGTAGAAGTTCTTGCCGCCGGTGTAGGTTCTGTAATAATTCCGTTTACCAACCAGTACGCTTTTCTTTCCGACATCGACGATACTTTCTTAATCTCGCACTCGTCCAATTTAAGAAGACGGTTGTATGTTTTGCTTACTAAAAATGCCCATAGCCGTAAGCCTTTCGAAGGCGTAGTCACTCATTACAGGTTACTTGCAAATGCGAAAACAACCAGTACTAATCCGAATCCTTTTTTTTATGTTTCCAGCAGCGAGTGGAATTTGTATGATTTTATAAAGGAGTTCACCCGCAAAAATGAGTTACCCGATGGTGTTTACCTGCTGAGCCAGATAAAGCGACTATCAGAAGTATGGAAAACAGGGGCTACAAAACATTCCACTAAATTCATGCGTATTGCCCGTATTCTCGAAGCATATCCCACTCAAAAATTTGTTCTTCTCGGCGACGATTCACAACAGGACCCAACCATTTATGCAGGTATAGTCAGTCACTTTCCCGGTCGTATTGTTAGCGTTTATTTGCGGCACGTTTACGAAAAAAATATAAGTAATGTGCGTGAACTTATAAAAAAGATTGAAGATGCAGGTGTGTGCGTTTGTCATTTCGAACACAGCAAAGACGCAATTGAGCACTCCTATAAAATTGGGTTGATCGAAAGAAGCGAGGCTATGAAAGTAATTGAGGTTAAAGTATAATCGTGTTTCACCGATTTTTTTGGTAGCCGGCAGTTGAATAGAAATTGAGCATTGTTGTGTCACTCCCTTGTACGGCAAACCATTATTCCTCGTACTATAGCAGAAATCTCGTCGCCGCCTCGTGCAGTAAGGCATGCAGAAAAATTTAATGCTGCTAGTTGAGTTGGACCTACAATTAAGGGCATTAAGCAAAGTAAAAAATAACTTTCCCTTTTGTCGCTGCAACCCGACAAAACTCCGAGTTTAATTTAGTTCCAAATACATGCTCAATATTGCTAAAAAGCTATTCTGACAAGTTCCATCACTTGTTTCACCCATAGGGCTTATAATCCGTACTAAAACAGGGCTCTCTGTTTAGCCATATATAATAATTTTTCTTACTGGTATAATAATTGGGAAGTCAGTGACAAACCAAACAGAATAATTATGAAAAAAGTAATGATGCCTTTGGCGTGCACAATTGCAGTGGTAACTTTTGCCGCTTGCGGCGGATCTTCAACTACTGAAGAAACAACTGCAGACTCTCTTTCGTCTGTTTCCTCAACAACAGAATCTACTAATGCAGCTTCAGATACGTCCGCTACAGGTTCAGCTTCGATGAAGAGCAGTTATGTTGATCTTTACTCAGGCTCTACAGTAAAGCTTGAGAAAGATGAAAAAACCGGCTACTATTTAAATGCTGAAACACATACACCGGTTGAGTATTACATCGATCAATCTACCAATGATACTTTCGACAGAAGCGGACGTGTTGTTAACATGGCGTTAATAAAAGGAAGTGAGGGTAAATATACCGTTAACGAATCTAAAGTTAAAATACAGGGCGACGGGGACTTAAAAGTTAAAACTGCAGATGGTGGTGCGAAAGTGAAAATTGAAACAGACGGCGACGCAAAGTACAAAGATGATTCAGTTAAGATTAAAGTGAGAGATGGTAAAGTGAAAGTGAAAGATAGAAATTAGTAATTTCTTACTACGACTCTTAGTAAATCAGAACAGCCATTTACATTTTGTGAATGGCTGTTTTGTTCTATACACTCATGGTCGTTTAATCATACAACCCACCGACCTCGTTTCTTTAACTGTTACCTCTTTCCCTAGTGAGGTTTCATCGAGTGCCTTTATTGCGTAGTTTTGTTTGGCTTGAGAAGCAACATTGTTATCGTCAATAGCTCCGTGATACACAAGTTTTCCGGCAGCATTAAATAAAAAGCATTCAGGTGTCCTGGTAGCACCAAACGCATTTGCTACAACAGAATTGTCGTCGACCACATAACGAACGTCTTTATAACCCTGGGCTTTGCCATACTCCTGCATAGCAGGATAGGAGTCTTCATCGTCCCTGGCCGTAGCATTGCTGTTGATTATAATAACACCGATTCCCTTTTCCTTAGCTTCTTTAATAACAGCAAGGGTGCGGCCCTGGTACCTGATAACATAAGGACAAGTATTGCAACTGAACATTACCAAAACACCATTTTTTAATAAAGCATCTTTAATGGAATATTCTTTTCCGTCAGTAGCTTTCATTTTTGTACCTGCCATAGGTAATGGGGTTCCTATTGCAATCGGCTGAACATTTTGCGCAAATGCGTTCACTGATAATATTCCAATTGCTAACAATACCAGGAGCGTTTTCATGGTGATGATTTGTTGTTGTAAAAATAGATGTATAGCTGGAAACTTTCATGTTAAGAAAGGTTGAATAGAGAATCTAAAAGATATAAGTGTGCGACGCAACGATGTTGATAAGAGAGTTGTAGGCGGCTACCAAAAGTTTCTTCCTAACCTATTCTTTTAATCAGCGTTATTTTTCGATTGTTGAGATAGATTCTGTTTTTACCAGTTGCGTTATTTTTTTCTGCTTTTTGCCGTCTGTATCCGCTTTCAAAAATGTAATGCTCAGGTTTAACTCAAAGCCAATTAACAGGATTAATGAGTTAAGGTAAATTAATAACATGAGTATCATGATTGTTCCCAGCGAACCATAAATCTTATTAAAGTTATTGAAATGATTGACCCAAAATGAAAAAATGAAAGTAGTGGCAATCATAAGGAACGTAGCGAGAATAGAACCCGGCGACACCGTAGGCCATCTTTTCTTTACCGAGGGAGCGTACTTGTAAATAAATGAAATGGAATAGAAAAACAAGCCGATCGTAAAAACCCATCTAACCATCGTGATCCAAATAAGGTCGGCCCCTTTAAATTTCAGCCACTTCATGGTTTTATCAAATAAAATTCCCTGGCCTATCAGCAATAAAATCGTTCCGATCAGAAGGCCAAGCACCACAATAGTTAACCTTATTGCCTTGATCCTTTTTTTTATAAAGTTTGATGTTTTTTTATGTTGGTAAATCGCTTTATCGAACGTGTTGATGATGCTTAACATTGCGTTCGAGGCATAAAAAACAACCAGTATAAAACCGAACGATAATAACCCGACCCGGGGTGTGGTCAGAAAGTCTAAGAGAAATGAATTTACGAAGTTGTACGAGCTTTCGTTAGGTGCGATGTGCCTTGTTAACCTGAGCAGTTCCTTTGTAAACTGTTTCGAAATAGGCATGTAGGGAATAAGCGTAAAGAGGCAAATTAATACGGCAGGTATTGCCATAGCAAAATCGAACGAGATGGCTTTGGCCCGGGCTATTAACCCTGACTTTTTTAGCTGGCCGACAAAAAAAATAGACGCATCGTACAGGGGAACGCCATGAAATCCCGGCAAAATAATATGCTTGCTTTTATTGCTGATAAAAGTAAATGGCCGGGAATGTGTTATGATTCGTTCAATCTTTGTCACTAGGTGCCCTTAGCAGCATTTTGTTTCCGTAAAATTAATTCATCCAATGCTTTCTGGTATTCTTTTGCATTTTGCAAATGCTCGGCGTAGTTGGTACTGAAGGTATGATAACCTGAAAAATCTTTTTTTGCTACGAAATAAAAGTAATCTGTCTTTGGTGCGTTTAATACAGCATCGATGGTTTTGGAGGATGGAGTGCAAATGGGCCCCGGAGGCAAACCGGTATTTCTATACGTATTGTACGGCGACTGAACGTCGAGGTGTTTGTTGTAAATCCTTTTTAATCCGAAATCTTTTAAAGCAAATTTTATGGTAGGGTCGGCGCCTAAAGGCATCCGGGTTCTGTAGCGGTTAATGTATACGCTGGCCACATTTCCTTTTTCATCTTGTTTATTGGTTTCCTCTTCAACAATTGAAGCAATCGTGTAAACTTCGGCAGGAGAGAAGCCGAGGCTTTCTGCTTTTGCTTTCCGGTTGTTCTTTTCCCAGAAATTGTCTCTTTCACTTTTCAATCTTCTGAAAATGCGGCTCGGGGAAGTATTCCAGAACAAAGTATAGGTATTGGGAATAACGAGAGTCATTAAATTATATGCGTTTGTATTCAGCTTGGCCAGGCTGTCGCTATTATTAATAAACTCCATAACGTCAGTAGAATCGGCCTCAAAGTTTTTACCCATTATGCCCGCCAGGTCTTCTACAGTTCTTATTTTATTGATAACCAGGTTAACAGGAGTTTGCCGGTTGTTGCGAAGCATCCTGGATATGCTTAAAAGACTCTCGCCCTTTTTAATTTCAAATTTGCCCGGCTTTAGCCTTTTCCATACGTCCATTTTATCTGCTAATAATTCAAATATGCCCGGGTATTTAAGCAAATCATTCTCTTTAATAAACTTCATTACTGGCACCTTTTCTGCTTTACCGGTGTATACAAAAAGGTTTTTCCTTTTTTCTTCAAATGCTGTGGCACTTCCTAGTATTAGCCACGCACCTACCGCACCAGCGATTAATGCGACAACTATTAAAAAACCGAGGATTCTTTTCATAAAAAATATAATGACTAAAATAAATAAAAAACCCTGCCTAAAATGTAGACAGGGTTAATAATATTAAAACCTACACAGGCAAAACCATAATTAAGGTTGATTGCTTGCAGGAGGAGTTGGTGTTTGTTGAGGAGTTGCCGGGGGTGTGGTTGACTTTGGAGCGGTTGTTCCCTGGTTTGTATTGATCTTATTTAAGATGTCGTTATCGTTACTGCCGCTCACGCCAGTCATAAAGAACGTAGAAAAAATACATAACAAAGCAATTAGGCTAACAAAAATCCAGGTGCCTTTTTCAAGTACGTCGTTGGTTTGTTTTACACCCATAAACTGGTTGCTAAAACCTGCAATGTTTCCTGCAAGTCCACCACCTTTAGGGTTTTGAACCAGTATGATAAAGCCAAGAATTACACTGGAAAGTACGATTAGAATTAGAAAAAAAATTGTCATCTCAGATACCTTTTAAATTTTTTATTTTGTGCGCAAAGTAAGCGCTTTTGTGGGGATTCAAAAAACTTAATTTGTTATATAATTCGATAGCCTTATCTTTTTTCCCCTGTTTTTCAAGCACCAGCGCCATTGCCTCGGTAACTACTTCGCGTACAGTATTTGAAGAATCAGCAATTTGTACAATATCTGCTTCGGTTTCTTTCCGGATAGCTTCTGTCGCATCTTCCGGGCCCAGTTTCTTCATGTGTCGTAACCAATGCGTGAACTTTTTTAGATTCTGACCCAATTGATCCTTGGGATTTGGGTCAAGCTCGAGCTTAATGCCCTGTGAAGCAAAATAATCGATCGTATAATAAGGATCTATTGGAATAACTGCATTTTCTACATCTGCATCTGCTTCATCTGACGAAGCGTCGAGCATTGCTTTAATGTTCTGAAACATCCTTTCATGTTCGTCTGGTTCTGGCTGGGGCTGTTTTTTAACTGCGTTCTCGTCAGTAGAAGCGTTTTCTAAAACATCCGGTTCAGTTTGTCCCGTGGGAGCAGACGTAAATTGTTGAATGTTTTCTTTTAATGGTAACGGTTCAAAAGCTTCGTCATTAGCAGTTTCTACCCCGGCTTTTTCTTGGGGCAGGATGACCGGTTTATCTGTTGCACCCGGTGTGAATGCTTCCAATACCACTTCTTCAAGATTATCATGAACTACTGATTCTTCTTTATGAAGGTTGTTTATAAATTCTTCTGTTTCTTCTCCCGGTTCCCGTGTTATTGCAGCCATTTCTTCTTCCTGCTGATTGATTTCCCCCGGGTGATCTTGTATTCCACCAGGTTCTTCCGGTATAACTTCAGTTTCTTCGACGGAAATGATTTCAATTTCAGCCGGTTCAGGTTTGTTATAAGCAGTTGTTTCTCCAGATTCAGCCAGTTCGTCCAGAAACGCAGCTGCGTTTTCATCTGTATCTCTTGTTATGGCAGCCATTTCTTCTTCGGGCTGGCTCATTTCTTCTTTTGTATTTGTACCCTCAACAGCTATTGCTTCATCTTCAGTTACTCCTAAAACTTTCTCCCGTTCTGAGGTGCCGTCTAAAGAAGCAGTTTCGGGATCACTTTCTTCGACATCAGCATTTTGGACTTCAACTTCACCAGTTTCTTTTAAAGTCTCATGTGCAAGTTCGCTTGCTGCTTCTAATTCGGTGACAGAAAATTGGGTAGTAACGGGATGCAGATCTTGTGAACCTGTTTCTTGTACGTCCTGTGTAGGTTGGTCTGCAAGTTTTCCTTCCACTAGCGTCTCATGTGCAAGATTACCGGCCGCTTCCAGTTCGGTAATGGTAAATGCAGTTGTAATTGGATGGGAATCTTCTGCCGGATATTTTGTCTCTTCATCTACAGGATCTTTCCATCCATATCCAGGAATTTTTGGGATAGTTCTTTCCTGTTCACCTATAAAAGCAGTGGACGTTTGATCCAATAACTGGTAATGAAGCCAATATGGATTTGAAAAGTATAAGGCGGTTTTCTGAACCTGGGGTAAAAATGCTTCCGAATTTTGCTCTTTGAGCTTTTTCGCCAACAAAAACTGCGCAACAGGAAAATATGGGTGCTCATCAACCATTTTCTGCAACTCCGCGGCAGTAACAGACTCAATATTATCACTACCGGTGAGATACCGTAATGCTTTTTCCTGTGATTGGTTCATAAAGTGAAAATACAACTACCTACCAATTCGAAAAAATCCGGTTAAATATTTCGTCAGTGAGATTTTTTAAAATCTCTTCATTCAGTGCCGCCTCTGCCTGCTGCCGGGTAAGATTTGCATTGAAGTCAAAATTCCGGGTGATATCAAACTCCTGTGTTTTGCCGACAAGCGTATTTCTAAAAGTGATATGCACGCCAATAGTAAGCCGGTTGGTTGCAGCGGTTTGGTTTGAGATACCTGAGGTAGTTATATTGTCTTCTGAAACATAACCACTAATCTGGTAATGCGCGTCATCATTATTTGTTCTTGTCAGCCTTGTTTGGCCGGTAATTTTCATTTGAATCCTATCTGTTAACCTGGGGCTCAATTGTGGGTTTACGTACCTTGCTTTGTTTTCAATAAACCCGATTTTAACCGTCTTAACTTCAGGTGGAATACTTACGTCTTTAAATGAATAAACACTGCAGGAGGAAAGGAGAAGAAGTAAGAAGCCTGAAGCAAGAAGCAAGATGTGGGAATTGTACGTTGAAAATTGAACGTTGCGAACTAAAAATTTTAGTGCAGCGAATTTCTTCCTGTTTTCTATCGGGGTTGTCTGATTCGAATTTTTCATAACACTTATACTTCCTAAATAAATTAAGTCTTGCTGAGTAATGAAAGAGATGTAAAAGAGTGCGACGCAACGATGATTCATAGTAGAAATACAGTTCGGCTCAAAAATAGCTCTCTTTGCTTTCTGCCTTACGCCATCTTCTTACCTCTTACTCATCAATATCATATTCCTTTAACTTGCGGTACAATGTTCGCTCACTTATGCCGAGATCGCTTGCAGCGTCTTTTCGTTTTCCCTTATGCTTCTTCAATGCTTTAATAATCAACTCCTTTTCTTTATCCATGATGTTCAGCGACTCTTCCACTTCCTCGTGATGATGAATATCATCGTACATTACCGGCTGAGGGTGGTTGATAACATTTGCATGTATAGGCTGCGACTGTTGTTGAGGCAAGTCTTTATTTACAGTGGTATAATCGTGGAGTAAAGACTCCCTGGCAAAGGCTACCGCGGCGTTTGAAGACGATGGATTTTGCAGTATCTCAAGGAACATCTTTTTTAGTTCGGTAACATCTTTCTTCATGTCGAAGAAAAGCTTGTATAAGATCTCCCGTTCGTTGGCGAACTCATTCCCCGGCGTTCCGTTTCCTGTTCCGTTATGGCTCGCTAAAACCGGTAACCGGTTTATGTTATTTGCTTCGGGTAAAAACTGGCGAAGCTGTTTTGCATTTATTTGCTTTTCGGTAGTTAACACCGAAATTTGCTCTGCAATATTCTTTAACTCCCGCACATTTCCTTTCCATGGATAGTTAATTAACAGGGTTTTAGCCTCGTCGTCTAACTGAACCGGCGTTGTTTTATATCTTTCTGCAAAGTCAATAACAAATTTCCTGAAAAGCAGGATGATGTCTTCCTGCCGGTCTCTTAAAGCCGGTACCCTTATTGGAACGGTGCTTAACCGGTAATACAAGTCTTCCCTGAATTTCCCGGTTTGAGTAAATTCCAACAGCTCCCTGTTGGTTGCGGCGATCACCCTGACATCTGTCTTTTGCACTTTTGAAGAACCGACGCGGATAAATTCGCCTGTTTCCAAAACACGTAACAGCCTTGCCTGTGTACCTACCGGCATTTCCCCAATTTCGTCCAGGAAAATTGTTCCGCCGCTTACGGTTTCGAAATATCCTTTCCGGCTGTCTACTGCGCCGGTGAAAGAACCTTTTTCGTGACCGAATAACTCAGAGTCGATAGTTCCTTCGGGTATAGCGCCGCAGTTAACGGCTATAAAAGAATTGTGCTTTCTTGAAGATAAGGCATGGATAATGTGAGAAAAGGCTTCTTTACCTACACCGCTTTCGCCCACTATCAGCACACTTAAATCAGTAGCAGCAACCTGTACCGCTACGTTCAATGCATGGTTTAAAGCAGCGCTGTTTCCTATTATTCCAAACCTGTTTTTAATTGATTGAACATCCATTATCAGTCTTTAAGTAATAATTCTATTTCCTGTTTCAACACAGGAAGATCGTTTTTAATAATATTCCAAATGATAGCTTCATCCGACTCATCATAATGATGAATTAATAAATGCCGGAGCTTAATAAATTCTATTTTATTGCTCACCCGAAGGTCAGTCTGAATTTTCACAGCCTTATTTAAAGTCTCTCCAATAATTGCTAATCTTCTTTCCACAGCATCCATCAGTAATAAGTTTCGAGTAAATTTTGAAAAAGTGTTAGTGTTTTGAAGGTGCGTTTCAATTGATAGCAGAATATCATATAAATACTTTTTTATGTCACTCGCCATAACCTGAATTTTTTCTGTATTGACCAAAGAGATAGAGGTACTTTAACTTGTGCTTGTAACACATTAAGACTATTTGATGCTTGTTATTAACAATTATAGGAGCCATGATTCAGTTTAATTCGCGGGTACGATTACTGGTACAAACATTCGTTTTTCAGTTAATCATCTTTCGTGCCACGGCCAGATGTGGTTCATCCGCAAATCTTTTGGCAACTTTTATTTTTGTGCAAAAAGTAAGGGCAGTTAATCAGGAGATTTACCTACTATTTCACCCAGCAGTGTAGCCCCTGTTGAACTTGTCACCATTACGAAAGCATAATCGCCCTTTGTAAGGTTAGCATTCCCCTTTGGAAATACTACTACTTTATTCTGGCTGCTTCTTCCGGCCCAGTCATTTTCGCTTTTCTTGGAGTTGCCTTCTATTAATACTTTAAAAGTTCTACCAACATCCCTTAAATTACTTTCGCGTGAGATGCGATTTTGAAGTTTTACAATTTCATCAAGCCTTCTCTTTTTTACCTCAAGCGGTACATCGTCGGTAAAGCGCCGGGCAGCAAGCGTTCCCGGTCTTTCGCTATAGAAGTACATATAGCTCATATCATATTTACTGTACTCTAGTATTGATAACGTGTCGTCGTGGTCTTCTTCTGTTTCTGTACAAAAGCCTGCAATTACATCACTGGTTATACCGCATTCAGGCATGATTTCTTTTATCCTGTCCACTTTTGCTATGTACCATTCGCGTGTATAGGTACGGTTCATCAACTGTAACAAACGGGTGCTGCCACTTTGTACCGGCAGGTGAATCGATTTACAAATGTTCTCGTACCTGCTCATCGTAAATAAAACTTCGTCCGTAATATCTTTGGGATGAGAAGTGCTGAAACGCACCCGAAGTGAAGGACTAATGTTTGCGACCATCTCCAATAACTTAGCAAAGGTTACAATCATGTCTTTTTGCTCGTCGACCCAATAATAACTGTCGACGTTCTGGCCAAGTAAGGTCACCTCTTTGTAACCGTTATTGAACAGTTCCTCACACTCTTTAAATATGCTAAATGCGTCGCGGCTGCGTTCGCGGCCTCTTGTAAAAGGTACTACACAAAAGCTGCACATGTTATTACAACCACGCATGATGCTTACGAAAGAAGTAACACCATTACTGTCTAAACGAATAGGGGCGATGTCAGAATAAGTTTCTTCACGGCTCAGTAAAACGTTCACTCCTTTCTGTCCCGTTCCGGCATCTTTAATTAAAGCAGGCAGTGTACGGTATGCATCCGGTCCAACCACAAGATCAACTAGTTTTTCTTCCTCAAGCAGTTTGCCTTTTAATCTTTCAGCCATACACCCTAAAATGCCTACCAGCATTCCTCGTTTAGCCTGTTTAGCCTTTTTAAATTCAGTTAATCTTTTTCTTACGGTTGCTTCTGCTTTTTCCCTGATCGAGCAGGTGTTTACCAATACAAGGTCTGCTTCCTCAAAGTTTTTTGTTGCACCATACCCTTCATTACTTAATATAGATGCAACTATTTCACTGTCGGCAAAATTCATAGCACAGCCGTAGCTTTCTATGTAAAATTTCTTCTTATAAATAAGTGGTTCAACAGCAAATGGAGCAAAAGCCTCTCCCTGTCGCTTTTCATCATGCACCTTTCCTGTTAATTCAAGGGTTTCCATCAAACGAAAAATTAAGGGTGCAAAAATAGGAAAATTTAATGAAAGTGTCAGTTTGGCAGAGGAGTAATTGTAAGTTTAGCATTTTTTATACTGGCAGTATAAAAGGTTCAAAACGCAACAGTGTTCGTGGAATTTTGTTTTCCAAATGTAAGAACTCCGCAGTACAAGGTTTATGGTTACGGCAGAAATTTGCGAGAGAAAATTGGGGAGTGCCGAATTGGTAATAGAGACACTAATTACCATGATTAGCAGTTGGGTTATAAAAAAAGCGATAATGGAAGGAGCTGAATATTGATTTGCAGATGCAGAGAGTGACACAACGATGTTTAATATTTATTCAAATGTTGTAACAAAAAGAATAATACAATTATTCTTTTTTATCCCTTGTTTTTCTTCAATTTATCTTTAAAAATTTTCTCAAACTTCTCCAGCTTTGGCTGAATTACGTACCTGCAATAGAGTTGGTCCGAATTTGCATTGAAATAGTTCTGGTGGTAATTTTCTGCTTCGTAAAAGTTTTTCAATGGTTCAACGGATGTTATAACGGGGTTACTAAACGCACCTGAGTTGTTGATCTCAGCTTTATATTCTTCCGATAATTTCTTTTGTTCGTTGTTATGATAGAAAACTACGCTTCGGTACTGAGGACCGCGGTCGTTGCCTTGCTGGTCGGGTGTGGTAGGATCATGCGTTTTCCAAAACACTTCAAGCAACTCGTCAAAAGTGATTTTTGAAGGGTCGTAAATGATGCGACAAACTTCAACGTGGCCCGTTTTTTTGCTGCATACCTGTTCATAAGTAGGATTTACAACATGTCCGCCGCTATAACCACTTGTTACTTTTAATACACCGTCCAATTGTTGAAATACCGCTTCTACACACCAGAAGCAGCCTGCGCCAAAGGTGGCTGTGTCTGTTTTAATATTTGCCATACTCCTGTTTATTTTGGCCGCACTAAGCGAGGTCGATTCAGTTTGGGAGCAAGAGATAAAAATTAATGCTGCAAAAACCTTACATAGTAGAAAGTATCTCTTTGTTATAACTATTGCAATCATTTATCGGGTTGGTTTTGATTACAAGACAAAATTACTTTAACAACTTTTAAAAGAATGAGTTATGGAATATTCTTAACACCATCAAGGGTAAAAATACGAGACTTTTAACAGTGGTTTTACTTATTCTGCTTTTTAAAAATGAAATGTAACGCTTTCGTATTTCTCCGATGAAAGTATTTATAGATTAATTACTATTAACGTGTAATTGCAGTTGTAACCTTTATTTTTGCATCTTTAAACTAATATTTAAGTACCGCACCAGCGGTCGAGGGTTATGAAATTATTTCCCGAATCAGCAGCAGTGCAGTTAGAGTTTGATAAAATTAAGGCATTGCTGGTTGACCATTGTAAAAGTGAATTCGCTAAAAAGAGGGCCGGTGACCTTCGTATACATACAAAGAAAGATTTTATTGAAACGGAATTGCAGCAGAGCCATGAGTTTAAACTACTGCAATTGAATAACCAATATTTTCCGAACGACTATGTTTTGAATTTAAGCAAGGACCTGAAATTACTTTCTATTCCCGGAGCTGTTTTGATAAGTGACCAGTTTGTACAAATCAGGAAGTTGGCAGTTAGCCTGCAATCGATATTCCGATGGTTTGATAATGAAAGAAGAGTTGCATACCCGGCATTAACTAAAGTAATTGCAGATACTTATTACGAGAAGGCAATTCTTGAAATGCTGGATGATGTTTTGGACGAATACGGCAACGTGAAAGATAATGCAACAGAGGAACTTCAAAAGATCCGACTGAACTTGTTTAGAAAAAGAAACGAGCTTCGAAGGGTTTTTGAAAGGGTGATAGCCCGTTTAAACAAATCAGGGTACGCGGCTGATATAGAAGAAAGCTTCAGTAATGGCAGAAGGGTAGTAGCAGTATTTTCGGAATACAAACGACAGATAAAAGGGATTTTACATGGAGAAAGCGATACAAGGAAAACAGCTTATATAGAGCCCGAGGAAACCATTGAACTGAATAATGACATCTACAGCCTGGAAAACGAAGAAAGCCGGGAAGTTCAAAGAATATTAAGGAAGCTTACTGCTGATCTTAGTATTTATGCCGAGTTACTAAAAACCTATCATGCTATAGTTGGTGAATATGATTTCATAAGGGGGAAGGCAAGGCTGGCTATTGATATGAACGGCGAGTTTCCGTCAATAAGAGATTCTGCTCACATTGAACTGGTAAACGCATATCACCCCCTTCTTTACCTCTATAATAAAAGGTCGGGTAAGCCTACTATTCCATTATCTATAACCCTTAACGATAAAAGCCGCATTTTGGTTATCAGCGGTCCAAATGCAGGTGGGAAAACGGTTACATTAAAAACCGTCGGCCTTTTACAGATAATGATACAAAGCGGTCTTCTTGTTCCGGTGAGTCCGACCTCTCAAATGGGCATTTTTAAGCAGTTGATGATCCATATCGGCGATACACAGAGCCTGGAGTTTGAACTAAGTACCTATAGCAGCCACCTTAAGAACATGAAACACTTCATGGAAGTGGCTAATGGTAAAACATTATTTTTTATAGATGAACTCGGAAGTGGAAGCGACCCCAACCTGGGAGGAGCATTTGCAGAAGTTATCATGGAAGAACTGGCTCACAAGCATTCTTTTGGCATTGTTACCACACACTACCTCAACCTTAAGGTAATGGCTAATAAGGTACCGGGAATAATAAACGGGGCGATGGCTTTTGATGAACACAACCTTTTGCCCTTATACAAATTGATTATTGGAAAGCCAGGTAGCTCTTATACTTTTTCCATCGCTGAAAGAATAGGTCTTTCTCCATCTCTGATTAATAAGGCAAGAAAACTGGTGGATGAAGATCATTTTAGTTTAGATAAATTGCTGAACCGCACAGAGCAGGATTTACGCGAGGTTGAGAAAAAAGAACAGGAACTTCAGAAACTGCTTAAGGAAAATGAAAGGCTCAAAAAAGAAATGACACAGGTGATGGACCGTGAGCGACATAAGCAGGAAGTTGAAATACTTAAGCAGCAGAACGTAATAACAGAAGATCGTATCAATTATCTGAAGGATATGGAGCGAAAGATGAAGCAAATTTTGCTTGAGTGGAGAAAAGCGGAAGATAAAAGTGAACCTATTAAGCAAATGCACAGCCTGCTTTTTAAAAAGAATGACCAGGTTGTTACAAACAAACTCGCTAAAAAAGTAGAAGGAAAATACCACGAAGTATCATCAGACATAGTAGTCGGTGCAAAGGTAAAATTGAAAAAAAATTACCAGGTGGGTGCTGTAAAAGAAATAAGAGGCAAACGCGCCATTGTACAGGTAGGATTGTTACCAATGAGTGTTGATTTAAGCGACCTGGTAGTGGTTGAGGAAAAGGGTGGTGAAGCTTAAGTTTTTTTTGAATTTGCCTTAATGATTTATTTAATCACTGTAAATACCCTTCATTAAATATAACTGGATAATTAATCGCAATATTTTTCGTTAACCTTAAAAGTTATGTTCAATTAAGTATATTGCATCATCCGCCCTTATGAAAAACATTTTGAATAAAGGTATTTCTTTAAAAACGGTCTCACCGTTGCAGTTACAAGAATCGATGTTGGTAGAGACTGAAGAAGGTTTTTTGGTGGTTGATAAAAATCTTAAAGTTGTAGCTGTCAACTCAGCCTATAGAAAATTTCATAACTTATTTAATTCATTCGACATTGTCCCTGGTAAAGATTTAAATGAAAGCGATTTCTCATCTTTTCCTGAAAGTTTCTATTGTATCCTTAATAATGTTCTTGCAGGGGAAACGGAAAATAGCCTGCTTCAGGTTGAATACATGGGCGACAATGTTTTGTCTTTTGCAATCTCTGTTGTGCGTGTGAATGAGGAAGGAAGAAACTTGGATGGAGCCTGTGTTATGGTGCATAAAAAAGAAATCCAGTCATCAATGACGAAAAGTAATCAGGATACCGAGTTTTTTAAATTGCTGGTAGATACTTCTACATCTGTTTATTTATTAGCAGATGCAGCTCTTGTTTTTACTTACGCCAGCAATGCAGTCGAAGTAATTTTGGGCATTTCACCACAAGAAATGTTAGGAAAAAATGCAATTGAGCTGGTTCATCCTGATGACCGGGAAGAAGTGAGAGACTGGTTAATCGAAGTAAGAATGCATCCCGGAAAATTGGTAACGCACGAATACAGGGTAAAAAATAAACAAGGTGAATACCTGTGGATAGAAAACAATGCCAGGAATATGCTTAACAATAGCAACATCAAAGCTATTGTTATGAACTTTAGAAATATACAGGCAAAAAAAGTGGCAGACCATGCGTTGGTACGTACCGAACAACGACTTTCATTATTGCTGAATAATACCGAAGAATCTTTTATTATTTTAAACAGCAGGTTGCGCATTGTTACCTACAACAAAGCCGCTCAAGACCGTTCACCATTTTTTTACAACACCGAGTTGCAGTCCGGTCTTTCAGTTCTTGACCTCATCAAAGAGGAAGAAGTCTCAGATTACATTGATTTATTTGAAGAGGTTTTTAAAGGGCGTGAAATTGAGAAAGAGTCGACATTTGTAGACCCACTTGCAATTGCGCACATTTACAGTCATACATTCAGACCTCTTTTTGACCACCAAAATGATATTTTTGGCGTTTTTATTACTTCTACAGAGATTACTGAAAGAAAAAAGCTTACAGAAGCAGTAGCTGTTAATTCAGAACGATTAAAGACAGCTCAAAAAATTGCCCGCCTCGGCTATTTCGAATATGATGTAACTTCTAAAACTATTTTCTGTTCAGAGGAATTTTATGAAATTTTAGAATTAACTGATACCTTACAAAACTGGTGGGAATTATCTGCGATTGAACAAATCGTTCATCCCGACGATATGGACGTTTTAAAAAGTGAAATTGAAAAGTCACTATTGTTCGGTAATGATTTTAACCTCGAATTTCGATTGGTTATAAAAGACAGAAACGAAAAAGTAATCAACGCTATTGGAGGATCTGAAAAAAATGACGCCGGGCAAATAGTTAAATTCCGGGTGACATTGCAAGATATTACTGACAGTAAAATGGCCATTCTGGCTTTACAAACACTTGAATCAAAATTTAAATCTCTATTCGAACATAGTATCGACGGGGTCATTTTATCGAACCAGCCGGGACTTATCATTTCTGCAAATCCTGCTGTTTGTACACTGCTCGATTACTCTCACGATGAAATTACCTCTTTGTCAGCTTGCGAACTTCTCGATATACATTCTCCTGCGTTTTCTAAAATGATGGAAATCCGAAAGATCGAGAATGGTGCGTTTATGGGTGAAATACACCTAAAGCATAAAAGCGGTCATTATATTCCCGTAGAGATCACTTCCATAACAATGACCGACGGTAACGGTAATCCTTACCTTTCAACCATTATCCGCGATATAACCGAAAAGAAAAAGATTGAGAAGGAACAAAATGCACTAACCGAAGAGTTGCTGAAAAATAACCAGGACCTGCAGCAATTTTCGTTCATAACCTCCCATAATTTAAGGGCACCCGTCGCTAACCTGTTAAGCCTTTTGAGTTTATACAATAAGCAAAACCCCGCCGACGAGTTTAATGGTTTACTTATTGAAAAATTTGAAGAAGCAACTCTTCAATTAAACCAGACGTTAAACGACCTGGTAAATATATTGGTAATTAAGTCTAACAATAATATCGAGAGGGAAACGATTAGTTTTTCTGATATTTTTACTGATGTTAAAAGAACCATCGACAATTTATTAAAGCAAAAGAACGGGACTATCGAGGTCGATTTTTTGAAGGTAGACGAGATTCAATATAACCGCATTCATCTTGAAAGTATCTTTTTAAATATGATCTCCAATGCTATAAGGTATAGTTCTCCCGACAGGCAGCTCGAGATAAAGATACGGTCGTACCGAACAGAAAACTGGGTAGTAGTTGATTTTTCTGATAACGGTCTTGGCATGGATTTGAAGCGCTACGGCGACAGGTTGTTTGGTCTTTACCAGCGATTTCATAACAATAAAGAAGGCAAGGGACTAGGGTTATACATGACCCGATCGCAGGTAACAGCAATGGGTGGCAAAATCGAAGTGGAAAGCGAACCGGGTAAAGGAACTTCTTTTAAAATTTATTTCAAATCATAAGATTATAATGGCAAAGTTTACAGACGTACTTTTAGTGGAAGATGATCCGATAACAATAATGGTTTGCGACAGGATTATGAAAATGACGTTGTTTGCAGATAAAGTCACTTCTTGCGAAAATGGTAAAATCGCTATTGATCATTTAGCATCCGTTAGAGAGGACGGCCCCATACCAAAAATCATCTTTTTAGATATCAATATGCCTGTAATGAATGGCTGGGATTTCCTTGAAGAATTTGAGAAAATAAAATCTCGATTCGACCAGTTACCACGCATTTATTTACTGTCATCCACTGTTGACCCCGAAGATTATAAAAAAGCAAAAAAGTTCTCTTTGGTGGAGGATTTTATTTCAAAGCCATTGAGCAGGGAGGCACTTGAAAAAATAAGTTAGTCGTTAATAATTATTTCACTTTTTTATATTTGCCGTATTAATGTTATTAAGATTGATGTAAAAAGCGGGTGAGTGTTTTTGTAGCCAGCAGAAAATGCTTTTTTGAATCTCCGGTTGTGTCACTCACTTGTACGTCATCTTTTCATAGCAACCATTGGTCGTTCTGGCAATTGCAATGAAAGGGTCTATCTATTCAAACCATCTACGGTATTATTGTTTTTGACACTGATTCAACTATTGGATTACTGCTTCGCATGAAAATGTACAAGAGTCCTGCCACCCGCGTGAACTATACACATACGCTATACTGCCGGCTCGCAAAAAAACTATTTAATGCACAAATACTTTAAATAGCGCGATCAATCTTTTTCCATCATTTGCAAACAAACGGGAGTCGGCACTTTAATCTGTTCCCCGGTCACACGTAGTAACCCCGTCTGCCTGTCTCTTTTAAAAACAACAATATTATTGGTATCCTGGTTGGCAACCAATAGAAAATTTCCGGAAGGATCGATCGTGAAGTTCCTCGGTTTTATTCCAAGAGTTGGCTGGAACCCTTTTAAAGTTAATAAGCCGGTGTTAGCATCAACTGCAAATATGGTAATGGTATTTTCATCTCCGCGATTAGAGGTGTATAAAAAATTACCATCAGGAGAAATATGAATGTCGGCGCTGCCGATGGTACCCTGGAAGCCCGGAGGATGTGTTGCAATTCGTTGCTTAAAGGTTAACGTGCCTTTTTTATATGTAAAAGCGTCAACAGTCCCGCTTATCTCTCCCACCAGGTAAGCCCACTTGCCATTTGCATGAAAAGTAAGATGCCTGGGACCACTGCCAGGTTCAACAGCAATAAAGGGGCGTTTTGCAGGTTGTAGCGGCTTTGCAGAAGTTGCTGTAAATTTATAAGTCATTACTTTATCTATCCCCAGGTCGGGCACAAATAGATATTTTTCATCGGGAGAAAATACAGTTGAATGAACATGCGGTTTCTCCTGTCGCAGTTTATCGATACTGTTGCCTGAATGTTTAATGTTTTGGTTTAAAGGCTGAAGGCTTCCGTCTGAATTTATTTTAAACGCTGAAAGACTGCCTCCTGTGTAGTTACCACAAAATACCCACTTATTATTTTTATTAATAGTTACATAGGCGGGGTTGTCGCCGCCACTGGGTTGCTTATTAACAAAAGTGAGTTTTCCGGTAGTACGATCAAATGCAAAAGCACTAATACTGCCGGCATTTTTAAGAGCGGTTTCAGTAGCGGCATAAATGATTTTTTTATTAGGTGCAATAACTAGGAAAGATGGATTAATGATGTTTTCCGTATTGCTCAGCCACCTGGCTTTACCACTTGTTGAATTAAATTCATACACATAAATCCCTTTACTTCCACTGTCGGTATAGGTTCCGACAAATAGATAGTAAGACTGTGCAGTGAGAAAGTTTGTTACAACAAGAAACAGCAACGACAAGGTTACACGCATTCGTTTGATACATTTAACAGGTGAGGAGATTGCTTCATTTCCAGTCGTTCAGCAATCTCCGGAGTAAAATTGCCTGGCCGGTATGATAACTGCTGTGGTCTGCAATCAACAAAGCTTCGCGTAAAAGGTTTTGTCCCTGTCCGTGTGCGAAAGGTGCATAAAGATCTGTATTTTCATCAGTGAGCAGTCGAATAAATTCATCCCTGTCTTTTTTGATCTGCTGAAGAGCGTTTTGCCATTCGCCTTTACTTGCAGGAGCATTTTCAGGAGGCCAATAGTCGTCGGGCCAAACAGGTGCTGTATAATCGGGGTCAGTTGAAAACCTAAGTATATCTTCCTGGGTAATACGAATATGTTCAACAAGCTGCCAGAGACTGTAGGGAAGATTGTTTGTTTTAATTCCTGTTTTTTCAAAAGGTATGTTTTCTACTGCCTGGTCGAATGTTACATGCGCATTCCCCTGCGTGATCATAGCAACCAGTTGTTCAATGACTACTTCATTATTCGCGTTCATAAGATCGAAATTTTGTTATGTTGGATGTTTTGTGTATTTGGCTTAACGGCTGATTTATTTTTCCCTGCTACGATTGGTGGTCGATCTGTAACGCGAAATGTAACCATTTATGGATTGTTTAAGGTAATAAGGCTCGAAGAATATTGCAATTTCTTTTTAATAAAATACGATGTTCGGCCTGCATTAATTTTCCAAACTTATTCGGAAGATTCTTTACAACTAACTGCTCATTAAAATTTTTTCTAAACTTGCATTCATGAACCTTGTAATTAAACCGGTTAGAACCGATGAAGTAGAGTTGCTTGCAGAAGTTAGCAGGAGAACATTTTACGACACCTTTTACCAGCAAAACACCAAAGAAGATATGGAGCTTTTTTTGGAGCACAGCTTTAATGTAGCTACGCTTCAACAAGAGATCAGCGAAACAGAAAACTTTTTCTTTTTTGCAAAAGCGGGTGATGAGATTGTAGGTTATTTAAAGCTTTCAACGAGGGAAACCCCGGAAGAGTTAGAAGGAGTGGATATAATTGAAATTGCAAGAATATATGCAGTCAAGGAAAAGATCGGATTGGGAGTAGGTAAATTCTTAATCGAATCAGCTATTTCTTTTGGAAAAGAGCTAAAGAAGCAGGTGATCTGGTTGGGGGTATGGGAGCACAATTTGAAAGCAATCAATTTCTATCAAAGGTTTGGGTTTGAAAAGTTTGGCGAGCATCTCTTCCTCGTGGGTAACGATGCGCAAAATGACTGGCTCATGAAGCGGGAGTTGTTCTACTAAAGAGTTGAAATTTGTATTACAATTACTTAAAAAAATACAACTGTTAATTCGCAATTTCTTGACCTGCTTGTGGCTTTGCCAATTCTGCTAATATAACGATTGCTCTTACCTTTGAACTACGTTACACTCGTAACTTATAATGACAATATGAATAAAAGAGAAGTTTATATTATTTCTGCCGTTCGTACACCGATAGGAAGCTTTGGGGGATCGCTAAAAGAACTGAGCGCGACCCAACTAGGTGCAATTGCTATAAACGGGGCTATTTCAAAAGCCGGAATAGACCCGGCAATGGTTGATGAACTTTTGATGGGAAGTGTAATACAGGCGGGCCTCGGCCAGGCTCCTGCACGCCAGGCTTGTAAGGCTTCAGGGCTTCCTGATAGTGTAATTTGTACTACCGTTAACAAAGTATGCGCCAGTGGAATGAAAGCTGTTGCCCAGGGAGCGGCAAGTATAGCTCTGGGTGAAGCTGATATTATAGTTGCCGGCGGAATGGAAAGCATGAGCAATGTTCCTTTTTATGTTGAAAATATGCGTTGGGGTAATAAATATGGTAATAGTACATTAATAGACGGCATTGCGAAAGACGGTCTTACTGATGTGTATGACGGTCTTGCTATGGGTAATGCTGCTGATATGTGTGCTCGCGAATGTGGTATTAGCCGTGAAGAACAGGATGCTTTTGCTATAGAAAGTTATAAACGAAGCCAGGCAGCCTGGAACCAGGAAAAATTTGCAGGCGAAATTGTACCGGTGGAAATTCCACAACGTAAAGGCGAACCAATTGTAGTGACCAAAGATGATGAACCGTTTAATGTAAAGTTTGATAAAATACCCGAACTACGACCGGCATTCAGTAAAGAAGGTACGGTAACAGCGGCAAATGCTTCAACAATGAATGATGGTGCCGCGGCGTTGGTATTGGTAAGCAAAGAAAAAGCAGAGGAACTCGGTCTGAAACCGATTGCGAAAATTGTGAGCTATGCGGATGCTGAGCAGGAACCAAAATGGTTCACAACCACACCCTCCATTGCAGTTCCAAAGGCGGTGCAGAGAGCTGGTTTAAAAATGGAAAACATCGATTTTTTTGAACTCAATGAGGCGTTTTCAGTTGTTGGGATTGAAAATATCCGCCGAATGAAATTAGACCCTGCAAAAGTGAATGTACATGGAGGCGCGGTTTCGCTCGGTCATCCTTTAGGTGCCAGTGGGGCTCGTATTTTGGTGACTTTGATTAATGTATTAAAACAAAATGGAGGAAGGTATGGTGCTGCCGGAATTTGCAATGGTGGTGGCGGTGCAAGTGCCATGGTGATAGAGATATAGAACCGTGATTATAGGATTTTTTAAGGATTATAGGGAAATAGGTGAATTGAAATAATTTGAATCAATGGGAATGATGGGAAAGATGGACCGTGATTTTTATGAGCTGCTTAAAGATATACAGGTACAAGAGTGCGACGCAACGGGAGATTATTAATGATCCTCCGCCCACTTCAAAATTGGCTTTTAACGCTATAAAAATTTTATTCTATCAACACTAGCTGAGCAGTTCCAATTTTCCTCATAATCCACACCAATCCTTCAAACCCCGGTTCTGCATTATCTTGCAACCCAATTGAATTACAAAAATGTCTGCTGAAAAAATTATATCGGAGTGGAAAATAGGTGCGTTTAAGCCTATATATTGGTTGGAGGGAGAGGAGCCTTATTTTATTGATAAGGTGATGGATTATGCAGAGCATAAGATTTTGAATGAAAGTGAAGCCGGTTTTAACCTGACCGTTTTTTATGGTCGCGATGCAGATTGGGCCTCGGTAGTTAGCGCCTGTAGGCGCTACCCGATGTTTGCCGAAAGACAGGTTGTATTGTTGAAAGAGGCCCAGTTTATGAAAGACCTCGAAAAGCTGGAAACCTACGTAGCAAAGCCTTTGTCTTCAACTGTTTTCGTCGTTGCGTTGAAAGATAAAAAAGTAGATGGCCGTACTAACTTAAGCAAATTGCTAAAGAAAAATGCGGAGGTCTTTCAAACGAAAAAAATATACGAAAACCAGTTGCCGGAATGGACCAAAAACATGGTGCTGTCAAAAGGAATTGACATTACGCAACCTGCTTTGCAGCTATTGATAGATAACATCGGCAACGACCTGAGCCGCCTGGAAAACGAAATAGAAAAAGTTTGGATCAATCTTGGAAATTCAAAAACGATTGACGAAAATGCAATTGAAAAGTATGTAGGAATAAGCAAAGAATTTAATGCCTTCGAATTGCAGGCTGCTATCGGGAAAAAAGACCTTGCAAAAGCAATCCGCATCATTCAATACTTTGAAGCTAATCCTAAAGCCGCGCCTATCCAGTTAATTCTGCCGGCCATTTACTCGTACTTTAGTAAAGTCTATTCCATCTTAAGCATGGATGATAAAAGCGAAAATGCAGTAAAGGGTCTTTTTAGTAATAATTTTTATGCGGCAAAAGAAGGGCTTGCTGCTGCCAAGGCATTTGGGATACAGGGAACAGAGAAAATCTTATTGCTGTTGCATGAATATAACCTCAGAAGTATCGGCATCAACGATACAGGAACAAGCGATGCCGGCCTTTTAAAGGAAATGGTGGTGAAGATGGTGAGTTGATTGCTGATTTTGGAGACTGCGAAATGATTGCTGGTGTAGAGATTGACGGATTTTGAGATTAAAATCCAAATCACAAAATCACAAAATCAAAAATTTCTTCACTACATCCCCAAATCAAGAATCGCCCCGGCTTTGATTTTGTCCTTTGCTAATTGTTCTTTTAGCTGTTCAAGACCGTCGAACTTAACTTCGCCTCTCAGAAATTTATGTATGTAAACCTTCATTACCTGCCCGTAAATGTCTTCGTCGAAATTAAAAATGTTCACTTCTATTGTTCTTTTGGTTCCGTCAACAGTAGGGCGCATGCCGATATTCATCATTCCTTTTAAAATTACTTCATTCACCCCGATTGTTAGTCTTACTGCATAAACGCCGTTCCCGGGGATCAATTTTTCTTCATTTTCAATTACGAGGTTTGCTGTCGGGTAGCCAATCGTTCTGCCTAATTTATTTCCTTCAACAACCTTTCCTTCGAAGAAATAATCATATCCTAAAAAAGTGTTTGCAGTGTCAATATCAGGTTTTAATAATGCTTCCCTGATTTTTGTTGAACTAATGGTTATTTGATTTAATACGTGCTCCGGAATTTCTTTTACCCGGTAATTATATTTTTCGCCCATATTTTCGAGCAAATGATAATCTCCCAAACGGTTCTTTCCAAACTTGTGGTCGTAGCCGATAATAATAGTAGACGGATGAAAGTTTTTTACGAGGAAGTTTTCAATGTACTCTTCCGCCGCCTGGCTTGCAAATTCTTCATTGAAAGCAACCACTACCAAATGCTCAATTCCTAACTTATCTAAGAGTTCAGTTTTCTCGGGTAGTGTATTGATTATTTTAACTGCTGATTTTCCGTGCGATACAACTTTTCGTGGGTGTGGGTGAAAGGTAATGATTACAGTTTCTCCTCCAATTTCAGCAGCCTCTGCTTTCAACAGTTTGATTATTTGCTGGTGGCCCAGATGAACACCGTCGAATGTGCCGATGGTTATGACGGCCTTTTTAAATTCCGGTAAATGTTGTAAATCTCTATGAACCTGTATCATAATAATCGCGCAAAGCTAAGAGAATAACTGATACAGTTACCGGTTGCCTGTTGCCGGCAACCGGTAGTTGAAAACTGGTAACTGGTAACCGGTAACCGGTATCTTCTCTCTCACTATCTTTGCCGCCCATCAACTGTACTTATCTAATGTCTTTATATTCTCAACGTGGTGTTTCTGCACAAAAAGAAGAAGTTCATGCGGCGACACAGCATCTTGACCAGGGATTGTTTCCGAATGCTTTTTGTAAGATTTACAAGGACTTTTTAGGTAACGATGCTAACTGGATAAACATTATGCATGCTGATGGAGCCGGAACCAAAAGCATTTTAGCGTATTTGTATTGGAAGGAAACAGGTGATATAAGTGTGTGGAAAGGCATTGCCCAGGACGCGGTGATCATGAACCTCGATGACCTGCTTTGCGTTGGAATTTATGACAACCTGTTGTTTTCTTCTACTATTGACAGGAATAAACTGCATATACCGGGCGAAGTGCTTGAAGTAATTATAAACGGCACGCAGGAAATATTTGATTGGTTAAAAGAGTTTGGCATTAATGTGCACTACTTAGGTGGTGAAACCGCCGATGTGGGCGATGTGGTAAGAACGATTGCAGTCAACGGAACCATGACCGCAAGGTGGCCCAAAGAAAAATTGATTACGAACGATAAGATACAACCGGGAGATGTAATTGTCGGTTTTGCCAGTTCGGGTCGATCGGTTTACGAAACGGAATATAACAGCGGTATCGGCAGCAATGGTTTAACCAGTGCCCGTCACGATGTCTTAAGTAAAAAATATGCTGATGCCTTCCCCCAAACCTTTGAGCCTTTATTAAATCAAGAGGTGGTTTATATTGGTGAACATGCTGTAACAGATGAAGTTGAGGTGAACGGAACTAACATAAATATTGGTAAGCTTATTCTTAGTCCAACCCGAACCTATGCCCCGGTTGTAAAAGAAATGCTGGAGCAGCATTTCGAGGCTATCCACGGTTTAATTCATTGCAGCGGAGGCGGCCAGACCAAGTGCATGAAATACCTTCCAGGCAATTTAAGGGTTATAAAAGACGATTTATTCGAACCTCCTGTTATTTTTAATATAATCCAAAAGGCGTCGAAATCAGATTACAGGGAGATGTACCAGGTTTTTAATATGGGCCATCGGCTTGAAGTTTTTACTTCTGCACAAAAGGCGCAAGACCTGATAAAAATTGGACAAAAATTTGGGATTGAAGCCAAAATAGTAGGAAGGGTTGAAGAATCGGGTAAAAAGGAATTGATTATTAAGGGAAGCTTTGGGGAAATTAAGTTTTAATAAAAAGAGAGATTTTTTGGGACCCGCTTTATAACTTTTTTCGGCATCGTTGTGTCACTCACTTGTACCGCATTGCTTACCCCAGCCGGCCCTGATTCATTTGCCTCAGGTAGTTTTTCATGCCCTCATCTTCTATTATTAACACCTTTTTTCCCCCTGTTAATTATTATTGTTAGGCAGTACTGCACCGAAACAATATTTTTGCTGAGAATACTACAATAATTAATTGCAATGTCTGAATCAATAGTATCGTTAACAAACGCTAAAATATTCCAGGGAAGTACGCTGATTTTGCAGGATGTAAATATCAATGTAAATAAAGGGGAGTTTGTATACCTGGTCGGTAAAACCGGTACCGGGAAAAGCAGCTTGTTAAAAACGCTTTACGGCGATCTCCCTTTAGTTGAAGGAGAAGGAATGGTAGCAGGTTATAATTTACGGCAGATGAATTGGAAAAAGGTTCCTTTTCTACGCAGGTCTCTAGGTGTTGTTTTCCAGGATTTTCAATTGCTTACAGACCGGAATGTACACGAAAACCTCAAGTTTGTTTTAAGAGCCACTGGCTGGAAGGATAACAAGTTGATGGAAGAAAAAATAAATGATGTATTGGATAAAGTAGGTTTAAGAAGCAAAGGCTTTAAAATGCCTTTCGAAATGAGTGGTGGAGAGCAACAAAGAGTTGATATTGCACGTGCTTTATTAAATTCTCCAAAACTTGTTCTGGCAGATGAACCAACGGGGAACCTGGACCCTGAAACAAGTGAGGAGATTATGCAGTTGTTATTCCAGATTGCCAAAGATTTTAATACTGCCGTAATTATGGCTACCCACGATTATATTGTAATTAACCGGTATCCCGGAAGAATGCTGAAAACGGAAAGAGGCCATGTTTACGATAGTGCATCCGTTGCCGCATTTTAATACAAAATTACTCATAACTGTATACGTCTTAGTTAACCGGTCTTATTTCGAGCCCTTAAAGGGCGAAATATATAAACACAGGGCAAAGCCCCGGGTTATGACAAAATCTCCAGTAGTAAGCCCTGAAGGGGCGGTATAATAATTAGAAATTAATCAACGCTACAATCTTCTCAAGATTTTTTTTGTCGGTCTCATCGAATAAATCATACTCGTTACTATCTACGTCGAATACTGCCACCACTTCATTATTCCGAATAACCGGTACAACTATTTCAGACTTTGACAGGCTGCTACAAGCTATGTGTCCTGGAAATTTTTCAACGTCCGGTACAATTAATGTTTTGGCCTGCTGCCACGATGTACCACAAACACCGCGTCCCTTTTTTATACGGGTACAAGCTACCGGTCCCTGGAACGGTCCTAATACCAGTTCATCCTCCTTTACCACATAAAACCCCACCCACAGCCAACCGAACTGTTCTTTCAAAGCTGCCGTAACGTTTGCCATGTTTGCAACGAGGTCTGTTTCACCTGTTAATAAACCTTCTATTTGTGGAATAAGTGCTGTGTATTGTTCTTCTTTGGTTCCTTCTATTATACTTAAGTCTTCGGCCATGATTTCTTTTTGTTCGCAAAGGTATCTACGATTTTTGTTGGTTTGATTGCTCGCACTCGCCAGCCCCTCGCTGTGATGATATTTGTAAGCCTCTGGCTTGCTTTATTGACTGTAATTCAAATAACGCAGTCAAGATGCCTGTTAATAATGGTCACCGTCGCAGGCCGGCAGCAGCAGCGGACCAGGAAAAGCCGGTCTTGCTTTACGGCACAAGTGTGCGACGCAACGATGTTAAATAGAAATTTTGTTGCCGGGCCCCAAAGCATCCCTTTAAAAAATAATTCGAAGTTCATATAGGCTTGCTGCATCCGGAAAAAGATAACTTACCTCTAACTGCTTTTTACTTTTCCTGGAAATGGAATGGTTAATTTCGCCACTTATTTCTACTTTAAAATTACACCTATGAGCTTAGGATATTTCAGTTACCCGGTTCCTGCAAACGAACCGGTTTTGAATTATGCACCAGGAAGCCCTGAAAGAGCTGCGTTGAAAAAAGCGCTCGCTGAATTGAAAAAAGAAGAGATTGACATTCCGATGTATATAGGAGGAGAGGAGGTGCGTACAGGTAATATAAGGTCGCTGCACCCGCCCCATGAAAGAACACACACTTTAGGCAACTATCATTTTGGAGACGATCAACATGTAAAACAGGCAATTGATGCGGCACTAAAAGCCAGGGAAACATGGTCAAATACCAGTTGGGAAGCCCGGGCGCATATTTTTTTAAAAGCCGCCGACCTCATAGCCACAAAATACCGCCCTTATATGAATGGGACCACCATGCTGGGCCAAAGTAAGACGGCTTACCAGGCAGAAATTGACAGTGCATGCGAATTAATAGACTTCCTTCGTTTCAACGTTTATTTTCTTACTGAAATTTATAAACAGCAACCCATCTCGAGCCCGGGAATGCATAACCGCACTGAATGGAGGGGGCTTGAAGGATTTGTACTGGCAGTAACACCTTTCAATTTTACAGCTATTGCAGGCAACCTTCCTGCAAGTGCAGCTATGTGTGGAAATGTAGTTGTATGGAAACCGGCAGATACACAGGTGTATGCAGCGCAAATGTTTATGCGTATCATGAAGGAAGCAGGATTACCAGACGGAGTTATTAACCTTGTTTATGTTGAAGGCAGTGTTCTTGGCAATGTTTGTCTTACACACCCTCATTTTGCGGGTGTTCATTTCACCGGTTCAACGGCCGTTTTTAATACTATTTGGAAAACGATTGGCGAAAACATCGGCAAATACAAGGGATATCCGAGAATTGTAGGTGAAACGGGCGGGAAAGACTTTGTAGTGGCACATAAAAGCGCCGATGTTGATGTTGTTGTAACTGCTTTGGCGCGTGGTGCTTTTGAATACCAGGGACAAAAATGTTCTGCGGCTTCCCGTGCCTATATACCCAGTAATCTTGCAGATGAAATTAAGCGGAAGCTGGTAGCTGAAGTTCAAACCATGAAAATGGGAACTGTTGAAGATTTCGGCAACTTCATCGGAGCTGTTATCGACGAAAGAAGCTTCGACAAGATCAAGAGATACCTTGATAATATTGATGGTTCCAGTGCACGCATTTTGGTGGGTGGCAAGTGTGATAAAACAAACGGATACTTTGTTGAGCCAACTGTTATAGAAACACAAGACCCGCGGTACGCAACAATGTGTGAAGAAATTTTTGGTCCTGTCCTTACCATTTATACCTACGATGCCGACAAGTTTGAAGAAGCTCTGGAGTTTGTAGACACGACTTCGCCTTACGCGCTTACAGGTGCAATTATTTCGCAGGACAGGGCGGCGGTTGAACTGGCCACGCAAAAATTAAGACACAGCGCAGGCAATTTTTATATCAACGATAAACCTACGGGTGCAGTAGTAGGTCAGCAGCCTTTCGGCGGAGGGCGGTCGAGTGGTACTAATGACAAAGCGGGCAGCATGATCAATTTATACCGCTGGTTAAGTGCCAGAACGATCAAGGAAACTTTTAACCCTGCAATTGATTACAGGTATTCGTTTCTTTTAGAACCATGATTTTTGGAGATTTAAGGACGATGCGGAAATAGAAATACCTCGACTTTTTTTAAAGTGAAGGAGGCTCCTGGTGTTTTGGAGCCTCCTTTTATTTTGCGCCAAAAGAGAAAATAGGTTTTTTAGTTAATGCAAAATTCTTTAAAGGAATACATTTTTTAAAGGTCTTCATTATAGCCGGGTACGTCTGTTAAAAGCTTACGAATTTGTTGCCGGTTCCTTTTTTCTGTAGCCGCCGCTATTAATGCGTTAATTCTATTGCCAAAAAGTATATCTGCGAGTGCTAATTTTTTGGTTCTTCACATTTACCGACGTCTTTTAAGTATTCGTGGCACACTTCTTCAATAGGTTAAATAAAGATAATTATGGAGATGAACGAAAATGACAAGGATGTGGGAATGGCTCGAATAGTTGAGCGAAATATTGATGCACTTTTACAGCGGCGGAAAGCCGAGGAACGAAGAAAGACGTTTGAAGAAAAAATTGCTGACACTGTTACCCGTTTTACAGGCAGTATGTTATTTGTTTATATTCACCTCATTCTTTTTGGAGTTTGGATAATATGGAACCTGAATTGGATTGGCCTAAAGCCATTTGATGAATCTTTTGTAGTGCTTGCTATGATCGCTTCGGTCGAAGCGATCTTTCTTTCAACATTCGTATTAATAAGCCAGAACCGAATGAACCTGCAGGCGGATAAAAGAGCCGAGTTGGATTTGCAGATCAGCCTTCTAACAGAGCATGAAGTAACTCGCATTGTATCTATTGTATCGGCAATGGCCAAAATGATGAAAATTGAACACTCTTTTGATGCAGAGATTGCCGAACTGTCGAAAGATGTTGAGCCCGAAAAAGTGTTGGACACAATGGAAAGATTTACAAAAGACAGTCAGGATGTTTAAGGATGAAAAATGTTATTTGGCACAAGTGTGCGACGCAACAAAAGTTCCCGGGTTCACAAATGCCCGTTCCATAAAAATTTTCTTCATTTGTTCTTGAATACCGTTTGACTGGTATAACTTTAAAGCATTTAAGAACAATTTCTAAACCAAGCTGCGCCATGAACATCAACAGGAAAGTACAAACACTAGACGAATTTACCATACAACAACGACGCGACTTTCCGCAGGCAACCGGTGAACTCAGCATGTTACTGAAGGATATTGCGCTTGCCGCAAAACGCGTAAATGTTGAGGTGAATAAGGCCGGGCTGGTAGACATTTTGGGAGATGCCGGTGAGGTAAATGTTCAGGGTGAAGATGTGAAAAAACTGGACATCTTTGCTAACAACCTTTTTATTGGCGTTACAAGACATGGCGTTAGTTGCGCCGGTGTTGGCAGCGAGGAAAATGACGATATTGTAGTTTTTGATGATCCTTTAAGTAATAACAGTAAGTATGTAATGCTAATGGATCCTTTAGACGGAAGTGGTAATATTGACGTAAACGTATCGATAGGAACCATCTTTAGTATTTACAGGAGGGTAAGCGAAAAGGGTACGCCGGCAACGATTGAAGATTTTTTACAACCCGGTAATAAACAAATTGCAGCCGGCTATATTGTTTATGGTTCGAGCACCATGTTAGTATATGCAACAAGAATAAGTGTAAACGGTTTTACGCTCGACCAAACAATCGGCGAATTCACGCTCAGCCATCCAGATATCAGGTGCCCGGAGGAAGGCAAGATTTACTCTGTTAATCATGGAAATTTCTGGCAGTTTGATGAAGGGATCCGAAAGTACATAAACATTTGCCAGAAAAAAGATAAATCGAACGGCGGACCATATAACCAGCGATACATCGGAAGCATGATAGCGGATGTTCACAGGAACCTGATAAAAGGGGGAATTTTTATGTATCCGACTACTTCAGACAAACCTAAAGGGAAACTTCGGTTGTTGTACGAATGTAACCCGCTGGCTTATATAATAGAAAAAGCTGGTGGTAAGGCCACAAATGGTACGGAAAGAATTTTAGATATTCAACCTACAGAATTACACCAGCGCTCCTCCTTATTTATTGGAAGCATGAAAATGATGGATGAACTGGAATCCTACACCCGGAAAGTTGAATAACGTCACACTGTTTTTTTATACCTGCAACTGTTTTCATAGCGGCATCGTTGCCTGTTGAAATCGGCAGTCGGGCAGAGGTGGTAATCACTTTATCTTCAGAATAAATATTCATCGTTAGTTTTTACCAATACCTTTATTTTTGATCAAATCGTTTCAGTTTGATGAAAAAAATTATAGAAGTACAAAACCTTGTAAAAAGATACGGCAATTTTGAGGCTGTAAAAGGAATAAGCTTTGATGTAAATGAAGGTGAAATTTTTGGGTTGCTGGGTCCCAACGGAGCGGGAAAGAGCACTACGCTTGAAATAATCGAGACGCTTCGCCAAAAAACATCAGGAAAAATTGTGGTTGACGGATTTGACCTTGACAAACAACCAGACGAAATAAAAAAGATAATTGGCGTTCAATTACAAACGTCGGGCTATTACCCGGGATTGAACCTGACGGAGCTGATTAAATTATTCGGTGGCTTATATAACGAAAAGGTGGATGTTACCGGGTTTTTGCAGATGGTTAATTTAACAGATAAAGCTAAAGCGAAATACAAAGAGCTGAGCGGTGGACAGAAACAGCGCTTTTCTATAGCTACAACACTAATCAACCAACCGAAGATCATATTTCTCGATGAGCCTACTACCGGTTTAGATCCGCAGGCGCGCCGCAATTTGTGGGAACTGATACGCGGCATCCGCGAAAAGGGAACTACGGTTATTATTACCACTCACTACATGGATGAAGCTGAAGTGTTATGCGACAGGGTCGCAGTTATCGACAGCGGTAAAATAATTGCCATTGATTCTCCTGATAAAATGGTCGATGACCTTGTTGCCAGCGGCTTCGAAAGAAAAAAAGAAGTTAAAGCTGCCACACTTGAAGATGTTTTTATAAATCTTACGGGCAAATCGCTCCGCGAAGAATAACTTGCAGTGCACAATTACTATTTAAATTAATTATGAAAAAAGTTTTTTTATTGCCTTCTATTTTGTTGCTGGCCTTCGCGGTACAGGCACAAACAAAAAAAACTACCAAAAAGGTAGCTCAAACAAAAACAACAACAACAACCTCAGCAGGATTAAAAACTACTTCCGATAGCTTAAGTTATGCTTTTGGTATTTCCCTGGGACAGTATATGAAAAGCCAGGGCATCAGTACATGCAACTTTGCTATGTTAAATAAAGCTATCGACCAAACTATTAAAGGTCAGCCAACTTTGCTTGACATGAACCAGGCTAACCACCTTATGGGCAGGCTGGTTGAAAATAAAACAAAACAGGTAGCGGCGGCAGAAAAAGCAAAGGGCACGCAATTTTTAGCTAAAAACAAAAGTCGTGCAGGCGTTATGACAACTTCGAGTGGCTTGCAGTACGAAATTCTTACAAAGGGTACCGGAGCAGTTCCAACAAGAACTGATACAGTAACTGCACACTACAAAGGTTCATTACTTGATGGAAAAGAGTTTGATAATTCCTACAGTCGTGGAGAACCTCTTACAATTCCCGTTGCAGGCGTAATACCGGGATGGACTGAAGCATTAACATTGATGCCGGTTGGAAGTAAATGGAAACTATACATTCCTGCAGAAATAGGTTATGGTGATTATGGGGCGGGGCAAGATATTCCTGGTGGAGCTACATTGGTTTTTGAAGTTGAATTGTTAGGCATTGCGAATAAAAAAGCTTTATAATAATGTCAGATACTGTTGAAGACGTTCGTTATCCTATCGGCCAATACGAGGTGCAGCCTTATTCAGAAGCGTTAAAAACAAAGTGGGTAAGCGATATAAAACTTCTTCCGAATGATATCGAAATAGCGATACAGAACCTGGATGAATACCAGTTGGATACTGCATACCGAGAAGGTGGGTGGACCGTAAAACAGTTAGTGCATCATGTTGCTGACAGCCATATGAATGCCTATATCCGTTTTAAGCTGGGTCTTACTGAAGAAAATCCGGTAATTAAACCGTATGAAGAAAAAGGTTGGGCAAATCTTCCCGACGTATTTAGCGTTCCTGTAAATGTTTCTGTTACTTTGTTGCATGCCCTGCACCGGCGGTTGCACGTTCTTTTACTGAATATTAGTGAGGAAGAATATTTGAATCGCACGGTTTTTCATCCTGAGCATCAAAAGCAAATGTCGCTTTGGCATTTGTTGGGCATGTACGCATGGCACGGTAAACATCATGTTGCACATATTAATAAACTTAAAGAGCAAAAGGGCTGGTAATTGTGTCAAACGTGAAACGGCAAACATCAATAATGAAAAAGTGATCATTTGTTTACGTTCAACGTTTCACGCTTTGATCGGCAGTATTATCCAGAATGAAAAACAATAGCTTGAAGTGGAAAACTTTATCATCCGACTACCTGTTCACCGATACCTGGTTACGGGCACGAAGAGATAAATGTGAACGACCCGATGGAAAAATTGTTTACCCGTATTACGTAATGGAATATCCCGACTGGGTAACAGCGGTCGGGCTGACTGAAGACGAAAAAGTAATTCTTGTAAAACAATATCGGCATGCATTAGGAGAGGAGTGCATTGAATTGCCGGGTGGATGTGTAGATGCAAAAGATGAAAATTTCGAAATTGCTGTACGCCGGGAGTTTCTTGAAGAAACAGGTTATACATTTAAAACTGCAGAATACCTGGGCCGCACTTCGGCGAACCCCTCTACTAACGCAAATACGCTGTATATGTTTTTATTAACAGGCGGCAAGAAAGTACAGGAGCAGGATTTGGATGCAAATGAGGAAATGCACGTTGAGTTGGTAAGCCTGCAGGAGTTTAAACAAATGCTGGTTGATAACAAATTCGTTCAGTCTATGCACGTTACAAATATTTTTTACGCCTTACAAAAGTTGAATAAGCTCGAGATTAAAGTTTAATAGAACCTTGATTAGCTGATTTTTTAACTGGTTTTAGTGATAGTTTGTGGGAACCGGCGGAACATCTCTAAATCGACATCGTTGTGTCACTCACTTGTACTTCCAGTACTTTATTCGGCGTGCCGCAAACAGCGCTCTAATGTAAATACTTCCCAGGATAGCATACTAAAAAGGCCGTCGTTGATTCGACGGCCTTTTTAGTATGCTTAGAAACGTTACAACTGGTTATGAAATGTTAATGAGTCTTGATGGTTTTTGTTTTACTTCTTCACGTTTAGGTATGGATAGGTGAAGCACTCCATTTTCATATTTAGCCTGGATGTTGTCTGCATCAACCGCTTCCCTGGAAAGTTGAAAACTACGTTGGAAAGATTGGTAACTAAATTCTTTCCGGGTGTAACGGTCATTTTCTTTTTCCTCGTGTTCATTTTTCTGTTCAGAACTAATAGTAAGAATGTTGTTGTTCAATTCAACTTTAAAATCTTCTTTTTTCATACCAGGAGCCGCCATTTCAACTTCGAAAGTTTCGGCTGTTTCTTTCACATTTACAGCAGGCAAAGTTGTTCCCTGCAATGAGAAGTTTGAATTGCCCCAATCAAATAAATCTTTGGTGAAAAAGTCATCAAATAAATTTGGCAAAGTGTTCATTAAGTTGCCATTTCTTTTTGCGAGTGTCATAATTTCCTCCTTTTAAGTAATGAGTTAATTAAGTTTTCATCCGGTATAAATCAAGTAAAATGCCGGCGCAATAAAACTGATTTTTTTTCAGAATTTTGTATTAAAATGACAGTATTTGAGAAAAAATGACAATTGTAAACGCATCGTCATTTCGTTTTTCGGGGAAATGAGGCAGAGTAAAAAAAACTATGAATTAGGAAATTGGAAATAAAAAAGTCCCGGTTCTATCAACCAGTATCTCTCGCTGCTTGTCTTTGGGTGCAGACATTTTTGGTTAGTAAACATTGCTTTCTGTTGCTTTTTCGATGCGAGTACAAGTGCGCGACATCACCAAAGGGAACCGTCCCGACAACCATGCCGCTCTCTGATTGCATCCCTGCTACAAAACAATTCAAAGAAAACGTAGCTGTTTAGGAGACAAGTTTCATAAAATCGAGTAAGCCGTTCGTCAATCTAACTCCCTGGTTTTATAGGTGGGGTAATAGGCACTTCTTACCAAATAAAAAACGCCTTAAATAAATAAGACGATTTTTGTTTATTGTTTGCAAGGATTTGTCGGTATTACATTTCCCAGGTAATCCAGCTTTTGCCGTCAGAAGCGCTAACCATATCATAAGTAGTTGGGCTTGTTTGAACAAAATAGTAACCACTCGAATTATATAACAATGTGCGAGAACTTGCAGCGGCGCCGGTTGATGGATAGGCACCGTAGGTACCTGCCTGTACAAATACTGCGCGGCCATCGCTTGTAAATGTCGGCTTCCTTGGCGCGGTACCATACGAAAGGGTAAGAGAATTTGCCGCGGTATTGAGAAATATAGGTGCAAATACATCGTTACTTGCAGTATAAGCAGGCCAGTAAATTAAGTAGTAATAAGGAAAAGTGCCGCTTTTTAAAGCGGTAATGTTGAATGCGTTATCTACTCCATTCGAGTGAAATCCAGTTGCAGAAATCCAATAATCGCCTGTTGCAGCAGCCTGGTTCCACCACCTTGCAGGAGCATTAACATCTACTTTTAGTGGCACCACAACTCCTGCCACGGAAGCAGGCTGATTATTAACGGTCATAGAAATTGAGGCCGTAGTAGCGTTAAAATTCATATTGTTAAAACTACTAATCGTTGTATTGCCGACTACTAATGGATTGGCGAATGTAATTCCTTCTATTGTTAGATAATAATTGGTAGTAAATGATTGTACCACTCCATTAGCTCCAAGCCACGAAAAAGTAAAACTTCGGTTCTGGAGATTTATCTGCACATCGAATAGCTGGTTGCCGATGGTAAGTCTTTTAAAATAAGTCAGTATCTTGTTTATATTAAGACCATTTGCCAATTGCCTGTTGGCAAAAGCTGTTGCTTCCTGTTGTGTAGCTCTTACTAAAACCGCTTTACTGCCATTAAAACGCCCAACCAGTTTTATTGTATCTGTTGAACTTGAATCGAAGTAAAATTCAAAATCAGACACGAGACCCGCACCACGCGTTCCTCCGTTAACAGTTTCGTCGGGGTCCGATAGAACATGCAGGTAGGAATACGTATCGAACAAAAGGCTGGGTTGCTGTAAACCTTTTATGCGATAACTACTTTCGCCAAAATTAGCTGCTGAAGAAGAGTCGAAATCGGATAACATTTGAACCCTGTTCGAATCGTTGAATTTAAAATAAAAGCTGAAAACACCTCCTCCTTTTGGATATAGCGTTGCTTTCCAACCATTTTGTGCTCCTGAAAGTTGTGTTTGATAAGCTTTAAGCGCTTCTGTTAACCGTTCATCAGCCGACTTATTAAAAAGGCTTGTATCATCCTTTTTGCAAGAGTAAAAGGCTGCAACTGCCAACAGGACGGCTATTATGTATTTGTTCATATTATTAACAATTTGCTTCCCTTTTAATAAAGGAGTGAATTAATAGCTGTTTTAGTTCTTGTTTGCAAACTATAAAAATCCATATTCCACGCCTGCTTGAAATAAGCAACTACTGACGCCTCCTTTTGTCTCAGTCTTGCTTTAGCTTCAGCAGCAGTTGTTCCGCTTGCAGTAGTACCTGTATAGTTGATGCTGTTAACAAGTTGATCAAACCACGGTTTACCATACACAAGCATCATAGAGACCATCTCTGCCCAGTCGTCCGCTTTTCCGGAAATGGAATACTGGGTTATAAAACCTTCGTCCAGTGCATCCTGTTCTGTAACATTCAACCAATCAGAAGTATAAGACCTTGCACTTGAGGCACTAAATTCAATAGGAACTTTTATATTCTGATCGAGAATGTGCGCAAATTCATGCTGGATTACGTGAAACATTTCTATGACTGTGGCTGTATCTCCTGGTGTATATCCAGGCATGCCCTTAATGCGAAAGCCATTAATATTATAAAGCACTACTTTACGGCCGCCCTCTGCGGTTCCCAATTTAATCGCACCGCTTTGATACGCAGGGCTTCCTTCCAGCACGAAAAACTTAGGGCTTATTTTCTTAAAAAAAGGCAGACCCGCCTCAGCAATATAAGGATCGATCCAGGCCTTTTTTATGGCATCCATTACCGGGATTATTTTTTCTTCTTTAGGAGGTACCAATGTTTTGTCCATATCGGATTGCAGCTCCGATTGATCCCATTTATACTTAACCCCAATGTTAAAGGGTAGGGTCAAATTAGAGTGAATCCATCTATCTGTTGAGGTGCTCGCCCATGTATCGCCGCCGAGGCCGGGAATATTATCGATTGGTCCCAGTGCTTCTTCCTTTTTACATGAAGATGCAAAAAGCGCAAGTGGCAATACAAGAAATGAAAGTTTTATAATTTTCATATGTTGAATTATGTCTTTTTAAAAAATTAGCGTGGATTAGGAGCCAATCCGGCAAGTGCAGTAGATTGAGGAAGCTGCAATACTCTTCGCGGGTCGTTGGGTGAAAGGGTCATGGTTTGTCCGTCTGTAGTAGTATGAACTACGGGTATCTTATACCTTAAAATGTCGAACCAGCGCATTCCTTCATGAACAAATTCAGCACGTTTATAATACAATATTGCTTTAATAATACCTTCCTGGGATGCGCCGGGGTAAACGGCATTGATCCTGCCTACAGTTATACCGTGGTTTGCCGGGCTATAATTTAGTATTCGTTTACTGGCGAATGTGTTTAAATCTGCAAGAGCGCCTGTTGTATTACCTGTAAGGGCATAAGCTTCCGCACGATTAAATAGAACCTCTTCAACAGTAAATAAAGGAACCATAACATATGGATCTCCGATATTTGCATTTACCGATACCTTAACAAAGTATTCGTCGATTTTTGGTACCAGTGTATGTGTTCCTTCAGAAATCGAATACAATTTAAATGCAAAATTACCCTTGGTCAAAGGGTCGGGACGGGGGAAGATTTCGCTTTGTTTTTGTTCGCTGACTCCCCATCTTTTAGTATAGTAGCTGCGCGACCATATTGATTTAGTTTCAACCAAAAGAAGATTTGCGGGTTCCGAGGCTCTTGCGTAGATCTTAAATAACTCGGTTACATCTGTAATGTCCTGGTAGGTACTGTTCCATCCTCTTAAGTTGCCGGCAAAATTGTTGCCCGGCACTGCCTGGTTAGCATATTCAATTACTTTTCCATAATTCTTTTTAAATAAATAGTACCGGGCGGCAAAAGCATTGGCCGCAGCACGATTAAAATGATATTTTGGTACATTGTAATTTTGATCCTGGATTAAAGGAAGACCTTCCAATAAATCTTTTTCAATCATATCGTATACGTACTGTACTGTTTTTCTTTCGTACTGCTTTATTACAACTGTTTCTGGTTCGGTTACATACGGAATACCAGGGTCAGTGGCTGCTGTAGCTGCGTCGTAAAACCTGGAAAAGAAGTTAACCAGCATAAAATGGGCATATGCTCTTGCTACTAAAGCTTCTCCTTTTTGACTTTTAAGCAGGTCTGGGTTTTTTTCTTTTGCAATAGCTTCTAAAGCCACGTTTGCAGCACCTATAGCAGCATAACATGAAAACCAGTAGTTTTCCGGAGAATCCTCGAAAATCGCTTTGCTGTCTTCGAAAAAGTAGGGATCATGCACGGTATTATCATAACTATCGGTGCTGCCGTTGCCGATATCCGTTACATTATCGCTCATAGATTCAGCGAAAGGCTGGTAGTTTCCCTGGGGGTAGGCCGTGCCCAATAATTGAGAGATTTTTTCCGGCGTATTTAATTTTACCCTGTTGTCTGGTTCCTTTTCGAGGTATTTATTACAACCGGCGGCAACCATTAGGAAAAAGCAGGAAGTATAAAAAAATATTTTTTTCATGATTTTAATTTAAAGTCCAACTTTCAGGTTGAGAGTAAATTGTTTTTGAATGGGTTGAGCCACACCCCCGGTATTAAAAAATTCAGGATCCTGGCCCTTTAATTTTTTGTCGGAATAGATCAGCCATGGATTAGCTGCAACAGCAGTTACTGATAAAGAATTCAAACCGAGTTTGCCAAGCGTTTCTTTACTTACGTTATAAGTGAGTGAAACAGTTTTAAGTCTTACAAAACCTCCGTCAGCTACTCTCACTGTTGAATAATTATAACTGTTGTACGGATAAATATTTAAAGAACCAATCTGGTATTGCTGGTACGCATCTGCAATTGATGGGATATTTGTAATAGTTTCATCGCCAGGAATAACCCATCGATCTAAAAATTCTTTAGGCAACGCATCAAAATCAGTAAACGACGCATTTGAAGCTACTGAAGAGTTTGATGTCTTGAAAACCGGGGCTAAACGGATTTTATTTCCCGCCTGGTAAGTAACAAAAACGTTGAATGAAAAAGATTTGTAATTAAAAGTATTATTAAAACCGCCGGTTATTCTGGGATCCACAGAACCTGAATAAACGAGATTAGAAGTATTTTGATCCTGGAAATAAACATCGTTGCTTGTAGCACCTTTTTCATTAACAAATAGTGGTACTCCCGTGTAATGATCCAAACCTTTAAAATCTATAGAGAATAAACTATTTACGGGATAACCTTCCGTATTTCCACCCTCTGCCTGTATTAGATCATAGATGGTAGGAATATTTTTTACATTGGTAATTTTAGTTTGATTATAGCCAAAAGTGAAAGTTGTTCTCCAGCCCCAATTCTTTTGCCTGATAACATTGCCGCCAATTAATATTTCGGCACCCTTCGAAGTCATGTCTGCATAGTTTGCAGATTTAAAAGCTTCCCCGCCAATTCCTGCTGTTTTTATTCTGCTGATCAGGTCAAAGCTCTTTCTTTGGTAAACATCTAAGCTAACATTTATCTTTCCTTTAAAAAGGCCTGCATCTAATCCAACATTTGTTTGATAGTTTTTCTCCCATGTAAGATCTGAGTTCTGCAAATTTGCGAGTTGGATCACTGATTCTCTTTCAGTTGGTATTGTGCGGTTAGTAGTAAGACTTCTTAAAACTATAGCTGAATTGGTTGCAGGACCAAGGCTTGCTGTCAATCCATAACTGGCCCTTAATTTTAGGTAGTCAACCCAGCTGGCATTTTGCATAAAAGCTTCTTCGTCAATATTCCAGGCCCCACCGAAACTCCAGGTAGGAAGCCAACGGGCAGCTTTAGACGAACCTAAACGGTTGGAACCATCGTAACGAACAGTTCCGTAGAAATTATACTTCCGCTGAAAAGTATATTGGCCGTTTAAATAGAATGCCGCAAAACGATCGTAGTCTTTACTCATTCCATAATAATTGAAACTGCTTTCAATTGTTTGCTTAAGTATACGGTAATCGATAAAAGGAATGCCGCCGTTTTCATATTGATAGCCGTAACCGGTATTGTTGAAATTCTGGCGATCTGCAAATTTCACTTGTTGTCCTGCCAAAATGTTGATGTTGTGTACATCATTAAACGTATTAACATAATTCAAGCTGTTCCTCACATCAAAGTTTAGCAACTGATCTTCCGTTCTGTTATAAAAACCTCCGTAAGGTAAAACTACAACCGGTTCTGCTGAAGGATTATCGGGGTCCCTGTACAAAAACTTATTACTTCCCGCAATCGTTGCGTTGCCATTTGACCTATATGCCTGGGCCATGTTGGCATTTTCGGTTATCTGGTGTTCGCGCGACGATTTTACGTAACGCAGAGCCCCGATAAAATCGTAGCGTAAGTGTTTGGTAAATTTGTATCCTAACTCACCCTGTAATTTCAGGTCAATGACATTGATATTAATGTAATTGTTCTCCAACTCGTTTATAATATTAAAAGGAGCGAAATTTCTCCGGAAATAATCAAGATTGCCGTTTTCATCGAATGCAGTGAGGGTTCTGCTTGAGTTTAAAGCATAGCTAAAGGGGTTTATATCGAAATCTCTGTCAAACTGACCAGAAACAGGGTTGCTTACCCGACCTAGAGCTCCCGGCGCTCTTTGCTGGCGAACCGAACCCACCGTTATAAAGCCAGCAGTCAACTTGTCGGAAAAATTGTAATTATTGCGAAAGTTTAAAGTGTAGCGCTTAACATTGTCCGCAATCGTCCATCCATTGTCACTATAAAAACTAGTAGAAAAAAAACTCTGTGATCTGTCTGTACCCGCAGAAATGCTCAGCGAATGTTCCTGTGTGAACGAGTTTTTGAATAATAGTTTGAACCAGTCAGTATTTGCAGTTGCATATTTTCTAAGAAAAGCGGCTTTGGCCTCGGTAGTGTTCATTAAAGCGAAGTTGCCATTAGCATCTGGTACATTTATTAACTCATACATTCTCCCATAAACGCCGTAGTCGGGTCTGCTTAAAATGTCTGGCGCTAATATCCCTTTGCGATCCAGTTCACCAAGTACCGACATTTCCTGTGCAGAATTCATAATATTATAATTACTGTACGAAGGCCTTAATTGAGAGCTGAAATTTCCGGTGTAGTTCACTACTGGTTTTCCGGTGCGGCCTTTTTTGGTAGTAATTACTACAACTCCGTTCATGGCCCTTGCACCGTATAGTGCTGTAGCCGCTGCATCTTTAAGAATGTCAAAAGTCTCAATGTCGTTTGCATTAATGCCGGCAACAGAAGAACCTAACAATGTAGTGGGATCTCCACTTGAAAGCTGATCATTCGATATATTTATTATATCCTCTAATACAACCCCATCTACTACCCATAATGGCTTGTTATCACCATTAATTGAGGTAGCACCACGGATACGTACTTTTGGTGCACTACCAAAAGTGCTGGAAACGTTTTGAACAGAAACACCGGCAGCCCTTCCTTCAAGCATCCTGCTTACATCAATTACTCCTTCAATTTTTACGTCTTCAGCCCTTAAGGTTACTGCCGCTCCTGTAAACTTTTTCTTATCGATTCTCTGGAAACCTGTTACAACTACTCCTCCCAGCATGCTTACATCCTCTCTAAGCACCACATTTACAGTACGTTGTCCCGCTGAAAGCCTCAGTTCCTGGGTAGCAAGACCGACCGAACTTATTACGAGTGTAGACCGGTCGCCTACGCCATTTAACTGGAATTCGCCGGCGGCATTTGTGCTTGTACCAATTTTAGTTCCCTTAACTCCCACAGTTATTGCTTCCAGCGGTTTACCTGTTGAATCTGTGATTCTACCTTGTATGGGCTGATTTTGTGCCTGTACCTTTACTACAAAGAGTAGTAGTAAAATTGAAAGTTTTATTAAAATACTCAACTTATTCAAGCCAGATAGCCGCACATTGGGGCTTCCCAACGCTTTCTTTATCATAATCTTCTTTTAGAGTTGTTTAAAATTTTGTAATAAATGGACAATAAACCAATATATAAAGTTTATAAAAGAGGAACAATAAGAGTTATTTAATGAAGTTACCTGTAAACGTAATTGTTATAGAGAAGTACAAAATACTTCTTTTTTAACAATTCCCGGTCGGGGTAGTTCCGCGCACGTTTTCACGCAAAGTGAGCCAGTTGCCACTTTTCGAAAAATGAACAAAAAGTACAAGTGTGCGACGCAACGGAAGTACAATTTCTATTTTTAGGCCTGGCCACCCAACAAACAAAATTTTTGGCAACACCTTCTTAAAAGATTGCACGCGGCTCACCTATGCTTTCTATAGGAGAAAAGTTCAGTAAACAAAACGCTGCTTAAGAGGCAAAATAATACGGGAAAATCGGTTAATTTGCAGCAATTTTTTTGTAGTGATTAATTAATCCATTGGTTGAAGAATCGTGGTCTTTTACCTCTTCTGCATTTTGAAGCTCAGGAAGAATGTTGTTGGCAAGTTGTTTACCTAGTTCAACTCCCCACTGGTCGAAGCTGAATATGTTCCATATAACACCCTGGACGAAGATTTTATGTTCGTACATTGCTATTAGGCTGCCCAGACTTCTTGGAGTAATTTCTTTTACAAGGAAAGAATTTGTTGGTTTATTCCCTTTAAATGTCTTAAACTTTACCAGTTTTTTGATTTCTTCTTTTGATTTGCCTGCTTTAGACAATTCAGCCGTTACTTCTTCCTCCGTCTTCCCATTCATCAAAGCTTCAGTTTGAGCAAAAAAATTACTTAGTAACTTTACATGATGGTCGCCAATAGGATTTTGACTGATAGCAGGTGCTATAAAATCACATGGAATAATTAACGTACCCTGGTGAATTAGCTGGTAAAAGGCATGCTGTCCGTTTGTGCCCGGCTCACCCCAGATAACCGGTCCTGTTGAATAATTGACCTCATATCCGTTTCGATCCACGCTTTTACCGTTGCTCTCCATATTCCCCTGCTGGAAATAAGCAGCAAAGCGATGCATATACTGATCGTAAGGCAAAATCGCTTCACTTTGCGCACCGTAAAAATTGGTATACCACACACCTAAGAGTCCAAGTATAACAGGGATGTTTTTTGCAAACTTCTCTGTTCTGAAATGCTCGTCAACTGCAAATGCTCCTTTTAGTAATTGTTCAAAATTGTCATAACCAATTGTAAGTGCAATTGACAATCCTACCGCACTCCATAATGAATAGCGTCCGCCAACCCAATCCCAAAAAACAAACATGTTTTCAGGTGCAATACCAAAAGCAACGACTTCCTTTTTATTTGTACTTAGTGCCGCAAAATGTTTGGCAATATGGCTTTCATCTCCTGCAGCATTCATAAACCATTGCCTCGCGGTATGAGCGTTGGTCATCGTTTCCTGGGTAGTAAATGTTTTCGATGCAATTAAAAACAGTGTTTCTTCGGGGGTTACTTTTTTTAGTGTCTCAGCTATATGCGTTCCGTCTACATTGCTTACAAAATACGTCTGAATTCCCTGCTGCCAATAGGGGCGTAGTGCTTCAGTCACCATAACCGGCCCAAGGTCGCTTCCACCTATCCCAATGTTTACAATATATTTTATCGTTTTGCCTGTATATCCTTTCCATTCTCCTGAATGTATTTTTTTTGTAAAATCCTTCATGTGATCTCTTACTTTCTCCACTTCCGGCATTACATTTTCTCCCTCGGCAAAATAAGGCCGGTCCGAAAAATTTCTTAAGGCCACATGCAAAACCGACCTGTTTTCTGTTTCATTAATTTTTTCACCGTTAAACATTGCCTCAATACCTTCCTTAACTGAACATTCTTCTGCAAGTTGAAACAGCAATTGAAGTGTTTTATTATTAATGATATTTTTAGAATAGTCTAGTAAAATATCTTCAAACGAAGTCGAAAATTTCTTAAAACGATCCACATCTGCTTTGAACAATTTTCTGAGATGGACCCGCTGCATTTCATCATCATAATGCCTTTTTAAAAGAAGCCATGCCTGGGTATTTGTCGGATTGATTTTTGGAAACATTATTTCGCTTTTGTTTTCTTCGTTGGTGGAAAATGTTATAGTTCTTCAATTACTTTAATTGTCTTTGCGACCATCTCTTCTGTAACGTCTAAATGCAGAACCATCCTTACCTGGGTTTTCGATATAGCTATCACCCTTATATGATGTTCTGCCAGCTTTTCGACAAATGAAGCGGGAGTAAATCTTCCCCTTACTTCGAAGATGAGAATATTGGTTTCAACAGGAAGTATGGTACCTGTAAAGTCTTTTTCAGCTAAAGCATCGGCAAGCATTTTGGTATGATGATGATCATCTGACAGCCGGTCGATATTATTTTCCAATGCATAAATACCTGCGGCAGCAAGATAACCTCCCTGCCTGATACCACCACCTAAAACTTTTCTAATTCGCCTTGCTTTTTTTATAAAATCCCTTTTGCCAATCAATACACTACCTACCGGTATCCCAAGTCCTTTGCTGAGACAAATAGAAATGCTGTCAAAAGTTTCTCCGTATTGCTTAGGTGTTTCACTTTTCGATACAATTGCATTAAACAACCGGGCCCCGTCCAGGTGAAGTGCCAGTTGGTTGGTAAGGCAAACCTGCTTAATTCTCTCTATCTCAGAAAAATCATAGCAACTTCCACCACCACGATTAGCTGTGTTTTCAAGACTTACCAAGCTTGTCCGGGGTTTGTGGATATCATCGGGATTTATTGCATCGGCCACCTGTTCTGCTGTTATTAACCCACGATCTCCCTGTACTGGCCTTACCGAAGAACCTGAATTAAATGCAATACCGCCGCCTTCATAAATATATACATGTGAGACATGATCACAAATAACTTCATCGCCGGCCTGCGTATGGCATTTTATAGCAATTTGGTTTGTCATTGTGCCACTCGGACAAAATAATCCAGCTTCCATTCCGAACATTTCCGCAGCTAAAGCTTCCAGTTTATTCACGGTCGGATCTTCCCCATATACATCATCACCTACCTCGGCTTTAAACATTGCATCCAACATTGCAACGTTAGGTTTGGTAAAAGTGTCTGAACGATAATCTATCATTAGCCGCGAAATTAAGTGAATAGCAGATATTCTTCATTTTTTAGGGTATGCTTTTTGAATAAAAGTAATAGGGATTGTTGTATGATATAATTTAAATTCATTATAAACGGCTTTAAAATAAAAAGGAAATTTTGAATTTAAATAACATTTTCATAAAAGAGCGTATAACATCTTGGAAACGTTGAATTTATTGGTTAATTTATAGACAAAACCGGTATGTTTTCCACAAATGCTGGCAAAATTCAATGTTGCAACTTACCTTTGCAGCATTTTAGACAGTGTCGGTTTGCTTTTACATACAAACGGGGGTCTTCTAAGCGTTCTAATTTTAAACACATTACATTATGAGGCAACTCAAAATTGCTACACAGATTACAAACCGCGACTCCCAGGCGGTTGAAAAATATCTCCAGGAAATTTCTAAGATCCCAATGATTACTCCTGAAGAGGAGACAATCCTGGCTCAGAAAATCAAGATGGGAGACCAGAGAGCACTTGAAAGGTTAACAACAGCGAACCTTCGTTTTGTGGTTTCGGTAGCAAAACAATACCAGCACCAGGGATTGTCGTTAAGTGATCTTATAAATGAAGGCAATTTAGGTCTTATAAAAGCAGCCCAACGTTTTGATGAAACGAAGGGATTTAAATTTATTTCTTACGCAGTTTGGTGGATCAGGCAGTCGATTTTGCAGGCTTTAGCCGAGCAGGGAAGACTAGTACGCCTGCCTCAGAATAAAATAGGAACCTATAATAAAGCCAATAAAGCTTATATGGCTTTCGAACAAGAGCATGAAAGAGAGCCAAGTACCGAAGAATTAGCCGACATCCTGGAAATGAGCGAAACTGAGATCAATAACATTTTCCAAAGCAATACACGTCATACTTCATTGGATGCACCTGTACACGAAGCCGAAGATGTGGCAATGGGAGATTTACTGGAAGGTGGCGACGATACAGATGAAGATGTTATGAAAGACAGCCTGAGAGAAGAAATTCGCCGGGTACTTAAATCACTTTCTCCGAGAGAAGCCGAAATTGTAAATGCATATTTTGGTTTAGATGGTGAAAATGGTGTAACAATTGAGCAAATTGGTCAGAAGTATGATCTGACAAAAGAACGCATCCGCCAAATTAAGGAAAGAGCAATCAAACGCTTACAGAAGGCACGTTACAGCAATGCGCTAAAAGCGTACTTAGGATAAAAGTTATAAGTTGAGATAATTGAAGCCACTTCACCAGGAGTGGCTTTTTTATTTACGGGCCCTTGAGGCACGATCCAGCATTCTGTTAGTTGAGCGTGTTTTTTGTGAGCCCCGCTTTAAGTTTTCTTTTCGGCCCCTGTTGCGTCGCACAGCGTGTGCTGGATATCTTCCTGCAACTTTTTTTGCGTACAATGCTTTGCCGGCAACAGTATCTCTTACCTTTCATTTTACCACAGTGTTGTTATTTCATTTCCACCTAAACTTGTGAAAGGATCAGTAAAGAGATAACAGTTGAAGGGAGTGACACAACGATGTTTGACGTTTATACAAATGCCGGTAACAAAAAAAATAATTTCTTCCAACTGTTTCTTCAAAAATCAGCTGTATTTTATCAAAAAAAAAGGTTGTCCTTTTCGAACAACCTCCTTTAAAATTAAGTTACAAATTTTTATTGTGAAGAAGTTGGTGCAGTATCATCGCCTTGTATCAACTGCATCAACTGGTCTAATTTCGGTTCAAGAATAATTTCGGTCCTGCGATTTTTGGCCCTGCCTTCAGCAGTGGAATTAGCCTCAACGGCCTCAAACTGGCTGCGACCACTTGCGGTTACACGGGTAGGGTCAACTTTGTAAGCCTCGGTAAGAATCCTAACAATTGCAGTTGACCTGGCAACACTTAAATCCCAGTTATCAGCATAACGGCCTTTTATGGGAATAGAGTCGGTATGACCTTCTATTTCAACATTAATGTCATTATTTACATTCAATACTTCTGCAAGTTTGCTAAGCGCCTGTTTACCTTTTGGATTTACCACTGCACTTCCCGAAGGAAACAACAGGTTTTCCTGCAGGCTCACATACACTTTTCCATTTTTAGTCGACACCGTAAGTTCGTTCGAATTGAACCCCACTAATGCATTATTAATTTTTGAACGTAGTTCCTGCGTATTCTTTTTTTGCTGATCAATTAAGGCCTGCAATTGTTCCAGCCGGCGTTGCTGTTCTGCAATTTGTTTTTGACTCATATTCAACCGGGTAGAGGCATCCTCCAGGCGACTTGTAGCTTCAGTGCGTGTAGATTCTAATTGCTCCTGCAAAGAAGAACGGGTGCCTTCCAGTTTGCTTAAACTTCCCTGCAATGTGCTTACCTGGGTTGCTAACCGGGTGCTATCAGCCTGTAATCTGCTTATATTATCCTGCGCAGATAACAACTGTTTTTTTGGTACACACGAGCTAACAAACAAAACAGCAGCAATGCTTAACAGGGCTAATGATATTGGTTTTGGTAACATGTTTTTTTTTAAAAATTACTAATTATCGTGCCAATTTACTACTTTCATAATGATAATCAAGCTAGTATGAAGGGAAGGTTATAATTGTCAGCCATATACTTTCATTGAACTAGTATCCATAATTTTGCGCAATGAGAGTTGTGTGGTTTGTTTTTATCTGTACCTGCTTTATGGCTTGTGAAAAATCAATAACAATTCAACCCGAAACACAAAAGTCATTGCTGGTAGTAGACGGTACTATTGAAAATGGAGAAGCTCCTTACATAATTTTAAGTAATTCACTTAATTATTTCAGCGCCATAAATCCACAGATATTAGTTAGTTCCCTTGTAAGTAATGCAAAAGTTACCCTTTCTGATGGTGCCAGAACTGTTCAGCTGAAAGAATACAGTCAAAGGATTGGTGGTTTTAACCTGGTTTATTATAGTCATGATACCACTACCACAACAGGAATGATGACTGGTACAGAGGGAGGAAGCTACACGTTAAATATTGACTACAACAGTTCAAGTTATTCGGCTGTTACCCATATTCCTGTTGTTGCAAAAACTGTTGACAGTTTGTGGTGGAAACCTGCGCCTCAAAATCGCGATACAACATTAGTGGTGTTAATGGCCAAATTAAACGATCCTAAAGGTTATGGAAACTACATCAGGTATTATACTAGGGTCAACAGTAGCAATTTTTTACCTGGCTTCAACTCGGTTTTTGACGACCAGGTAGTTGACGGCATGGTTTACGATACACAGGTGGACCGTGGATTTCAACGGGATGGAATAACTAACGATGAAGAATATGGATTTTTTAAAAGGGGAGATACTATAACAACAAAATTAGCGAATATCGATAAGGCAACTTTTGACTTTTGGAGAACATTGGAGTTCAGCTACCAAAGTGTCGGAAATCCATTCGCCAATCCTACAAAGGTTTTAGGAAATGTTGGTAACGGGGCGTTAGGAGCATTTTGTGGGTATGGGGTTCAATATAACACGCTTATTGTTCCCAAATAACCGGAATGTTATCAGATTACGGTGATAAAACCTTTTCGTCGTTTAATTTTGCCGCCGGTTTTCAATGACATGCTGTCATAACTATTCAGCATTTTGGAATTGGTATTATAAATGGTTAACTATTACAAAGATATTTATCGCTTATTATTAAAGAGAAAGAATGGAAAATAATGCAGAAAGGGTTCATTGTTTAATTATCGGCTCGGGACCTGCAGGTTATACTGCAGCAATTTACGCAGCAAGGGCAAATCTGAAACCGGTTTTGTACCAGGGAATTCAACCCGGCGGCCAGTTGACAATAACTACCGAAGTTGAAAATTACCCCGGCTACCCGGATGGAATACAAGGACCCGAGATGATGGAACACTTTGAGAAACAAGCGGCACGCATGGGAGCCGATATAAGGTATGGACTGGCAACTAAGGTAGACTTTATGGAAGCGCCTTATAAAGTGTGGATAGATGAAGAGAAACTTATCCTGGCAGATACCATTATTGTAAGCACGGGAGCATCGGCAAAGTGGTTGGGTATTGAAAGCGAACAACGTTTAAATGGTTATGGGGTAAGCGCCTGTGCAGTTTGCGACGGTTTTTTCTTCAAGGGAAAAGAAGTGGCTATTGTAGGGGCTGGTGATACTGCAGCTGAAGAAGCTTTGTATTTATCAAAACTTTGCACCAAAGTTCATATGCTTGTGAGACGTGATCAAATGAGGGCTTCGAAGATTATGCAGGACCGGGTGCTGAAAAGTCCGAATATACAGGTATACTGGAACAGTTCAACTGATGAAGTATTAGGCGAAACCAAAGTGGAAGGTGTAAGAATAAGAAATCACAAAACAGATGAATTATCTGAGATTCCCGTAAGTGCTTTTTTTGTTGCTATCGGTCACCAACCTAACAGCGACATCTTTAAAGGATGGCTCGAAATGGATGAAAGTGGTTATATTATTACGATACCCGGTACCTCCCGCACAAATATCGAAGGTGTTTTTGCCGCCGGCGACATCCAGGATAAGAACTACCGGCAGGCTGTAACGGCAGCCGGAAGCGGTTGTATGGCAGCGTTAGATGCTGAAAGGTATTTAATGGTAAAAGGAGAGTTATAATAAATATATGTTTTAAACGAAGACCTTCAGCATTGAAGGTCTTTTCTTTTCTCACCATTTTAAACCTACCCCTCATTATGCAATCAATAATGGAGATCCATGTACAGAAAGTAAGGATGTATGGTTTTCATGGATTAAATGCTGGAGAGGAAATAATTGGTGGAGAATTTGAGGTAAGTCTTACTGCTTCCTTCATTCCCGTTGAATTACCGATCTCTAAAATTGAACAGACATTAGATTATACTGCTGTATTGGAGATTGTAAAAGAAAGAATGAAAAAGCCGGCACACCTGCTTGAGACACTGGCAACAGAGATCGCAAGTGAAATAATTGCAAAATATTTAATAGTTACGGAGGTGAGTATATCTATTTCTAAATTGCATCCGCCTATTGAAAATTTTCAAGGCGGTGTAGGCGTTACTTATCGGATTAAAAGAAATTAAATGAAGAAAATACTTATCGCTGTTTTGTTGTTGGTTTCGGTTCGGCTTTTTGCGCAGGATATAAATGTTATTTCTAAAGAAGCGTTGAACCTGGAAAGATCGCTTAAGGAAGAACAGGCGCTGGACAAATACAAACAAGTTTTGACTGCCGAGCCGCTAAACCTGCAGGCATTAATTAAAGCCAGTGAATTAAGTATTGCAATGGGAGGCAGGCATCCTGATAAAAAAGTAAAAACAGATTATTTTAACCTGGCCAAGGACTACTCAGATAAAGCTTTATCTGTTGACTCAAATAGTGCAGATGCGAATTATGTTCGTTCGGTTGCCGCATGGAAATTATCTGAAGTTGAGCAGGAAAATAAAAAGGTATTAGCAGATGTTAAAGAGGCTTATATCTATGCGAATAGAGCAGTTTCTATCAATCCAAATCATGGGAAGGCAAATTATGCGTTGGGAAAATGGCACTACGATCTGGTCACTGTAAATTGGGCAAAAAAAGCAGCAGCAAATGTTTTATATGGTGGGGGTATTCCGAAAGCTTCATTAGAAGTTGCATTTAAATACATGGAAAAATGCAAAACTCTCGAACCATATTTTGTGCGTAATTTCCTCGATCTCGGCAAAGCTTACAAATACGACCATAAACCTGCAAAAGCAATTGAGGTACTTAGTCAGTTGGTAAAATTGCCAAACCGCACAGGCGATGATGCAGCACTTAAGGCTGAAGGCAAAACGCTCCTCTCCGAAATGCAGTAGGGTTTCTTACTAAAATTTAGTCTTTAGTTAATGCGCGAAAGTAATTAACCCGGTAGCGGCATATTTTTTTAGTATAATTGCACCTGCAACAATCATTTCATGCCTAATAAAAGTTTTAGTTTTTATCCATCAACACAGGAATCCAGTGTTGATACATTCGACGAGTTGGTAATAGAGTTAGGCAAATCTTTTATTGCAGTTATGCTTGTAAAAGGAAGTAAGAAGTCTGTAGCAGCTTTTGAGTTGTTCACTTTCGACGAAGAGGAAACAACAGATTTTAAAAAGCTTTTTTCCGAAGTTTTATTGAGTTCAAAAGTTCTTGAAAACCATTCATTGCCTGCTAAAGTTTATATTAATAACAATGTAACCTTACTGGTACCGGTATTTAAATTTAATAAAGAAATAGCCGCAGATTACCTGGACGTTGTTTTTGGAGAAGATAGGTTGTCTGCCATCCAATTTGAACACATTCCTGTTGAACCGGGTATGATGAATGTTTACAGGATAGCCGAGGACTGGTTTACGGTTTTAAATACCTATTTTCCTAAAACCAGTTTTAAACATTCATGGTCGAATACCATAAGGACTCTTACAGATGCGTCAAACGATTTTCCAGGTGCGTTTATTTCAGTTCAATTTTATAACACTTCGATCACAGTAGTTGCGATGAAAGACAAGCAGCTTCATCTCATTCAATCTTTCGTTTACGAAAACCCGGAAGATGTTTTATACTATTTATTGAATATCACCGAACGGCTTGAATTAGATGGCGACCAGTTACAATTACAAATCAGTGGAATGATAGACCTTGATTTTAAATTATACCGGGAGTTAGTAAAGTACTTCAAGAACGTGACGGTTGAAAATACAGATAGATCAAAAGTATTGCCCGATACCGGCGAACATCCCCTGCATTATTTTACTCCTTTCTTTAACCTTGCAATATGAGAATTATATCGGGTGAATTTCGCGGAAGAAAGATAAATCCTCCGGCAAATATGCCGCATACCCGGCCTACTACAGACATCGCTAAAGAGGGGCTTTTTAATATTTTACAACATCGTATAGATTTAGACGGCATTAAAACACTCGACCTTTTTGGCGGAACAGGGAGTATAAGTTACGAATTAGCGTCGCGTGGTGCTGCCGACCTTACGATTGTTGAGAAAGACTCTGCCATGCACGAGTTTATTAAGAAAAATATGGAGATGCTGAAAGTTGGAAACTGCAAGGTGCTTCGTTTAGACGTCTTTTCCTATCTCTCTTCCTGCACCGAAAAGTTCGATTTCATTTTTGCCGGACCTCCCTACGCTTTGGGAACGATTGATGAATTGCCGAAAATGATAGTAGCGAGAAAGTTGATTGCCGAAGATGGATTTTTTGTTTTGGAACATACGCCACGTAATGCTTATGAAAAGTTCCCGGGCTTTAGTTTTCAGCGTAATTATGGAACAACTGTTTTTTCATTTTTTACGGGTGAGGAAGGAGATAAGGAAGAATAGGAAATCGGAAATTCGTAACTAGGAAGAAGCGGAATAGCAATTTTGTTTCTGTGGTCCGTCAACTCTTTTGGTGCCGGCATTTGTTCTTTAATAATCATCGTTCCCGCCGAGGGCCTCAGCATCAACCTTATTTTTAAAATTCTTTGATAAACTGTGCCATAGCGACTCTGTCATATTTTTGTTCATAGCAACAATACCTGATTAATATTTTCCTATTTCCCAGCTATCGGCATTAAACGACTAAAGCGGTCAAACAACCTCCCTTTCGTTAATGCCTCTATTCTCCACACCATGTTTTCACTTATCACTCAATGCTTGTAACTTACTTTTTTAAACACTTATGTAAAGAAAATGTCTAGTATGAAGCAGGTACCGAACTATGGTTGTAGCGAGGATGAAATAGCTCATTATAACTGTCATAAAATAAATAGTCGTATTGAAATCAATGGCGATTTAAGCAAGCCGGAATGGAGTAATGCTGTGAAGTCAGGAAGATTTGTAGATATGGTTACCGGGGAACCAGGACTGTATGATACCCGTTCTGCAGCCTTATGGGACGATGAAAATCTTTACATTGCCTTCTGGGCTGAAGAACCTTTTGTAAGTGCTACTCAAAAGGAAAGAGATGCTGTCGTATTCCTTGAAAACGATCTCGAAGTATTTATCGACGGAGGAGATTGTTACTACGAACTGGAAGTAAATGCACTTAATACTGTCTACGAAGTCTTTTTTGTATGGAAGGATGCTTATACAAGAGGCAGCAGGTTTGATGTACCCACCTTTGATGTATATAAAGAAAAATCCCTGACTTTTGGTGGTGATTATGATCGCACCGGAGCCTCATTTTGGTGGGGTAGGCATCCGAGAGGATTGCGGTGGGCATTTCTAGATTATGATATGGATGGGTTGCAGACCGCAGTGAAAGTAGACGGTAAGATCAATGATGCCACTCATATTGATAAAGGATGGACACTTGAAATTGCTATACCCTGGAAAAGTATGAAATGGTTAGCTAATGGAAGATCGTTACCGCCGTTACCAGGAGACGTATGGAGAATCTTTTTTGGAAGATTTCAAAAAATGACAGCTTCAGGCCTTGAAATACAACCGCACCCCGCGTGGGTGCTTAATAAGCATGGAGTTTACGACACTCATATTCCGGAATGTTTTACTTACGTTCATTTAGTTGACAATAACCTTAAAATAGGATAATTTTTATTGGCAGCTTACCTGTTCATCCTGATGAAAGCGCTTTTTATCTCTCCCATATTGTAAAATATCTTCTTCATAAAAATTGCCATCTTCGTTGCTATTCATGCAATATCTATGGAAAAATTAATGGTCAATCCAATTCAGGCGCAACTGGGCAGGTATTTATTCCATCTATGTTTTAAATACTTTTATTATGAAGAAAATCGTACTTATCGCAATCATATTTACATCACTGTTTACTTCTTGCGCTTCAAGGTACATTACCTATGTACAGCCTTATAAAATTGATAATATAGACACTCTAAAGAATGGCTTGATCAAGGTTAACTTAAGCCCGATACAAAAGGCTACTCCGCTTGCGCCTGGTAAATTTAATGAAGGTGAAATAGTGCAGGTAATGAGTAGCAGGAAAAGTTAAACAGCGTGTTTTTCTTCTTCAACAATATCAGCAACAATATCATCTGCGTTACTCCGTTCAGCGTCTTCCATCGGTCGTAAACCGTCGAAATGGTTGGGCCAGGAACAAAAAGGAAAGCTGAACTTCCTTCTTTTATTATAGATTTTAAATGGCAGTCACCGCCAACACATTAAAATAGTTGTTAAGTTTGCGTGGGCCAGCTTTTTGCATAAGTTGTAACCTCTAATACAAATTAAACTCTATGACAATTTCCCGGTATTGCTGCACTTTCCTTTTAGCCTTTATTCTTTTCTTTACTTTACCAGCATGTCATAGCTATTATTCTACCGCCACGGCTGTTGCGCCTGCTTCTTCATACCCCGGCGCTTTGGAGCGAGCCAGGAAGCATAAAAAATACATGGTTTTGCATTCGGGCATAAACATATATTCAATTACCCATGTGCAGGTAGATAAGGCTAAAGAACACTTTACAGTACAACTTGATAAAGTTAATTCTTCCCGTACTGCTCCGGTATTATCCGAGCTTCATGTATATACTATTGACTCTACCAGTTATACCATGGATGAGCCTCATACCATACCTTTTACTAACGTTGCAAAGGTAGAAGTGCTCGGAAGAGACTAAAATTTGTTTAGTTAATCCTGCTTGTTGTCTGAATATCAGGAATGCTCGTAGGCTTGCTTTAAATCTCTGATAATTATTTTATCCATTTCATCATTGCCACTGTAACCCGCCTCGATTTTTCCGGATCTTCATCTGCCAGCAGTTCACCTAAAGTCGTTGGCACAACCTGCCACGACAATCCAAACTTGTCTTTAAGCGACCAACATCTTAATTTTTCTCCGCCTTCAGACAGCTTCTTCCAAAACTTGTCGACTTCCTCTTGCGTTTGGCAGTTTACAACAAGGGAAATGGCTTCGGTGAACTTAAAGTGAGGTCTGCCTTTCAAGGCCATCAACTCGGTAGCCAGGTGGTATATTAATTGCACTTCTCATTAAAACTGATCACGATGAAAAGCATATTAATATTTGCAGGAATAGCCGGCGTTGTGGTGGCAGCGGCGTTATATTATTCAATACTTCAAAGCCCGGAAAGTGGACAGGTTATTAATGTAGAGGACGGGTTTCCTGTAGATGTTTAAAACATGAAAAGTATTACCGAAACATATTCAAGATAACCGCAATTGATGCTACTTCTTTTGGTGTTCTTATCCTTCATGTCTATAGCTAGAGTCTCTTTTATTTTCGCCAGTTGCAGAATTGTTGTCTATCTTTTATGTAGCCAGCTGCATTACTTCTATGACACTCCTCTTGCGTCGCACTCTTGTACTTTTTTATCGTGGTGCAGCGAACTGTAAATACTTCTATACCTGAAACTGCGTACTTTAAGTGTTGCTGCTAACGGAAAGTTGACATTGAAGCAGTTAGGCATAGGATACAAATTGTAAGAATTGTATGCCCGGGATGTTTTAATCTGAGTTGTGCTATCTTTAGATTACTTATGGCAGAAGAACAAGAGGAAATAGAAGGAGAAGACTTTTTTATTACTTATAAAGGTAAGCAGGTAAAGGTTTCTTCAGTAATAAATAAAGGCAACATATATTTTATTGTCCATTTTAAAACTCCTGTTATCATTGCCGAGGGCATGGTTCATGACGAATGGAAGTGGTTCGAAGGCGACAAGGGAGAAACGCCCCTTGCTGCCGAATTGGGTGAAATTATAGAAAAGATGGACGTATAACGGCAAAAGGAATAGGCGAAATAGCCGATGTTGCTTATATAGTACAAGAGTGCGACGCAACGAAAGCTCTGTGAGGACCATACTGCTGGCTCCCCAAAAAATACTTGTTCGACCGGAAAAACAGATGATTTGAAACTTTTGTTTTTTAGTTTACGGTACTGTTAGGCTTACCAGTTCATCTATTCCAACTTTTCCCCCGGGTCGCGCAATCGAGGAAACCAAATACGAAAACGCGAATCTTGCTGTCAAGGGAAGGAGCATATTTTCAAGTTTAATTCAGATGTGATTTATGTTTTGGAGAAAGGCCGTGTGTCGGGGATCGGGAGCCACGATGAATTGCTGCAAAATAAAGGATTGTATTATGCCATGTGGCGCCAGCATGTAGGAGAGAAAAGGCAGGATATAGCACAGGACAAAAATGAACACACCTACGCTGAAGAGGAGTGATATTTGGTGAACAACTTTCGCAGCTTTGGTTAGACATAGTTCCCGTGAACGGGACGTGTAGTGTTGCTCCCTTGTACTGTTGTGCTTGATGCAGCAGTTAATTCGCTCACCTTTTACAAGGAATACTACTCTATAAAAGTTATTACTTATGCTTAGACCAACCAGACTAACTCTTTATAATATTTCGAATAAAGTTAGTTTCTTCAGTTCTATAAGGGGTCCCATCTTTCCGAAAAATATCGTGGAACCAGGTTGCGGGTTCGGAAGTATAAGGAAGATTCCAACTATCCCAGGGAAAAATGGTTTGGGTTTTACCTTCTACAAACCCCCAGTTATACATACCAACGTTATACTTTTTGGCGATCGGTAAAAAGCTTTGGAAAGTACTCCCATTGGTCCTAGCCATATATTCTGTGCAAACTAATGGGCGTCCATACCGTTGAAGCCATTGTATTATTTGTTCAAAATCTCCCGGGCTGCCATAGTTATGAAAAGTAATAAAGTCCGATTGTTCGATTTGCAATTTTTCAACCGGTCTCATCGTTGCATCCGATACCCAATTTCCACTCCAGATAGCGCAGGTAAGGGGCTGTATAGGATGAGCTTCCCTTGCCCATTGAAATGATTTTGTTAACAAGGGAATTACATAATCCACTTTATTTGGGAATACCTCATTTTCTCTATAAACTCCATTAATATTATCCGGCTCATTCCACAAATCCCAGCTCAATATCCTGCTGTCATTCCGAAATTTTAATATCGTGCCTTTTACATAAGCTTCAAGTCTCGGATAGTTTGACGCATCTTTTATCCCATTTATACCAGGGCTTTGAACCCACCCTGAATTATGTACAAAAGGTTTCGGATCTCTTTGTTTACCTAATGCCGGAAACGGATCCCAGACTGAGTCGAAAAATACAAGCATAGGTTTTATCTTATGCCTGTCAGCAATTCTTAAAAAGGTATTAATACGCATATAAAAGCCGATAGAATCCTGTTGATGAAGCAGGTCGTGTAAGAACACCCGCATCGTATTCATTCCTAAATTTTCAGCCAAAACAAATTCCTTTTCTATAGCAACAGTGTCAAATGTAGCTGCCTGCCACATTTCCAACTGGTTAATAGCGTAGCCGGGAATATAGTTTGCTCCTACCAGCCAAGGCTGGCTTCTATACCATTCCGAAGCTTTTTCTTTGGTCCATCTTTCGCGCTCTGTTGTATTGACTGCAACTTCTTTAGAGCAGTACTGAAACACAAAACAAATGAGAATAAGAAGAGTGTTTAGTTTGTAGAGTTTCATTAGCAACGGTATGATAGTAATTGACCGCGATAAAATTAGTCTAAATAAGAAGAATTTAATCACGGGCTTAAAAAGCCTTCTTTTTTCATAAGTTATTTTTAGAAACAACTTCCGGGACTTCATGTTTATCGTGATCCGGAATTTATTTAAGACAAGATTGCATTAACAGCAACCGAATTTCAATGAGCCCCGAAGCGGAACAAGTAGAAAGATCCTTATACACGTATCTATCCACTTTAATCAAATTTTCTTTCGCACAATCCAGCTTTTCCGTACTGAAGTCTCTCCTTAAAACATTGAACTGTCGCATTTTAAATAATAAGAGGATATATTTAGAGGTAAATTGTTTGCACCTTCAAATGCTAATCATGGAAAACAATGATTATTTGTTATTGGCCCAGGTAGTAAAAGCCGGCTTACTGTTTCTTCTTTTTGCGATAATTATTATATATGTTTTCACGAAGCTCATCAGATCGTTTCGGAAAGGCACGACCGATCCTATCGATTTTAGTTATGTAAGTAAATTGCTAAGCCTTGGAATAACCGTGGTCTTATTATCTTCTAAAGTGAATAACCTCTTTCAGTCCGTATTCACCATATTTATTTCCTCTTTCGATTATTTATCATTTTTGTTGACAGTAAAAACGAACTCCGGTACCCCAACGGCAAACAGCAGCTTTTTCAACGATTTTATTCATTTTCGTTTTGCTGATCTTATTATCATTTTTGCCGTTTGGCTTTTTATAAATACCCTATTGAATGTTTTTTTTCAAAGAACTTCAACACCCGACGCCCCAAAGATTTTTACAGATAAGTTGCTCGCAAAAAACACCTTTGTCGTATTCCTGATGATTTTTTCTATTTATTTATGTGTTGCTTCCATTGTTGCTATCCCCGAGTTTCAGGCACTGGAAAGCTCGGAGTTCAACAATGAAGAGTTAACTGAATTTGCAAAAGAAATAGATCAGCAAACGGGTAATACGAAAGAAGATTTGTTACTAAAGGAACTGCCGGTAACTGAATTAAAATCGAATAAAAGCTTGGAAGTCTATAACCATTTTAACGATCGGACCATCAGCTATAACCAGATCATTAACACATTGTGGAACGACCAGGAATTGCGTAAGAAGAATGCGGTAGATGCATACAAATCAGCGATCCTGGAAAAAACTGCAATCAAAGAACGCATTAAATACAGGTCGCAACTGAAAAACTGGGTGCAGGACCGTTCAAGCGCTTTTACTTTTTTTACCTATTATAAACCACGTTTTGAAAGCATTCTGAGAGGTGTTGCTACTGATGTTTCACGAGTGGAAAAAGACTCAATTGTAATAACTAACGATACAATAGTCGATAGTTTATACGAGTCGTTAGATAGACCACTCGAAGAATGGGAAAGGCAAATGAGGACGTTGGAAGAGGTGGTTTTTAATGTCAAAAACATACGTTATGGTGTGCCTGTTAAACCAAAGATCGGTGAACAATATGGCGTATTTCAGTCAATGTCGGGGTGGCTTTTAAGTACCGAATCAATGTCGCTTGCACTCATTGTTGGTTTGTTCGCATTTGGCCTGCTTGGTTCTGTTGGTTCTATGTTTATCCGCCAGCGAATTAAAACCGGCTCTGATGAAGACATCAAGGATTTCATTCCGAATCTTCCTGCCGTACTTATTAATGGTATTTCTTCTGCGATTGTTGTCTTCCTCGCTGTAAAAGGTACACTGGTTATATTTTCGGGAAAAGACAGTAGTCTAAATCCGTATGTATTGTTTTTTACTTGCCTTGTTGCAGCTGTGTTTAGTGAAGATGTATGGAAATGGGCACAGAATAAACTAAAGGACCAGTTGCGGGATAAGGATGATAGCAAGCGGAATGAAGGCAAAGAAAAGAGTGATATTACAAAAGACAAAAAGGATCCAGGATTATAGTACTACTATTTGAAGAACAACGTAAAGATTAGTAGAATAGTCGCTGGTCTGTAAGCCTGTGACTTCTGACAGTAAAAGCATTGTTCAGGAGGAAACTAGCGAAAACCTGTGACACTCGAAGTTCACCATGCAAAACGACGGCCGACGACCCATATCCTACTAATCTCAGTTGCAACCAGATACGCTTCGAGAAAAGCTGAATAGAATATCCACAAGCAAAAGTGAGTGACACAACAATGCCAAACAGCACCACGAATGCCGGTCACCAAAATCTTAAAAAAATAATTGAAACCTTATCTCGTATTGAATGCTTTAGTCCCATTTTCTTCCTTCAACAAAGGCGCATAGATCTCCTGCATTTTATCCATTGTACTCAGCAAATTTTCTGCGTTGCCCTTTTCGAAAGCCATCGCTTCTGCTTTGTTGTCATCGAGGGCATTATAAATCCGAACCTGTTGGGTAGATCTTTTTTTATCGATTTGCTGACCGTATCAGCCAGGTCTTTGGAATCGGCGCGGTAACAGGCTTCTAAAAAAAGGAGCGAATTTCGGTTGTGCCTATTGCCGCCACTGTTATGGCCATAAGGAAAGTTTTGTTGCAGCATCATTTCATCGGCCGTATGTAAAAACGTACTGGCCTCGTCTTTGAGGCCTTTTGCAGCAAGGTCAATAGCAAGCTCTGCATAAGCGTTACGCATCGAAATTAACTGGCGAGGTTTTGTCTCATCAAAATAAACGCCGGGAATATGCGCATTACCGGCTGCAAACTTATTCATCAGTTTGTCGGCCATCCAATCGGTATTGATCTCGTCGCCTTCAACAGGAACGAAACGATAGGCAAGTCCCTCTTTTCTTAAATAACGGCCAAACCCCAACTCGTCCAACACCGAAGAAAAGTAGCCGCTTTCATATAAGCATCATTGGTACAGTAGCCATCTTACCTGAAGCAAAAAGCTTAGGTTTAATCCGAAGCTTTAAAGAAAGCGTACTTTTAATAATGAACAAGGGATTTCGAGTAAGCCCAAAGCTAATTCAAGCATTTTTACGGGAAGCAGGGGAGGATTGATCCTGTTTTTGCAGTCGGCAAGTGTTAGTTAGAAGCAGTGTATTATAAGCTGTTATCAATTTTAATGGGTTGGTACAGCATTGTTTATAAATTACGCTTCCCGTAATTGACTTCGCTAATTGTTGGTCGCAAGACTCCATTGCATGCCTTAATATCCTGCTAATCGCAACAAATCACCCTTCAGACAAAACAGGCTTTGAGAAAAGCGGTATAGAATGTCTTCAAGTTGAAGTGAGTGACAACACCAAAGGGATCGATTCGGACAACAATGTAGAATATTGCTGAGATGCGGGCAATCAAAAAAGTCACAATTCAATCAATTGAAACGGAACGTTCAATTTTTCCAATGCCAACTGTAGTCGTTCTCTATGGGTGTCGGTAATGAAGACCTGGCTTTTGCTTTCTACACAAACCTGCTGCAAAAGGTTCTGCATTCTGCCAGCATCCAGCTTTTCGAAAACATCGTCGAGCAACAGAACGGGAGAAAATCCCTTAGCCGATTTCAATTCTTCAAACTCTTTCAGCTTTAAGGCAAATAGCAGGCTTTTTCGCTGGCCCTGTGACGCTATATTTTTGAAATTTTCATTATTCAGCATCAACTCAATATCGTCTTTGTGAATGCCAATGGTAGTCCTCTGCAGCATAATATCTTTTTGCCTGAAGGTTGCCAGCAATTGTTCAAAATCGTCTTCCAGCAGAGGGCTGTAGTAATTTAAAACAACAGGTTCATCAGTTCCCGCGATTTTGAGGTAGCTTTTTGCCACCTCGGGCAAATAATCATGTAAAAACTTTTTCCGGTAGTTGAAGATGTATTTTCCCGGTTTTACCAACTGGTCATTTAAAATATCAAGCAAAGCATCATCAAGGTAACCTCTTTCGGCTATTGACTTCAGCAAACTGTTCCTTTGTTGCAGTACTTTGTTATAGTCGATCAGGCTTTGCAGGTATTTATGATCTAACTGGCTCAGCAGCGTGTCAAGGTATTTTCTCCGAACCTCGCTGGTTCCCGTGATGAGGTCCACATCGTCCGGAGCAATCATAACAGCGGGAAACTGGCCAATATGCGAACTGAATCTTTTATAATCTTCACTGTTGCGCTGCATTTCCTTTCGGTTGTTTTCCCTTAAAATGCAAACAACTTTTTCGGCGTCCCCGTTGCGGTTAAAATTTCCTTCGATTCGCATACCCTGTAATCCCCGGTGTACACTTGCACTATCAGACTTACTGAAATAGCTTTTTGTAAAACAAAGAAAATAAATAGCATCGAGCAGGTTTGTTTTACCCAACCCGTTGTTACCGCAAATTCCAACTACATTCTCAGTAAAATGAAATTTTTGCTGCAGGTAATTTTTAAACTGGAAGACGGTTATGTTTTGTAAGCGTAGCATGAAAGGGTGCAAGTTAAGAAAGGTGAAACGTGAATGGTGATATGTGCAATGAGCAAATTAAAGGGCAGGATCTCGGCACAGATCTGCAATTTTCGTGGTTCAAGTTTGGCCTTGCCCATTTTTTATATCCGTGGTATGTTTGGCTGAGTTAAAGGTTCTTGCCTTTTTTGATGCATAAAGGATTAAAAGTACAAGTCAGTAACACCGGTGCGGGACGGCAGGGCCGGGCGGACAACGATGTTAATTCAAGTTATTACTGCTCGTCTTCAAAGAACTTTTAAAAGTGACCTGGCACATTCACCTTTCGCGATTTCCATTCCGTTCAACGTTTGCCGTTTCATCTTTCACCATTTCCCCTTGCCCATTCACCTCTCGACCTTTCACAATACTTTTAAATAACCCATTACCGGTAATATTATTTTTGCTTCTATTCACCTATATTTGCGGCTCAAAATTTCAGACAAGTGCCAACTAAATTTTCTAAAGAAACATACCTCTACTGGTATGAGTTAATGCAACTTATTCGCCAGTTTGAATTAAAGGCAGAAGAAAAATATAAAATGGCTGGTAAAATTCGTGGGTTTTTTCACGCCTACGTTGGACAGGAAGCACTGGCTGCAGGTTGTATGACAGCTACACGCCAGGACGATCCGTTTATAACTGCCTACCGCGACCACGGCTGGGCTTTAGCTAAAGGCGCAAGCGCGAACGCTTGTATGGCGGAATTATATGGAAAAGCTACGGGACTGGCTAAAGGAAAGGGTGGAAGTATGCACTTCTTCGATGTAGAGAATAAGTTCTTTGGAGGACATGGAATAGTTGGCGCACAAATAGGAACAGGTGCAGGTTTGGCATTTGCCGAACAATATAAAGGTACCGATAACGTTGTATTGTGTTTTTTTGGAGATGGTGCAGCAAGGCAGGGAATTTTGCACGAAACGTTCAACATGGCCATGCTTTGGAAGCTTCCTGTAATTTTTATTTGCGAAAATAACCATTACGCTATGGGAACCTCAGTTGAAAGAACCAGTAACGTAATTGATATTTATAAACTGGCAGATGCTTATGAAATGCCTGCAGATAAAGTAGATGGAATGGATCCTGAGCATGTTCATGAAGCTGTAGAACGTGCTGTAAAAAGAGCAAGAGAGAAAGGTGGACCAACTTTACTCGAAATGAAAACTTACCGCTATAAAGGTCACTCAATTAGTGATCCGCAAAAGTATCGCCGTAAGGAAGAACTGGATGAATATAAAACCAAAGACCCGATTACTTTGGTTATATCACACATTCTGGAAAATAAATATGCAACCCAGGAAGAGCTCGATGCAATTGATGCAAGAATAAATGAAGTGGTTGAAGAAAGCGTTCGTTTTGCAGAAGAAAGCCCATGGCCCGACGACAACGAATTATTGAAAGATGTTTATGCAGAAGAGAATTATGATTTCATTGTAGATTAAAAAAGTGAGTGGTGAGTAATAAGAATGCATTTCTCGCTCTCAATTGACAACTGACAACCATAACCCTTAAAAAAGAAAAAACAAAAATAAAAATGGCTGATAACAAAGTGCAGGATGTTGTTGAAGTGAATGAAGGCTTTGCCAATGTACAAGGCTTCTGGGAAAAAAATAAAAAAATAATCATAGGTATTTCAGCCGCCGTAATATTAATTGCAGGCGGTTGGTTGTTGTATAAAAACATGATTGTAAAGCCTAAAGAAGAAAAGGCTGCCGAAGCGATGTTTAAGGCGGAAGAATATTTTAGAAGCGACAGTCTTACAGCCGCTTTAAACGGCGATGCCCAAAATAAGGGCTTCCTGTATGTGATTAAAAATTTCGACGGTACAAAAGCCGCTAACCTTGCTCATTTTTATGCAGGCATAATTTATTTGAGATCAAACGATTTCAACAATGCGGTTAAGCAGTTGAAAGACTTTGATACCGAATCAAAGCAGATTCAAATGTTAGCTTACGGCCGGCTCGCCGACGCTTATAGTGAATTAGGTAAAAAAGATGATGCAGTAGAATACTATAAAAAAGCGGGAAAGTATTTTGAAGAAGATGAATTCAACGCTTCTGAATTTCTATTCCGCGCCGGCTACCTCCTTGAATCCCAAAATAAAAACAAAGAGGCATTAGAGGTGTACAAGGAAATTAAAGAGAAGTTTCCAAAGACGGAAAAAGGATTTTCTATTGATAAATATATCTATCGTTTAAGTATCGAGAAAAACGATTTCAGTGTAAAATAATATGGCCACAAAAGGTAATACAGCAGTAAACAAAGGCATCCCGTTCGTACAGGATGCCTTTGTAGTTATTGTGAAGACAGAATGGAACGCTCACATCATAGACAGGCTTGAGAAGGGTTGTAAAAAAATATTGAAAGAAAATGGAGTGAAATCAAAAACGATTGTTGTACCCGGCGCTTTTGAAATTCCATTTGCAATAAAAACCCTTTATGCAAACAGCAAACAAACTGCTGATGCATTTATAGCGCTTGGCACCATTATACGTGGCGATACTCCGCATTTCGATTATGTCTGCAAGGGAATTACCGATGGTGTAATGCAACTTAACCTATCACTCAATGTGCCGACTATTTTTGGCGTGCTCACAGTAGAAAATGAACAGCAGGCGCTTGAACGCATTGGAGGAGTACATGGACATAAAGGTGAAGAGGCGGCAACCACAGCAATAAAAATGATTGCTTTGCAGAGAAGTATTAATTAGTCATTACCGTTACTAACTTGCATGGTTGATAAGTTAATAAGTGAGTAACTTTTATAGACTTGTTTTGGTACCCATCGAAAGAATTACTATTTAGCATCCGTTGCCACGCTCGCTTGTACTGTAACGCATTATTCAGCGCCGAAGTTTTTACCTGAGGTAGTCGAGCGGTTTACCGTAAGCTTCTTGAAGGGTTGCATACTTGTACTTTGGGAGCGTTTTTCATCAATTAAAAACCGTTTTTAAGTCCCCCTTTAGGGGGTTAGGAGGTTTTCCTTATGAATGTTCAAATATTTATTCCATGTTTTGTCGATCAGTTGTATCCTGCGACAGCATTTAATATGGTAAAGGTGCTGGAGAAGGCCGGATGTACGGTTTCATACAACAGTAACCAAACCTGCTGCGGTCAGCCTGCATTCAATGCCGGCTTCTGGGAAGAAAGCAAGGCAGTTTGTGCAAAGTTTTTAAAAGACTTCCAGGGAGCCGAATATATAATTGCACCAAGTGCAAGCTGTGTCGGTTTTATTCGTAATTATTACCACAAATTGTTTGATAATTCATCGTCTCATAACACCTCGATAAAACTGGGCGAGAAGTGTTTTGAGTTCAGCGAGTTCCTGGTAAAAGTGTTGGGCGTTGACCAGGTAGGAGCAAAGCTTGAAGGCAAAGCAACCTACCATGATAGCTGTGCAGGTTTGCGTGAATGTAAAATAAAAGAAGAGCCACGACGACTATTAGGCAACGTAAAAGGACTGGAATTAGTTGAGATGGAAGACGTAGAAACATGTTGTGGTTTCGGCGGTTCATTTGCAGTAAAATTTGAAGCAATCAGCATAGCGATGGCTGACCAAAAGGTTACGCATGCGTTGGCAACAGGTGCAAAATATCTCATCAGTACCGATCTTAGTTGCCTGATGCATTTAGACGGGTATATAAAAAATAAGGGCTATAATCTGCAAACCTTACATATTGCTGACGTACTGGCGAATGGCTGGTAACACAATAGGAATTTATAAACATTTATTTCTAATTCACTAATTCCTGATTTCTAATTTATCTTCTCATGGCGCATTGGTTAATTAAGTCTGAACCTTCGAAATACAGTTGGGAGAAATTTGTTGAAGACAAGCAAACATTTTGGGATGGTGTAAGAAATTATGCTGCAAGAAATAATTTAAGGGCTATGAAAAAGGGAGACGAAGTCTTCTTCTACCATAGTAATGAGGGTTTGGAAATTGTAGGCATTGCCAAAGTTGCAAAAGAGGCTTACCAGGATCCTACTACTGAGGATGCAAATTGGGTGGTGGTAGATTTTAAGCCAGTCAAAAAAATGAAAAAGCCTGTAACACTGGCCACAATAAAAGCCGACCCGAGATTAGAGGGCATTGCCCTGGTAAAATTGAGCAGGTTGTCTGTTTGTCCTATAACCGACGCTGAATGGGAAACCATACTGGAACTAGGGGAGATGAAATAGGTTAGGAGGTCAAAAAAAAGCCAGACTGGGTCTGGCAATAGTTTTAAAACGGTTTAAAGTAATAAAAAGAAGGTTGAGGTACAATTCTCATTTCGATGAAATTATTGTTACAAGTACAAGTGAGTGACACAACGATGTTGAATATAGATATTAAGATGGCCCGGTAAAAAAAACAGTAGCAGTTTTATAAACATTGTTATAGGTATACCTGCAGCTCCTTACATCTTGAATGGGTGCGAAGTTTTGACAAAGCCTTATCTTTTATTTGCCTCACTCTTTCACGTGTAATGGAATACCTTTCGCCAATGTCTTCCAGGCTTAAAGGATGATCCACTCCAATTCCGAAAAAATAGCAGACAATCTGTTTCTGTCTTTCGTTTAGTGCGCTTAGCGAAAAGCCTATTTCCATTTTCAAAGACTCGTCATACATAAGCCTTTCATCGGCATGAGACGCATTTTCATTTACCAGCACATCCATTAAGGTATTGTCTTCCTCGCCTGAAATAGGGCTATCAACACTTATATGGCGCGTGGACATCATCATCGATGTTGCGACATCATCTAAAGAAATCTTCAACATATCGGCTAACTCTTCCGGCGTTGGTTCACGTTCCAACTCCTGCTCGAGTAATTGGTATGCTTTGCTAATGCGGTTTGTCAGTCCCACTTTATTAAGCGGTAACCTAACAATCCGGCTCTGCTCGGCCAGCGCCTGGAGAATGCTTTGACGAATCCACCACACTGCATAGGAAATAAATTTGAAGCCTTTTGTTTCATCAAACCGCTGTGCAGCTTTAATAAGGCCCAGGTTACCTTCATTGATCAGGTCGGGCAGGGTAAGCCCCTGGTTTTGATATTGTTTCGCTACAGAAACAACAAAGCGCAAATTTGCTTTGATTAACCTGTCAAGAGCCTTCTCATCTCCTTTCCTGATTCTTACGGCCAGTTCTACCTCTTCGTCACTTTCTAATAATGGTACTTTTCCAATCTCGTGTAAATATTTTTCAAGGCTCTGAAATTCACGATTTGTAATTGATTTCGTGATTTTAATTTGACGCATGCTCATATAATTGTTTATTTTTTTAGTACGGAATAACTTTTATCAGGATCGATGTCGACGGCTCTGTTGCTGAATTCAAACGTTCAAAGTCAATTTTTGCCTCAGCAACCTTCAGTATCAAAGCCGTAACAAATCTCAAAAAGTTATAGGCTAGTTCATAATCGAAGAATGCAACTGGGAAAGGGAATATTTGCAGTTTTTACAACTGGAATCAGAAATTTTAGTAGAATTTCAGAAAATATGCAGAAATTACTTAATAATTGAACAAAAAGGTATTTTTCAAAATCAAAAATTGCTTACGACCTCAAATTTTTCAGTATGAACCCTATAGAATTACAGGCTTCGTTTTTCAAGAAAATTAAAGAGAAATTGCCTTCACATATTTCCTTACCCGATGTTGTTGCAAATGATTTAAACATCAGTAGTGACAGCGCATACAGGCGTATAAGAGGCGAAAAGTCGTTGACACTAGATGAAATTGAAATACTGGTAAGCAAAACGAATATTTCGCTCGACCAGTTCTTTAAAGTTAATAACCTGTCAAATGAAATTTGCTTTACCGGTAAGCTTATCGATCACGAAATATTTGACTTTGAAGATTACCTCAGGGGCATTGCCAAACAGTTGAAGATTTTTGTGGATGCAGATGAAAAGGATATGGTGATCTTCAATAAAGACATCCCCATGTTTGTCTATTTTATGTTTCCCGAACTCGCCGCTTTTAAATGTTATTTCTGGAGCAGGTACAATTTAAATAACAGTAAATTCAACAAAGGCCAGTTTTTGATTGAGGATTATATTAAAAGCTTTAATAGCATCGGCAAGGAAATTTCGGACTTATACACGCAAATACCATCAACCGAAATATGGAATGAAGACTGTATCAATACGGTTATTCGACAAATAGAATATTACAGGCAATCGAAAATATTCAAATCAACGCAAGACATAGTTACAGTGTACAATTGTCTCGAACAAATGATTGATCATATTGAGCACCAGGTAGAATGCGGGTGCAAATTCGACTATTGTAAATACAAACCGTCAAATACAAAATACCGGTTTTTCATCAACGATTACATACTCGGCGATAATACCTTTCTGGTAACGATCGATGGTAAACGAATGGTTTATTTGGTTAATAATGTAATAAACTATCTCCTTACCACTTCGCCGGTTTTTGTTGATTATAGTTTTCAAACAATGGAAATCATTCTAAAAAAATCGACCCTCATCAGTGAAATAGGTGAACGCGATCGGGAAGGCTTTTTTGACAGGTTGCGTGAAAAAATTCATGAAAGAAAAAAGCGGGTTTAATATTTCTTAAACAAAAGCTCCCCTACATTTCGATGTACGACAATACGGCCTTAGAAACGTTTTTGTGTTGAAGTGTAGTGAAGTGACTATTAAGAACAGTATTATTAAGAAGATTTTTATGGACTAAGCTTCATTTAATAATTAAGCTCGGGTTGCGTCGCACTCTTGTACTTGCAGCGCTTTGGGTGGGCAACGTGAGGTAGAAAGGCGAAAAAGGATTTTCGGTATAAGTAGTGGGTGACCCTTCTATTCCTCGGGATAAACTCTCATGTTTGATATAGATTCAATCA
>JAQBNO010000051.1 GCA_028288485.1 Segetibacter sp.
AAAAATAGCAATAAACTACCCTGTAAGACAATTAAATTTTTGGTACAAGCAATTGAATATAAATGAAACATCGTTGCCACGCTCGGTTCAAAAGCATTTTTTCATAGCAGCTGTGCCCTGAGCGAAGCCGAAGGGTACCCTGCGCTGCGTCCAAGGGATGCTGCCCCGTCAGAGCGGGTCCCTCGGCTGCGTCGAAGGAATCCTGCCCCGTCAGAACTGGTCCCTGAGCGAAGCCGAAGGGATCCCGTTCATCCGCAAGCCACTGCCGAGCTTTGCTCAGGCAGAGCGATGAAAACTTGGTTACAGCGTAAGGTTGTACAAAAATATTAGAAGCCTTCTATTGTCTTTAAAGCCCGTTTAGGGTTGGGTTTAAAATAATAAATAATGAACATTAAAGCATATATATTTTTCACAGCGATCGCCGTATCAGGCTGTGCAACAATCAAGCAGGTTGAATTACCGGATACTGTTAATATTCCCGCTTCCTTTACATCATCATCTGCTGACACAACCAGTGTAAACAGGCTGTCATGGAAACAATTTTTTACAGATGAGAACCTGGTGCGGTTGATCGATACTGCGTTACAAAACAACTACGACCTTAAGTCTGCAGTTCAAAGGATAATGATAGCCAGGGCAAATACGCAAATAGCAAATGCGGCAAGGCTGCCCTTTGTAAATGCAGGAGGTTCTATAGGGGTAGATAAATATGGAAGGTATACTTTAAACGGTGTAGGTAATTTCGATACCAACCTTTCTCCCAACATCAGTAAAAACCAAAAGATCCCGACAAGCCCTACCACCGATTATTTTGTCGGCTTCCGCAGCTCGTGGGAAGCAGATATATGGGGCAAATTAAAAGACAGGAAACGGGCCGCATATACCCGTTACCTGGCAAGTGAAAAAGGCAGGCAATGGCTGGTTACACAAATAGTGTCACAAGTAGCGGGCATGTACTACGAACTGCTGGCGCTCGATAACCAGTTAAAGACTGTACAACGTAATATTGGCCTGCAAAGAAAAGCCCTTGAAATTGTAGAAGCCCAGATGAGTGGCGGACGGGCGACTATGCTGGCTGTACGACAATTCAAAGCACAAATGTTACATACACAAGGCGCTGAAGTGGAAATTAGCCAGGCAATTGTAAGAACAGAAAATGAGCTGAATAGCTTGCTCGGCCGCTTTCCAAAACAAATAAACCGCGATACTTCTTTTACCGATAAAGTCGTGCCTCAAAGAATACAGGCAGGAATACCTTCAGAAGTTTTGTTAAGAAGACCTGACATTCAGCAAGCCGAACTGGAACTGATTGCAGCAAAGGCTGACATTAGTGCTGCACGTAAAGCCTTTTTGCCGTCGTTTACCATTAATCCTTACGTAGGCTTAAATGCCTTTAAACTTCCGCTTTTATTTTCCGGTGGTTCAGTTGCTGCCGGTATTGTTGGTTCGCTTGCCGGTCCTATCATTAACCGTGGTGTTATAAAAGGTGATTTTGCCATTGCAAACGCTCAACAGGCTGATGCATTTTATAATTACCAGAAAAACATAGTAAACGGATACCAGGAAGTAGTAACCCAAATAAAAGCAATCGAAAACTTTAATAAAGCATACGAGTTGAAGCAGGCCGAAGTTGCTGAGTTAGCAGAAGGCGTAGCTACAGCAAACGACCTGTACCTTGCCGGTTATGCCAGTTACCTTGAGGTGATTGTAGCGCAAGGAAGTGTACTGCAGGCAGAAATGGAACAAACAAATCTTAAAAAAGAATCCTTTAATTCTATGATCAACCTTTTCCGTTCTCTAGGCGGGGGATGGGAGTAGAGAAGAAGAGCTACAGGTTGCGGTGGCATGTTGCATGTTGCATGTGCATGTTGCCGTTTGCAACTTACTATGTTGTCGTCTAAGCCGTTTTTTACCTGGTGTAGCTTTCGCCGTAAACGGGCGGTTTTCATACTTGCCGGGACGGTATATGTCAGAGGAGTAATAACGTTTCTTTACCCGATAAAATGGAGCGGGGGGATACCTGTGTTAAAAACTTTAGTAAATGTATCGCCTAATTCGACTTGGTTTTTTAACTTGAAAGAAGCGTTTAATACAAGAAAGTGTACCCTTGATAGTATTACAATGGCATCTAAATACATCATAAGAAAAAGACAAAACAGTATTCTTTATACAGGCATAGAGTAATTGAATTCACTCTTTCTTTCATTAAAGCTGCCAGGCGGATTCCAGCCAGGCAGGTTATTTAACTCTAACTGGTGTTTCGCGATGTTACCTTTTACGGGATAAAAGAAGTATTTATTAAGCTGTGTTAGCTGCTTAAAGCCAAGCCTGGACAAAGAATCTTTTAAAACATCGTAATTGTGTATGCGTGGTACAAAGCCAATATCCGTATAATAATTTGTGCAGACATCATCCGTGTAATAGAACTGGTTAGGGTGCGTGTAAATTATCCCGGCAACTTGATAATAGCGATTATGCTTTGTTTTATCGGCTTATAGGAATGATGATAGCGGCCCCGCCATGCCCGGGTTCCCGTTTTATTATAATAATTAAACTCGGTACCTGCATTTCTACCATAACCCTCTAAACGATATTTTAGTTTTTGAGAATCTTTTATATACACCCGGTAATTGCTGCCTAAATAAAAAATTGAGTGAAAGCATACAGCTTACATAATGAATTGCAGGTGAGCTGCATCATCATCATGCATATAGGTAAAGTCAATTTAAAGTTCCGATTTCTTTTTCCTTTGATCTGCCTTGTAGCTTCCTGTTTTTTAAAACTTTTGTAAAAGGGATCAGCATTGGGGCCAAGCGTTTATATTCCACATACTTTGCACCAAAATGTTTTACCAGGTCATTCTCCTCAAATCGGATAGCGGTGAGCATATATCCCGTAGTCATTACGGCAAAGAATAAATGTGCACTTGTCATGGTGGGTGTTGCCCAGAAAGCGATCATAAATCCCAGATACAGCGGATGACGAACATATTTGTAAAACAGGGGTGTCCTGAAGGGAAGAAGCTCATACCGTTTCCCGGTGAAGTACAACCCTACCTGCCGTAAGCCAAACAGATCAAAATGATTGATCATAAAAGTACTGATAAGAACAATTCCAAAACCGAGCAGGCAAAGCGCCTGGAGAACGAATTGAGCGGTTTCGGATTTTACCTGCCAAATGATACCACCCATTGGCTGCCAGTACAGGAAGAGCAATAAAAGGCATAAGCTTGCTAATAATACGTAGGTGCTTCGTTCGATGGGCTCAGCGATAAATTTTGTCCACCACCGTTTGAATGCAGGACGTGCCATAATACTATGTTGAAGGGCAAATAAGGCAAGAAGCGAGGCGTTGATCAAAAGTGCATTGCCAAACGGTACCGTTGCCGCACTGTCAATATGTTTCGGAACGATGAGCCCGCTAACAAAACCGACTGCATAACAAAATGTGCCCAGGAAAATGACGTAGGTACCCATGCCAAAGAGAAGAAAAGCTGTCTTTTTCATGCGTTTGTGTAGTTTAAAGGTGTTTTGCAGGATAGACGATGGTCTACAGCGAGTGTGGACTTAGGAACTTTTTTATTTGTACCATAAAGATAGAAGGCAACAAAAAATCTGAATTAAACGTATGTTGCAAAGACTTTAAACTTTTTTTTCAAGCTTAAAGCCATGTTGCACAGGTTTAATAATATGGGGTGAAGCAGATGCAACGGCGCGTTATCGAAATGCAGATTGCCGGTTTACTTAAAATCCCATCTGCGCGGCGAGTTGCAGAAATTCCGGCTCTCCATGAAGGTTATAAAACTGGGGCTCGGTCATTAGCCACGGCATTTCCATATCATGGGTATCATACGCGACCTTCAGCCAGCAGAGGGCAGCTTCTCTTTCGTTTAATGCCGAGTAAATAACCGCAATAAAAAAGGCAAGAGATCCCTTTTCGTTGCGGGCTAACCGTTCCTTTAGTTCCTCTATAATTTTAAATGCGTCAAGCAAGAAACCTGAGTGGGCAAAAGCGGCACCCATCCATCCGAGCATGCGTGGATACCGGATGTCTTCGAGGTTTATGGCTTTATGGAAGTAGACAATAGCTTCCTGGTACCGCTTCATATTGAGCAGCAGAAAACCGTGCGAATCCAAAGTCAAATAATTATTGAGCATCTTTAACCTGGATTGCGAAAATTCAAGCGCTTCCTCAAAACGGCCATTGTGGACATACGAAAGGACTATCCGGCTATTGGGATAGTAAGGATCATATAAGTTTAACCGCTCCGCCCATTCCATTGCTTCTTCATGCCGTGAAACAAAGTGGAGATAATCGATATACATGGCAAGGGCATCCGGATGACCAGAATCTACCGCTAATTTGTATGCGGCTTCTGCACCCTTAAAATCCCAGTCATGGTACAGTTTATAGAAACCCATAAGCATATTCGCTTCATCAAGTCCGTGATCTAGTGAGATGGCTTTATCTATGAGTGGTTTCCCTTTTTTCAAAGCTTCCATCGCACTTAATTCAGCTCCCCAAACGGTGGCTAAGCCGATGTAACTATTGGCAAGGAATGCGTGTGCACGTGCATATTCCGGATCCAGGGCAATCACTTGTGTAAGTAACTCAATCGCATTGTGTGCCCCTTTATTGGTATAAGTCCTGTATTCATAAATTCCCTTTAAATACAAGTCGTACGCTTTGGGATTATCCGTATCGGTTTTTGAAAATTTAGACTGTTCTTGGGGAGAAAGTGTGGCTTGAAGTTCATTGGCCACCCGCCGTGCAATTTCACTTTGGATGGCAAAAACATCGCCTAATTCACGGTCGTAACTTTTCGCCCACACCAGCCCTTCGGTAAAGCCATCCACGAGCCGCACATCAATTCTCACTTTATTCTTTTCCCGTTGAATACTTCCCTCCAGTAATGCGGAAACGCCAAGTTCACTGGCAATCTCACATGCCGGCTTGGCACCAGTCCGGTACCGCTCTACAGATGTTCTTGAAATGACACGAAGTGAACGAATTTGAGAGAGATAGGTCTGAATAGCCTCGATAACGCCATCGCTGAAGTAGGCATTGCGTTGATCTCCGCTCAGGTTTTTAAAAGGAAGTATCGCAATCGATTTATCTTTGAGGTTAGCGGTTTCTTCTTTTACTAATTTATTTTTCACTACACCCGGCGGGAACCCATAATATTCGGTGAAACATTTGCTGAAATACGAAGCACTTCCAAAACCGACGCGGTAAGCTACCTCTGCTGCGGTCAACCCGCCTTCATTCAGCAGTTCCATACCGAGGTGAAGCCTGTATTCCCGGATGAACTGACTTGCCGATTGACCTGTGGCTGTGTTGAGTTTGCGGTGGAGTTGCGAACGGCTCATCCCTATTTTTTTAGCCAGTGCTTCCACACTAAACTGGTCGTTGGTCAGGTTAGCATCGATTTCGTTCTTAAGTTTTTCCAGTAACATACTACATGCACAGGTTTAACGCTGAAAAAAATAATGCCGGTTCCTTTTGCAACTGTTACAAATTTACTTCTAATTGTGGATTCAAACGAACTAAAAAACTACAGGCGGGGAAGGAGATTCCCGGTGGCTTTTGTTGGGTGGCACAATGCGACCCGGTTGTTCTAAGAACAACATTTATCCTTAAGTTCGAGGTGCCCTTGCGAACACCTTGAACTTAAGGGATTTAAACGAACTAAAAAACTAGAACTTCCTTATGCTTAGGAGAAGGATTGAGGTTGAGGCATTACCAATGGAATTTTTGGAAGGTGAATAAAAGGAAAAAAGCCGAGCTATTCAACCAACCTATAGCACCTGAAATAATTGCAGGTAAAAACTATTAAATCAAATTTATCCTACCCTTGTATTGCCGTGCTTACGGTACAATAGTAGTAAACAAATAAACGGTAAATATTAAAAGCAGCGCACCTCCTTCTAGAATATTTGTTCCGCCAGTTGAAAAGCAAATAAGGATGGTAAACAATGACAAGATGAGCAATACAATTGATTTTGTGTCGATACCAGGTGCTACCGCTAATCCGGTAAAAATTGAAACGATAGCAACTGCTGGTATCGTTAAGCCGATACTTGCAGTTGCTGAACCAATGCAAGGTTGAGACGAGCCCGCAGACGATGTTTACGGGAAAAATGTCCCCCTACTAATAAACATAATCCAATAATACCTGTAAGAATTATCATGATAGCAGCAAATACGGTGTCCCTTGCAAGTGCATTTGTTTCTGCTCCACCTGCTAACATTAGCGAAACTATTAACGATACCTCCATAATAGTAATGGCAATTGCTAATACTAATGTACCAAAAGGTTCTCCAACCTTATGGGCAATAACTTCTGCATGATGTACGCCTGCCATTACTGCACCTATTATTGAACAGGCCAGGAAAAAGAATACAAACCAGACGAAGTTAGTCCTTGCCCAAAGTAAAGTAACCACGCTAAAACAGGTATTGCAATCGTCCAGTTTGGTAGCGGCATATTTAATTTCATCGAAAGTTTTTTATCAAGGCTGATTTACGAAAACCTACGGGGAGTGCGACCCAGTTTTTACCTAACAGGTAGATTTCAATTCGTTTTATTTCGTGGCGGTCATTAGTTCTGTCTGCATCTCCGGTTGTGTCACTCACTGGTACCGCATCTTTTCATAGCATCTTTTCAGACCCAAACAAGTAGTGAAAATATAAATGCATCTTAGCATTTTTTAACCATTCAGTTCGTTTTGTTTTACTAAATTTGTTTCATGTCAGGTAAGGCGCTATATATTAATTCTTCAACAATCATCACCTTGTATCCTATAGTTGATACCCGTGATTGTTTTACCTGTTCATTTACTGAATTTCTTCCTTTCAATTCAGCAATGTATTACTACTCCAGCTTCAAAGCCTTTAAAACTATAACCCCCGCCTAACATATTCTTGGGGGCGCGGGGAAGTTATTCTTTCTTTTCAGTTATACATTGAAATTGAATTATTATGTTTCGAAAGCAACAAAAGGTTTCGGCTGTCAAGTCCGTATGTACGCTTTTTGTATTAGTCACGCCATTATTTTTAAAACAGCAGTTAATATATCTGATACATGACTGTATTGATACTAATCAATACTATTCCGGCTATAGCAACTACTGTATAATGCGAAGTAGAGAGACATAAATATTTGTTGAAGAAATTTAAAACATTCCAACATGACAACGATTGTAGTGCCCTTTTACGGGTATTTGAATAGCAGGATGAAGAAGCTTTGGAACATAACAAAACTTGCCAAAAGAAGAAGCTTAAATATTGCAAATCAAGATGAAGTAGGTGCTAATGTTATTGCTTTAGATGTTGTAAAACGAAAGCTGTTGTACGCAAATAAAACGGCCAATACTTCATCATGTTTAATCATAGATTTAAACAACCTTGAAAGGTGCACTATTAAAAAAGAATATAATAGTATAAACGCAGGGGAATTAGAGACAAAAAAGCCGCATCATTTTTTAAAAAGCATCATCTTAAACCTTGTTTTCAAAAACGGCCCACGCACACTTTCCCTTTCGTTATTCGATGCACAGAAAGAGCAACAAGGTAATATAGAACAATTAGAGGCACAAGCTAAGAAATGGGAAGCGCTCGTCTCAAAGCTATTGCCATTTCAAATTAGAGAAAGAGCATAAAAAGGTTTAGTCCCCCATGATCGGAGGCTGCTGCTTCAACGGTTTGGTTGCTTTTGAAGAGTGTGTAGCCTCTTTTTTTAAAACCTAAAAATTTTATCATGTTACCTGAAGAACAAAATGTTTCTGTTAAGTAGCACTATAATGCTACTTCTTGTTTTTGTAAATGCGCTCATTTTAAAAATTGCATTTATTCAAAGTGAAAAGTGGTACGTATTATTAGTTATTACACCGCCATTGCTGATTGCGGTCATGTATAATAGACATAAAAAGCCTTCGACCCTAAGCAATCCTGTAGTCAAATACAAAATGATTGACAAACAAAACACAAAAAGTCTTGACCATATTTATGAGCAGGGAAGTAATGAAATGTGGCAGGAAAATTTACAAGTTCTAAAATAAAGCAAAAATGACAGCAACAAAAAGTAAAATCATTATAACCAAAGAAGATTATAGTACTTTAAATTCTTACATAACAAATTTAAGGTCAGTAAGATATTTCGACGGAGAAAATGCGGCATCGCTGCAGGAAGAATTGAGAAAAGCAACATTGGTTAAAAGCGAAGAAATGCCTGTGGATGTTGTTAGACTTAATTCAAGGGTAATTGTAAAAGAAGGAACTACTGACAAATTGATTGAACTTGTTTTAGTTGTTCCGGAAAAGGCAGATATAAAGGAAAAAAGAATTTCAGTACTGGCTCCTATAGGTACTGCCTTAATAGGTTTCAGGGAAGGTGAAAAGGTAAGTTGGGACGTTCCGGCAGGTAGCAGAACTTTTACAATAATAAAAGTATACAATCAACAGGGGTAGGAGTTACAATAAAAATATAAAGTATGGGTTGGACATTATTTGGAATAATAAGTCTTCTTATCCTCTCGATACTCTGGTTCATCATTGAGCATAAAAGAGATTTGCGGCAAGACCAGGAAATTTTTGATGAACACCTCGAAAATCAAAGAAAAATAAAGTTTGACAGGAGAAATAGGAAGTAGAGCAAACAGGTACGCAAACAAGAATAGAAACTTATCTAATTAAAAGCAACACCCCTTCAATAAACAATTAAGATCAATCAGGTAATCATTGTGCGTTTATCATTAGCTATATTAATTCTTACGATCGGCCTCATTACTAAAGGCAATGCTTATGGGTACAAACCCGCTGTTGATACTTTAGTTGCAAAATGTAGGGGCAACCATATAAAGAATGGTGCTAACAATTCTACTGAAACAACAAATAGCTCAACCGAGGGTCACGAATTAAAGAAAGCAGTTCAAACCACACCAGGTTATATTTTACACTTACTTTCCCGGTTTTGTTATACATCGATTGAAGCACGTCATTTTTTAGACGCTTTCTTTGTATCCTTCTTTGCGTATTACACAACATATAATTCGGATGCAAAAGATTTTTATCTCACCCACCACATTGCTACTAAACTCGCACTGGAAATTATTTACCCGTATCATTCCTTTTGGTAGTATAATCAAACGCCTCATTTCTCACTTATTTTTTACGATGGATAAATCATTGTAGCACTTCTATTCATTAAACTGCTGCAAGTACAGCAAAAAAACACATTACAATGTCTTCAACATTATTTACAGCCGCGATTATTTTAGGCGGTGTTTTCATATTTATTATCCTGTTTGTATTACTACATAAAAAAGGGCACAATAAAAAGCTCGCAAAACAAAAGGCCGTCGTGGATGATGTTATTTGGAAAAACAAACTTGAAATAATCGAACAGGAATCCATAAACAATTATGTATTAGCAATAGACAAAGTGAACTTTATCCTTCTTTATATAAAGTTCAGCGGCCCAAAAGAAGAAGCAGTTCTAATTGACCTGGGGCAGGTAAGAGAAGTAAAAATAACCACCGAAGACAACACGGTGTACGAACAAAGGAAGGGCAAAGCTGTGTTGGTTGACAAACAAGTGAGCCAACTACAACTGGAGATAACCACAGCTGGTATGCAACTCAAAACAAGCCTGGTATTGTACGAATACAAAGATGGTATGCAGGATTTTGTTCACATAAAACGAAGGGCGGAACACTGGAGGGATATTATAAATAGCAGTGTAAAAGAACTATCCCATACTTCTATGCAATTGCTTGTTAAGTAATAGCCATTTGTAATATTGATCCCGTTAGATCATTGGATCAACCTATAAAAATGCTCCCTATCCTGGAAGCATTTTTATATCAGGCATCCTTTGTTGTTCCGGCTTGATCGGGCACATAATGTTCGTGTGTTTGTACGGGTGCAGCTTTTCCTTTGCTTGTTTTCATTTGAAAAACATTTACCAGCAGGGCGAAAGCCATTGAAAAATAAATGTATCCTTTAGGTATGTGGAATTCTAAACCCTCGGCAATCAGCGACACGCCAATCAGCAACAAAAAGCTTAGCGCAAGAATTTTAAAAGCAGGATGATTATTTACAAATTTGCTAATTGGTTCCGCTGCAACTAACATAATACCAACACTTACTACCACGGCCGTATACATCACCCATAGCTCTTCCACCATACCTACCGCGGTTATAATGCTGTCAATAGAAAACACCAGGTCGAGTAAAAGGATTTGACCAATGGCACTGGCAAAAGAAGTGATGTTCATACTGCCAGATGTATCTCCCGCTTCGCCTTCCATTTTCTGGTACATTTCCGACGAACTTTTGTAAAGCAGAAACAATCCTCCGGCTATTAAAATCAAATCCTTACCGGATATACCCATCGAAAGAACAGTAAACAAAGTTCCCTGCAGTTTTAGAATGAAAGAGATAACCGTTAGTAGTAGAAGGCGCATTACCATAGCCAACAAAAGTCCAAGCTGTCGTGCCTTTTTTTGCTGGTTCATCGGCAGTCGTGCACTAACTATCGAAATGAAAATAATGTTGTCAATACCTAAAACAACTTCTAACAGAATTAGCGTTAACAGGGCGATTATGAGTTCCATTTTTATACTGGTTTAAGCTTTTGAAATGATGGTTTGTAATAACCAAAAAGTACGCCATTTGAAGAAAAGAATAGAAGTACTAACCCTATTAATCTTTCCTAAAACTCTACAAAAAAAACGATCGTAGGCAAAGTAAAGGCATCGCTGTTAATTAACCTTACAGGTACATTCGAAGGCACACAAAACCCCTTACAAAGCCAACCTTGCAAAGAGCTGAAACTGCCAACGCCGAGCCGCCCCGTGGTTGACGTAATTCTTATCCACTGTACCAAAAACATCGCTTACTATCCTTGCATAACTTCTACAGATGATGTCTAATGGGTTGGACAATTTTCGTTTAAACGTTCCAATAAAAGGTTGAAATACTTGCCGAACTCTAACGGTACCATTCTCATGATTATATTTTTTGACATGGATAAAAAACATTGAAGAATAAATATATTTTGTATTAGTACAAATATTTGTTGTTATTCGATAAATGTTTATTAGATTTACACGGTAGTTCTAAATTTTAACGATTATGTCAAAAACAAACAATTACGTATTTAAAGGCTTAATAATTGTTGCCTGGCTCATCTTCGCCGGCTTGTGCATTGAAGCCGGAGGCTTAGTAGTCAATTTTTTTTTCAGTCTCTATAAACCTGATTTTGTCCAAAACTTATATCAAATGCTGGACTTAAGTGAAATGTATGAACGTAGTAAATGGGCTTTTTTCGGTATGTATAGTTTTATCCTGGTCATTTCAATTTTAAAGGCAGTCCTATTTTATGTAGTCGCCATGCTAGTGAGCGAAATCGATTTGTTAAAACCCTTCAACAGTTTTGTTTCGAAACAGATTACACGGATTAGTTACTACACTTTTTCGATAGGACTATTGAGTTACATAGCACGACAAACAGCGGAAAATTTGCAACATCAGGGTTATGTTATTGATACCCTAAACCAGTTTTGGGCAGATAGTCAAGCATTTATTTTAATGGCGGCTGTAATCCATGTTATTGCGACAATTTTTTCAAAAGGAGTTGAAATTCAAAACGAAAACGATTTAACTGTGTAAACTATGCCAATCATTGTAAACTTAGACGTAATGATGGCAAAGCGTAAAATGTCGCTTAACGAGCTTTCAGAAAAGGTTGGCTTAACCTTATCTAACCTATCCATCTTAAAAACAGGAAAAGCCAAAGCAATACGCTTTAGCACATTAGAAACAATTTGTAAAGTGCTGAAATGCCAGCCAGCGGATATCCTCGAATATGTTGATGAACAAGAAAACTAATACTAAAATGAAAAGAACATTAATATTTATAATTTTTTTCATTATTGCAGCTTTTGCTAAAGCGCAAAACCAAAACGAGATAGTAATTGGAAAAACTGATACCATTTTCTCCAAAATCTTAAATGAAAAAAGAAAGATACTGGTGTACACTCCAAATCTTACATCTCTTGCTAATCTTCCCAATCAACGTTATCCTGTTTTGTATTTACTTGACGGCGAAGCCCATTTTGTTTCAACTGTAGGGCTGGTGCAGCAACTTAGCCAGGCTAATGGGAATTCGGTTTTACCGGAAATGATAGTTGTAGGCATTACTAATACAAACAGGTTCAGAGATCTTACTCCATCTACAACCGCAACTGGTGGGGGTTACAATTTTATGAAATTTATAGAAACTGATCTTATACCCTACGTAGAAGCAAACTATAATACTGCCCCCTATAAAGTGCTGGCCGGGCATTCATTAGGCGGGCTAACGGCAATTGATGTGCTTACAAGAAATGCAAACTTATTCAATGCATATATTGCCATTGACCCAAGCATGTGGTTTGAAAATGAAAGATTTTTACAAAATGCTATTACCCAGTTACCCAATAGCAAGATGGAAAATAAACGGTTGTTCATCGGAACAGCCAATACTATGCCCAGAGGGATGACATTGCCTAACCTTAGAAAGGATACATCACATGAAACACAACATATGCGTTCAATATTTAAGCTGGATAAGTTTTTAAATAGAAAGCCTGTTCCCGGATTAATTTATGCCCATAAATTTTATGAGAATGAAACGCATGTGTCGGTGCCGTTAATGAGCGAATATGATGGTTTGCGGTTTGTTTTTAATTATTATTTGATAGACGTTTCTGAAAAAGATTTTATAGACCCAACCCCCCTGATTGCAAATAAATATAAGGCGCACTACAATAAAGTTTCAAAGGAATTGGGGTACAAGGTTGTACCACCGGAAGCATTCATTAATTATTTTGGATCGGATGCGCTGGAGAAAAATCAATACAAAAAAGCTGAAGCTCTTTTAAAAATGAATATTGAGAATTATCCGAATAGCGAAAAAGTGCATGAAGCTTATGCAGATTTTTTGGTAACGCAAAAAGATACTATCAATGCTATTACTTATTATAAAAAAGCGATGGCAATAGAAAAGAATGCTGTCACAGAGCAAAAATTAAATTCGATTTTGCCCTGGGCAACTTCCCTGCGTCACGATTTTTATTTAGTTCCGGAAAAGGAATTGCAGAAATATGTCGGGAACTATATGATTGAGCAATACCAGATACCGGTAGTTATAAAGTTACAAAGCGGAGCACTATGGGCAATTGCTCCCGGTCAAAATGATAGTGAACTAGTCCCTGTTGCAAAAGATATTTTCAAATTGAAAAACAAGCAGGGATATATCATCACCTTTTATTGGGAGGGAGACAAGGTAATTAGCTTCACATCTGTACAAGCGAACGGAACCTTTCAAATAATAAAACAATAAAAGAATATGATTTTCGCCGTTGCCTGTCTTGCTTAAAGCAGTACCGTTAAACAGTGTTATCCCCTTCAACACGCAACGCAGGAAAATAGTCTCATCAAAGCATACAGGCACAAGTGAGTGACACAACGATGTTGCATTATGTTCTCCTGCTGGCTCCATAAAAAAATACATCTTTTCGTAGACTATTTGCAGTTCTCCGTCTGTAACCCGGGGGCAAATGAAACGCCAGATCCGGCAGCAAAAAGTATAAGAGCACAGCCGCTACATCAGCCAGTTGAAATCTTGCTGCTAACCGCGGTCAGCGACAAATTTTTCTTCTGTTAAAAAACGACGGGAATAATTAACTTCGGCAAAAAGACTGCTGCGGGTATAGCTTAATTTATATTTTATGGCAACAGGGAAATTTTTCGAAGACCAGCAAGGCGAAGCATTAGATCGTGTTGACGGCAGGCAAAAAGTAACCGGTGCAGCAAAATATTCGGCCGACAACGTACTACCAGGATTGACATATGCCGTATTGGTTGAGAGCACCATTGCAAAAGGCCAAATCAATAACATTGATACAAAAAAAGCTGAAGGCGCCCCCGGTGTTCTTGCTGTAATTTATCATGGTAATGCGCCTACAATACCAGGTTACCAAACTGGTGGTAATCCTGCCAAACCTCCCACCGGAGGTGAACCTTTTAGAGTATTTCAAAATGCACGAATCTATTTTGCAGGTCAACCCATTGCTATTGTTATTGCAGATACTTACGAGCGTGCAATCCACGCTGCCACGTTAGTTAAAACAGCGTACAATAGAGATGAGCATCAAACAAGTGTAGAAGCGAATAAAGACAAAGCAGCTTTACCAAAAGGCCCCCGGTACGCCGACTATGTTAGAGGTGAAGCGGATGCATATAAGAATGCAGCCATTAAAATAGAAGCCGAATACATTATTCCCGTAGAGGTGCATAACCCTATGGAGCTTCATGCTACAACTGCTTTCTGGGATGGAGAGGATAAGGTGACCGTGTATGATAAAACGCAGGGTGTAAAGTCGACCCAAAGAAGCATTATGGATGCTTTTAAGCTAAAAGAGCAAAACGTACAGGTAAATGCAGATTTTGTTGGAGGAGCATTTGGCTCGGGTTTGCGTACATGGCCTCATGTTATAGCTGCAGTGCTGGCTGCGAAAAAAATAAACAAGCCGGTAAAGCTTGTATTAACCCGTTCGCAAATGTTTACTATGGTCGGCTACCGGCCCTATTCCTGGCAAAAAATAGGTTTAGGCGCTACGCCTGGTGGTAAGCTTACCGGGCTTACACATGAAGCTATTTCTGAAACATCTACTTATGAAGAGTTTACCGACAGAACGGTAGATATTTCGAAGGTGATGTATGCCTGCGCAAATGTAAATACGAGGTATAAGATCATCGCTCTTGATAAGAGTACACCTACCTGGATGCGAGGCCCGGGAGAAGCTACAGGCGCTTATGCATTGGAATGCGCAATGGACGAACTGTCTTATGCATTAAACATTGACCCGATTGAATTAAGGATAAAAAATTATGCAGATGTTGATCCGGTTCGCAACCTTCCATGGTCGAGTAAGTATCTCAAAGAATGTTACCAAAAAGGCGCCGAAGCAATTGGATGGGATAAAAGAAATCCCAGGCCTAACGCTATGCATGAAGGTGAATGGCAACTAGGTTTTGGAATGGGAGCCGGCAACTTTAGCGCCAACCGTGGCAGGGCATCAGTAAAGGCTATTTTATTAGCCAATGGTTCACTTGTATTGCAAAGTGCAGTAAGCGACAGCGGGCCGGGAACTGCAACTTCTATGACTGGCATTGCCAGTGAAGCCTTTGGTTTATCGCCTGATAAAATAGCTTTCGAATTGGGAGATTCATCGCTTCCGCCCGGACCCACACAGGGCGGCTCGACTACTACTTCTACTTTAGGCTCGGCAGTGCACGATGTATGTGTTGCATTGCAGCAAAAAATGGCCGAACTGGTAACAGCCCCCGGTTCAGTGCTAAAAGATGCAAAGCTGGAAAACCTCCATTTTGCAAAAGGGTTCATCACATTAAAAACGGATGCTTCAAAGAGAGTTGCTTATGCAGATGTTTTAAAGCAAACGGGTCTTTCTGAACTGGAAGTAACCAAAGACTCCCAGGCTGGAGACGAACGGAATAAATATTCTATCTATTCTTTTGCTGTTCACTTTGTGCAGGTACAAGTGCATCGGGCAACCGGAATTGTTCGCATAAAAAAAGTAGTTACAGTAGCGGATGCGGGAAAGATCATTAACGAAAAGACTGCTGCAAGCCAACTAATGGGGGGTGTAGTTAGTGGTATAGGAATGGCGCTTATGGAAGATGGTGAGCTTGATCACCGCTTCGGACGTTTTGTAAATAATAACCTTGCCGATTACCACGTACCTGTAAGTGCCGATGCACCGCATATAGAAGCACTGTTTATTGATAAACCCGACCCTTTCATAAATCCAATGGGTAGTAAAGGTTTAGGCGAAATTGCTAATGTTGGTTTTGCAGCGGCAGTTGCAAACGCGGTTTATCATGCAACGGGAAAACGAATTAGAGCTTTACCCATTACTCCTGATAAACTACTTGGATAATAGAAGAAATAATTTTAAAAATTGTATCAAGCTTGTATTGCCCTAAACTAAAATCATGAAAATTTATTGTCCTTATTGGTGTTCCGGCAGCAGTGTGCTGGCACCGTGTTGCGAGTGCAACCTTACCGATGCAGAGATGAGCAATAAACCAAGCCGAGACGGCAGCCGGGAGTTTGGTCCTGCTGCGGGTTCTCCTTTAAACGCCTGTGTGTAGCCGGCGGAAGGCAGTCGGAAATTATCGCTTTATTGGTAATGCTGAAAGCGCACTAAATGTTTTTGCTCCATTAGG
>JAQBNO010000060.1 GCA_028288485.1 Segetibacter sp.
AACGTTCAATTGGGGGAGCCGGCTTTAGTACTATATTCTACATCCTTCCGGTGAACGGGACAGGTAGTGTCACCGGCTTGCACTGTTATTTCACTACTCCACCTTTTTTAAGTCAAGATTTTCTTTCCCCATCCTAGCTAATGCTTCGGCGGTAATTTCTTCTTCAAAAAGCTTTCCGGCAAGGTAAACCGCGGCCATGTTTTCGTACTCCCCGATCTAAAACTTCCAACAGGTCTTCTCTTACCTGCCACGCGTACATTCCATTAATAACCCGGTCGGGAAAACGTTTATTTGTTGAACAATTTCCTTTGCATTCCCTTAGGCTTACTGTGCCCAGCTTTTTCTGGTTTTTAAACAATATATTATTCATTTGCCATAACAAGCCTTCCTGTGCCGCCGCTACAACTGCCCGCAGCTTTCATTACTTTGTGGTGTTTAATTTGCCATAGGAAAAATGCCTCATATTTACCTGCACTTTTTCCGGTGTAATGGTCGTTGCTTGTAGTTGTTGCCATAATTTCGCTTTTAATGGCAGTAGTTTGGCAACATTTGTAAATAGAAAAAGGGATGTCACCATAGAAGTAACATCCCTGCAAATCTTTTCAACGGTTTATTTTTCTACGGGTTCATGAATATCATTTCTAAATACCACCACTCCATCAAACACATCCACTAATACCGGTTTAGTTCTGTCGATATCTCCTGCTAAAATTCTTTTACTTAACGGGTTCACCACTTCCTTCTGGATTAAACGCTTTAATGGTCTTGCACCAAATTGCGGATTGTACCCGTTCTTGGCGAGAAAATCAAGTGCATAATCGCTGAACTCCAGTTGTATCCCGGCGTTCTGCTCAACCATCTTTTTAAGATTTTCAAGTTGGATACGGATGATGCCTTTTATTTCTTTCCTCATCAATGGCTGGAACATGATCACTTCATCTATCCTGTTTAAAAACTCTGGGCGAATGGTTTGTTTCAACAGGGCAATCACTTCCTCTTTGGCTTGTTCGACCACATCTTCCTTATTGTATTCATCCACATTTTCGAAAGCTTCCTGGATGATCTGGCTACCCATGTTGCTGGTCATAATAATGATCGTGTTCTTAAAGTTGACCGTACGACCTTTATTATCGGTCAAACGACCATCATCCAACACCTGCAACAACACATTATATACGTCGGGATGCGCTTTTTCGATCTCATCCAGCAAAACCACGCTATAAGGCTTTCGACGAACTGCCTCTGTTAACTGGCCACCTTCGTCATATCCCACATATCCCGGAGGCGCACCAACCAAACGACTAACTGTGTGTTTTTCCTGGTATTCGCTCATATCTATCCTCGTCATCATGCTTTCATCATCAAACAGGTAATCAGCTAGAGCTTTAGCCAGCTCAGTTTTACCCACACCAGTAGTACCAAGGAAAATAAATGAACCGATTGGTTTTTTAGGATCCTGCAAACCTGCACGGCTTCGGCGGATCGCATCTGCAACTGCTCCTATCGCTTCCTCCTGTCCCACAATCCTTTTGTGAAGCTCGTCTTCAAGGTGGAGCAATTTCTCCCTTTCGCTCTGTAGCATTTTGCTCACCGGAATACCGGTTGATCTTGCTACCATTTCAGCAATATCTTCTGCATCTACTTCTTCTTTCAATAAGCGTTTGTTTTCACTTATTTCGTTTAGCTTTTCAGAATATTCTGCAATTACTTTTTCCTGTTCCTGCACTTTACCATACCTGATCTCAGCAACTTTTCCGTACTCTCCGTTCCGTTCAGCCTGTTCTGCCTGGTGCTTTAAATTCTCAATCTCTGTCTTGGCAGTTTGTATTTTTTCTACCAGTTCTTTTTCCTGCTGCCATTTCGCTTTCAGGGTATCTCTTTCAAGTGCTAATGTGCTAATGTCTAAAGAAAGCTGCTTCAGTTTATCCTCGTCGTTTTCCCTTTTTATAGCCTCGCGTTCAATTTCTAACTGGCGGATCCTTCTTTCGAGTTCGTCCAGTTCTTCCGGCATGCTGTTCATTTCAAGGCGAAGCTTTGCAGCACTTTCATCAATCAGGTCAATCGCTTTATCTGGCAAGAAACGGTCGGTGATGTACCGGCTCGATAATTCGACTGCAGCAATGATTGCCTCATCTTTAATACGTACATGGTGATGTGTTTCGTACCTGTCTTTTAAACCACGAAGAATTGATACTGCATCTTCGATACTTGGTTCGTCGATCATTACCTTCTGGAACCGACGTTCCAAAGCCTTGTCTTTCTCGAAATATTTCTGGTACTCGTTTAACGTAGTTGCACCAATTGCACGGAGTTCGCCGCGGGCCAAAGCAGGTTTTAAAATATTTGCAGCGTCCATGGCACCTTCGCCTCCGCCTGCACCAATCAAAGTATGAATTTCATCTATAAATAACACGATTTCACCGTCACTTTCTGCTACCTCTTTCACCACACTTTTCAGCCTTTCTTCAAACTCGCCTTTGTATTTTGCACCGGCGATCAAAAGCCCCATATCAAGGGCAAAGATTATTTTACTCTTCAAAGTTTCTGGTACATCTCCGTCTACAATACGATGCGCAAGGCCTTCAGCGATCGCTGTTTTACCTACACCCGGTTCACCTACCAAAATCGGGTTGTTTTTACTACGGCGCGATAAAATATGCAGTGTACGCCGAATTTCTTCATCGCGGCCGATTACGGGGTCCAGCTTTCCATCCCTGGCCATGTCGTTGAGGTTACGTGCATATTTTTGTAATGCATTGTATTGCTGCGAAGATGTTTGGGAGTTAACAGTTGAGCCCTTGCGCAAATCAAGGATTGCTGCTTTTAGTCCCTTTTCTGTAACGCCGGCATCTTTAAGCAATCTCGAAACATCGTCATTTCCGTACAATAAGGCCAGCAGCAAATGTTCAACGCTCACGAACTCGTCTTTAAAATCTTTTATGATACTGTTGGCGCGCAAAAGCACATTGCCTAAATCGCGACTCACAGATTGTGCAGGTTCAGTTCCTGACACTTTCGGAAGTTTATTAATCGAATCTTCTGCTTTAGTTTTTACCAAAGGAACGTTTACGTTGTTCTTTTTGAGTAAAAATTCTACAGGACTGTTTTCATCGTCGAGTAAGGCCTTCAGCACGTGGTTGGTTTCAATATTGGGGTTGCTATTATTGAAAGCCACCTGCTGCGCCTGCTGGATGATCTCCTGCGCTTTAATGGTATAATTGTTTAAGTTCATATTCTAATATTTTTTTTGTGGTTAGCTTTTTTAATTCTATTTATCATCGTTGCCCGCCCGGATTAGGCGGTTCGAACCGGTGTCACTCACTGTGCTTGTCTTAGCTTTGTTCAGCTGGCTTGATTACACAGTACTAATCAAATTCTTCTATTACTTATCAAATCATAATCCACCCCTACAGGAAGGGCTAGAATGACATAAAAAAGAAGGAACAACTGCCTGAAAGTCAGGCGAGGCAAGGATTTCCTGTAAATAGTACACCAATGATAAATGGCCTATAAAATGTATTTTCAAAAGAAGATGAACAAAAATTTCCGGGCCCGGTCTGACTTTAAGTTTTCTTGTACTCTTATGTTTTCACTTTGGTTTTCCAATCATTTAGATATTCTTCGAAACCAAGATTTCAAGCCATAGCCCTATTGATACCACAAGAAACGTATTTATCCATTTGTGTATTCAATAGAAAGGCTGAAGAAAATTCATAAGTACAAGTGTGCGACGCAACGGAAGTTGAAAAAGGTTTACCAGACGGTGCCAAAAATATTTTTGCTTTCCCTGTGTTCGTTATGTTTAATAGTCGAAGGATTCAAATACAGTGGGAAAAGAATTCAGTTAGATTGATAGTAAAGGAAATTCGGTAAAGAAACATATTTAGATAAAGTCGGACAGCGCATTCATCGGAATTATAATTGCTATACTTTTGGCATTTTTAATTTGTAATGTTTTCGATGCGCAAACAAATACTGCTTCTTGTTACAACAATTATAATTAAGTTTTCTTTTGTTGCTGCCCAGACGGCTCACGGCTTTGATAGTTCTACGACGTATAAGAAATCCGGGGCGCCGGCCGAAATGCGCTACAATGTTGGTAACGGAAAGACACTTGTGTATACTAAACCCAGGAATTTTGGTTTCGTTCTCAATCTGCCTAAAGATGCAGCTACAATCGCATCAACCACGATCAAAAAAGAAAGTGTAAAACCTTTACTGCTGATAGCAGCATCGACGGGATTGTTGATATGGGCAGACCAGCCAATTGTTGATGGTGTTCGGCAGTTTTCAGATAATATTCATCTGTTTCCCGATGAGAAAAATATAAATCTTTTAAACTTCAGGTTAGGAGAAAAAGATGTAAGCCTGTTCAGGCTTCCTGCAAATATGAATACGGCATTTTACCAGTTTGGCCAGGGTTTTCCAAGCCTGATGATTGGTGCAGGATTATACACTTATGGTAAAATTAATCACGATTACAGGGCATTAAGCACGGCAAGCCAACTGGCAGAAGCATTTATTTTGATGGGCGTTGGTACGCAGTTGGTAAAAAGGATCACCGGAAGGCAGAGTCCAAGCGAAGCTACTACACCGGGTGGAAACTGGCATTTTTTCCCTTCCTTTTCGGAATACCAAAACCGCACGCCAAATTATGATGCTTTTCCCTCGGGTCACCTTGCTACGCTGATGTCATCCTTGACAATTTTTGTTGAAAATTATCCTGAAAAAAGATGGATAAAACCGGTTGGTTATTCCCTTACAGGGCTGGTAGCCTTATCGATGATTAACAATAAAGTGCACTGGGCCAGCGATTACCCGTTGGCGATTGGAATGGGATATTTGTGTGCAAAAACAGTTGCAAAACGAAACAGGAAAGTAGTTAGCACTGCCAGGTCAAAGAAAAACAAGGGAGAGTTGAATTATACCTTCAATTATTTAAATGGCACCTTAATGCCTGGAGTGGTATATAAATTCTAAATGTTTCTAATGCTTTCCGGAGGTGGCGTGTAAAAACCAGGTAAAGCGTTTAACACAGTAATGATGCCGGGGTAAAGGCTTTAGGGTCAACAACAATTCATGTTCTTAATATGCACTACAACACGTACAGGGCGTGAAAGACTGAATGAAACAGTAAGCAAAACAGTTGGCAAGGGCATAAATTTAAAAAAGCAGCAGCGTGAAAAATTAGCGTGCTGCTTTTTCAATTCGAGAAGGTCACCTTTTATCAAACATGCAGGATGTATTCAGAAGTTGATAATGTTTCTCATCTAGATGTCTTCAATCGAGATATATCTACGCGGTGCTGTTTCTGTTCCCGCGAAATACTCGAAAGGCGTGTATCCTGAAAACGTTGATGTAGCTAATCGTTTCGGCATTGCTACCGTCATATTTACTTCAAAAATCTGCGAATTTCCTTTAAATGGAAGATGAAGTGCTGAATTTCGTGATTAAGGTAACTTAAAGGACGGTTTCATCTCGTCTGATTGTAAAATTAAGTTAGCTTCAACTACTCTCCTTTTTTTATAATCCTTTTGCGTTACTAAAAATTCTGCAGCTTTTTGCCATTCTCCTTTTATTATCATTTCCCATAACACTTTATGCGGAGCTTTAAGCATACTTGAAGGCCCAAACTGGTAAAAATAATCTGCAATTGCAGTTTGTATATTCATACTCAAATCATTAAAATTCCTTTTGCTGTCCTTCTCGTATTGGTTCACTATTTTAGTTATTATTGAATCTTTCACTTTGTTCGATAAAATCCTCGCATCTATTTCCATCAATTCGAGTTCTTCCAGTTCTAACGCTTTCGTACCTTTTACACCGAGGTAAGGTTTTAAGGTAAAAAATAAATGAGGCGGCAGCTTAAGCTTATTCAAATCATATTCATTCATTTGCCCCAGATCAACTCCTGCACCTATCGTTGTCCCGCTCTTCCCTATTACATCACCCACTGTTTTGCCTTTACAAACAGGATTATTGTTAGTTATTGATTTCTGAGTACATACGGGAACATAGGCTTTTGACTTAAAACCTTCAGAGGCTGTAAGAATATCGTAATCAACGGAAAAGGACGCCATAACACTTTGGTTAAGAATTTTAAAAATATCAGTGGGAACAAATTGATAAGACACCCCAATTTGAAATAATTCAGCAGGCATTATGCCCCAGGCTTCTCTAACAACTTCATAAACTGATCTAACTGGGGCAAGATTATAATACGTGTACGCCGATTTAATGCTCTCCCGCTGGCAGTTTCGTTTCCTTCCAGGGGAACATAAAACGACCGGCCGCCGGCTGTCATACGCTTTGGATCGATATAATATTTATTTTGAAGAATACGTACTATGGCTGTGGCTCTTTTAGTACTTAAATCCCAATTATCTATAATGCAACTGTTTTTAATATCTACATTATCGGTATGTCCTTCTACCAAAAATTCAAAATCCGGTTTGCTGTTTAAAACCTGTGCGACTTTGCCCAACACGAATTGCGCATTATCATTAACATCGTAACTGCCGCTTTTGAATAAAAGTTTATCAGAGATAGAGATGTATACTACACTTTTGTCAATCTGGATATTGATGTCTTCGTCGTTTATATCATTCAGAGCCCCCTTCAGGTTCATTACCAACGCCATACTTATGGAATCTTTGCGGGCAATTCCTCTTTGTAACTCCTGTATAAAAGTATTCGTTGAACCCATGTTATCGATAGACCTTCGAAGGCCTTGCGCCTGGGTATTTGAAAGATCGGAGAGTTTATCGTTGTTTGCTTTTAAATAAGCTATCTGCTTATTTAGACCGTCAACGCGAATAGCCATTTCATCTTTTTCAACACGACATCTTTCAAAATCCTTTTGCGACTGCACATACGAAGTATTTAACTGATCGTACTTCGTTTGTTGTTCGGCTAATTTTTTTCCGCCTCCACAAGAGAGGAAAAAAACCGAAATAATAGCAATGGTTAAAATGTTTAATTTCTTCATTCTACATGTTTTGGTATTACAAATTAAGGTAGATGTAATTTATTGAAATTGCAACAAAAGGAGGTTTAAAAACTTTTAAGATGGGTGATAACACGGTCGCCCTGTTACCAAATCACCTACTTCGGTAATGTGTATCCTGCAATTACAAACCGCTGATACCAGGAAGTGTCAGCAAAGAGATTAAACTCTTTTGTAACAACATAATCGGTAATCTCAGAATATCGTTTTTCATTTATGAGGTTAGAGAACAAAGGAATTACGTACTGCTTGCCGCCTCCTTTAAGTATCATCTCGCTTGGATTAAACGCATCTTTTTCCACGCTATAAAGCGGTTGCGAACCTATTACTCCATAAGCAGCCTCTATTGGCTTTTTAACTTCAACGGTATGTAAGTATTGAAGGTTATTCCAGTTTTCAGAAATAGCAAGGGTATGTCGAACAGATATTGTTGCCACGGTGCTTTTAGCGAAGTTATAATTGCTCTTTTTTGATCTTTCCATCAAATCTCCAACCGTTTTAAAGATTTCTTTAACCGTTTCTTTATCCATCCAAAAGTCGCTAAATTTCAACTCTCTTCCCTTGCAAAATCTATACAAATGAAAGCCGGGTTGTAATGTTATAGATTCGAATTGCTCGTCTTTGAAAGACTTCCGTTGTTTTCCGGAAAGGGAGTACTGCATACGTAAGTAATTTAAAAATTTACAGGAATTTTTATGAGCCCGGCTTACATACTACTATTTTTCATTGTTGCGTCGCACACTTGTACACTCTGTCCATTACTGTACGCATTCAATAACAGTTCTTTACCCATCCTAAAGAGGTGCACCTACAACGTTTACCAGGACTATCTAAAATCAAGCAAGGGCTTTTAATAAAAAAAATTCCGCGGAGCTTTTTTGCCTTCCGGCAGACCTTCAGCGCCTTTAGTAATTACAGGAGTTTCGTCTTCAGTAAAATCGCCTAATACCTTAGTTGCAGGTACCAAGTACACATATCGCCCATGACGGCAGCAGGCATACCACCAATTAAAACGGTAGGACAACCGGGCCCAACGATGGGTCCACCAACATGTGGGATGGGTGGTACCCCCGGTGTAACCATGGGGCATACATGCATATCTCCTATTCTTGCAGCAGGTTTTCCCATATTTTATTCTTACACGTTTAATTAATTATAATTCTGAATTTTCCAGGTTTTTTGCCCCATTATTCAATGACATAAAAAGTATCGGAATCGTTACTTCTCCTATAAGGCCTACCATTAACCATTTCGTTTTTATTTTTCCAAAAGCGGATAGTCCTTTTATCAACTTTTCCTAAACCATTCCATTGGTCTAATACGTCTATTGTTTTTGTTTCGGGGTTGTGCGAGAGATAGATAGCGGCGTGCTTTCCTTTACTGTCGGTAGGATACTTACCAAAGTCGTCGAACGTTGCAATTGCGGTACCTCTTGGTATTTCACCAAATTTTGCATCCAAAACTTTTTTTCCCTTTCTCCACAAACTTACAAGCGGGGCTTTTGCAGCTTTTCTTATAAAAACTGCGCATTCTGTATTTCCCGCTTCATCAACGTATTTTTTAGGGGTAAAAACTGCACTCTCGGGCTCTGAGATTTTAAATGACACAGGCAATGGTTTTAAGAAAAGACATTATTTAAAGAAAGGCCTTGTTAATGCTTAAAATTGAGTGACTAATAACTATGCAGAATGGCCTATAGTACTAACTTAAACTCTATGTAATATATATAATAGTATTTTAAATGTAGATATTGCAAGTTGATTTTACAAGTTTTCCCGAAAATTTATTAGAGCGCCCCTGCGGGAACATTTCCGGAGCATTAAAAAAAATTGAATAATGTGATGCGGTACAAGGGAGTGACACAACGATGTTGAAGGAAAATTAGGAGCCGAAACCAAACAGTTCTGTAAAGTTGTCAAAATAAGCTACATTTAGGAGAGAGATTTTTAAGAGTTCGCAAGGTGGCGGAACGCCGAAGCATACCGGCACTAACTTTCATATACGAAATTATTGTTGCAAAAAACACCGTTTAAAAACTTTTGAAACAATTTTAAAAAATATTCTTTCCTCTGTGTATACATATTATATTTGACTTCAGACTGTTGAATAATAAAGGTATCAGTAATATCATTTTTATAAAATAGTATTCTTTTTAAACCTAAAACCATGTATCAGCTACATATAAATAATGGCTACTAAATTTTTTTTAATGTATTTGGGAAGTCTGCTTGCTTGTTCAATTGCATTATTTGTAATGGTTAAAAAGTTTGCAGAGGCTTTTGGGGGCAGTGGTAAAAAGACAATAACCTATGGAAGCCTTTCTTCAGTAGTTGCATCATTAACTGCTTATGCGTCAGGATACATTACCGGTAATCTTTTTGTAGTATTCCTGATATTTTCCGGCATTTTTTTATTATTTGGGATCATTTATATGATAATCTTTCATAAAAAGTATTTTTCCTCTGCCGGCGAAAACAACACCAAGGTTTTTATTGGTGAGTTCCTCTTTGCCATGTCTGTGATACTCTTTACTATTGCCATCTTCTCCTCTTTACAATACTTCCTTAGGGACAATGGAAGAACTTTTCTTTTTTATCCGATGATGACGAGCACGCTTGCTTTTTTTATTCCTGTTCTGGTGATGCAAACATTCCAGGCAGCTTACGATATTCCTCCACCCGTTTATAAGACATGGGCATATCCTGAAAAACCGATAGACCTTCCTGAGGACGATCCAAGGGAAAAATTATTGGTAATTGGTTTTGAAATTGCAAAAAAACCTGCAGATAAAAGAACGTATTTCAGGGCGAAAGCGCCGGAGAATATTTATCTGGGAGACCTTTATTATTTTTTTATCAATGATTATAACGAGTTACAAAGCGAGACACCGATCGAATTCCTTGATAAAAACGGTGAACCATATGAGTGGGGGTTTCGCCTAAAAACAAAATGGTACCAGCGGACACAAATTATTGATCCATCTGTAAGGGTAAAAGATAATGGGATCCGGGAGAACAGCGTAATAATTTGTGAACGTCTTTAAACACCTTAACCAATTATATGAGAGATAACGTGAAACATTTCCCGGTGAACTGGGTTAACGGAATGAAAATTACCAAAGATCATTTTATTGCCCAGGATGCTGCATGGCAAGATGCACTGAACGACGTCGCCAGCCTCAACTTATCGGCTATCCGCTATGGTGTGCTACCCCCCTCAGTTTCAGGAGAAGACACTTTTAATATTAAAACAACTTTCGACAATCAAAATTATTTACGGGTAGCAGTATTGTCTTGCAACGCGGTAACCTCGGGAGGATCACGAATTATTTTACCCTCCCTTTCCGTTTCCGGCCAGGCTAACACCGACGGAGTACCTGCAACCTCATTTCAATTTCCTGCAACGGCAAATGACTCTGCATGGTGGATTGCGCTAACTGTTAATACTTTTGAAAAACAGCCGGCAGGAAGTCCCGACATGGATGATATCCCTCCAAGATTTCCAAATGCATTACCAACCTACGCCGTTCATGTTGTAAGCGACAACCAGTACCAGCAGTTTGCTAATAATCCTTATGCGCTTATTATTGGAAGAGTATCGATACAAGGTAAAGAAGTGAAAGTTGATGACGAATATATACCTCCCTGTTTTTCCATCAGTTCGCATCCCGACCTGGTTTCACTTCACTCCGAGATTGATCAATTTCTTGGAAGTCTTGAAATTCGCTGCTCGCAAATTGTACAAAAAATATTTAGAAAAAACCAGCAAAATGATATATCGGAGTTGGTTATGTTCCTATGTGACAGAATGATCCTTTACCTGGGACAATCGATCACAAATATGCGATGGACTATTATACACGACTCCCCCGCCTCTCTTTTCGCTCTTATAGTAAGCCTGGCAAGGGTTATGAAAAATTCAATCGACATGCGTACCGGCTCCGGAAAAGAAGAGATGATGAATTACCTGTGTGAGTGGTGCGAGTTGAAGCAGGGAGAACTGGAAACGATGTTAAGCGGACTGTCGAATTTGAGGTATGACAACAACGACATAAATAAAAATATCGATAAAGTAATTTCCTTTGTTAAGGTGACTTCGAAATTATTTGAAACGCTTAGCAAACTTGAATTTATAGGTAAAAAAAGAGAAACGGGAATTTTTGTCAAAGAAGAACCGATGAACAATGCAGAGTCGCAATCTAAAGGGAGACGGCGCTTCTTTGGGTAGTTATTCAACTTAAACAATTTTTAATATGGAACCTCTTAATACTGACACAAGAAGAAAAGCCTTAATCAACTATTTGATATTTTTTACGATTACCGTTTCATTGATAGTAGTTGCTGTTTTTTTTAGCTTCCAGGTGCCTTTTAAAGAGAATGAACAACTAAGCCGACAAGTGGAAATTGTAAAAAATGAAAGAATTTTTACAGAAAAGTTTGAAAGAAATATGAATGACGTAATGCGGCTTTTTGACTCTTTAAATCATAAAGACGCTAATATTATTCTGATAGATGGAAAAATAACTGAAAAAATACAGGGGATGAATGGTATGATTGATAGTGACACCAGTTTTGTAGGAGATCCTTCTTCACAATTAGTAAAAGAACTGTATACCTCAGTTGTTGAAAGTCTTTCAAAATTTCATTCAGCTAAAAAGGAGCTTAGAGAAGCTACAAGTAAAGATGTTACTTTAGGTGAATTAAAACAAGAAAATGCGCGGTTAAGTAGCGAGCTAAACTACGTTAAGCAGTCGCTAAATGTTTATATGATGGCGGCTGCACAGGCGGCAAAAAACAACTAGCTATAAATAAAATAAAAATGCCATCCATGCATTCAGAAAGCATAATCACCGGAAGAAGAATGTATCTTGACAACAATGTATGGTTGGTGATGATCGTGACATCTATTTTGTGCCTTGGCCTGGTTGGTTATAAATTTATCTCAAAAGAGCCCTGCACGCCATTTACCTTAGGTGTTACTGGCGCGAAAGACGACAAGGGCGTATATGAACTAGGGCAGCCGTTAATTTTTCGAGCATCATTAGCTACAGACAAAGAAATAGTTTGGAGTTTTGGTGACAAGACCGAACTTCAAAGCAGTACCAACGGCATGGTAAGGCACACATTTACAAAGGAAGGTATATTCAATGTTACTGCATTAATAAACGGAAGATGTACTGGTGATGATTTAAGACTGCATATTAAAAAAGGTGACTTGTCAGTCGAAAAATTAAATATTAAAACCCCAAGGATTTTAGGAAATCTCAATCCAATTGCAGGAAAGACACAAACATATATATCAGACGTAATAGGAACAGACTATGAATGGAAAATTTTAGACAAGACCGCTTTTCCTACTATAAATAAACAATCTGCTTCATTTACATTTCCAACGGCCGGGTTATATAGGCTCCAACTTACAGTAGACCATGATAGAAATAATAAACGTGCAACTATAGAAATAAATGTATTCGAGGATCTGGCAAAAGTAAACAATGTTTCAAAGGCTCCTCCCATATTCATACCTCCCCCTCCCAAAAAACAGGCACCTAAACAAGAACCGAAACCCGAACAGAAACCCGAGATTAAACCGGAGATTAAACCAGAAACTCCTGCTCCAAACGCTGGCTCGCCTTCACCATCTGCCCCGGCTGCACGAAAAATACTAAT
>JAQBNO010000088.1 GCA_028288485.1 Segetibacter sp.
AGGCTACGATTTTCGCGCAGGCAGATCTTGCTTTCGGGAAAGGGTGGATTGTAACTGGTGGCCTGAGCCTGAACACATCTTTGGTCGAATTCAACAGGCTGTCTGTGGTTCCTTCCTTTAATTATAAGACGAACTTTAATAACCAGGTTGCTCCGCGGTTGTCGGTATTGAAGAAAATAGGTGAAAACGTATCGCTGTACGCACTGGTCTCAAAAGGCTTCTCACCTCCAACGGTGGCAGAATTACTTCCATCTACCAGCGTTATTAATACCGACCTGCAGGCGGAGAAAGGAACGAATTATGAATTTGGTTTTAGAAGCAGCTTTATTAGTAACCGTCTGTTTATAGATATTAATACTTTTTCATTTGGTTTAGAGAACGCTATCAGTCAACGCCGGGATGTTAGCGGTGCCGATTATTTTATCAACGCAGGAAAAACAAAACAAAAAGGAGTAGAAACTTCTCTTAATTATTACATCGTCCGTAATTCAGACAAGTTTGTCACAACATCTAATACCTGGTTAAGCTATTCGTACCACCATTTTAAATATGCGGAATTTAAGCAGGTGGCTACAGATTTTTCAAACAATAAAATTCCCGGTATTGCTCCGCATACGCTTGCTGCAGGTTTTAATATTGAAACAAGGCCCGGGTTATACTTAAACGCTAATACTTTTTACAGCAGTAAAATACCTTTAAATGATGCAAATGCTGAATTTGCTGATTCTTATTTTTTGTTAGGTTTCAGGGCTGGCTATAAGAAGGCTTTAAGCAGGCACATCAATGCGGGGTTTTTTATTAATGGAGACAATTTATTAAATGAGACCTATAGCCTTGGGAATGATATTAATGCTGCCGCTAACCGTTTTTACAATACTGCTCCCGGTATTAATTTTATGGCGGGTATTTCTTTGCAGTATGGTTTTAAAAAGTAGTGCCTACTACTTCCAGCCGTCTTTTTAGCGTTTTTTGCATCATTTATAATACACCGTCAAACGGAGCGTCGCAAGGATGAATCGACAAAGATGAAATGCCGGCGTCAAAAAACATAGTAGATTTAAAATGGTAACAAGTGATCGGTGGAATGATAATTAAGCAAAAAATGAAACGATTGATATGAGCCGGATTTTACTGGTAGTTTGTTGCCTGCTTCAAAATATTGTCTCTGCCCAGGTAGTTGATACACGTAGCGTTAATGTAGGATTGGGTTGGTCTAACAACTCAGTAAATACAGTTGCCTTTAGAAAAAATTCATTAGTTACATTCGGCGATACGCAATACATTTCGTACTATGATACAGCGCGATATGTTGTACTAGGTAAAAGGAAATCGGGTTCAGTTGCCTGGCAATTAAAAAGAACAGCGTACCAGGGAAATACTTCAGATGCGCATAACACAATCAGCATTATTGTAGACGGTGAGGGATATCTTCATGTTTCGTGGGACCACCATAATAACCAGTTGAGATACTCGAGAAGTATACGACCGGGGTCATTAGAGCTGACGGAAAAAATGCCAATGACAGGTAAGTTTGAAAGCGCTGTCAGCTATCCCCAGTTTTATAAAATGCCCGATGGAAATTTAGTTTTTTTCTATAGAGATGGAGGGTCGGGCAACGGCAACCTTATTATTAACCAGTATGATGTGAAGACGCAAAAGTGGACCCAGCTTCATAGTAACCTTATAGATGGCGAAGGGAAAAGAAATGCATATTGGCAGGCGTGTACCGATAACAAGGGCACAATCCATGTTTCATGGGTGTGGCGCGAAAGCCCCGATGTTGCCAGTAACCATGATATCTGTTATGCGAGATCTAATGATGGAGGAAAAACATGGCAGAAATCGAACGGAGAAAAATACGAGGTACCTATTACAGCAGCTACGGCAGAATATGCATGGAAGATTCCACAAAGGAGCGAATTAATCAACCAGACGTCGATGAGTGCAGATGAAAAAGGAAACCCTTTCATAGCTACCTACTGGCGCGAGGCTAATTCTATGATTCCGCAATATCATTTAGTGTATCATAACGGAAAAGAATGGGAATCGAAATCACTCAATTTCAGAACGACAATGTTCACATTAAGCGGGGTCGGTTCTAAACGTATTCCAATTGCCAGGCCGCAGGTAATGGTAAAAAAATCGGGCAAAAATGCGTCGGTATTGATTGTTTTTCGCGACGAAGAAAGAGGCAGCAAAGTTTCAGCAGTTACCATACGAAAAATAAAAAAGGGGGAGTGGAAATTAACAGATCTTACACCCGCATCAGTTGGTTCGTGGGAGCCAACATTTGACTCTGAACTTTGGAAAATGAAAGGAGTGCTGGATTTATTCGTTCAGGCGGTAGAACAGGTTGATGCCGAAGGCACAGCGAATATTCCACCACAAACAGTACAGGTATTAAAGTGGAAGCCGAAATTTTAGATGAAAATTATTTACGAACGATCCAATTATTGAATAATGAAGTTGAATTTTAATTTAAGCATCACTCTTACGCTGTGCACTTTAATTTTCATCACGTCGTGCGCCGTCAAAAAAGGGAAAAAACTAAGCGCAAAACCGGCGCTTGTCCAAACGTTTGAGAAGAACTTCCAGGACGCCGCGCTGCAGTATAAATTGATGATGAAGAACCTTCCCCCTGAAAGGTTTCCTAAAACTTATCATCCAACTACCGATAAATTTGAAACCAGTTCTTCAAGCTGGTGGTGCAGCGGATTTTATCCCGGAACTTTATTGTACTTGTACGAGCAAACAAAAGATCAAACGTTGTATGATGAAGCATTGCGTATGATGAAAGTGCTTGAAAAGGAGAAGAACAATAAAGGCACGCACGACCTCGGTTTTATGATGTTCTGTAGTTTTGGAAATGCAAACCGCATCGAGCCAAAACCTGAGTACAAAGAAATTTTAATTACAAGCGCAAAATCGCTGTCAACACGGTTCGATCCTAAAGTTGGTTGCATTAAATCGTGGGATGCGAAAGAAAACGAATACCTCGTTATCATCGACAACATGATGAACCTGGAGCTGTTATTCTGGGCCACAAGAATAACGGGAGATTCATCGTATTATAAGATTGCCGTAACCCATGCCAACACAACCATGAAGAACCATTTCCGGCGGGATTATAGTTCTTATCATGTTATAAACTATAATTCAAAAACCGGCGCTGTGCAGCAAAGAAGAACAGCACAGGGATATTCAGATGAATCTGCATGGGCACGCGGACAGGCCTGGGGACTTTATGGTTATACTGTAATGTACCGTGATACAAAGGACAGGAAGTACCTCGACCAGGCAAATCATATTGCCCAGTTTCTGTTAAATCATCCAAATCTTCCTGCCGATAAAATTCCTTATTGGGACTTTAATGCGCCCAACATTCCTAATGCTTTACGCGATGCTTCAGCAGCTTCAATAATGGCTTCGGCACTGCTCGAGTTGAGCCAGTACGTAGATGATGCTTTATCGAAAAACTATGTGCATGTTGCAGAAACAATGCTTCAATCTTTGTCTTCCGGGCGCTATAAAGCTGCTCCCGGAACCAATGGTGGATTTATTATTAAACATGGTGTCGGACATCTTCCACAAAAATCAGAAGTAGATGTGCCCCTTACCTACGGAGATTATTATTTTATAGAGGCTATGGCACGATATAAGAACAAAGGAATTTTTTAAAACAATTGTTTTGTTACAAACGGTTGTTTCCCACGGAATCATCGTTGCGTCGCATTACGTTCGTCTGTAAACCAATGAGGAGCTTTTTAAAAGTTATAGGATAAAGGTAACCAGCCATTGAAGTGGAACCATTTGACGTGACTACCGCTCAATTGATCCAGGAAAACAACTCCCCGGGTCGAAAAAGCTCAAGGCCGTTTGCCGTACAAGTGATTGACACTACTTGTCCCGTTACGTAACGACGATGCTGTGAAAAATACCGGCTTGTACCCAAAAAACTGCTCTTTGTTAATTAAACCGACTGCTGAATTCATTATTCCCCATTAATATTCCTGAAATTCTTTTGGCGTAAGTTTGTTTAAAAGCAAGCTGATGGCCGATTATGAAAGTATTTTAGATTTCCTGGAGCCTGTCAATTTATACGAACTGTCGGACGACGAGGGTTATAAAGACACGCAGTTAGGTAAGCATATTCTGGTGAACGACGAATACTTTCCCGACCTGGAGGAAGCGGATTTTGTCATTGTCGGTTTTGGTGAAAGTCGCGGTTTTGCGCCTTCCCCCAACATTAATGCCGGGCCAAATGCTATACGGAAAGAGTTTTATTCTTTGTTCTACTGGCATAAAGAGGTACGGGTTGCCGATGTAGGAAACGTAAGGGCAGGAGCAAGTTTGCAGGATTCTTATGCAGCATTGAAATCGGTGGTCCACGAGCTTATCCAGCATAAAAAAAGGGTGGTAATATTAGGGGGGAGCCATGATCTCACCCTGGCCCAATACAAGGCCTACGCATCTAATGAACAAATTATAGAAGCGACTTGCGTAGATGCTAAAATTGACCTTAATATGGACAGCATTCTACCTGCTGATCATTTCCTGATGGACATGTTGGTAGGTGAACCAAATTTTGTCAGGCATTATAATCACATTGGTTTCCAAAGTTATTTTGTTCACCCTAACATGCTCGAAACAATTGATAAACTCCGTTTTGATTGCTACAGGGTTGGACGGGTGAAGGAGAAACTGGAGGAAATGGAGCCGGTAATTCGTAACTCCGATCTTTTTAGCTTTGATATTTCTGCGATTCAACACAGTCATGCACCTGCAAACCGGCTTACTCCGAATGGTTTTAATGGCGAAGAAGCATGCACGCTCATGCAATATGCCGGAATGAGCATGAACGTAAATACGATCGGTATTTATGGCTACTTACCCCACCAGGACGAACATGATTTAACGGCAAAGCAAATATCGCACATGCTTTGGTACCTGATGGACGGCATTTACAAAGGCAAAAATGAAGCGAAGCTCGAAGACAGGCACAACTTTAATGAATTCAGGATGGCTTTTGCCGAACTCGAAACTACTTTCCTGCAAAGCAAGAGAACCGGAAGGTGGTGGATGGAAGACCCAAACGGAAAAATGATTGCGTGCAGCCATTTTGATTATATGGTTGCTTCTGCCAACGATATTCCCGAAAGGTGGATGCGGGCAGCAGAAAGAAGTTGAAGAAGGGTTGCAGGTTACCGGTTTCAAGTGGCGAGATGAGACAAGGCATAAAAAATGAGGCCAAAAATTGTCAATAGATATATTAAGAATTAGAGTGTCTTCAGTTTCTGCTTGTAGATAATAAGGCTTAGTGCCGACGAGCTGGTACAAAATCGATTTACAATTTATGCTTGGCCTCCTTCTACCTTCGGGAAGGATCGAGGATGTGGTGAAAATGAAAATAATGCAACAGAAAATGAGAAGCCTGTTTTTTATCAATATCGCGTTCTGCCTTCTCGTTTCCTGCTCCAGCCAGAAACAAATCTCCAAAAAGGCCCGTACAACTTTATTAGACTATAAAGGTTTAGCACCGGCAAATATTGGGATTTCTATTTTTGATGCGGGCAGAAATAAATTTTTGTACAACTACGAGGCTGAAAAGTATTTTACACCTGCCAGTAACGTTAAGCTGTTTACCCTATATGCGGGGCTGAAGTATTTGGATGACAGCATTGTAGCGGCTCGTTTTGCACTCGATGAAGGAACGTTGGTTCTGCAGGCAACAGGTGATCCTACTTTCCTTCATCCCGACTTTAAAAGTCAGCCGCTGTTACAATTCCTTCAACGGCCGGAAATCAGGCAGATAAGGATCAATACCGCTTTTGCCGCTGAATCGTTCGGCTCAGGTTGGTCGTGGGACGATTATAAAGAGGAATACATGGCTGAAAGGGATCCTTTTCCTATGTACGGCAATGTTGCTACGGTTATTTTTACAAGTGATAGCCTTAAAACCATTCCAACGGTCATAAAACCGTTTTTTGTTGGAATGCCCGTTCAAAACCACCGGTGGGAAGTAGAGCGTCCACTCGGTGGCCATATTTTTACGATTGATACTACAAAAGGCACCACTGGTCATGTTAAGCAAATTACGATGGCAATGGGTAAAGGGCTTTTTGCAAGTCGTTACCTTGCCGATACACTGCACAAAGAAGTGATCAACGAGTATATTCAATTAAATGGTGCTGAAGGCCTTCCCTTCTATTCGCAGTCAACAGATTCACTGTTTAAGATAATGATGCACAGGAGTGACAATTTTTTTGCCGAGCAAACTTTACTGATGGCGAGCAATGAAAAACTGGGCGAGATGAATGATAAGCGGATGATTGACACGTTATTGAAAACAGACCTGCAGGGTCTTCCGCAAATGCCGAGATGGGTTGATGGAAGCGGACTTAGCCGCTATAATTTATTTTCTCCACGCGATTTTATTTACATCCTCAATAAACTTAAAGATGATTTCACCCTTGAACGATTGAAGGTAATTTTACCGGGCGCAGATGAAGGAACACTGGCGGGTCTGTATAAGGGTTACGAAGGACACATTTATGCAAAAACGGGCACCCTGAGTAACAACATAGCGCTAAGTGGCTTTCTGGTGACCAGGAAAAACCGTACTTTAATTTTCTCTATCCAGGTAAACAATCATATGACTTCAGCAACCGGTTTACGAAAGCAGTTTGAAAAGCTTTTAACAGGGTTGATTGATAAGTATTGACCGCCTTTGTGTTGGTAGTTTTTTTGTTGCAGGCATTCTGGTCATTTTGCATCGCCAGTTGTGTCACTCACTTGTACTGTATCTTTTCACGGCGCCTTTCCAACGCCAATATCGCTGACGTTGATAGGGTGCCTGATCTTGCTCAGGAAATTTATTTGTACCCTGACATTGTAGTAACTAATCCGAGTAATGAAGTAGTAAAAGAATATGGCAATTACATTATTCATCAACCTACTTTAATTGCCGAAGTTCTTTCAGACTCTACACGCAAATGCGGTTCCGCCGATAACTTCATTCAATATCAAAAAAAATCTTCGCTTCGCTATTACCTATCCGTGGAACCCGAAATGCATTTGATAATATTCTGTCAAAAAGATGACCAGGGAAGAATGCTTATCAAAGCCGTATAAAGAACTAACGAGGTGATCTCCTTACCTGTGTTACAAGCTGAATTTACGCTTGCCGATATTTATTCATAACCAACTATTTCCCAAACATCCTTTCCAAATAATCCGCTTTAAATTCCAGGTAAGTTGGGCTGCCATTCGGAGTAACATTGGGAGTTTCGCAATCAAATAACTCTTCAACAAGCACCGTCATTTCTTTTTGTGATAAGACTTTCCCGCTTTTAATAGCCTGTTGTTTTGCAACACATCTTACCAGTTTTTCGCGCTTGCTGAACTTAATATCGTTACTGAAATGTTTGTATTGTTCCAGTAACAACTCGATAGCCATTTTCTCATTTCCCTCTAAAATGTCTGCTGGCGTTCCTTGCACAACAAAGGTATTATTGCCGAAAGGTTCAATAAGATACCCCAACACTTTTAAGTCAGGTAACAACTCATTCATTAAAACAGAGTCTGAAACACTCAATTGAATCGTCGAAGGAAAAAGGCTTTGCTGTGCAGGCATATGTTTTCCATGTATTGCCTGGCTATATCTTTCGTATAATACGCGCTCATGCGCCTGTTGTTGGTGTACCAGTAAAAAGCCTAAGGGGGTTGGAGTAACAATATAAGTCTGGTGAAGTTGGGTTAATACAGTGTCAGACAACAGCCGAAGTTTCGGCTCCTCTTTTAATAATGAATATCCTGTGTACTCTAATTTCCCGTTTGTGTTCTCATTGCCGGTTATAGTTTCCAGGTCCGAAGGAAGTTGTTGTGTTAATGGTTCATAAAAATCTTTCCAGTTCCTTAGTTCACTCCTGTTGGTTCCTTCAATTTTATGTGCCTGGTTCTTTTGCGTAAATGTTTTAAAAAGATTGGAAGAGGTTATTGATTCAATCCGTTCTTCAGAAACCGGTTTTGAAACCGCCTCCATTTGCTGGATATCTGCATTTAAGCTAAAATCAAGAGATGGTGCAATGCTAAACTGGGCGAGGGCATGTTTTACCGCAGCCTGAACGAAAGCATACACAATCTTCTCATCCTCGAACTTTATTTCCTGTTTGGTGGGGTGGACATTAATATCCAATTGCGCGGGGTCAAGATCGATGAACAAAACATACATAGGGAAACTATCCCTGGCAACCATCTCATTAAAAGCATTCGTTACCGCATGATTTAAGTAAGCGCTTTTAATAAACCTGTTGTTTACAAAAAAGTACTGGTCTCCACGCGTTTTTTTTGCTGTTTCGGGCTTGCCTACAAAACCATACACGTTCAGGTAATCGGTATTCTCATTTACGTTTACCAGCTTCGAGGTGTACGATGTTCCCAAAATCTGTAAGATCCTTTGTTTAAGACTTCCTGCTTCCAGGTGAAAGACCTCCTGGCCGTTACCGGTCAGAGAAAAGAAAATTTGCGGAAACGCCATCGCCACCCGTATGAACTCATCAATAATATGGCGCATTTCTGCTGCATTGCTTTTTAGAAAATTCCTCCTCGCCGGTACATTGAAGAACAGGTTCTTCATACAAATATTGGTTCCTGGTGAAGTTCCACAGGGTTCCTGCTTCTTTACAACACTGTTTTCTATTTCCAGGCAGGTGCCTAATTCTTCATCGGCCTTCCTTGTTTTTAATTCTACCTGCGCAACTGCAGCAATAGATGCAAGAGCTTCTCCGCGAAACCCCATAGTCTTTATCTTAAAGAGATCTTCGATGTTAGAGATTTTCGAAGTGGCATGCCGCTCAAAAGACATTCTTGCATCGGTTTCAGACATTCCTTTTCCATTATCAATAACCTGGATCAGGTTTTTTCCGGCGTCTGTAACTACCAGTTTTATTTCAGTAGCCCCTGCATCGACTGCATTCTCCATTAGCTCTTTTACAGCACTCGCCGGCCTTTGAATAACTTCACCTGCTGCAATCTGGTTGGCAATATTGTCTGGTAATAACTGTATAATATCCGGCACTACTCGATTTTTTAAAGTGTAAAATTAGCCTTCTGCGTCGGCATTTGGATTTCTCATTTATAATATTTGGGAGAGGATTTCGTTATAGAGTATCGTAATATTTAGCTTAAACATCCCCAGGCCGTGAAAAAATTAATTATCCTTAGCTTGATCGTCCTTTCACTAACATCGTGTGAAAAGAAGATCGATGCCCTCATAAATAGAATTGTTACAAAAAAACATACTGCAGAAATTACTTCAACCGAATTTGTCAAATACACCATCAAGCAAGGCGAACAGTTCTGTGACAAAAGCGTCCACATCCCTGCAGCTTACGATGAGTTATCATTCATTGTAAAATTCGATAGCTCTGCTATTTATCAAACTCTAAAGTCAGACAATCAACAAGACATTAACAAGCTGCTTGGCTTTAGCGATAACAATAAGGCGCACCACGAGTTTAGCGCAAGATTTGGCTGGAGGTGGAGCAAAAATGCACTTCGTTTATTCGCCTACAACTACAACAACAGTGTAGTAAGCAGTAAAGAGCTGGGTATTGTCGTCATCGGGGCTCAAAACAATTGTTCAATTAAAGTAGACAACGACAAGTACATTTTTACTTTGAACGGAAAAACCCAAACGATGCCAAGAGCCAGCACTACTTTAAAAGCAGAAGGCTACAAACTGTATCCATATTTTGGAGGCGATGAGTTTGCACCTCATACTATAGGCATTTGGATCAAAGAGAAGTAGAGAAGATAATTTTATTAATAATGCCGGTACTACCAGGAAGAGTTTTTTGGTTGCCGGCACTTGTTTTTCCGGCATCATCGTTGCCCGTCCAAATAGCCAGTCCGGTGGATGTGGTACACTTGTACTTTTTTATATTTTCACCGGCCACGATGAAAATAAGGCCCCGAGGGCGTTTTTAAGATTGAGAATAAGTAATTAGTTGTGACGGACAATAAAAGACTCAACAAAGGACAAAACGATGCAGTGAGTGACACAACAGAAGCTGAGTAAGGAATCCATGCAGGTAACCCCCAACTTGTTCTAATAAACTACTACTTTAATTATAATCTGTAATCCTGCAAGCCGCTTTTAAAATTTGACCCATTTCACGGACTTATTAAAAAACTTTGTTCTTTTTTTAGCGCTCGTACGATAATTGATTTCTTTACTTTGTGCTAATTTTTTTAAGCAACTCCACTATAATGAAATTTTTGCTAACCCCGGTTCTCCTTTTTGTTTTTGCAACATCTTTTGGGCAGTATCATAGTAGCCTACCTGCTGGCGAATGGGTCGACAGTGTTTTTAAATCCCTTAACAAAAAGCAAAGAATCGCCCAACTGATGATTATTAGAGCGCATAGCAACTTAGGCCAAGAACACGTTACTTCGGTTACAGCGCTGATAAAAAAGTATGACGTGGGCGGATTGTGCTTCTTCCAGGGCGGGCCGGTGAGGCAGGCTAACCTTACAAATTTGTACCAGGGAATTGCAAAAACGCCATTAATGATCACGATAGACGGGGAGTGGGGATTAGGAATGCGCCTCGACAGCGTTACAAACTTTCAAAGGCAGTTAATGATAGGTGCTGTTACCGATGCCAAACTGGTGTATAAATTTGGACATGCCGTAGCAGAACAATGTAAAAGATTGGGAATTCATGTAAACTTTGCGCCGGTTGTTGATATCAACAACAACCCCGATAACCCTGTTATAAACGACCGAAGCTTTGGCGAGGATAAATACAAAGTGGCTCTATATGGCGTACAATACATGAAAGGGATGCAGGACGCCGGCATAATGGCCTGCGCAAAACATTTTCCCGGTCACGGCGATGTAGCCGTCGATTCGCACCTTGACCTTCCTGTAATTAATAAGACCCGTCAACAACTCGACTCTCTTGAGCTGTATCCTTTCCGGCAACTGATTAAAGAAGGTGTGGGCAGCGTAATGATTGCACATTTATACATTCCCTCAATTGATACGATTTCCAACCAGGCAACTTCGCTTTCTTATAATAATGTCACAGGGCTTCTAAAAAATGAGCTGGGCTTCAAGGGGCTTACTTTTACCGACGCGCTGGAAATGAAGGGAGTGACGAAATATTTTCCTGCAGGCGAGGCTTCTGTTCAATCATTAATTGCCGGCAACGATATGCTGTGTTTACCGGAAGACATCCCGGGAAGCATAAAAAAGATCCGCAAAGCCATCAGGAAGCGACAAGTAACAAAAGATGATTTCCAGGCAAGGGTTAAAAAAGTGCTTCTCGCAAAATACAACCTCGGACTCAATAAGTTCGATACCATACAAACCGCTAACCTTACCAACGACCTGAACGCAAACACAAATGAATTAAAGACTCTAATTTCTCAAAATGCAATTACTCTTTTAAAGCTGGCAAATAAAGATATCCTTCCGTTGAAAGCTAAAAAAATTGCTTATCTCGGAGTTGGTATCGATAAACCAAATGCTTTTGCCAACAGGCTTAAACAGGATTTTGTTGCTGACGTATTCACCTTTAACTATAGAAATGATACGAGTAGGGTTGCCAGGCTGGTTGATTCATTGAAAGGACATTACGAACTCGTAGTAATTGGCATGCATAATTACAGTCGTCGACCAGCCAACCGGTTTGGCATTTCTCCTGCAGCTTACCAGTTAATTAACGAGGTTCAATCGCAAACCAATGCGGTTACCTTTGTTTTCGGAAATCCGTATGCAATGAAAAATATTGCAACTTCATCGGCTAACCTCGTAGCCTGTTATGAAGACGATGAAATTACCCAACTAACGGCGGCAGATGTATTACAGGGTAAGGTGATGCCAAAAGGCAAACTTCCGGTTACAGTAAGTGATGAATTAAAATTTGGAGCAGGCATGTCAATCAACAATTTCTTTCCGTTGGTTTCCGCCGAAAGTGTAGGTTTTAACCCCGCTACACTCAACAAAATTGACTCCATCGCAAACGATGCGATAAAAAAACATGCAGCTCCGGGTTGCGTAGTGCTGGCTGCAAAAGATGGTAAGGTGGCATTTCAGCGTTCGTATGGCTATACAAATTACGATAGCGTTGAGGCTGTGAATAATGATATGATTTACGACCTCGCGTCAGTAACCAAAATATCTGCTACCGCCGTTTCTGTGATGAAATTGTATGAAGAAGGCCGACTGGATATCGACAAAACGCTCGGAGACTATTTACCCTGGGTAAAAGGCAGCAACAAGGAAAATATTAAATTAAGAAACCTGCTCCTCCACCAGGCCGGGCTTGTAGCCTGGATTCCTTTTTATGCCGAAACGCTCGATAAGCAAGGAAAACCACTTCCTGCTATTTATAGCCCTGTTCAAACAGATTCTTTTTCAATACGGGTGGCGGAAAATATATACATGCGTAACAGCTGGAGAGATACCATGTACAAGCGTATACTTACCAGTAAATTAACCGAACCCAATAAATATGTTTACAGCGATCTTGATTTTATTTTCCTCGGAAATGTTGTGGAAGCAATAACCGGCAAACCGCTGGAAGAATATGTAAAACAAACCTTTTACACTCCGCTTCAAATGACTACTACTTCGTTCAGGCCAAGGGATCATTTTGCGCTGGGTGCAATTGCTCCTACAGAGCACGATAAAGCATGGAGACAACAATTGCTGAGAGGTGATGTTCACGACCCCGGAGCTGCTATGTTTGGTGGAGTTGCGGGTCATGCCGGCTTGTTCAGTAATGCGTACGATCTTGCTATCCTGTACCAAATGCTTTTAAATGGTGGCGAGATGAACGGAGTTCGTTACCTGGAAAAAGCCACGATCGATAAATTTACTGCTTACTCAACTAATGTTAGCCGCCGCGGACTGGGCTTCGATAAACCTGAAAAAGACAATGCCACACGAAGAGATCCTTATCCCACTTTAAGTGCTTCTCCGTTAACTTTCGGTCATACCGGTTTTACAGGCACCTGCGTTTGGGCCGATCCTGCAACTAATCTTATCTATATCTTCCTATCTAACCGTGTAACGCCGGAAGGAGAAAATAATAAGTTACTGAGAATGAATGTAAGATCGAACATCCAGGAAATTATTTACAAGGCGCTTAATAGCAACAATTTAAAACCGATAACACAGCGTAAATAAGATGACCTCAGGGAGTATAAATTACTGTATGAACGTACATTTATTCCTACGATGAATAGGTTTGTATATTGCCTTTTGGTACAAGCATTGTATTACATAGCATCATCGTTGCCACGCTCGGTTCACAGGCAGCCTTTCATAGCAGCCATGGCAGTTTTGCCTTGAGCCTCCTAAAAATTATACTGAGCCTGTCGAAGGCTTACTATAAGTTCATCGGCAATCCTGTCGGCATCTTTTATTAAGTTGTAAGTAACCGAACATCGACTGTGTTGCCGAAATAAAGAGTAATCGTTCCCAAATTTTCCCGTTATTCTTACTTCTCTAAAGTCATAAAAAAGCCTGCTTAATTTTGAGCAGGCTTTATCGTAAATACTTGTAAGAATAGTTTAAAAGGGAGACTTAACAATAAGCCCCTTTACTACCTATAAATTCTGCTTCCGTTTTCCTGGCTTTTAATTTCTTTTTGAATTCTTTCAAACGCTTAATTGCTTTCAGCTTAAATTGTAAATCTGCATAAGACTTATAATAACCTAAAGTGAATTCTACGGGATATGCTATGTACATAATACTTTAATTTAATTGTTAATGATTTTTAGTTCCATTAATCCTTTTGCTGCTGTAGGGAAGCTTATATAACTCTTACCGACTTGCCTGCCTGCATTATTGGTTTAACAAACCCCAGATGAGTGGCCGATACAATTACCAATGTTATATCGCTATCATTTACAATAGCTTCTACGTTATTCACGATCTCCGCGTTAGGATATTCTTTTTGAATTCCTTCAGCCGTACTGTTGCTAACGAAAATTTTCTTCCAGTAAAACTTCTCCATCCTGTTACTTAAAGAAGTCTGGAAAAAGTCTTCCTTCATGTCGCATCCTATTATACCTGCATTTATTGTATGAATGGTAGTGTTCATAATCTTTAGTTTTAGCTACATGTTTTCTTTACATGTAATAATGAAATTTATTTGTGTTTTTTAAAAACGCCTGTCCACGGCTATCAATATTGCCCTTATAAAACGGAAAGGTGATCGTGCAAATGCACTAATCGGCGCACTTTGTGCGTTTTGTCCCATGGTTTTAATTCGCTTTAGCAACCGTTGTTATGTAAGCTGATTTTTTTACGGTGATTTGTATTTGTCGAAACAGCACTAACCACTTCTGTGATAAACTTGTGATCTTCATGGTTGTTTTCATAATGATTCTTTTAATAGTTAATAAAATAGAAAAGCCCGCTAACTCTTAGCAGGCAGGCAATCATTTTATCGTCTTGGGGTTCTGTGTAAGTTCTTTTTTAGTACTTATACTAAAACCACCGGCTACATTTTATTCTGATACAAAGATACTTGTTTTGTTTAAACGATTAAACTAGTTATTGTTAAAAGTCATCTCTTAACCTTTTGATAATATGCCCTCATTTTAAAAGACAGGTACAGGTTGTATCATTTAGTTGCTCCTGGGACAAATATAATACCTAAATTTGTTTAAACGTTTAACTACCGTTCGTTAGCTTTTTATATTAATCACTTGTTGCCGTATGAAAAAAAAGACCTCTTTAAAGGATATTGCTCAAAAAGTTGGAGTTTCAACAGCCCTGGTATCGTATGTATTGAATAACAAAAAGGAGGGCAGGATAAGTAAACAAATAGCAGAGAAAATAAGGGCGACAGCAATAGAATTAAATTATAAGACCAACCAAATAGCCCGCAGCCTTAAAACAAACAAAACGTATACAATAGGTTTAGTTGTAGCTGATATTGCCAACGCTTTTTCCAGCACCCTTGCACGGATCATAGAAGATGAGGCAGAAAAAAATAATTATACAGTATTGTTCGGAAGTTCGGATGAAAATGCGCAGAAATCAGAAAAACTGATCAATGTATTATTAGATCGCCAGGTAGATGGTTTAATAATAGCACCGGTAGAAGATACCGCATCACAGATCGTTCAACTACAGGAAAACGAAGTGCCTTTTGTTTTGATCGACCGTTATTTTCCTGACATGAAAACAAATTATGTCGCAATGGATAATTATAAAGCTGCTCATGCTGCGGTGTCTCATCTCATTAATGGTGGTAACAAACGTATTGGGTTGGTAACTTTTAAAACCACTATTTTTAATATCGTTGAACGAAAAAGAGGTTACGTTACCGCACTCAAGGAATATAAAACATCGGCAAAAAGAAGCTGGATCAGGGAAGTGAGTATTCAAAATGCACAGGAAGAAGTTAGAGAAGCGATTGATCAACTGCTTTCACTTTCCGAACCCGTGGATGCGATCCTCTTTTCATCAAACCTGTTATCTACGTATGCACTAAAGTACCTCAATACACTGCCTGTTAAAGTGCCCGATCAATTAAATATTGTCACGATTGATCAGTCAGATGCATCTGATACCTTTTATGCACCACTCACTTATATCAGGCAGCCTTTACTGGAAATGGGACAGCTGGCGACAAAAATTTTATTAGAAAGCATAAGTAAGAATAATAAAATAACCCAGGTGAACCTGGAGCCGGAATTAGTTGTTGGAAAGTCAACTTCTAAAGTATAATGGAAAGTCGCCCGACATTGTAAAGCAGCAACTCATCTCCTCGCTGGAAAAACAGGTTGATTAGTGGCTACCAATTGCTTCGCCAGGCGGCGTAAGGCGAACGAATAAACGAGCCGCTGCATCACCACTCTCTTTAATTGGCCGATACGGTTCAACAGTAAAAGTGTGCGACGCAACAGTAGTTTAATAGAAGTTATTGGCTTAGTACAAAAAAAACAAGTTTAAACATTGAGCGAGGTATAGCGGAACGCCGCTTACATTAAAATACTTTCTTCTTCAACATCTAAAGCAAGCGGTTGCTTATTTATATTAAAACTCATGCGATGGTACTTGCATAACCCATGCGATTCTATTGCCAGGCGATGCTCCTCGGTCCCGTAACCTTTGTTGCTGTTCCAGTTATAAAGCGGGTATTCGTGGTGAAGATTTTTCATGAACTCGTCGCGATATGTTTTTGCTAAAACACTTGCAGCCGCAATGGAAGAATACAGTCCGTCGCCTTTTACAATGCACTTATGCTTAACGTCCTGGTATGGAGTAAACCTGTTGCCATCGATTAAAAGATACTTTGGGCGCTTTTTCAGGTTATCTAAAGCCAGGTGCATGGCTTTTATGGAAGCACGCAAAATATTAATACGGTCAATTTCCTCGTGATCAACTTTCGCTACGCTAAAACAAACAGCTTCTTTCTCGATAATGGGGCGCAATTCATTTCGCTGTGCTTCTGTTAATTGCTTGCTATCGTTCAAAAAAGGATGTTGAAAATCTTTGCGAAGAATAACGGCGGCTGCGAAAACCGGTCCGGCATAACAACCTCTTCCGGCTTCATCGCAGCCGGCTTCTATATATCTTTTCTGGTAAAAGGGCTGAAGCATGGGTACAAAAATGAGGTTTCGTTTTTTAAAATTCACAAAAAGCTGCGAAAGATTGAACAAAAAGTTATCACCATTGATTAACCGTTAATTTTGCCGCGCCAATAGCTATCACACTGCACTTTATACGCATTGGAAATAAAAAATATGCATCAGGATAAATCGACACGAATTGTAGCCAATTGGATTTTTTTAGGGGTGGCTATGTTAATTATCCAGGTTTTATTAGGTGGAATTACACGGCTAACGGGTTCGGGGTTATCAATTACCGAATGGAAGCCGCTGATGGGAGCACTTCCGCCGACGAGTGAAGTCGAATGGCAGGAAGCCTTCAATAAATACCAGCAGATCGCTCAATATAAATACATCAACCAGCATTTTACATTAAGTAATTTTAAATTCATTTTTTTCTGGGAATGGTTTCACCGCGTCTGGGCCAGGCTGATTGGCGTTGTCTTTCTGATTCCTTTTATCTATTTCCTCGCAAAAAAATATTTCAAAAACTGGATGATTGTTCCGCTGGTTGTTCTTTTTATACTAGGCGCTTTACAGGGAGCAATTGGCTGGATAATGGTGCAGAGCGGGTTAAACGATAATGATGTATATGTAAGCCATATCCGCCTGGCTGCACACTTTATGGCAGCAATGGTGTTAATAGCGTATGCCCTGGTATTTGGATTAAAGTTGTCGTTAGCGCCAAAAGACAGAATAGCACAACCCCAACTTCTTAAAGGAGCAGTGGTAATAACTTTTTTGCTTTGCCTTCAACTGGTTTATGGAGCTTTCATGGCCGGCTTAAAAGCTGCGGTAACTGCGCCTACGTGGCCCGACATAAACGGAATGATTATTCCCGGAGGCCTCTTCTCTGGTGACGGATTTCTGCGCAGTATCGTTCACGATAAAATAGCTATTCACTTTATTCACCGTACGCTTGCTTACCTGCTTACATTTTTAATTATTATGTGGTGGTTTAGCGCAAAGCGTATATCTTATTCGCCGGCTTTCAATAAAGCTAAACATCTTACTATAATTCTCGTTTTTATACAGGTTGCTTTAGGAATATTTGCCGTAATAAACAGCCCGGGCATAACTGCGGGCAAATTCGGATCTTTTGAATGGCTGGCTCAATTGCACCAACTTACTGGAATGCTGTTATTACTCGATCTGGTAGCTGTTATTTATATTACTTCAAAGAAACCGCGTTTCAATTCCAATTCTTAATAATAGAATATTTTATAAACCAGGCGGAATTGCTACTATCGATCATCGTTGCCACGCCCGGTTCACAAGCTGGTTTTCATAGCAGCGGTGGCAGTTTACCCTGCACTTGTCGAAGGGTCGCAGTACGTTCACCGGCAAACCATCGTGCAGCTTTTTTCAAGTAGTGTAAGAATTTATCCTGACTTTGTTTAAACCAACTAATTCTGCAGATATGCAAATTACTCTTCAATTTTTGCCTCCGGTTGAAATAGTTTAAAGCATCTTCTGATAATATCAATTTTAAACTCTGCCGCTGTTTCTGCCGGTTCGCCATCCACGTGAAAAGGAGCATGCTTAAGGTTGCGGATGGTAAGGGAAGGCGTTTGAAAATACAGGATGTTTTTTTGCGACATATCATCCACCAGTTGCTGCAGCTCGTTGTTTCCCCTTATCTGCCGTAGAATTGCAAATGGCAGCTTCGCCTTATTCATTTTTTGAACAATAACAATATCGAGTAACCCGTCGTCAAGACTGGCTTTCGGTGCAATGGTGAAGTGATTGCCGAATTGATTAGCGTTTGCAACGCTGATAAAAAAAGCATCACTGTAAAAAGAAAAATTATCCAGTACAATTTCAAACTGGTAAGGGTGTGCTTTAAAGTATTGATATAAGCTTTGCTGCGTATAGGTTAATAAACCCCGGGAAGCTTTATTTGCAAAATCATGTGCTACCTGTGCATCAAATCCTAACCCACTTAACATGCAGCTAAACCGGTCGTTTATCCTAAAAGCATCAACATAACCTGTCTTATTGGTAAAAATAATATCAAGTGCTTTCGTCGGGTTTTTAGGAATGCCTGCGCAAAAAGCAAGGCCATTTCCACTCCCCATAGGAATAATACCAAAACTAACGCCGGTTTCAGATAATGACGACACCACCTGGTTAACTGTTCCATCTCCCCCCGCCATTACTACGTCAGTTATCGCTTCTGTTTCAATTTTATCTTTTAAATAATCATAGTCACCTTTTATATTAGTGTGAATTATTTCAAAGTCGATTGATTCAGCCTTGGTTTTCTTCTGTATTAATTTTTCTACACTTTCTTTCTTCCCCGTACCTGACACAGGGTTAACGAGGTAAACAATTTTTCGTTGCATCATACATTAATTTAGTTCCAGTCTATCTTACATAACAAAACCCTTCTAATTCTTACCACTGCCGCTTTTGAAGGGTCTCTTGGTAAAGAAGTAGTAAAAATGAAAACCGGTCTTTTCTTGTCTATCATTTCTTTAAGAGCGGAAACCTTAAAAGATACACAACCGCTTTGTTTATTTAAATGCAAAGTTTTAATATTCTGGTCAACCGAATCATTGACATAAAAAGTACGTTTCCAGCCAATATCCGCGTTATCCGTGTTATACCTAATGGTCAAACAATCCGACATTTTTAGGCTTTTTGTTTTTACAATAGCTGTCGGGTTTGACCGATCGCTATTGCCTTTAAAAATTGATTGCTTATTGAGTAATATCTGCCAGTTATCAGGTGACTGAGCCTTTGAAAAAGACAGTACCAGGAAAGAAAGTAAGAAAATAAGCAGCCGTTTCATAACCCGATTATTAATAATTGGCAAAGGTGTCATGTTTAATCTGCCTGTAAAGGTTTAACCGGAAATATTACCAACGGATTAACGCACTCGCCCAGGTAAACCCGCTGCCAAAAGCGGCGAGGCAAACGAGGTCCCCTTTTTTGATCTTTCCTTCCTGCCATGCCTCGCATAACGCGATAGGCACACTTGCAGCAGTAGTGTTCCCGTAACGCTGAATATTATTATATACCTTGTCATCCGAAAGGCGGAGTAGTTTTTGAATCATCTGGCTGATCCGCAAATTTGCCTGGTGTACGATCAGCATATTAATATCAGAAGTCTGTAGTCCGTTGGCCTGCAAACCCTCCATAATAACTTCAGGAAACTTTACGACAGCCTTTTTAAATACCGCAGGTCCATTCATATTGGGGAAGTTTTGTGCTTTTTCGATCATTGCTTCGCTCATGAACGCTTCACCTATTTCAGCGTCATTAAAATCAGCAAAATGCCCCCAGCGGTTACCATGAGTTCCGGGATTATACATAGCAAGTATCTCGGCACTTTCGCCGTCGCTATGTAAATGTGTGCTTAATATTCCCCTGCCTTCTTCTGCTGTTGGTTGCAATACGACTGCGCCTGCACCATCTCCAAAAATTACACTTATATTTCTTCCCCGTGTAGTAAAGTCAAGTCCGAAAGAATGTTTTTCGCTGCCGATTACGAGTATATTTTTATACATGCCGCTTTTAATGAACTGGTCGGCAACACTGATCGCATACAAAAAACCGCTGCATTGGTTGCGTATATCCAACGCGCCAATTTCTTTCATTTTCATTTCGCGTTGCACAATCACTCCGCAACCGGGGAAGTAATAGTCGGGGCTTAAAGTGGCAAAAATAATGAAGTCAATTTCCTGCGGGGTTATTCCGGCTCGTTCAATGGCGATCTTAGCAGCTTCAATTCCCATTGTTGCAGTGGTTTCACCTAGCCGATCTGCATAATGCCTTGCCTGTATCCCGGTTCTTTCCTGTATCCATTCATCACTTGTTTCCATATACCGGGTTAGATCCTGGTTGGTGTACACATTTTTTGGCACATACATTCCAATACCTGCAACTATACTTCGGGGCATTACAATCGTTTAAGCAGCCAAAGTAGTAAATTTTAGAGGGTTTGCTTCACTAATTTTTTCCCCGGCTTTTCGATCAATAGTTTTACTTACCACAAAACCCGCCAGGGTTTAATAACTTACAACAAGAACTTAAAACGCGAGAAGAATTAACTCACAACCTACCTTTGTAGCTTTGTTATGACTCCTCAAACAGGTAAAATTTTAATTATTCTCGGCATTTCAATTGTTGTTATTGGAATGCTCGTTTATTTTTTTCCTAATGTTACAAAATGGTTTGGACGTTTACCCGGAGATATAAGAATTGAAAGAGCAAATTTTAAATTCTATTTCCCGATAACAACCATGATATTGATAAGCCTGCTGCTAACTTTAATCCTCAATATTTTTAAAAGAATGTAGTGTTGTGAAACGTCAAAAGTCAAAAGGTGTCTTTAATTAATCACTTCTGCCATTCATCAGCATTTGGCTGGCCAGTATCAAATAAGAAAGGCTTAATAGAATACCCGGAAGTCAAGAGGGTGACATCACCTCCAAAGGAGTCATAGACAAAGGGATCGGACAACGATGTCAAACAGAGTTAAGATAGCTGGCTCGCAAAAATCCGGATCCAAATACATTCAATGGGTTCTCACTATTCTCCAAATTAAAAAAGCCCTCCATGTAGGAAGGCTTCGTGCAGTTGGTATTGGATTGCTAAAATCTTATTTTCTTTTATCTATTTCAATACAAAGGCTTTCAAATATTTCGTCCACACTTCCTTCACCAGGTATAGTAACTACTTTATTAAATTTACGATAATAATCTGCTACTGCCGAAGTTTTTTTATGATATTCTACAATTCTTGCCCTTATTACCTCCACGTTATTGTCGTCACTTCGTCCGCTTGTTAAACCGCGGTTCAGTAACCTTTTCACCAATTCTTCTTCGCTTACCATTAAAGCCAGTACAACGCCTATTTCAGTTCGCTTCAGTTTCAGCAATTCATCCAGGGCTTCCGACTGCGCTTCGGTGCGTGGAAAACCATCAAACAAAAATCCATTTACGTCAGGATTATTCTCAAGAGCCGAACTGATCATGCCGATAACCACTTCATCCGGCACAAGCTGACCCTTATCCATAAAATTTTTAGCCTCTAATCCAAGTGGTGTCTGCGACGCTATTTCGCTTCTTAGAATATCCCCTGTAGAAAGATGCTTCAGGCCGTATTTTGAAATAAGCCTTTCGCTTTGCGTACCTTTGCCACTGCCTGGAGGACCAAACAAAATAATATTGAACATTAATGGAACTTACTTTGAATGAGCAGCAAATATAGGGGATGGCCTTTAAATATCCTTTAACAGTTTCGTCTAACGTTTATACATCATTCGGTAATAAGTGGTAAAAATTATTTAAAACGCAATTGTAGTAAAACTTCCGGGAATACTAACGCGTAGTTTTAAAAGTCAAATTTTAAGCATGAGAACCTGGATTTTTATAATTTTTGCAACCCTAACCAGTACAGGTTGTTATTCACAAACGGAAAAAAGGAATACTATGGACCCAATTAAAAAGAACAATCCCGTTTATTCGAAAACCGATAGCAATAAAGTAGTGTTGAACGAGGAAGAATGGAAGAAAATTTTGCCGGCCGATGTATATTATATAGCTCGTGAAAAAGGAACCGAAAGGCCGTGGACAAGCAAATTCGAGGATTTTAAAGAGGTGGGATCTTATTATTGCGCTGTCTGCGGTAATGCTCTATTTAAAAGCGATACCAAATTTGACAGTGGATGTGGTTGGCCAAGTTTTTACGAGCCTATTAGCAAAGGCTCCATAATTTATACGCCCGATAACACTCATGGAATGGAGCGTACCGAGGTTCAATGCGGTAGATGTAAATCACATTTGGGTCACGTTTTCGACGATGGTCCTCCCCCAACAGGTTTACGTTATTGCATAAATGGCGTTGTTCTCGACTTTGAAAAAGCAAAAGCAGCAGAACAAAAATACAATAACGGGCAAAAAGGAACTACTACGGTCCAATAATAAGCTGGAACTATATTTCTAAAAGCCGCTGATACCTAAGAGGGCATTAGCGGCTTTTTTTCTTCATGAAGATCAATTCATTTGCATTTTTGGTATCCAGCAATGAATTTTCATGGCAACTCCGGTTGTGTCACTCACTTTTACTGTATCTTTTTATGGCATCCTGCAAAGAATATGCTTAAGAAAACCATCTTCTTCAATCACATTCGGTAAGAAGCAGGAATTCGACTTATAAACCACTGGTATTATTTACCCTTTATCGGCTTAAAAATCACAAAAAGCCTTAATTTTTAAAGATGCGATCGGTAAATTCTCATTTTCAACTATTACTTTTGCCGCATGAAATTAAGTCACCTTGCTGAAACTCTCATTGGCTCTGAAATTGTAAAACTTGGAAACGCAATTAGCGAACGCGTTAAGAATGGGGAAAGAATTTACAATTTTACAATTGGAGATTTTGATCCTAAAATTTTTCCAATTCCGCAGGAGCTTGAAAATGAAATTATAGAGGCGTATAAAAGCCATTATACAAACTACCCTCCTGCCGATGGAATTCCTGAACTCAGAAGCGCTGTTTCCGGGTTTATAAAAGACTGGGAAGGAATTGAATACAATAATAGTGAGATCTTAATTGCCGCAGGTGGCCGTCCTTTGATTTACACCATTTTTAAAACGATAGTTGATAAGGGCGATAAAGTTATTTATGCAACCCCTTCCTGGAACAATAATCACTACACCCACATGACCGAGGCGGTGCATTGTATGATTGAAGCGACGCCCGAAAACAACTTCATGCCGCTTGCTGCTGATATTGCTCCCCACGTTGCCGGTGCAACTTTAATTTGTCTTTGCTCTCCTCAAAACCCAACCGGAACTACTTTACCAAAAGAAGAATTGGAGAAAATTTGTGATTTGGTTCTCGAGGAAAACAAAAGGCGCGCTGAAGGCGAAAAGAAGTTGTTCGTAATGTACGACCAAATGTATTGGACATTAACCTATGGCGATACGCAGCATTATAATCCCGTTTCTGTTCGGCCAGAAATGAAAGAGTACACCATTTTTGTGGATGGTATTTCTAAGGTGTTTGCTGCTACCGGGGTAAGAGTAGGTTGGTCATTAGGTCCTGCTTTTATTATCGGGAAAATGAAAGCCATTTTAAGCCATCTTGGTGCATGGAGCCCAATGGCTGAACAAAAGGCTACTGCAAAATACCTTCTCCAAAAAGAGAACGTTCAAAAATACCTGGTGCATTTTAAAGCGGAAGTTGAAGAAAGGCTCAGAAGGATTTATGAAGGCTTTATCAACCTAAAAAATCAAGGCTTTCCTGTTGACGCCGTTTCTCCACAAGCTGCAATATACCTTACGATCAAATTTGAACTTTTGGGTAAAACCGTATCAGGCGGAAAAACCCTGGAAACACAGGCGGATGTCACAGATTATCTGTTGAGTGAAGCGAAACTTGCTGTTGTTCCGTTTTATGCCTTCGGCGCCGACAGGCAATCACCCTGGTATCGTCTCAGTGTTGGGACATGCAAAAAAGAAGAAATTGACGAAATGCTGGGTAAACTGAAAGAAGCTCTAAGCAAACTTCAATAATATATTTGTAGATAAATAAAAAAGGGACTGCTTTACAGCGTCCCTTTTTTATTTACTTTGTCTTTAAAGTAACTTAGTTTTTGTTATTTATAAACTGGAAAGGTTCCATTTTACCTTGCCTTACTATTTTTTCAATCTTTGTTGGCTTTGATATTATCTTATATTTATTTAAGTCGATGATCTCGTTCACAATACAAAAATTCTCCATCGACTCAACATGAAACAACAGCTTATGCAACTTTTCAACCTCAAGCTCCATCTCTTTTTTATCGCCAGATCCTTTTTTGGAAAGTAGAAGTATATCTCTATTTGAAGAGTTCATAATTTGGGTTTAACCAGATGTTTAATTGGATATAAGTATTACGAAAAATTCCGCTGCCTATCCTACTGATCTTTTCTGCACGCCGGGACAACCGCATTTATTTACACTGCAACCAGTTAAAGAAACTGCCAATAAAAAGAACAATAAAACTGATATTTGGTTTATTTTTTTCATAATCACTTCTAATTAATTTGTACAAAAACCGGGCAATTTTTCAATCCGTGCCAGAAAAACAAAAATTTACAGTTCTTGTCGCACCTCTTGACTGGGGGCTTGGTCATGCTACCCGTTGCATACCACTCATAAAACATTTACTACAACTGGGCTGTAAAATAATAATTGCTACCGAAGGTAAACAGGAAAAACTGTTAAAAACGGAATTTCCATCTCTTCTTTTTGTAAAGCTACCGGGGTACGGGATTACGTATACAACGAACAAACGTTTTTTTTCAATTAAAATTATAGCGCAACTACCTAAGATTTTAAAGGCCGTTAAGAACGAGAGAAAGTGGTTGAATGACTTTCTTGATAATAACAAGGTAGAGGCAATTATTTCGGATAACAGGTACGGATTGTATCGTTCTGATCTGCCATCAGTTTTTATTACCCACCAGTTATTAATTAAAGGGCCATTTGCTTTTGCAGAAAGAATTATGCAGAAGATTAACTACAGCATGATCAGAAAGTTTTCGGAATGCTGGGTGCCTGATGAGAAAGGAAATATAAACCTTGCAGGTGCCTTATCACATCCGCGTTTACTTCCAAAATTGCCTGTTCATTTTATAGGTGGCATTAGTAGGTTGGAACTGCAGGAAGATGTTCAAAAAAAGTATGATGTCCTTATTGTTATATCTGGCCCCGAGCCACAACGAACGTTATTGGAGCATAAAGTGCTAAAGGAAATTGAAAAGTTTACAGGAAAGATATTGTTGGTTAGAGGTTTGCCCGGTGATTTGGAAGAATTAGCATCCACTAACCAGGTTACAATTATTAACCACTTACCGGCAAAAAAGCTGGAGGATGCTTTTAATGCCAGTGAGTTTATTATAAGTCGCAGTGGGTATACAACCGTGATGGACATTTGTAAACTACAAAAGAAATCTGTCTTAATTCCCACTCCAGGTCAGACAGAACAGGAATACCTTGCAAAACATTTGCAGGAGCAGGGTTGGTGCCTTTCTGTTCGGCAGGAAAATTTTTCGCTGCATGAGATGTTGGAACGGGCACGCAGTTTTCAATATAAGATTCCAAAGTTGAATATGGAAGAATATAAAGCGGTGCTAACTGGGTTTGTAAACAATCGTATATCCTCTAAGCGCTAATAATCCGGACTATTGAGAAAAAAAACTGGTTGCTGAACTAGTTGATTTTTGCGTCATTGGCGATACGGGGAACGATGCCATTAACGCTACAAGTACAAGTGAGTGACACAACAATGTTGCACAGTGCGACTCCGGTCGATTAACAAAACTGTCTTCTTAGCGTTACACATAAAATAAGAAAGCTGCCTCCATTTTACTGGAGGCAGCTTTCTTAAAATATTGAGAGTAATTATGCTACACTTTCAGCTTTCTTAGTGTCGCGCTTTCTAGTTTCTTCATCGAGGAACACTTTACGCATCCGGATGTTTTTAGGGGTTACTTCAATACACTCATCCTGCTGGATGTATTCCATACATTCTTCCAGGGTTAAAAGAGTCTTAGGAGCAATCCTTGATGCGTCGTCACTACCACTTGCGCGGTGATTGGTAAGTTTTTTAGGCTCTGTTGCATTTACAACCAGATCTCCCGGCTTAATATGCTCGGCAATTATCTGTCCTGTGTAAACCTCTTCTCCCGGGTCAACAAAAAACTTACCACGGTCCTGCAATTTATCGATAGAGTAACCGGTAGTTTTTTCGGTATTCTTTGAAATCAATACACCATTGCTTCTTCCAGGAATAAAACCTTTCCACGGTTTGTATTCGCTGAAACGGTGTGCCATAACGGCTTCACCTTGTGTATTGGTAAGCATTTGAGAACGAAGACCAATCAAACCTCTTGAAGGAATATCGAACTCAAGGTGTTGCATTTCGCCTTTGCTTTCCATGATCAGCATTTCGCCTTTACGCTGTGTAACAAGGTCAATCACTTTACCGCTCAGTTCCTGCGGTACATCTACCACTAAAACTTCATAAGGCTCGTGTTTTTTTCCGTCGATTGTTTTAACCAATACCTGTGGGTTACCTACAGTCAGTTCATATCCTTCACGACGCATCGTTTCCACCAGTACGCCTAAGTGAAGAATACCACGGCCAAACACATTGAAACTATCGGCACTATCTGTATCTTCTACTCTTAATGCCAGGTTCTTTTCAGTTTCTTTCATCAGGCGGTCACGAAGGTGACGTGAGGTAACGAACTTTCCGTCCTTTCCGAAGAAAGGTGAGTTGTTGATGCTGAACATCATACTCATAGTAGGTTCATCAACACTTACAACAGGTAAACCTTCAGGATTTTCAAAATCTGCAATGGTATCGCCAATTGTGAAATCTTCAAGACCAACAACAGCGCAAATATCGCCTGCTAAAACTTCGGGAACTTTTCTTTTACCTAAAGATTCAAATATATATAGTTCTTTAACTTTCGACTTTTTAATACCGTCGGCTGTTACCAGGCTAAACGGCTGACCTTCTTTGATACCTCCGCGAATTACTTTTCCGATAGCAACACGGCCAAGGAAAGTTGAGTAATCCAATGAAGTGATTTGAAGTTGGAGATTTCCTTCTTCTATTTTTGGTTCAGGAACATATTCCAAGATACCATCTAATAAAGGAGTGATGTCTTCACTTTGCTCGTTTTTGCTGTTGAACCAGCCATTTTTACCTGAACCATAAAAGGTAGGAAAATCAAGCTGCTCTTCAGTGGCGTCGAGGTTAAAAAACAATTCGAAAACTGCGTCGTGAACTTCATCCGGACGGCAGTTTGGTTTGTCTACTTTATTGATGATTACAATCGGCTTCAGGTTTAATTGCAATGCCTTTTGTAATACGAAACGTGTTTGAGGCATTGGGCCTTCAAAAGCATCTACCAGCAGGCACACTCCATCAGCCATTTTTAATACCCTTTCCACTTCACCACCAAAGTCGGCGTGACCGGGAGTATCAATAACATTTATTTTAACGCCCTTGTAAACTACAGAAGCATTTTTACTAAAAATAGTAATGCCTCTTTCTCTTTCAAGGTCGTTGCTATCCATAATAAGGTCACCTGTTTCCTGGTTTGCGCGGAAAACATTGGTTTGGTGAAGAATTCTGTCAACCAATGTAGTTTTACCATGGTCAACGTGCGCAATAATGGCGATGTTTCTAATATTCATAAAACCCCTTAAATCCTTGCGGACTTTTAATATTTAAATTAATAAACCCTTTTTTAAAAAAATTCCCCTCATTAAAAGGGGCTAAGGGTTCGTTTCGACTGCAAATGTACGTTATTGCAACCGCTTTTCCTTCGGCTGTATATTATAGTAATCTTAATAATATTCAAAAGTTGGAAGAAGTTGCGATGGCATGAAAGTTTTGTACTATTTATAAACGATGTTTTATGAGTACAGAAAATAAAGATCAGCAACGTAATCAAGTTGTAGAAAAGACGGCTTCTGACGGTAAAACGCCAAATGTTGGAAGCGGGCCGGTGGCATCCGTGGCAGACGGTGGTGTTGAAGGAGAGGCAAAACAACCCAAAGAAAATACGGGTAACCTGACGAATATGGGTGGAGCTACAGGCGGCACTGCGGGGCTTCCCGATGCAAGTGAAGGAAATGACAATACAGGAACCGCGTGATAAGAATAATACAGGTTTTAAAAAGACCAATAGACGGGTTTTATAAACTGGTCTATTGGTCTTTTAGTATCGCTCCAATAAATGCTGGAACAAAAATTCATATAACCACTTTGCTACCCGGCTACTTTTGCAGCGGCATGCGAATTGAATACTACAACTAGCTAAATGAAAAAATATGAAACGTAGTTTAATTATTACTGCAATCGCCCTCGGAGTCTATTACCTGGTAAGAGAAATATTAGGAAAGGAAGAAGAAACAACCGTTGTGGCGCGAAAAAAACATCTTACTACTGCATTTTCGAAGGCAAAAGACCATGCCGTGAAAGCTGCAACAGAATAAACTCGTTTTTAAATATAATTTCGCTGGCACCTACTTTTGATAAAGGTAATATTGTCGTCTTGCTCTTAAGCTAAATCGCTCATTAAGTATTTGAGATCAAGGCTAAAATTAACAACCGGATTGCTGCGATTGCACTGCAAATGGAAGAAACACAAAGATCTCTGCCAGCCATACGACTACGTATCAGTTTATTCTTTTTCTTTTACGGATTTACTTTTGCTTCGTGGGCTTCACGAATTCCAACCATTCAGCAAAACCTGCATTTATCAGAAACGCAACTTGGTGCGGTATTGCTTGCTATGCCTGTCGGATCGTTTATCACACTTCCCTTCTCGGGGTATCTTACTTCGAAAGTAGGAAGCCGGAAAGTAGTAATTTTTGCCGCTTTCATTTATAGCTTTTTATTAACCGGGATCGGACTTTCTTCCACTGTTTTACAGTTGACAATCTGCCTTTTTCTTTTTGGGTCTGCAGGTAATATGATGAATATTGCCATTAATACCCAGGCGCTGGCCCTGGAACGATTATATCAAAAAGTCATCATCTCTTCCTTTCATGGTATGTGGAGCGTTGCCGGGCTGGTTGCTGCTTCGTTTGGGACTTACCTTATAGGTAAAGCATTTCCTGTAAACAATCATCTTTTGTTGGTTAGCGGCATATCGCTTGGAAGCTTCATTTTGTGTATGCCTTACCTTTTACACGACCAGCCGAAGCAGCAGGAAAAACGTCCATTCTTTCTAAAACCCGGAAAAGCTTTTATGGGTCTTGGATTCATTGCCTTCTGTTCAATGATCTGCCAGGGAGCAATGTTTGACTGGAGCGGAGTATACTTCAAAAAAGTAGTTACCGATAACCCGGCTTATATAGGTATCGGCTATACTGCATTCATGGTGTCTATGACATTCGTACGCTTTATAACCGATTGGCTGACTCAAAGGGTAGGATTTAAAAAAATTATTACCTGGTGCGGCATAGCTACAACTGCTGGTTTATTAATTGCCGTTTTCCTGCCTTACCTCGTACCTGCTACGCTCGGTCTTTTGCTGGTAGGAATGGGTGTTTCGCCTGCCGTTCCGCTAGTTTTCAGCGCCGCGGGAAATTCAAAAAAACTACCGGCTCCTGTTGCCATAGCCGCTGTATCTTCTATAGGTTTTATCGGGCTATTAATTGGGCCCCCAATCATAGGTTTTGTAGCCGGATTAACAAGTTTAAAAATTTCGTTTTTAATACTTTCTTTTTTTGGGTTAGCTATATCCGTTTTAGCTGTATTGTATAAAGGGGAGGAAACATAAATCAATTAGGCGGAAGACAATTACCGGGTATAGGAAGTATAACGCATTTCGGATACAGGAAATCTAAAGCCATCCTATCTTTATTCCGAGAGCCAATCTTCTATTACTGGGTAAATCAGCTGAATGCCTTACAAGAATATTATTTATGGTTGGGCAAAATTCATCATGGGTAGCATAAGCAAAATAGCCTTATCCCTTCACTGCGATAACGGAAGGATCAGGAAAATCATCATTAACCCGCGGGTTAGTGTAATAGGTTTGCAATAGGTTTTGCTGCATTTGCTAAAGGTAAAGTGTTTGTGATTTTATAGGCAGTAAGAAGTTTTTTGGTTACGAACTGTATAACCGCTATGTACATCGTTGTGTCACTCACTTATACTTTTTGTACCAAAAGGTTCATCCATCTGTGTTTTGAAAACTTCAGACACCGTCTGACCAAGCTGGGGATATAAAAGATAAAATTGCCTGTTAAGCTTAGGATTGTTGTGTGAGATGCCTTTTATAGAAGCCGAAGTTGCAATCTTTTTAAGAAGTATATCTCCATTTAGCACGATCTTCTCCATTCGGTTCAAGTTCAACAATATAGTAGCCTATAAGCCAAATTTCTACAAGTTAAGGCGCCGTTAACTGCATGAGCCACCTGTTGTTGCAGTACATCATGTGTTTGCTGAATGGTTTGTATGAGCGGCGGAAAATCGATAACCGTAACATTAAGTAAATAAAAATTAATTGTCGAACCAGGGGTCAACCGTGAAAACGGAGCGTCGCAACAATGTTTCATAAAAGAACAAATGCTTACCCAACCATTTCGTTACTCAATATTCCCTCGAGCATTTCGATCTTATTTGCTTCAGGACAGGAAGTAAAAATTCCGTTGTCTGATCCTTCTCTCACGCCTCTTACAAACAAATATATTATGCCTCCAAAATGTTGCTCGTAATCAAAATCGGGCAAGCGGCTTTGGAGGTATTTTTTGGCAGCTACTGTGTACAGCAGGTATTGTAAATGGTAATTGTTTTCGCTCATTGCTGCCGCCAGCAGTTCTTTTCGATAATAATCAATGGAATCGCCAAGGAAGTTTGACTTCCAGTCGAGGATGTAGTACTTGCCTGCGTATTCAAAAAACATGTCCATTTTACCGTTCATTATTCCTTCGATAGACTCGTAATACTTTACGTTAATAAGGTTGTCACCTTCTCCTACCGAGCCAAGTTGAGAGGGACTGAATTCAGGAACATTAAAATCGAACTCTAGTTCGTTCAACCGCTTTTCGACGGGTATGCCAGCGAGCGTAAAACTTCGGTCTGCCACTTTGATGTTTACATTTACAACGTGTTCCAATAGCTGCATCAGCATCGGGAAATACTCCTGCCTGTATTTCGGCATAAACTTTTTCAACGCGCTTTCAACGTGATAGTGCCAAAATAGATTGTTGGAGAAGTCTATGTTTTCGAAAATGTCGTGCAACATATTGCCGGTTTTACTGCCTTTAATCAGTTGCTTGAAGACAAAATGATCGTATTCCCCATCGACACTATTTGAATTATTTTTAGGGGAGTTCGTATGCGTAGCAGCAAGCGATGTATAACTGATCTTTCTCCAGTTAACCTGAGAAAGGTGGAAGTTAACAGGCTTAATATTATTATTCGCCGGCACCCATTTCTCTGCTTTTGAATAATAATATTTATCGGGAATAGTGGGCGTTTCTTCAAAACGAATAAGGGCAGGATCTGCTCCTTTAAGAGAAGTTACAAAAGGCACTAAAGATGAGTCTTTGTAATAGTTTGCAAGACTTTTATTTATATAGCATTTATAAACAGCGCGTGTAATAGCCACATAAATCAGCCGGCGATTTTCCTGTTCGGTTTGTTCGTCTACTATTTGCTGTTGTTCGGGATTTAGTTGCTGACTGTCGGCAAAAATATAATCACCGGTTTCGGTATCCCTGAAACTGCAAAAACGGAAATGAATTTTTGTATCGAGGTCAAGAAATGGAGCGAAAACAATATTATATTCCAGTCCTTTACTCTTGTGCAGTGTTACAATTTTTACCGCTTCTTCATCACTTTCCACCCGTTGTTCAAATTCATCACCTTCTGTTTGCATGCCGTCTATTCCCCGTTTTAACCAGCTTACAAGTTCAAGTGCTGAGAACTGTTTTTCTGACTGTACTTTATGCAATACTTCAATTACCTGGAAAAGGTTAGCAATAGTTCGCTCGCCGTTTTCGGTATGATGATTCAACAGCAGCGCCCTTACCTGGTAGTCGGAAACAAACTTCATTAAAACACTATACACACCATCTTTGTCCCAGATGTTTTTGTATTCCCTGAAGTCGTTTAAAACCGCTTCTTCGTTTAACGCCAGTACGGCCTTAGTATCGTAGCCGGTAAAGGGAGACAACAAAGCTTTATTGATGGCTGATCGGTTCAGGTCAATCAACGCCTCTAATAGGTACAGCACGTATACGGCTTCTTCCGATTGTAAGATTTTAGAATCGTCGATTGTAACAGCAGGAATTCCGCGCTTTGCAAGACAGGCTTTTACTGCAATTGCCTGTTTGTTTTTTCGTACCAGTATGCCTATGTCTGATGGTCTCACTCTTCGTGAAGTTCCTTTTTGATTGATAAAGTACTTTTCATTTTCGAGCAGTTGAATAATTTGTGCGGTAACTGATTCTGCTATTTCACCGTTGTTCTGGTTGCCATATATCGTTATCGGAACGTCATGTTGCCCGTTAAATAATAATGCTCCTTTTTTGTTATCTGCAGGAGATTCAACACTGATGTATTCAATTGAATGTTCCTGTCGATTAAAATAAAAAGTATCAAAATCTTCGTGAGGCTTAAAAAACAGGTTCATAGCACCTATGAAGGGAGCAGATGAACGGTAATTAACGTTCATCCCATATTTATTATCGACCTCGTCCGATGCCTTGAAGTAGGTGAAAATGTCGGCCTTTCTCCATGCATAGATCGACTGTTTGGGATCGCCTATGTAAAACAAGATATTTTGTCCACTGGCAAAAGTTGTATGAAAGATCTCATACTGCAGTTTATCCGTATCCTGGAATTCGTCCACGAACACCGCCTGGTATTTTTTCTGAAGTGAAGAAACCAGGTTTTTATTGTTGTCGTGTACAACAGCTTTGTGAAGGTTTACGATCATATCGTCGAAACCCAGCAAGCTGTTACGTTGTTTGTATTGATCAATTGCTTTTGTTACCGTGCCAATAGCATGACAATAAATTTTATTAATAACTGACCGCAGGATATCATTTTTTTCTTCTACCAGTTCATCACATTCTCCATGTTGTTCTATAATGTCTCCATATAACTTGTCGATATATCCTGTGCCTTTTTTGCTGACAACCAGGTTTACAAATTCGGCTGGCGTATCTACTAAATGTAACAAACTTGTTTTAGCATACCGGTTGCCTTCAGTTATGGATTTAAGGTGCGATGCATTTTTCCTGATGTGATCATACACACATTCTTTTATTTCCTTGTCCTTTTCAGCCAGTTCTTTTATCGTATTTGAAAAGCTCTCCTGGTCCTCGTCGCAAATAGAATAGCTTTCGTTTTCGTCGTATTCAAAATATTTTTTGCCTGAAAGATGTTCCCTGATTACTGAAGTGATATCTGACCTGCTTAATCCGTGCTCTATCAATTGTCGCAGGAGGTTTACATTCATGGTCGTAATGTGCTGCCGCCAGAATTTATTCACTTCGCTTTCAATAAGCGTAACAATGTCCTTCAGCGTTTCAGACCCAAAAAGCTGGTTGGTCTCAAAAGCAAATTCAGTAAGGGTTTGCTGGCAAAAACTATGAATGGTAAGTACAGAAGTCTCGTCTAAAAACAATACGGCGTCTTTAAGTCGCTGTTGAACATCCTCTTTCGAGGTGCCGTTTATGGCCCGGGCAACCAGATCAGCAATCGTCAAATCAGCAATCGCAGCTCCAAGACTGGCCTTATGTGCCTGCCGGATAAACAATCTTATCCGCTCTTCAAGTTCAGCAACTGCGGCTTTGGTAAAGGTTACCATCAAGATCTGCCTGATAGATATGTCTTTTTCCAAAACCAGGCGCAATACCATTATCGCAATGGAGTACGTTTTACCCGTTCCGGCACTGGCTTCTATGAGATTGCTGCCACTTAAAGGAACGGTTGAAGCGTTGAAGTTTTTTGTTTGCATTCAGGAGTAAACTTAAGAAAAATTGGCCGAATCGTACCACAGTTAAGCGGTATTTGGGTGCGTGACGAATAGAACTGCTAAGCAATTAGCATTTCCTCAACCATAAAAAGAGAAAGATGGTTAGTATAAAAGCAAACCTTTCTCGAATTACAACGTTTCTCCATGCTGGCTCAAATCCAGCCCTTCTTTTTCTTCGCTATCATTTACCCTGAGTGGAGTGATCAGGTCAGTAACTTTAAGTAGTATAAATGAAGCTATAATACAGAAGACCGATACAGCTAACATAGCAACTAGCTGGATGAAGAAAAGCTTCGTTTCGCCGAAAATAAGCCCGTTATCTGCTATTGCCGGGTTTATATTCTTATTTGCAAAAACACCTGTTAGTAACATCCCTGCAAGACCTCCAACCCCGTGACAAGGGAAAACGTCTAAAGTATCATCAACAGAGGTGCGGGTACGCCATTCGACCATTATATTGCTGATAATGCTACTAATAATTCCGACTGCTAAAGCGTGAGGGATACTGATAAATCCCGCCGCCGGGGTAATCGCTACCAGGCCAACTACCGCCCCTATGCAACTTCCCATTGCTGAAGGCAGGCGACCACGCATTGCATCAAAAATTATCCAGGAAAAAGCGGCAGCAGCGGAGGCCGTCATCGTGGTTGCCAATGCAGTAGCGGCAATATTATTGGCCCCAAATGCGGAACCGGCATTAAAGCCAAACCATCCAAACCACAATAAGCCCGTTCCTAATATTACATACGTTATACGTGCAGGTTTGTGAACCTGGTTATTTCTTGACTTTAAATAAATGGCGGAAGCGAGTGCCGCCCAGCCCGCACTCATATGAACTACTGTTCCTCCTGCAAAATCCAAAACGCCAAACCTCGCTAAAATACCATCGGGATGCCAGGTTGCATGGGCAATCGGGCAGTAGATGAATAAACTGAAAAGGACAATAAAGACGATATAAGATTTAAAGCGAATTCGCTCAGCAAACGCCCCGGTAATTAGCGCGGGCGCTATAATGGCAAACTTTAATTGATAAAAAGCAAATAATATAAAAGGTATAGTGGGAGCCATTCTCCACGGTGCACCTTCCACCACTCCATTCATCATAAAAAAAGTTGCCGGATTGCCAAATACTCCAATAACGGAATCGCCGAAAACCATGCTAAATCCCACTATCACCCATAATACCGTTATCACAACCATGCAAATAAAGCTTTGGAGCATTGTTGAAATAACATTCTTTTTATTAACCATTCCACCGTAAAAAAAAGCAAGGCCGGGGGTCATTACCAGGACCAATGCCGAAGAGGTTAACATCCACGCTGTATCCGCTCCATTTATTACAGTAAGGTGATTTACAGGTGAAACGTCTCCCGAAAAGACGATTATCAGAACAACTAATAAAAACATAACAAGTACAGGAAAAATTACAGGACGGGAAGCCATGGACATAAAATGATTGATTAAAGACTTTAATTTTCCTAACAAGAGGGGCAAAATTGAGGGAAAAAGGCCTTACAAAAATTTCATTTTCATAAAATGTTTTTTCAAATGTGAAAAAACTGGAACTTTTTTGATGAGATTAATTGAAGAGAAGACCTTTTGAGGCACATTTCAGCAGTAATTGGTCGAAGAGGAATGCCAGGACAAGATTGTCGAAATATTTTTTTTCTTGAGATTCTTAATTACCAGGCAAACTACCTTTTCTTATTTAGAGCACTTAGTTTTTCCCTTTTTATCGAGTATAAAGTGGATTGTACCTCCTTTGTTTCTTCACAGGCAAAATAAATTTCGCCGCTGTCATTAAAAGCTATGCTCTCAATTTGCCAATCCCACGGTTTATCAGCAAGTTCGATCCGTTGCGTATTTCCTTCCAAAAAATTATTGCCCTTGAAATCTTTAAATAACAGGATGAAAGGATGCTTATGCCCTTTATTATAACCCGTAAGTGCTACTTCGTTGTTCTGCCTATTAATGGATGCATCGGTGACCAGCCCTTTACTATCAAATGTGCCAATTGATCTTGCTATGTAATTCCCCGGCGTTTTTGGCAAACTAAAAAGTTCTGTCTGCAAGTCGGTGCGACGTTTTGTAAATAAATAAAGAGAATCGCCAAAGCTTAGGATCGACTCACAATCGTAGTTATTCTTTTTTTTCTTGTCAACTATCACATCGTTTGAGAAGCGAAAGGTTATTATTTCACCGGTTACTTCAGCATTTTTTTCCTTTCCAATTGAAGCTTTCGAAACTTTGATCACCTGCCTTTCTTCACGGTCTCCTTCATTATCACCCAGGTCGCCTATATAAATATAATTGTCATCTTTTGTCACTGCTTCAACGTCTGATGCCTTTGCATTTGTCACTGACACCTCCTGCAGTAATTTTCCTTCTGCGTCGAGCTTATATACAACAGCTTTAGGTTTATCAGTTATTGCCCATAATTCGTTTCCATCTGCTACAATCCCCGAAATTTCATTTAGCGGTTTAGATAGCACTTCTTTCGAATCCAGTTCGCTGTGTGCCGACTTTTCCTGGCAACAGACCAGCAAACACACAAAGAAAGCAAGGGCTACTGTTTTCATAATTCTCATTTACTGATTTGTAACATTATTGTGCCAATGATATCAAAACCGTTAACCGGAAGTTAGCTAACCCCTTAATTATTAATGATTCTAACTACTTTTTGGTGGAATAGTGTCTTGAGCCAGCTTTAGTTGCTGGATGTATCCCCGGTTGTGTCACTCCCTTCTACGGTATCTTTCCATAGCAACAGTTTTTGAAGAAAGTAAATTACGGCTACTTATCAATTTTTAGATTGAACAGAAGTATCAATCCTTAGCTATAAAGACGCTAAGGCCTTGTAATCATCTGCAGTATCGATATCTATGTTGCCCAAGGGGAAAGGGATGAGAGCCACCTCTTCACTATGCTTAACGAGGAGTTTTTTGGCTCCGTCCTGCCCTTTCAACAACAGCAATTCGGGAAATAACGACTTATCAAACAAAACAGGAACGCCTGCTGTATTATTGTAAAAAGAGGCGACTATTTTTTTTCCAGTCGATTTTTTTGCTTCTATTAATTGCTGAAGTAATAGGGAGTCTACGAACGGCTGGTCACACACCATAACGATTACGTAACTTATTGCAGGTTCTGCTTTTTGCAATTCATCTATGCCTAACCTTATCGACGATGCCATGCCTTCCTGCCATTGCGAGTTATGTATTATTCTAACCCGCAGGTTTTCTAATTCATCTTCGATTGGACCGGCATTTGCACCCAAAACAACGATAACCGGTGAGCAGCCAGAATGAATTGCAGTATCAATTGCCTGCTGTAACAACGTCTTACCCTTGAACTGCAGTTGTTGTTTAGGTTGCCCTAACCTTGTTGAAGCACCTGCTGCCAATAATACTAATCCTGTCATAATTTAAAAATTCAATTGTTCGCAGGAACAAGTCGCAACCTGTCCCTACAACACGATGCATATTATGCCGAATTTATTACAAAAAGATGAACGGATTGCCACCCTTCGGCTTTGCCCTGGGTTAACTGCTACGCTCAGTTCAATTTATAAATAAAAAGTTGAACTGAGCGTAGCAACGATGATTCATTAACTAGAAATGCCGGTAACCAAATAACAGATTGTTATAAATAATGTTCGTGCAACGACGCGGAACGACCACCACATGGTACAAAACCATAAACAACGTAAATTTGTGGCCGTTTATAAAACCCATGAATGAATGAATGCGAAGCTGAAGCAATTGGCGCGTGAACTGGAAGGTGAATTATATGATGACAAAAGGATGCGGATCCTTTATGCGACTGATGCCTCCGCCTACCGTGAGATGCCACTTGCTGTTGCAATGCCACGAACTGTACAGGATATTAAAAAGCTTATTTCTTTTGCCCGTGCCGAAAAAACATCTCTAATTCCAAGAACTGCAGGTACTTCCCTCGCCGGCCAGGTGGTAGGAAATGGGATCGTGGTAGATGTATCGAAAAACTTCACTCAAATACTTGAGCTAAACACAGCTGAAAAATGGGTTCGTGTTCAACCAGGAGTGATCAGGGATGAATTAAACATTTTCCTGAAACCTCACGGCCTGTTCTTTGGCCCCGAAACTTCCACCGCTAACCGGGCTATGATCGGCGGAATGGTTGGTAATAATTCATGTGGTTCTAACTCTGTTGTTTACCGCAGTACACGTGAACACTTGCTTGAAGTAAAGGCATTACTCAGCGATGGTTCAGAAGTTGAATTCAAAACCTTTGGGCTTGATGACTTTCATGCTAAATGCGAAGGCGAAACGCTTGAGGCGAATATCTACAAAACTATTCGCCGCATTTTAAGCAACTACGATAACCAGGTTGAGATAAGGAAGCAGTTTCCTAAGAAAAGCGTTGAAAGACGAAATACGGGTTATGCTGTGGATGTTTTGCTGGAATCGGCACCTTTTACTGCCGGTGGAGAGGACTTTAATTTTTGTAAACTTATTGCCGGTTCAGAAGGCACTTTGGCTTTTATTACCGAAATAAAAGTAAATGTTGTACCACTTCCACCTAAAGAGCAGGGGTTGCTTTGCGTTCATTTTAATACGATTGATGAAGCTTTAAGAGCTAACCTTATTGCCTTAAGATATAACCCTAGTGCCAGCGAACTCATTGATCATTATATTTTAGAATGTACGAAAGACAATATTGAGCAAATAAAAAACAGGTTTTTTGTGCAGGGCGATCCCGGGGCAATATTGGTGGTAGAATATTCCCGGACCAGCCGGGAAGAGGTAATTGAAATCGCCCGCCAGGTGGAAGCTGATATGAGGGCTGAAGGATTGGGATATCATTTCCCTTTATTATTTGGTGACGATACCAAGAAGATCTGGACGTTGCGAAAAGCCGGCCTTGGATTACTAAGTAACCTACCGGGCGATGAAAAGGCTGTTCCGGTGATCGAAGATACGGCGGTAGATGTGCACGATCTGCCTGCATACATTCGCGACTTTAACGAGATCCTTAAAAAGTATGACTTGTATTCGGTGCATTATGCACATGCAGGCTCAGGGGAAATACATCTGCGGCCGATTATTAACCTGAAAACGGAGGAAGGCAACCGGCTCTTTCGAAAAATCGCAGAAGAAATTGCTACTCTCGTTAAAAAGTACGACGGCTCTTTAAGTGGCGAACACGGCGATGGAAGGCTTCGTGGCGAATTCATTCCGCAAATGATTGGTGAGAAAAATTACGAGCTACTTAAAGAAATAAAACGTAGTTGGGACCCGCAAAACATTTTCAATCCGAATAAGATTATTGATACGCCATCGATGAATACCATGCTAAGGTATACGCCGGGCCAACAAACACCTGCTTTTAAGACCGTTTTCCGTTATCAAAACCAGGACGTATTGCAACACGCCGAGCAATGCAACGGTTCGGGCGACTGCCGTAAAACGCAATTATCGGGAGGAACTATGTGCCCGTCTTTCATGGCAACGCGTAGTGAAAGAGATACTACCAGGGCGAGAGCGAATATTCTCAGGGAATTTCTTACCAACTCAACAAAAGTTAACAGGTTCGATCATGAAGAGATAAAGGATGTAATGGACCTGTGCATTAGTTGTAAGGGCTGTAAATCCGAATGTCCCTCGAATGTAGATATGGCGAAGTTAAAGGCGGAGTTCCTGCAACATTATTACGATGCTAACGGTGTTCCCTTTCGTTCGAGGCTGATTGCTAACTTCAATAATTCTGCAAAACTGGGAGCAATACTTCCGGGCATGTACAATTTTGTAATGACAAATAAAAGCATCAGCACCTTAGTGAAGAAGTTCTCTGGTTTTGCCGTTGAACGTTCAATGCCGACAATGTATAAGACGACCTTGAGAAGTTGGTTCGAAAAGCACCGGAAGGATGACGTTTCAGGGATGGCACGAAGAGGAAACCCGTCAACTAAAAAAGTGAATCTTTTCTGCGACGAGTTTACTAACTATAACGACACTGAGATAGGAATAAAGGCGATTTTATTATTGGAAAAGCTCGGCTACGAGGTAATGCTGCCGAAACACGGAGAAAGTGGTAGAGCGTGGCTATCTAAAGGGTTGCTTCGGGATGCTAAAAAGATTGCTCAAAAGAATGTTTCCATGTTAAGCAAGGTAGTTAGTGAAGACGCCCCTCTGGTAGGGATAGAGCCTTCAGCCATTCTCACTTTCCGCGATGAATATCCCGACCTTGCCGATGATGATCAGTTAGAGGTTACGCAGGAATTGTCGTCGAATACATACCTGATCGATGAATTTATTACCAAGGAAATTGCAAAGGGCAACATTAGCAAGGAGCAGTTTACGAAAGAGCAAAAGCTTATAAAATTGCATGGTCATTGCCAGCAGAAGGCGTGGAATGCTTTGGCTGCATCTGTTCACATGCTGTCGTTGCCGGAGAATTATAAGGTTGAAACGATACCTTCCGGTTGCTGCGGCATGGCTGGCTCTTTTGGTTACGAGAAAGAGCATTATGATATCTCTATGCAGATCGGGGAACTGGTATTGTTGCCAACCGTTCGTCAACAACCGGATGATGTGATAATTGCTGCCCCCGGAACCAGTTGCCGGCACCAGATAAAAGATGGAACAAAAAAGATTGCGAAACACCCAGTAGAGATTTTGTATGAGGCGCTGGTGTAAATGTTGACGAATAAACTTGTTTGAAAGTTTTTTAGTTCCCTTCCAAAGATCTTTTCTGAACAGCCATTGCTTTCGATAGCATTGGAAGGCTTGTACTGTAATGCATTATTCAGCGTAGCAGTCTACCCTGAGCTCGTGGAAGGGTCGCATCCTTGTACATTTGTTCCTTTATACACTAATAAAGCCATATGAAATTTCACAAAGCCTTTTTCTTTTTATTAATGGTCTTAGCTGCATCACCATTAGTGGCGCAGGTGAACAACGACAGTGTTCACCTTTTTTGTTATTTTAAAAATAATGGAGAAGACGGGCTCCACTATGCCTACAGCCAAGACGGCTACAACTGGAAAACGCTGTTTAATGACAGCTCCGTGTTAGCTCCTACGGTTAGTAAAGACAAGCTGATGCGTGATCCCTGTATAATCAAGGGTGGCGACGGCAAGTACCATATGGTGTGGACTGTAAGCTGGAACGACCGGGGTATCGGCTATGCCTCTTCCGACGATCTGTTGCATTGGTCGGAGCAAAGGTTTTTACCGGTAATGCAGCATGAAGACTCCGCCAGGAATACATGGGCACCTGAAGTTACTTATGATGGCAAGAAAAAATATATGATCTATTGGGCGACGACAATTTACGGCCGCTTTCCTTCAAATGATACTGCCGCCGAAAGTAAATACAATCATCGCATCTATTACGTAACTACTAAAGATTTTAAGAAATTCAGTAAAACGAAGCTGCTGTACGACCCTGCTTTTAGTGTTATAGATGCTACCATTTTGAAAGATAACAAGCGGTATGTGATGTTTTTAAAAAATGAAACCCGATACCCTGTTGAAAAGAATATTCGCGTAGCCTATGCCGATAAAATTACTGGCCCGTATACTGCAGCCGGCCCGGCAGTTACTGGAAAATACTGGGCAGAAGGCCCGACAGCAATAAAGATAGATGGAAGCTGGATAGTATATTTCGATAAATACCGCGATCATCAATATGGTGCAGTTACTTCGAGTGACCTGGTAAAATGGACCGATATTTCAGATAAGGTTCATTTTCCAAAAGGTACCCGTCATGGAAGTGTATTTACGGTTACAAGAGCAGAGTTTGAAAAGTTAACGGGAGGTAGGCAGCATTAGCCGATTACATCTTCTCATTTGGGATGTGAAAAAATCTGGAGGTTGAAGAGTTGCACAACTGTATAGAGTACACGCTGTGCGACGCAACGGCGGCTGCCATAAAAAACCGAAGCCGGGTCCCAAAAAAGAAATGAAATTACCACAGACACATATTAAGCACTAAACGCATTCCAACCCTGTGCTGTCAACTTATGTGTACTACCACCTTTTGTGATGATATGAACGCCTTCCTCAATTTCTGTAATGTAACCAATCACCGACACCTGTTCGTTTAAAACCAGCTTGTCGTGATCGGACTGCGGAACCGTAAAAACAAGTTCATAATCTTCTCCCCCACTTAATGCGCACGCTGTAGGATCGAGTTCGAGTTTATAGGCGTACTGTTTTGCATCATCATTAATGGGAATTTTCTCTTCGTATAAAAAGCAGCCGACATTACTTTGTTTACATATGTGTAAGATCTCGCTACTTAAGCCGTCGCTTACATCCATCATACTGGTCGGTTGAATTCCTGCACTTTCAAAAAAGTCGATAATATCTTTTCGTGCTTCAGGCTTCAGTAACCGTCCGACAATATATTGTTCGTTTTCGAGATCCGGCTGTATCTCGGGGTGTTCAAGGTAAATCTTCTTTTCTCTCTCCAGCAAAGTCAGTCCTAAAAATGCTCCCCCAAGATCGCCGCTTACACAAATAAGGTCACCTTTTTTTGCGCCGCTTCTTTTTACAATCTTTTCAGGTGTTATTTCACCAATTGCTGTTACACTAATGATAAATCCTTTCTGAGAAGAACTGGTGTCTCCTCCAATCAGGTCGACGTTGTACTTTTCGCATGCGGCGTATACGCCTTCGTAAAATTCAGAAAGCGCCTCAACACTAAAGCGGTTACTGAACGCGATGTTCAGGGTAATGTGTGTAGGCGTGGCGTTCATAGCATATAGATCGCTCAGGTTAACGATCACGCTTTTGTAGCCAAGGTGTTTTAAAGGCGTGTACATCAGGTCGAAGTGGATTCCTTCGACAAGCATATCGGATGTTATGACTGTTTGCTTACCGAAATGATCGATCACTGCGGCATCATCACCAATACTTAGTATCGTTGATGCATTTTGAATTTCAAAGTTTTTGGTCAGGTGTTCTATTAATCCAAACTCGCCAAGCGAAGATATTTCGGTTCTGGTAGTCATAATTAAACGTAGGTTTTTAAGTGAAACGTCAAACTTGAAGCTAAGCCTGAAGTTAGTTGGAGTTTTGACGTTTCACGTTTTTGACAGGTGATTATAGCACAATGGGTTTCCATTTTCCGTTAATTGCCAAAAGCAGATCTTCATGAATTTTGCCGTTAGTAGCCAAAAGATTTGGTTGGTAAAGAGAATAGTAGTCGCCTTTAAAATCGGTTACTTTTCCTCCTGCTTCTTCTACAATTAAAAACCCGGCTGCACTGTCCCATGCATTCAGGTTGTGTTCGTAAAATCCGTCAAACCTGCCTGCTGCAACCCAGCACAGGTCTATTGCACCACTACCGAGTCTCCTAACCGGGATATTTGCCCGTATCAGTGTTTCAAAAACCTCGAGTGGGCCGTTAGGCACGTCGAGGTACGAATAAGGAAAACCTGTAACGAGGCAGCTTCTTGTCAAGTCGGCTTTATCGCTAACCTGTATTTTTTTGTCGTTTAGCGTAGCGCCCGAGCCTCTTTCTGAAAAGAAAAACTCGTTTATGAAGGGGTTATATACTGCACCCAGTATCATTTTCCCATCTTGCTCAATGCCTATGCTTACACAACAGATTGGTATGCCATTAGCAAAATTTACGGTACCATCGATCGGGTCGATGATCCATTTAATATTGCTGCTGCTTTTTAATTCACCCGTTTCTTCACTGAGAATAAAATGATCCGGATATTCACTTTTTATCACTTCGAAGATGGCCTTTTCAGATTCTATGTCAGCCTGCGTGACCAGATCGTTGATATTGGATTTGCTGCTCACAGTAAAAGTTCCGTTGAAATACTGTTGTAAAACCCGTGCTCCGGCAAATGTTGCGTTTATGAGTGTCTGTTTTAACATTTTGCAAATATACTACCTGCTGCAACAACGTAATTTATTGATGCTACCGATGGAAGAGTAATTACGACAATAAATAATACCTGCAGACAACAGGAGCGTATTTGAACGACTATTTATAAGTGAAAAACTGTAATCGGCTGCAGCACCGTAAAATCATATTAAAAAGTTATAAACTGTTGGAAGCCAAACAACAACGTGGGCACAATCGTTTTATGTTATGGTTACACAATTTCTTTTCATTTTAATGTAGTTTCGTACACTTTTTATAAATCTACCTTTTGCATGGCCATATTCGATATTAAAATACCCTCTCGTTTGGCAAAAGCTTTACGGCTACCGGAGAATAATCTTCGGTACCAGCAGGGTAAGGTATTGAAGAGACTCCTGAAAAAGGCGAGGTTCACCGAGTTCGGCCAAACATTCAGGTTCGACGAAATTTTATTAAGTAAGAACCCCTCTAAGAAATTCCAGGAATTGGTGCCTGTTTTTGATTACAATAAAATATATAAAGACTGGTGGCACCGCACACTGGAAAATAAACCAGACGTTTGCTGGCCTGGCAGGATAAAATACTATGCACTCAGCAGTGGTACCAGCGAAGCAGCCAGTAAATACATCCCTATCACAAATGATCTTCTGAGGGGAAACAAGATGGCGATGATAAAGCACTTGCTTACGTTACGGCACTATCATAGTCTTCCTGTAAAATCGATTGGCAAGGGTTGGTTGACAATCGGTGGAAGCACGCAATTAAAAAAGGAGCAGGGTTATTATGCTGGTGACCTGAGTGGAATTACTCAAAAGAAAGCGCCTTTTTGGTTCCAGCCTTTTTACAAGCCCGGAAAAAAAATTGCCCGTAACCGGGACTGGGATAAAAAAATTAATGAAATAGTTGAGAAGGCACCGCAATGGGATATTGGTTTTATTGTAGGAGTTCCTGCGTGGATACAGCTTACGATGGAAAAAATAATTGAAAGATACCAGCTTCACACTATTCATGATATGTGGCCAAATCTTGCATTTTTTGTACATGGCGGTGTGGCATTTGAACCGTATAGAAAAGGTTTTGAAAAACTGCTGGCAAAACCACTCATATATATAGAAACGTATTTGGCGAGCGAGGGCTTCATCGCCTACCAGGATTCACAATACTCGAAAGGAATGAGGCTCGTTACCTCGCAACATATCTTTTTGGAGTTTATTCCATTCAACGAAAAGAACTTTGATACCGATGGTAATGTGAGCGAAAAGCCGGAGGTTTTGATGTTGCATGAAGTAGAAGAAGATAAGAATTACGCACTGCTGCTTAGCACCAGCGCGGGAACGTGGCGGTACCTTATTGGCGATACTGTAAAGTTTGTAAATAAGGAGCGCGCCGAAATCATTATAACAGGCCGTACAAAACATTTTTTAAGCCTTGTTGGCGAACACCTTAGTGTTGACAATATGAACCAGGCGATCAGGCAAGTCAGCCAGGAAATGAACATTTCGATCCCGGAGTTTACTGTTGCCGGAGTTCCTTTCGATAGCTTTTTTGCTCACCATTGGTATGTTGCCTGCGACGATGGAGTTGATAAAGAAGTACTTAGAAGAAAGATAGATGAAAAGTTAATGCAACTAAACGACGATTATGCAATCGAAAGAACAAGTGCCCTTAAGGAAGTTTTCGTTGATGTTCTTACAGAGGCCGATTTTATGGAATTTATGCGGCAAAAAGGAAAAATCGGGGGCCAGCACAAGTTTCCGCGGGTATTAAAGGGCCAAATGCTCGACGACTGGCAAAGATTTTTGAAAAGTAAAATGGAATCTAACTAATAGATCAGCAATATATTAATATGTTTATCTCGGCACTATTAAAAGGGTTGGCTTTAGGATTCCTGCTGGCTATTTCAGTAGGGCCAATCATTTTTGCCATTATTAAGCAAAGTATCAATAACGGGCACAAAGGCGGCTTTGCTTTTATTGGCGGTGTTTCTGCCAGCGACATAACCATCGTTGTAATCAGCAGCCTTTTTACCGAGATGTTCGAAAACCTGCTTGAATACAAGAATGAAATCGGAATTGGAGGAAGTGTTTTGCTGATTGCATTGGGTGTATATGTAACTTTTTTTAAGAAGATTAAAGTAAACCCAAAAGGGATACAGATTATCAGGATCGAGACACACCAGTATATTAAAATTTTCTTGTCGGGGTATTTTATGAATATCTTAAATCCCGGCGTAATAGGCTTTTGGTTGCTTGCTTCTACTTCCCTGCTTGCCCATCCCGGAAATTATCGCTTCATAGTATATGTTACCTGCCTCATCGTTGTCGCGCTTACTGATATAATTAAGGTAATGGCTGCAGGCCGTATTCGTGAAAAGTTGACGCCTCATAACATTCACATTATTAACCGGATTAGCGGAATGATATTGATCGGTTTTGGTATAGCATTAATTTGGGGTATCCTCGAATTCTCCGAAAAGCTGGGGTAAGGGTTATTGTACCGGTATTTCGTTTTTATCGCGTCATCGTTGTCCGAATGTATCATCCATCCGGTAGCGATCCATCCAATAGTGCCCAGTACCCTGATCGAAGCAAATTCTTTTGTAGTGTCTTTCATTCCCTTTGGTGACGCGCAATCACTTCATCTAAAAAACCGTTGGGCAGCTTTAGTCTTTATTGCAAATCTTTAATAAACATTCAATAGCTTCTGCAATTCCCCACAGAGATAAATCACATTTTGGGAATAAGAATTGCCTGTCTTTTTTTATGTGAGTAATTAACCCGGTCGCTTACCTCGTTTGTTTTAATGTGGGTAAAAAATAGAAAGATCCATACAATACTTTCTCTCGTTTAGACTATAGAATATTAACTTGCCGCATATTTTTCCATGACTGTAAAAGACCTTTTTAAAAGATTATTCGGTAGAGTACTGAAGTGGTTCCTTTGGGCATTTCTTCTTTCGAACCTGTATCTGGTACTTTGCAAATGGATGATGCCTCCTGTTACGCTTACACAGTTAGGTAGCTTTTTTGGAGGTTATGGACTAAAAAGAGATTATATAGATAAAGATGAGATGGCCCCCGCAGCAATGCTGGCTGCTATGGCCAGCGAAGACCAGCTTTTCCCTGATCATGGAGGATTCGACTGGAAATCTATTCAGAAAAGCATCCAGGGAAATCCCAGGAAGAAGAATAAGGTAGCAGGAGCAGGCGCAAGTACCATTAGCCAGCAGGTAGCCAAAAACGTTTTTTTATGGCAGGGAAGTGGGGTAGGTCGTTACCTAAGAAAGCTGCCAGAAGTATATTTTACGAAAATGATTGAATGGGTGTGGGGCAAAGAAAGAATATTGGAAGTTTACATGAACATAGCTGAGATGGGTGAAGGTATTTTTGGAATCCAGGCGGCAGCAGAAGCGTATTTTGGAAAACCTGCTATTAAGCTAAGCCGCCCCGAAGCAGCCATGATTATTGCTTGCCTTCCCAGTCCAAAAAGGTTTACGGTTAAGCCAATGAGCAAATGGGTAAGGTGGAAATACCCAAGAATCCTGAACCAAATGAGGTATATCGAAGATGACCCGGATATTCAGAAGCTCGTTTATACTAAAGTCAACTAAATATTATTGTATCGATTGCTGTTACTGCAGCCTTCAACCGCTCTTCATTACTTCCGCTAATATTTACCCAGCGAACCTGCTGGTTAATAAGTATATCCTTGTAAATATGGTACAATTCCTCCCGGCTTTTTAAGTCGGGATACTCGCGTAATTCATCTTTTACCCACGGCAAATCGATGTTGCATAAAAGGTATAGATCACAGGTGCTCTCGACTATCTTATCTAAGATGAACTGGTGACATTTACCAAAAACATATTCGCACCACACTTTCATTACATACATATCTGTATCAACAAACAAAAGGGGGTGGTGATTTTTATTTTTGTTCAATTGCCACTTTTCGATCACCTTATTTACATATTCATCTTCTAAAGCAAGTTGGCCTTTTGCAATAACCAGAAGGTCGTCGTAAGTATAATTCGTTCCATGAGTTATTAAATATTCTCTTGCGAATTCGCCGCACCAGGTTGCGTCGTAATGTTTTGCCAGTAGCTCACATAAAGTACTTTTACCGGTACTTTCGGGTCCTATGATGACTATTTTTTTAACTTGTTGCATACTTTGCTTTTCTGTGCCATGTAACCAAACCCGCAAAGGCCATAACTAATAAAACCAAAAACTGGAAGCTGGTAAAAACATATCCCTTAATAAAATACAAAGGAATGGATGCGGTATTGGTGATGATCCACCAGATCCAACTTTCTACCTTCTTCCTGGCCATTAGCAACATGCCGGTATAAGCACTTGCCGACGCAAAAGCATCTGCAGCAGGAATGGCACCGGGGGCAAAGTCCTGTTTCAAATAAGACAACGCAAAAAATATACTGAGATATAAAGTTGTGAAAAATAACAGGTGTAAGCCCCATTCTTTAAGGGTACTGTGTTTAATAACTAAAATTGTTTGATGGTGTTCATCTTTTTTAGACCACAAAACCCAACCGTAAATGCTCATGATCGTGTAAAAAATATTTACACTGGCCTCGCCAAACAGCTGCCCTTTAATGCTGAGATAAATATAGATCACTGTATTGATAATGCCAGTAGGATAAACCCAGATATTCTCCTTTCTCGAAAACCAAACACTCACAATACCCATCATAACCGCTATAAATTCCAGTGCTCCAGTTTGTTGTAACCCGGTTACGAATTGCCGGTAGATTTCTGTTAGGTTCAATCTTGCATTTTTGTAAAGATATAATTTGAAAGAAATATTAATGGACCTGAGATTTCAGGATTGCGGCTTGCGCGTTCGTTTGCACAATTAAAGCCTTTGAACGAGTATGACTTCTATATCTTTCCATAATAAGGCAAGGGATAAAATGTTTGTTTTTATCCGCTGCATTTTAAAAAAAAGGTAAATTGAAAATCGCCGTGTACAAGTCTGTGACATCACCAAAGGGATCCATTCAAACAACTATGTTGGCATAAAAAACAATTGTCGGCAACATAAAAATTCCTCCTGTTAAAGTAAAACCTTTCCGACTTACTAAGGCCCTTCTTTGCAAAAGCTACTCTTTAGATATTTAAACCCCCGCAAACACTTATTACCTGCCCGGTTACATAACTACTCATATCGCTGGCGAGGTACAAGGTTGTATCGGCAATTTCTTCGGCCTTTCCAAAACGGCCTAATGGTATTTTTTGCAAGAAGTCCTTTGAAGCTTCTCCTTCTTTCAGGTAGTGTGTCATGTCTGTTTCCACGAAACCGGGAGCAATTGCGTTACATCGTATGTTGCGGCTTCCGAGTTCATGAGCCATCGATTTTGTAAAACCTATTATACCGGCTTTTGAAGCAGCGTAACTACTTTGCCCGGCGTTACCTCTCATCCCGATTATCGAACTCATGTTTACAATGCTGCCTTTTCTCGCCTTCATCATTGGTCTTATGACCTGCTTTGTCATGTTGTAAACACTCTTCAGGTTAATATTCATTACATCGTCCCATTGTTCCGGCGTCATTCTTAAAAGCAGGTTGTCTTTGCTAATGCCTGCATTGTTTACACAAACATCAATGGTTCCAAATTCTTTCACAGCATCACTTACCATTGTTTCACATTCGGAATATACGCCGGCATTACTTTTATAGGCCTTTGCTTTTACGCCGAGTGCCTGCAGTTTTTCTTCGAGTGCTTTGGCTTTTTCATCGCTGCTTACATAGGTAAAGGCGATGTTTGCACCGTGTTCTGCTAATTTTAAAGCGATAGCCTCACCAATACCACGGCTCGCACCTGTAACAATAACAACTTTTCCGTCAAGTAATTTCATAATGGTAGAATTGATTTCAAAAACTGAGCAAAAGTACTATCAAACGTAATCGGTAGAATAATTTTATAAAGGGGATTGGGAATATTATTTAGCGCATTAAGAAGGTAATCTATAATTATCTTCTTTGCACAAAGCGGGCTAACAGCTTGCAAAATCAGATATGCGGTTATACAACCTTCTAAAGAGCAGGTATGGCCCAAAAAGAGGCGGAAAGATCTTTATTGCTGATAAAAGAACCGGTAAATAAAAAATTTTGAAGCTAAAAACGAAGTTCCTGCAACTAAAACAGATTTAGCAGCGCTTGAAGTTAGAATTGCCCAGTTCGGAAGAAAATTTAAAACTAAATTAGTTCAAACAGAAACACGCCTTATTCCTAAGCATCTGTGTTTTGGGCAACACAATTGGGGCCGTATTTGCTTTATTAATATTTGTTATTAAATAAGTCGATAGCTTTTTCACATTTCCTGACGGACATAGGACTGTACTAGCTTTTGCCCTTTCTCTCTTTGAGGATCACGAAAATTACAAACTCTTCCTTGCCATTTTTATTCTTTTGGAACTAAGGGTTTCAAAATTAATATGAGGGGCTGACTGTATATTTTCAATTGTGAACCAACTTCTCCGGTCCTGCGTGGATGTTGCTTCATTATCTACCGTTAATAAAAACGGCTGTTCCAGGTATTCAAGCGATGCTTTAGAAACAACGCGGAAAGCGCCTTTAACATTCATCATCTTTCTATTTCCTTCCTCCAAAGAATTTAAGGCCTTTAGCTGTTTTGAAGGATCCCACTTACTACCGATAAAAAAATAAACAAGATTTAACCCGTGCCGAATATTTATGGAAGCTGTATCGTTTTTATTTATAAAACATGAAAAGGTTGAATCCTCAGTTTCCACTATGGCAACTATTTCATGTTCTGTCGTGTTCTCAAATTGCACTTGTTCTCTATAATAGTTAGACTTTGTAGAAACCAGGTTGTTTTTGCCACCAACAGCTGACGTTGTAGTTAATGAAGAATCGGCCCTGTCCTCCCCGTCATCTCCCAGTAAAGAATTGTATTGGTAGCCATTAATTCCTGCTTCCCGAAATATTTCTTTGTATGGGTCAGTTCCTGATTGTATAATAACTCCTTCTTTTAAATTGCCGGAAGTATAATAAGTGGTATCGCTGCAATAAGCAGCTATCTGGTTAATAAAAGAATTCGTTGCTTTATACCTTTTAGTCAGAGAAAAATGCTGTTCGTTAATGGTCGCATAAATGTTGCTTTTCTCATTAAACTCGTTGTAGATCGTTGCATTGTAATCCTGTTTGGTGTCGCAATGACTTAATGCTACAGTAATCCTTATAAAAAGGATAATTATTCCAAACAACTGCCATGAACCAAATTTAAAAGGCGACTTTTGCGGGTGCAAGTTATTGTATAGTATCTCGTAACGATCCTCGTTTTGTTCCTGGATGTAATCTGAACAATTCAACAATCGTACATTTTCCAGGATACTTACTGCCAGTTTTAAATTGATATGCTGTATTGCAATCCCCGTGTTTATCAACTCCAACGAATACTCATCCCTCACTTGCCGGAATTCATCAGGAAGTGTATTCCATACAGTGATTAAGTTTGCATCAAAAAATAACAGGAATTCATCCAGCCGCGCCTTACCCTTTTCGACAGCCCAATCTTTTGCCTGTAACAGCTGGTTTTTTTGCTCTAAAAGATGACGGCGGATTTGGCTGCTGCTTTGTTCATGACATTTTCCGTCTAACAACAACGGGTTGTTCCACAGTTTAGCAAGCATTTCAGTTTCATCGTTTCGAAGGGCTTTTAAAACTGCAGTGGTGAAAACATCCCTATAGTACGGTGCAATAAAACGCACAAATCCAGGTTCCGAATACAAGGCATTGTTTGCAAAACTTCCGCTACCTGTAAGATTGCCGGTAGTGAGAAAATTATGCAGTACTGTATCGGCAGCAATTGCAGCATGATAAATTACTTCATCGCCATTTTGAAGTCCGTCAAACAACTTTAAAACGTCGTCTTTGTTCAACTCCGCTTCTTTCACCAAAACCGTTTGCCTTTCCGACAACTCTATCTCGGCAAGCAGCTTTTTCTTTTGCAGCAAAAGGTCCTTCTTATCAGGAGGTTGATTTGCTGTATAAGATTGGTCTGTCAGAAAGGATAAAGGGTTAACGTATTTCATGCATCATAACGGTGGTGTCAAAATATGCCTTTAAAAAAGGACTTTCTACAGTTACTTTGATGAAATTATGGAAAACATAGCTGCACTTGAAAAAATCTATATTTTTATAACGCCACTTTATCGAATATTTATAGCTTGACTTACTCACAAAAAATACGCTCTTTTGTTGCAGACCTGCAGTTTACAGTTGAACTTCCGCCAGGTATAGAAGTAATGCACCCATTTACAGAAGCAGAAACGAGGCGTGTCGGCCAGCTCTTTTATGATAAGTTCTATAACGACGACAATCCCCGTTACTGCATTATAGGCATTAATCCCGGAAGGTTTGGTGGTGGTGTAACCGGTATTCCATTCACCGATCCTATTCGCCTGAAAAAAGAATGTGGAATAGAAAACAGCTGGCCATTTAAACAGGAACTCTCTTCTGTGTTCGTTTACGACATGATCAATGCTTTTGGAGGTCCTGCAGCGTTTTATAAAAAGTTGTATTTTACTTCAGTCAGTTTATTGGGGTTTACAAAAGAAGGCAAAAACCTGAATTATTATGACGACAAGCTTTTAGCCGAACGCATTATTCCTTTTGCTGTTGATTGTTTTAAAGCGCAGATCGCATGGGGACTAGATACTTCCGTTGCATTTTGTCTTGGCGAGGGAAAGAACTATAAGTTCATGCGCAACCTGAACGAAGCGTACAAATTATTCGATCGAATTGTACCGCTTTCTCACCCGCGCTTCATTATGCAGTATAAACTAAAAACGAAGGATGATTATATCAATAAGTATTTACAGGAGTTTTCGCAACTGCAGTAGTGAATGGTTTAATACTTTCAACTTTTTTTGGAGAGCTTTTTTGGTACCGGCACTGGTTTCCATGGCATCATCGTTGCTACGCTCAGTTCAACTTTTTATTTATAAATTGAATTGAGCGTAGCAGTTAACCGTGAGTAAAGCCGAAGGGTCGCAATCACTTCATCACGATCACAATATTCCTCGTTAGCCTCTAAAGCAAAAAGCTTTTGAAATCTTTAAACACCGGTTTCGGAAATGTTAGTTTAAATTAAATTAGTAAATCTCGAACTAATCTACGACAGACTTGACAAAAGAAGCAATTATACAAAGGACCCTAAATGTGCTTTGGTAATAAAAGAATTAAACCAGAAACTCATGCAGTTATTACAACTTGGTTAACCTTTATTATTCTCATTCTTAATCCTTATTAATCCAATAAATCATGGTTCTATACCTTTGCTACCATGAAACCAGTTTTAATTTATTGTTACGACGCGTACTGCGGTTGGTGCTATGGATTTAGCCCGGTAATAAAAAGAATTGCAGAGGAATATAAAGACAAGTTAGACGAGGATGTTTTATCTGGCGGAATGATTCTTCCCGAAAAACCGACCGGTATAGCTCAAATTGCTCCATTTATTCAAAAGGCTTATCCAACCGTAGAAGAAACTGCAGGAATTAAGTTTGGACAGGATTTCCTCTGGCACATTTTCAACTTCGAAGAAAGCGACTGGTTTCCCAACTCTGAAAAGCCCGCAATAGCAATGTGCGTATTTAAAGAATTTTATCCCGACAGGTCAATAGAGTTTGCTGCAGACTTACAATACGCATTAAACTATGAAGGAAGAGACTTGACAGACGATGAAGCTTACAGGCACCTCCTTGATAAATACAGTATCAGGCCCGAAATTTTTTATGAAAGACTGGATAGTGAAGAATACAAAGAAAAAGCATATTATGAATTTCAACTGGTAAAGCAGCTCAAGGTTTCAGGCTTTCCGTGTGTTTTTATTCAATCGGGGGAATTGAAGTTTCATATGGTTGCCAGGGGTTTTACCGATTATGAAACGTTGAAGGATAGAATCGATAATGTATTGACTGCTTAGCCATTTTTGCAATCACCGACCTCGCAATCGCCACCCAGCGGCTGGTGATTATATTTTAAAGCCGCCGGCTTGCTTTTGAAGGAATTTATTGTTGTATTAGTAATCCAGGCAGGACGCCTGATAATAACCGTTACCAGCCGGAGGCTGGCGACAGCGAAACAAGGAGATTATAAAGTGGAGATTATAAAGAAGGATATTGAATCGAGAGAAGATATTTTTTTGCTGGTAAAGAAGTTTTATGAAAAGCTGCTGACAGATGACACCATCTCTTACATTTTTACCGATGTTGCTAAAATTGATTTGGATCACCACTTGCCTATTCTTGTAGATTTTTGGGACATGGTTTTGTTCGGTGCCGATACCTACAGGAAGAATGCCATACAGCCACACATGGTGTTACACCAGAAATCAAGTTTTGAAAAGCATCATTTCGAAACCTGGCTCGGCTATTTTAACACAACTGTTGATGAATTATTTGATGGACCGGTAGCGTTTTCAGCTAAGCAAAAAGCCAAAAGTATAGCTACGATCATGCAGATAAAAATTGCACAAATGAAGTAACGAAGGGAATCGGTTCTCCGTCGTTGATTTGATGGAAAAAAAAGTGGCTTTAAAATAGAAATTTATATAATGTCATTTTCAATGAACTTTTACAGCCACCTTAAATTAACCACTCGCGATGACGAGCTGCTTTTCTTGCTTCCGCTTCCACAATGATTTGCGGTACAAGTGAGTGACACAACGATGTTGAAAGAAGATCTGGCAGCTTGTCCCCCAAAACCTGCTTTCTTCAATCAAAATCTTAAAATTCCTAATTAGAACGTGGTTTTAGGTAATTCCATTTATCTTGCACGTCCTTAAAAATAATAGATTGACTATGGAATACGGTAAAATAATTTCTGTAACGGGGCTGGGAGGTTTGTATGAATTGGTGGGGAGTAAGAAAGACGGGGCGATTGTTCGCTCCCTGGAAGATAAAAGCACAAAATTTGTCGCCAGCAGGGTTCATAACTTCTCGCACCTTGAAAGTATAGAAGTTTATACGGTTCGTGATAATGTGAATCTTGTAGATGTACTTACTGCTATGGAAAACAGCACTGAACCTTTGCCTTCCGACAAGGACGGTAGTGCTGTGAAAGCCTATTTTCAAAAGGTGTATCCTGATATGGACTTTGAAAGAGTGTATGCCAGCGATATGAAAAAGATGGTAAAATGGTTTTCGGTTTTAAAGGCAAACAACGTGGAAATAAAGCTGAGCCAGCAGGAAGAAGAGGGTGAAAGCGAAGAGTCGGCTGAAGGTGTAGAGGTAACAGAACCGGATACACAGGTTGCTGGCGTAGAAAAAACTGAAGGACAGTAACTCATTTAATATTGGATCCGGGTGTCGGAAACTGAATAACGATTCAGGTTTCGATACCCGGATTTTTAAATTTTATACTATGACTTTGACTGCAGATATTAAAAAGCTCGAAAGAAATTATGTTCCTGCCGATTTTACATTAACCGATTGGAATGCTTTGGAGCCATACTTCAAAGAATTGGTTGAAAGACCCATTAATTCGCGACATGACCTTGAAAAGTGGCTGAAAGATATGAGCGAAATGGAGGCTGTAGTGAGCGAAGATGCATGCTGGAGGCAAATTAAAATGACGTGCGATACAACCGATAAGTCGCTCGAAGAATCGTTCAATTTCTTCTGTATGCAAATTCAGCCAAAACTTCAGCCGTATGCCGACCTTTTGAATCGTAAACTCGTTGAAAACCCGTTTACGAAAGAGCTGGACCAGCAACAATACTTTACTTACCTGAGAAGTGTACGTAAAAGCATCGAGCTGTTCAGGGAAGAGAATATTTCTATCCAGGCGGAGTTAAGCGTAATGGCACAGCAGTTTGGCCAGATTTCGGGCCAGATGACCGTTGAAGTAAAGGGACAGGAATACACTTTGCAGCAGGCTTCAAAATTTTTAGAAGACCATGACCGGTCGCTTCGGGAAGAGGTGTACCGGAAGATCCAGGAAAGAAGAAAGCAGGATAAAGATGCGCTGAATGACCTTTACACGCAGCTGATTCAAAAACGTCACCAGGTAGCAGTAAACGCCGGTTTTGCAAACTACCGCGATTATAAGTTTGTGGAAATGGGTCGCTTCGATTATACAAAGGAAGATTGCTTCCAGTTTCATGAAGCGGTGAAACTGCACGTAATGCCTTTGGTTAAAAAGATAAACGAGAAGAAAAAACAAAAGCTCGGGGTAGATACATTACGTCCGTGGGATACAGAAGCGGAGCCTGAAGGTGTTGAGCCGCTGAACCCTTTCAAAACCAGCGAGGAACTAACCGAGAAAGCGATCAGGTGTTTCGAAGAACTGAACCCGTTCTTTGCCGATTGTTTACGCAAGATGAAAGAATTGGGTCACCTTGACCTTGAAAGCCGTAAGGGCAAGGCGCCGGGGGGATATAATTGTCCATTGGCAGAAAGCGGAGCTCCATTCATTTTTATGAATGCTGCCGGCCAAATGCATGATGTAACTACTATGGTTCATGAAGGCGGTCATGCAATTCATTCATTCTTGTCGCACCCGTTGCCATTGAGCTCTTTTAAAGAATACCCGATGGAAATTGCCGAAGTGGCAAGCATGGCCATGGAACTTTTCAGCATGGATTACTGGACAGTTTTCTTCGACAACGAAGCGGACCTGCAACGAGCGAAAGAACACCAGCTGGAAAGAACGATCACTATTTTTCCATGGATTGCCACAATTGACAAATTTCAGCATTGGGTGTATGAAAACCCGAATCATTCGGTAGATGAAAGAACCGGGAAATGGATGGAGATCCTGGAAGAGTTTTCAACCCAAACCGTTGATTTTACAGGATTGGAGGAATACCGTAAGATCGGTTGGCAAAGACAACTGCATTTATTTGAAGTGCCTTTTTATTACATTGAATACGGTATTGCCCAACTTGGTGCTATTGGCATGTGGAAGCAATTTAAAACCAATAAAGAGCAGGCGCTGCAGAACTACATTAATGCGCTAAGTCTTGGTGGAACCAAAACTTTACCTGCCTTGTATGAAGCTGCCGGATTACAATTCGATTTATCTCCCGATCATATTAGGTCGTTGATGGATTTTGTGAATGAGGAATATGCAAAGATTTCGTGATTGTGGGATAGAGATGCCTTTGTCTGCGTCACGGCCGCGTGGCCTTCGCGGAAGCTGTTGAGTGTTTAAGCTATAAATTTTGTTAGAAACGCCTGGTAATCGCCAGGCGTTTTCTTTTATCTAATTTCTTTTTTATGACTAACTTGAAAGTCCTTAAAAATTCTTAAAACAATAATCCTATCAATTGTTTAGAATGAAAACTATTTTTTTACAAGCCTTCGTCGCTATATTCACTTTATCTATTACCGTTTCTGTAAAAGCACAAAAAAAGCGAGCTGCCTACAAAAAAACGCAAAATGTTTCAAAAGCGTCTTCCGATATGTTGTCTATGCTTCAGGGAAGATGGTCTTCGCTTGATGATAAAAAGACATTCTTTCACATCGAGGGAAATCAGCAAATTGATATTTACGGCAGGGATATTTTGGACACAGCAACTGTTAACTTTTATGATGAATGTCCTAATAGAATTAATGCCGGCGACGAGAAAAGAAAAAGCGGAAGATACCTTACGGTTCAGTTAAAGCCTGATGATTTTTATTGCTATAGCGTGGAAAAGATCTCTTCCCAGCAACTTGTATTAATGTACTTACCGAAAGGGAGTATACTTAGGTATAAAAAAGTTCCCACTAAAAAACTCGATAATAACAATCCTTTGGAAGAAAAAGAGGATTAACAATTCTTGCAAATTCCGCTTACAACTACATCAATAACCTGCGGTTTAAAACCTTGAGGAAGATTAACTTCAGGCGTTACAACAGAGTCAAGACAATAGGTAACATTGCAGTTATCACACACAAAATGTACATGGTTATCGTGGTGATGGCCGGTTGTACATTCATCTTTACAAAGAGCATATAAAACAGAGTTATCTGCGGTAGGTATGGTATGAATAATACCTTTTTCAACAAAGGTTTGTAAGGTGCGGTAAATGGTTACTCTATCGAATTTTTCCCCCGTTCTTTTCTCGATATCGCTATGTGCCAGTGCGCCTGCATTTCCCTGGAAAAGTTCTAAGATCTTCTTCCGGCTGTCGGTAACACTTAGCTGGTTTCGTTTTAAAATGTTGTCGATAGATATCGTTTCCATGCTTGTAAACTTACGACTTTTATTGAGGATTATTGCTGAAGACGCTGTTAACAAAGCCATTCGGACCGACCTTTTCTTGCAAAAGGCCCTTAATATCTTTAGTCAGCTTCTCCATCTCATCCTTCTTTAGGGCATCATAAACACCACCTCTTACATTGCCGCTTTTATCAACAAGCGCTAAAAACTGTGTGTGGAGAAATTGATCCTCTAATTTTTCAACACTGTTTGCAGGATCATCCAATAGGTAACTGCTACGGGCAGCTTTGTACAAACTATCTTTTCTGCCGGTTACCAAAATCCATTTTTTGGTGTCTATTTTCATGCTGTCAGCATAAAACCGAAGTCTTTGAACACTGTCAATTTCCGGCTGAACTGTATGGGCAAGAATTAAAAAATCGGGTTCGTCTTTAAACTCCGCATATATCTTTTTAAGACTTGTATTCAATTTAGGGCAAATGCCCTTACACGTGGTAAAAAAATATTCTACAACCGTAACTTTCCCTTTCAGGTCATCTTCATCCACCGTCTTCCCGTCCTGGTTAGTAAACGAAAATGGTTTTACATAACTTACCGTCGGAAGCTTAGCCTTCCAGTTATCGGTACCCCTAAAAAGAAAATAGAAGAATGCAAGGGTTAGCACAACAAAAAACGCAAGATACCCAATAGCCTTTTTGCTCATGATCTTTCTTTAGCCGGTAAAGTTACAACCGGCGTTGTTAAGGCTTTTATATTTAAGTACTTACAACGTTGTAAAGAGGTTCGGCCTTGTTGGGTCGGAGTCAATAATAGAAGTAAAATTTGGAAAAGGTTTTAACAACAATTAATTCTGCAACTTTGTTGCAAACCTTTATCTTTGCCATCCTTGAAAATGAATTCTAAGATAAACTGGGATGCTTTAGGAATTACTACTTCGCTTGCGTGTGCTATCCATTGCGCGCTTTTGCCGTTATTTTTTACCAGTCTTCCAATCTTTGGCGTCAACATTATTGAGAACTATTTCTTTGAGATTATAATGGTGGCTGTAGCTTTTGTAATTGGCATTTATTCCCTTTACCACGGCTGGAAGAAGCACCATCACAGCATCGTGCCAATGCTTGTTTTTACCGTAGGTTTTATTTTTCTTGTATTAAAGCTGTTCTTTGTTGAGTACGAGGGCTGGTTGCTTATACCTGCAGTTACAGGGCTTATAGTTGCGCACATCATCAATTACCGATCCTGCAAAGTACACAATCATGCCCACGCAGATGATTGTAATCATTAAGAAGTTTTTTTGGTATCGGCATAATTTCTTTCCTCAACATCGTTGTGTCACTCACTTGTACTTGTAGTAATTCTATTCCGCGTCGGGCTTTAGGTCTACCGCTTAAATATTTTTACATCTTATTTGTCTTTAAACTACAATTCAACTTTATGGGCCTGGTGACACATGAAAAGAGTTTAAGTGAAAAAGAGTAACAGCGTTGGTGGCGGGTAAGATAAGCGAAACAACGATTATACAAAGGAATAACTGATATTCCCATCCTTCTCATCTTTCAAAGCAATCCCTAAATCTGATAGCTGTTTCCGAATTGCATCAGAAGTAGCGTAATCTTTTTTTACTTTGGCTTGTTTTCTTAATTCAATCAACACCTGCAATACTCCATCCAGTTTGTTGAAATCACCTTGTAACTCACTTTTTAATCCAAAAATATCTTCTACAAAAACTTTCATTTTCAACTGCAAAAGATCAAAGGTGTCGCGGTTTAAGGCGTTTGCAGAAATATGTTTGTCTTTAATTGAATTTATTACATGCACGATTTCGAACATGTTTGCGAGCACTTTAGCGGTATTGAAGTCATCATTAATAAACTCATCAAACTCAGTAAGTAAAGTCAGCACTTTTGTGTCCAGTTCGGCATCAGCGTGTGCTTCATCAAAATCGACCTCTGTTGCCTTCATTTTTTGAAGTGCTTCGTGTGCTTCCCACAATCTTTTTAATCCTTTTTCTGCTGCCTGCAGTGCTTCATTGCTAAAGTCTAACGTGCTTCTATACTGCGTTTGCAAAATAAAGAAGCGAATGGTCATAGGGCTATAAGCCTGCTCGAGTATCGGATGACTACCAGTAAATAATTCACTCAGTTTAATTACATTATTGTAACTCTTGCCCATCTTTCTGCCATTGATGGTAATCATATTATTATGCATCCAGTATCGGGCCGGGTTCTTGCCATTGCATACCGCGCTCTGGGCAATTTCACATTCATGGTGCGGAAACTGTAGGTCCATTCCGCCACCATGTATATCGAACTCGTCACCCAGGTATTTCGTACTCATCGCCGAGCATTCTATATGCCAGCCCGGAAAACCATCACCCCACGGGCTTTTCCAGCGCATAATATGTTCGGGCGGTGCATTTTTCCATAGTGCGAAGTCTGACTTGTTCCTTTTTTCTTCCTGGTTGTCCAGGTCCCTGGTAGAGTCCTGCTGATCGTCTAAGATCCGGCCGCTTAATAAGCCATAAGGAAGCCCTTTCTTAGAAAAGTCATCATTGTATTTTTCTACATCAAAATATACACTGCCGTTCGCTTCATATGCATACCCGTCGTCAATGATCTTTTCGATCATCACAATTTGTTCAACTATGTGGCCGGTTGCAGTAGGCTCAATATTAGGTTCTATTGTGTTGAACTGGTTCATTGCCCAATGATACAGGTTGGTATATTTTTGAACAAGCTCCATCGGTTCCAGTTTTTCAATTACCGCTTTCTTACTGATCTTGTCTTCTGCTTCGCGTCCTTCTTCCTCAAAATGACCTGCATCAGTTATGTTGCGAACGTATCTTACTTTGTAACCCAGGTATTGCAGGTAACGGAAAACTATATCAAAAGTTATATAGGGCCGGGCATGCCCCAAATGGCTTTCACCACTTACGGTAGGTCCGCAAACATACATACCAACATGACCAGGGATTATTGACGTAAATTCTTCTTTCTGACGGGTTAAAGTATTATAAACTTTAAGTGAAGACATACTTAAGTAAGATTGTTTTAAACTAAAATTTTATGTAAAAGGAGACAAAGGTAAACGGAACTGCTTAGCAGCAGCAACACAAAAGGGGAATATCGTAAATAAGTGCCAACTTGTTGTAATTGTAATGCGAATATAGTCGTTTTACGTCTTTTTAGTTTTGCCGGTATAAATTATTAAATACCTTTTTCCAAAGATAAAGTTTCTGCTTCCTGCTGCAAAAACTTGCCGAAGTTCTTTAAGTAAAAGTGTGCGACCCTTTTGCGAGCTCAGGCTAAACCGCCGCGGTAAATAATGCGTTACAGTACAAGCGAGCGTGGCAACGGCTGCTGAAAGAAAGTTAATGACGGCTACCAAAAACTTCTACACAGATAATAGTAATAAAGAAGTTATCTTATTCCAATATCAGCTACCAACATCAAATGGTCGCTTAAATTTTCGTCGACCAAATCGAACTGCTGAATATAAAAATTATTGTCGGGAAGTATATAATCAATACGAAGGGTGGGCGCAACAGCGAGGTAAGTACGGCCAATACCTAAAGAGGTTGCAAGGAATACATCCTGCCAGTTGTTGCGGATGTGAAAGTAAGTGTAGCTGTTTGGAACGTCGTTAAAATCGCCGCAAATTACGGCTGGATAAGGCGATTTATCTAAGGCATCCCGAACAATATTGGCCTGCTCTCCTTTCTTCGTATATGCCAGTTTCATTTTTTCTATAATACTTTTTGAAGCAGGCAACGCTTTCTCTTCGGTATTTTTGATTTTTTCTATTCGCTCGTAATCTTCCTGTTTAAATTTGAAGGATTGCATATGTGTTGTGAACACCCGGATAATTTTACGGGGTGTTTCTATATCAGCATAAATAAGGCTTTCACTTGAAGTGCCGGGAAACTGTACCTTCCCGGAGTCGACAATAGGAAATTTAGAGAATATGACGCTCCCCGCCTGGTAGTCTTGCTTTTCTCTTTCAAAGTCTTTTGAAAAGTAGTAATAAGGATATTTTTCCTGGAACCGGATAAAGTTATTTTGAGCAGCAGAGCTATTGAATTCCTGCAAGCAAATAATATCGGGGTTTTGGGCAATGATTGTTTCGGGGATAGTTGCCCGGTCCAACCTTTTTTTATCTGCTTTATCACTCAAACCTACCAGGCTCCTGATATTCCAGTCAACGATACGAATGTGTGTGCTATCTTTTTTCTCGGTAAATGTTTCGTATTTATTGGTAGCAAATAAAACACTTAGTTGCTTCCAGCCGATAAGCAACGTAATAATTGGAATGATTGACCATACCGGCTTAACGACCCACCAGAAAAAGATGAAGAAAACGAGCGTTAAGGCAAGGTAAGGAACCGAAAGTCCTAAAAGCCCCATAAACCACCAGACGGAAGGATTAAGATATGGTACAAGGCAAGCAATAAGAAAAAGCCCCGCGAAAAGGCAGTTGATAATTATGAAAAGACGTTTGAATATTTCTTTAACCTTTCTACCCCCCATGCTGTAAATATAAAGCAATTAAATATCAGCTATTTACAGCAACCTGGAAATTATTAGTGCCATTCAAGATCGGCCAGTTGTGGAAAATGGTCGGATAAGTGAACATCGTGTTTTTGAAAACTTTTTATCGAAAATCTTTTATCAACGAGGATAAAATCGATTCGGAGTGTTTTAGGCAGGCTATCTAAAGTTGTTCCTAAACCAGATCCGTTAGCGATAAATGCATCTGTTAAACCTTTAGACATAACATGATATGGGTAAGATGTAGGAACAGAATTCATGTCGGCCAGATAAATTAGTGGATAAGGGCTTTTATTAAGTTGGTCTTTTGCAATAAAAGCCTCCCGAACATGGTCCTGTGCAAAAACTTTGAGTTTCTCGAATTTTGTAGCTTCATATACATAGTATGGATCGTTATGAAACAAAACACCAGTACTGGAGTTGCGGTTGGCAAATAAATTTAAAGATTTAAAGTGAGTAGCAAAAACCCGCAGACGCCTGTTTTTGAAGGAGACATCAATAAAAGCAATATGCTCCGGGAAAGACGGATCGCCTAGCAAAGTCTTACCAGAATCAAGCAGGGGAATTTTTGAAAATATAGCTGACCCGGTTTTTGCGGTTCCCCAGCCAAAAGTTTTTACGATTTCGGCGGTTTGATAATTATGAACATAACCGAGAGTAATCAATTGTTTTGTATTGGAAGTAAAGGCTGGACCGATGTATTCCGTAAATTCCTGCAGGCAGAGAATGTCGGCATTTGAATTTTTAATATAATCAAACATTTTTCTCCTGGCGGAATTGGGAGAGTCTGCATGAATAGCAGGATTGTCGAAACTTCTTACATTCCAACCCAATACTCTTAATGTATTTGAGTCTTTTAAATAAGGTTTCGACGAGTTGGATAAACTAATGGCAAAAGTTGAAAAAAGATTTTGGAAACCTACCAGCAATAACAACAGTAAACAAAAGGCAATTTTTTTTCTAACAAATACCCAGGGAAATGCAATGACCAAAATTGCAATAAACAGGTAAGGAAATCCTAAAGCGAGAAAAGCCATTGGCCAAAAATCGATCGGGCTAATATAGGGTGTTAAGCAACTGATTAAATAAGTTAGAGACGCAACAACTGTTACAATACTTAAAAGTCCGACAAAAAATCTCTTCATTAATTAAAATTCCTCGCTGCTCGCCTTTTTCAAAAATTCTTTTTCCTCTTCTGTTAACGACGGATACCCCTTATTGTGTATCTTATCAAGAAGATCGTCGATACGTTGTTGCGTTACATGAGGAGTCTTTTCAAAAGGCTTTTGGTTTGCCTTATAAAACAATTGATTTTTCGGGGGAGTGTGTACGTGTTTTTTTTCGGGGTTGAACAGGTCATCGATCCAGTTAATAAAATTTGTCATCCATTGGCCCCAATCGTTACCTTTTTGTAATTGCCATGCAAACACAAACCCCATTAAACCTCCTGTAACTAACGCAGCAATATGACCAATATTACCATAACCAACTGTTCCAACCCGAATAAGAACAAACAGAACTGTTAACGCCCATAAAGGAATATTGATCATAGGAAAGATGCGGTACCGCGGCGCTAGTGTTGTTGCTGCAATCGCAACTCCCATTAAAGCAGGCCCTGCACCCATCAACGGGTAAACACTATTTACGTTTGCGTGTAAAGAAGGAACTAAATTAACAGTTAAAAGAAAGAAAACGGAACCTGCGAAGCCCCCATACAGGTAAACAGGCACCAACTTCCGGTTTCCAGTGAGATCTTGTAAAATATGTCCGAAACTCCAAAGCCAAAGCAAGGTGCTTATTAACTCCCAAATACTAAAATGAGTAAACATGTAAACCAGTAGAGTCCAGGGACGCAGTGCAAAAACTTCGGGTTGTGCAGGCACTGAGAGCCGGCTCAATACCTGGGCTCTAAAAACATCTTCCGTACTGTTATTAGTCAGGTAAATGATGTTAACAAAGCTAAGTATGACATAAATAATTACGTTTATAATAATCAGGAGAAGGAGCGAATTTCCATCCTGCCCTAAGTGTATTTTTTTCCTGCTATTTTTCTGTAAAAGACTCATGAGTTCAATTATTTAAAATCCTGGTCCCATTTAATAAAAGGTTTGCCTGTTTCTTTTATTCCACGTAAGTACTAACAAAAAGCCAACCAAACCGCCGCCGATGTGCGCCCAGTGCGCAATATTATCGCCTGTATTATTTACAATGCCGGAATAAATTTCGTACCCAAAATACGCCAATCCAATCCATTTTGCTTTTATCGGAAATAAAAAATAAAGGTAGATCTCTGTATTAGGAAATAAGTAAACGAAGGCTGCCAAAATTCCAAAAACTGCACCGCTTGCACCTATTGTGGGAGAGTTAACTTTTGCCGAGGTTAAATTGGTAATATATTCAAGCGACTTATTTATAACAACAGGATCTGAAGGGTTTTCCTTTACAAAATTTAAAATGTCAGGGCCGCCGGTTCTGTAAAATATCTCGCCAAAATCTTTTCCATACTGCTGTAGGAACTGTATAATTTGAGTAGGGCTCTGCTGCATCTTAAGCAGGTAAAAATCGTTCAATAAATTTCTGTAATCGAACCACAACCAGGCAAGTTGTATTAACCCGGCACCTATTCCACACAAAAAGTAAAAGGTAAGAAAGCGTTTGGGTCCCCATAAGTTTTCGAGGACAGAACCGAACATCCAAAGGGCAAACATATTGGAGACTATGTGACCTAAGCCTGCGTGTAAAAAGAGGTGGGTGACTATTTGCCAGGGTTGAAAAAGCGGTGACTTTAAATGGTGTAAACCAAGCAGGTCGTCAAAGTCCACTACAGTGGGAGCAATTGTATTTTGCGCCAGGAAAAAAAGCACGTTAATAATCAGCAGGTTCTTGATGACAATGGGCAGAATTGGAAAGCTGCTGGGTCTGAATTCGGTCATAATTTTGTATGGTTACAAAGGTAGCCGCTAATAGTTAGCGAAGTTTTAATTGAACAATGTTTTCAATATGTAGCGTATGAGGAAACATATCAACCGGTTGAATCCTTGTTACCATATATTTTTCATTTAGTAAAGCAACATCACGCGCCTGCGTTGCAGGATTGCAACTTACATATACGATAATAGGAGCTCCAATGTCAAGAAGTTTCAGCACCAGCTTTTCGTGCATTCCTGCCCGCGGCGGATCTGTAATAATAACATCGGGCCGGCCGTGAGCTTCAAAAAACGCATCGTTACAAATGTCAATCACATCACCTGCAAAGAAAGCTGAATTCTGAAGGTGGTTTAGCTCTGCATTTTCTTTCGCATCTGCAATCGCCTCATCTACCATTTCGACTCCCACAATTTTTTTTGCAAGTTTGCTTACAAAGATCCCGATGCTCCCCGTGCCGCAGTACAAGTCATAAACAGTCTGGCTGCCTGTTAGTTCAGCAAATTCGCGGGTTACCTGGTATAACTTTTCCCCCTGCCGGGTATTGGTCTGGAAAAATGACTTCGGTGAAATCTTAAATTCAAAATTTTCCAGCTTTTCAATAATATAACCTTTGCCCGAATAAACCTGGGGCTCAAGATCGTACAGGCTGTCGTTCTTTTTGGGATTAATCGTATATAAGAGCGTAGTTATTTCAGGGAATTTGGTATGGATAAATTCAAGCAACTCAAGCCGGACTTTTTTGTCTTCGTATCCTACTACAAGGTTTACCATGATCTCTCCTGTAGTTGCAATCCTGATTAATAAGTTCCGAAGGTACCCCGTATGATTTCGAATATCGTAATGTGTTATGCCATGTTCTTTTGCATATTCCGCGATAGCGAGGCGAAGAAAATTGGTAGGTTCGGTTTGCAAATGGCATTCTATAATTGGTACCACCTTGTCGAAAAAGCCGCGGGCATGAAAACCGGCGACGTTATCATTTGGTGATATTGCAGGATTATTCAACTCTTCGGCCAGCAGGAACCGCTTATTGGAGAAAGTATATTCCATTTTATTGCGGTACCTCGTGGTTTGTTCTGCTCCTATAATTGGCATCATTTCAGGAAGCTCAACTTTTCCGATCCGCTTCAAATTATCCGTTACCTGCTGCTGTTTATATTTCAATTGTTGTTCATAAGGAAGCATTTGCCACTGACAACCGCCGCAAACCCCAAAATGCTGGCAAAAAGGTGCCACCCGCAGCTCGCTGTATTTATGAAAATGCAGCGCAATACCTTCTCCCCAGTCTTTCTTATTTTTTTGCAGTAACACATCTACCTCATCACCCGGGATGGTATTTTCAACAAAAATGACTTTACCTTCTACCCTTGCCAGAGATTTTCCTTCTGCCGCGTAATTTTCCATAACCACATTATGCAAAACAACTTTCTTCCTTCTCATGCCGCAAAAGTAACCACAAGAGAAACGTGAACTGTGAAACACCGCAAGCTTTTAAGGTTTTGTTTTGTGGGACGAACTGTAGGATCACCCATTAAACACAGTTGTGCGAATGGATCCCTTGGTGATGTCACTCCCTTGTACCTGCAGTAATTACTTGAGCATATAACGATTGATCCAAGGCAATTTTATTGTAGCCGCCTCTCCATGTACACAACACTGGGTAAAGGATTTTTATAATAAGCCGACGTATTTTCGAAACCGTATTTTAAATATAATTTAATTGCCGGCTGTAATCTTTCGAGTGTATCCAATACCATTTTTTTATAACCTTTCTCATTTGCTGCTTCCAGCAACACTTTCACTAATTGTTCCCCAATTCCATGTTTGCGATATTCGGGACGTACATATAATCTTTTCATTTCACAAGTATGGGCCTCTTGTAAAGGTTGCAATGCTATGCAGCCGGCAGGTTCATTATTCCAGTAAGCCAGGAATAAACTGCCTTTTGGCGGACCGTATTTTTTCAGGGGGTTTTCCAATTCTTCATCAAAGCTTTGGAAACAAAGGTTTTCATTCAAACCGGTTGAATATTCCTTGAATAACGATCGGATTATATTTAACTGGTCGCTATTATTGATGATCGATTTTATAGTCAGCATGAAAAACTTTGTTTTGATGAATAGAATTGTCGCAAGTTGAAGAGTGCGACGCAACGATGTTCAATCTTTATCTAAAGGAACGGACCATAAAAAAAATCAAGTCCCATAAACGATAGAATTATTGAAAGTGACAGTGCAGTTACTGTAGAAAGTTTTAAAATGAAAACCTGGTATTAAAGATTAATAATTTAAAAGCTTTTGAACCGTATCGTGCAGCCTGCTGTTGGCCATAAAATCTTTCTCCAGCTCTACATTAAAAGGTATAGGTGTATCGAGAGATGCGCAGCGAATAACAGGGGCGTCTAACATTTGAAAACAATTTTCAGTGATCCACGCACTAATTTCAGCTCCCGGCCCTGCTGTTAAAGTAGCTTCGTGCAAAACCAGCACTTTCCCGGTTCTTTTTACAGAACTCATGATTGCTTCATAATCCAGCGGAAGTAAGGTGCGAAGGTCAATGATGTCAAAAGAAATTGTGGTATGTTGTTTTGCATAGTCAAGAGCCCAATGAACGCCGTAACCATAAGTAATTATTGAAATATCGTTGCCTTCGCTCACCTGGTTAGCTTTACCGATTTCGATTTCGAAATATTCTTCGGGTACCTCACCTGTTATGCTTCGGTATAGCGCCTTATGTTCAAAAAACATTACCGGGTTCGGGTCGTTGATAGCAGCAATTAGTAGGCCTTTTGCATCGGCAGGTGTGGAAGGATATACTACTTTCAACCCAGGTGTATGCATGAACCAGGCTTCATTGCTTTGGCTATGAAAAGGCCCCGCGCCGACTCCGCCACCTGTTGGCATCCTGATAACTACGTCTGCATTTTGTGCCCATCGATAATGGACTTTTGCAAGATTATTTACTATTTGGTTAAACCCGACCGAAACAAAATCTGCAAACTGCATTTCCATTACGCTTTTGAAACCTTCAAGGCTAAGGCCTAAAGCCGCTCCAACTATTGCACTTTCGCATAATGGTGTATTTCGTACTCTTTCTTTTCCAAATTCGGTTACAAAACCTTCCGTTGCTTTAAAAGCCCCGCCGTATTCGGCTATATCCTGTCCCATCAAAACGAGGTTCGGGTGCTGCTGCATCGATTGGAATAATCCTTCTTTGATAGCATCAATAAAACGCAGTGGAGTTGATGGTTGACGCATGACAGTTGACGGAAGGCTGCTGCTTTGTGTAGTTTCTTCACCCATTGCCAATTCACCATTCACCATTGACTCTGTCGCATAAACGTCATTCAACTCCTCCCTTGTGCCAGGAACAATTGCAGGTGCATCATAAGCGGCCTGTAATTCTGAGTCTATATATAGTTTTATGTCGGCCTTAATCTGTGCAACTTCACTCTCCTGCCATATATTTTGTGAAACTAACCACGCTTCGAAATTTTTTATCGGGTCTTTTGCTGCCCACTCCTCCAAAAGTTCTGGGGGTACATACTTTGTTCCGCTTGCTTCTTCATGACCTCTCATTCGAAAAGTCGTGCATTCTACCAGATATGGTTTTTGGTGGTTGATGCAATATTCCCGTACCCCTTTGATTGTATCGTATACTTCTAAAATATTATTTCCATCAATCCTTACCCCTTCCATTCCATAACCTTTTGCTTTATCCACCAGTCGTTCGCATTTGAATTGTTCCGAAACCGGCGTGCTCAATCCATATCCATTGTTTTCGATAATAAAAATAACGGGAAGACCCCACACTGCAGCTACATTTAGGGCCTCATGAAAGTCGCCTTCACTGGTACCGCCATCACCGGTAAATGCTACTGAAACCTTCTTTTCATTTCTTAATTTATAAGCTAAAGCAACGCCATCGGCAATTGAAAGCTGGGGACCAAGGTGAGAGATCATTCCGCAAATAAAATGTTCCTTTGAGCCGAAATGAAAACTCCTTTCCCTGCCTTTGCTATAACCATCTTTGTTTCCCTGCCATTGCATAAACAATTTGTGTAAAGGCATTTTCCGGGTTGTAAAAACACCAAGGTTACGATGTAAAGGCATAATCCATTCGTCGGGTGATAAGGCCAGTGTCAAACCCACAGAAATTGCTTCCTGACCGATACCACTAAACCATTTGCTGATTTTACCCTGGCGAAGTAACAAGAGCATTTTTTCTTCGATCATTCTTGGTAGAAGAAGACTTTTGTAAAACGCTAGCAGTTGTTCATTTGAAAGATATTTTCGATCGAAATACATAATAATTGCTTTACTTATTTTTATTATCTCCCAACAAGCCTTCTAATACCGACGAGACAAATGAAACCAGCAAACTAAAGAGCAACGCCGGCCACCAGCCATCTACATCGAAGCCGGGAACGAGATCTGCCGCCCATTTGATAATTAGAATGTTTATGACGAGAAGAAACAGCCCAAGCGTCAGGATGGTTATGGGAAGGGTGAAAAAAACCAGGATGGGCTTTATGAAGGTATTTAGTAAGGCTAAAACAATAGCGAGGATAATTGCAGTTTGAAAACTATCGATATGTACACCCTTTAAAAGGTAGGCTGCAAATAAAGCTGAAAGCGTTGTTACTAATACCCTGGTTAAAAATTTAGTCAGCATAAAAACACTTTTAGGTAGCTCTTATTTATGAGAAATAGAATTCAGGTTACAGGTATGTAAATTAGGTTAAACTAAAACAGCGGTCAAAAAACCGCTGTTTAAAAATTAAGTCTGATTAGTATTACACTACCACCAGTTCGTAAAAGTCTTCGGCAACCAGGTACTTTTGTGCGAGTTCCCTGATCTCGCGGGGAGTGATTGTTTTAATTGTATTGATGGAGTTATAGAAATATGATTCGTCTAAACCGTTCAGCACATAATTCTTCCAGCGATTGATAATTTGGAAAGGGCCGTCGAGGTCACCAAGAATAGTTCCGATCATATAATTCTGAACAAGTAGTAATTCTTCATCGTCCACCAGTTCTTCCTGCAGGATCTTCATTTCTTTATATACTTCAGTAATAGTAGCTTCACAAACGTCCCTGCCGGCTTCGGTACTTACCATCCATGCACTATCCCTTACATGATTTTGAAAATAACTGTGAATACCATAAGTGTATCCTTTGTCTTCACGTATATTGCTCATCAACCTGGAACCAAAGAAACCTCCAAACACGTTATTTAACACCTGCGATTTTATAAAGTCAGGATGACGGCGGTTAGGGAAAGGACGGGCTATCCGTATTGCACCTTGCACTCCGTTCTGGTCGTTAATGATTCGATGCTTCTTCTCAGCTTTAGCCGTGATGTCATAGGTTTTCTCCGGAAGGCCGTTTTTATTCAAAGGTAAATGTCCAAAAACATTGTTCAGTTGTTCGAAAATATCCGCGGGCAGTTTACCGGCAACAAAAATCACGCACTTACCATTCAGGTAATAATCCTTAAAAAACTTCAGCAGCTGTTCCCTGTGCAGTGCTTCAAAATCGGGGATGGAAGTATAACGACCATAAGGATGATTGAAGCCAAAAAGATATTCGTCGATAAAGCGGTTCGCTACAAAATCGCACTTCTGCAAGCTAACTTTAAGCCGTTGAGTTTGATTTTGTTTGTAAATCGCCAGCTCTTCTTCCGAAAAAATGGAATCTGTGATCAACTCTTCCACAACCGGCAACACATCTTTCAAATGCTTGTTAAGGCAATGAAGTGTAATATTGGCTGTTTCATTATAACAATTACGGTTAAGGTAGGCTCCGTAATATTCGAAATGATCATTTATTTCAAATGCCGATCTTTTTGAGGTTCCGTTCTTTAATAAGAAGTTGGTAGTGCCTGCTACAATATTTTGATCTTCGTACCAGTTGCCTGCATTAAAAACAAGCTCAATCAAGGTTACTTCCTGTGCGCCTGCATTAATGCTGTATACAGGAACACCATTGTCTAAAGTAAATTTTTCGGCCGGCTTCAGGTGCAGATTAAAATCTATTGCATCTTTTATTTCCGGGGCTATTGTTCTGTCTAACATATTTATCCTTCTTAAAGAAAAGTTGTAAACCTGGATTGTTTGGATTAGTCCTCAAAGCATCTAACAAATTAATTCCTGCTGAAATAATGCATTGTATTGCTGTTATTCTCATCAAAGATCTCGTTCGCTACTTCTTTAATATCCTCAATGGTTATCTGTTGGTACCGGTTTAATTCGGTATTCATCATTTCGGCATCACCCAATAACTCGTAAAGAGCAAGACTGTTTGCACGATTCATCACCGTCATATCTTCAAAGGCGATCATACTTTCGGTTTTGTTCTTAACCTTTTGCAATTCCGTCTCGTTTACAAGGTCGCTTTTTATCTTTTCTACTTCTTCCTGTACTGCCTTTTCTGCATCCTGCATTTTCACTCCTTTTACCAGTTTACCTTCTATTGTTAGTAAACCTGCTTCCACGCTTCCCATATGGCTGCAGTCGATCTGGCTGAACAATTGCTGTTCCTTTACCAATGCCTGGTACAGTCTTGAAGAACCTCCGCCGCTAAAAATATCACTTAAAAGGTCGGCTGCATAATAACCCTTGCTAAGCCGCGGAGCCATGTGCCAGGTTTTGAAAAAAGCATCTAAAGGCACATCAGCCTCTATTTCAAGTAAACGGGCCTGCATCTGCTTCGGCTCTTGCGGCAGGTTTCTTAAGTATTTTTCCCCCATTGGAATTGGACCGAACCACTTTGCAGCCAGCCGCTTAACATTCTCAAGCTGCACATGCCCTGAAACAACCAAAATAGCATTTACCGGCCTGTAATGTTTGAAGAAAAACTCCTTAACATCTATTAATTGCGCATTCTCTATATGACTTAAATCCTTACCAATGGTCATCCATTTATAAGGATGTTCCTTGTACGACAACTCTCTTAGTTTATGCCAAACGTCGCCATAAGGTTTATTTATATAATGCTCCTTAAATTCTTCGCAAACCACTTTACGTTGTACATCAAGACTTTTTTCACTAAAAGCCAGGCTTAACATTCGGTCACTTTCAAGCCAGAATGCAGTTTCAATGTTTTCAGAAGGCAATTGAATGTAATAGTTCGTTAAGTCGTTTGTAGTGTAAGCATTGTTTTCGCCACCTGCCATCTGTAATGGTTCATCATAATCTTCAATATTAACACTGCCGCCAAACATCAGGTGTTCAAACAGGTGAGCAAAGCCGGTTCTTTGCGGATTTTCATCTCGTGCTCCTACATCGTACATCACGTTTACTACAGCCATCGGTGTGCTGTGGTCTTCATGCACAATAACCCGAAGGCCATTATCTAAAACAAATCTGTCGTATTGTATCATACCTTTAAAAAAGGAGTGCAAATTATAGCATTTAGCAATAATGCTTTTCTTAATTTTTTTTGAGATAAAGCAGAAGGTATAGAACTAACACGTGGAGAATTAAAAAGGAGCATAAAATAAAGTCAAGAGTTTAACAGCGATAGCTTATCGAGCCTTAACCTGTAGTAATTGTATTATTTCTGTAATAAAGACGGTCGTTCCTTTACACCTTACCGTTACTTCAACCAAATACCAGAACCGGAAAAAGCTGATAGATGATTTTCGGTACAAGGGAGTCACGCCAGCTGTCCCATTTGTGGGGAACAATGCTTAATTAACTAACAGCAGGTTGTAACATAATTCTTCACATGATACTTACTACTTTAAGATTGGTCATAAATGGCTTCCCATCCCGGCTGACCAGTATTTTTAGCTTGGCTCCTACAGCCTGTAACATATTTTTATACGTCTGGATGTTTCCTGTAATGTTGTTGTCAATAGCAATTATTATATCGCCCGGCATTAACCCTGCTTTTTCTCCCGGAGAGTCTTTAAGTACATCTTCAATTACTACGTGGCCTTCAATCATATAAATGCCGAGGCCGGTATATGAATAATCAAAAGCCTCGTTGAAATGACTGTTTGGAAGCATGTGTATCTCCTTTCGGCCATAATTAACAGTAAGATTGAAACGCCGCAGCAGGTCGTTTCCAATTAAGCCACCTAAATAGGGATAAGCTGTAACGTTGTATACATCTTCAAAAATATGGGTAGGAACTTTTTTAAATTTATACCGATCTAATTGAAGTTCTTTTACAATTGTTAATTGCATCGCGTTTTTTCCACTTAAGCCTTCTGCCTGTGTATTGATAATTCTTTTTCCGGGTATTAAAATACTGCTGTCTCTTCTAAAATCTTCTGACATTAAAAAATATAAGCCTGCGCCGGTATCGAAATAAAAACGGCTTAAGCTGCTTCGCCTGTCGGTAATGATGGCATCTACAACGGGGATGCCGTTAATAACCGGCTTTAAGATAATCCCCCTTTTAGGATACCTGATCGTACCCTGGTTCCAAACTTCGAGCATGCTGTTATCGTAATTGATTTTTACAATATACCGGTTAAGGAAGCTGTAGCCGATGATGCCATCAATTTTGATCCCGTTTACACTCGTCAATAATTCGTAATCGTTGATGTGAAAATCAAGGTGGGGCACGTCGAGTTTTGGCATGTGCAATGTTCTGTTGGTTACATAACTCACCTTCCTGAGGCTGCCGATTCCCCTGATCATTCGCTCGGACGGTACTTTTGGTAAGCGGAGAAATTCCACAGTTCCAGAGTCTAACGATACACCACCGCTTCCGGTATCGAGTATAAAATTCAGGCTGTCAGGAAAGTCGTCCAAGGTCACTTTAATAATTACAATGCCTCCTGAAAGTACAGTAAAAGGAAAACGGGTGATTAAAGTTGCTGTATAAGCAGTTTTATTTTTTTGAGTTGATTCGGAAGGAGAGCAGGCACTAATAAATAAAATTACTGCTAGAAAGATGAGGGTACGGCCAGTATTTTTAGTATTGAGCAGTCGTTGTGTCACTCACTTGTACGTTTAGTCCTTTATTCGGCGTCGCTGAAATTACAAAACTTATAATTCAATTATAGAAGTTTTAAAATATAATTGGGTGTATTTTAAGAAAGTAACACGAAAGAAGTTAACGGGAGTAAAAATCGATGTTGTAATTTTGTTTTTCTACAAAAACCTGACATGAAATTAGCCGATCTCTACCAAAAGGCGTTGAACTTCGAGTTTCTAAGCGTGGAAGAAGGCGTTTTTCTTTTTGAAAATGCGCCTACTGCAGAATTAATGAACATTGCAGACGAGTTAAGGAAGAAACAAGTTCCTCATGGCAAAGTTACCTGGATCATCGACCGCAATTTAAATACTACCAATGTTTGCATCGCAAATTGCAAATTCTGTAATTTTTACCGTATTCCGGGACATCCAGAAGCATATATAACCGATATTGAAACGTACCGTACAAAGATAGAAGAAACGTTTAGATATGGTGGCGAACAACTGCTGTTACAGGGTGGACATCACCCGGGTCTTGGACTTCAATATTATGTTGACCTGTTCCGTAAGCTAAAGGAAATGTTCCCTACACTTAAACTTCATGCTTTAGGTCCCCCCGAAGTTGCACACATTACAAAACTTGAAAAAAGCACACACCGTGAAGTGCTGATGGCTTTAAAAGAGGCAGGGCTTGATAGCCTTCCGGGACCAGGGGCGGAAATACTGGTTGACCGGGTGAGACGATTAATCAGTAAAGGAAAGTGTGGCTCGCAGGAATGGCTGGATGTTATGGTAGAAGCGCACAAGCAGGATATTACTACCAGTGCTACTATGATGTTTGGACATGTAGAAACACTCGAGGAAAGAATGGAACACTTGGTGAAACTTCGCGAAGTACAGGCAAAAAAACCGGCGTATGCAAAAGGCTTTATAGCCTTTATTCCCTGGACCTTCCAAGATGTTGATACACTTTTAGCCCGTATAAGGGGTGTTCAAAATCTTACTACTGCAGATGAATACATCCGCATGATCGCTCTTAGCCGTATCATGTTGCCTAACGTTAAGAACATCCAGGCAAGCTGGCTTACAGTAGGCAAACAGGTTGCGCAAATTTGTTTGAATGCCGGCGCCAATGATTTTGGAAGCATCATGATTGAGGAGAACGTAGTAAGCGCAGCAGGAGCGCCTCACCGGTTTACCTCTAAAGGCATTCAGCAGGCAATCCGTGAGGCGGGATTCGAGCCGCAGTTACGAAATCAACAATACGAATTCAGGGAAATGCCTGTGATGATGGAAGAACAGGTCATAAACTATTAGGCGACAGATTCCAGAAGGAAAGATTTTAAGTATAAAGGCATTAAAATTCTGCATAAAACAACTTGTCGGTAACCGGCAGGTTGTTTTTATTTTAAGCAATTTTAGAAATGTTGCCGACGTTACTTAATTTTTCCTAATCCGTACGGTTGAAGAATATGTTTAGTAATTCCTGTTTCATTTTTTTCATTGCATTTTGTTTTCTTTTTTATAAAGTCGTCTGTCCATTTTATATAGTTGGATTATTTTCAGTAAAATTGAGTATTCATAAATATTTATGACACCTATTTCTATCAGCGGGATTATTATTTTATTGACTATAATAGTTTCCTACAAGGGATTCAAGGATCATTTTTTCCTGGATAAGTATTCTTTTAAAGTTGATGCAGTACTAATTCAGAAAGACTATAAGCGCATTATTACTTCCGGCTTTTTGCACGTTGGTTGGACCCACCTTATTTTTAATATGCTTGCCTTGTATTTTTTTAGCAGTAGTCTTGAAAATTACATTGGTGCTATGAATTTCCTCGTTATTTATCTTTCAGGATTATTAGGAGGCGACCTGCTAAGCTTGTTTATACACCGGCATCACGGCGAGTATAGTTCCGTTGGTGCTTCAGGCGCTATAACAGGAATTATATTTTCATCCATTGCATTGTTCCCGGGAATGAACATCGGCCTATTTCTTTTACCTGCCATACCCGGTTGGCTTTTCGGAACTGCCTATGTACTGATATCTATTTACGGCATCAGGTCGAGAACTGACAACATTGGACATGATGCACATTTAGGAGGTGGACTTGCGGGAATGTTGGTAGCCATATTGTTATTTCCTTCGGCTCTTATCGAAAATACATTTACAATTCTTATAGTTGCGGTGCCTGCAATCCTTTTTATTCTCTTTATAGTATACAAACCACAGGCGTTGCTGATCGATAATATTTTCTTCAAAAACCGGCAGAACCTCACTGTCGAGGATAAGTATAATTTAAACAAGCGGAACAGGCAGAAAGAACTGGATAAATTACTGGAGAAAATTCACAATAAGGGAATGAACAGCTTGTCTAAAAAGGAAAAGGCGACACTCGAAGAGTATTCTAAATAAAAATGAGGCAGCAAGCCTCATTTTTACGAATATTGTTAAAAAGAAAGTCTACATCATTTCGTCAGGCACTTCTGCGTCCGTTACCTCTTAAAAGGGCAACTAATAAAAGAACAAAAACAGCGATACCAACAACCCAGATCCAGGGAGAGCCAAAAAAACCGCCACTATTGGTGTTAATATCTACATCAATTTTCTTTGTGGCATCCTGTGCAAACACGATAACAGAAAGAAAAAGTGAGAATAAAGTCAGGAAAACCTTACTGAAGTTGTTGTGCAGCAATCGTTGGTTCGAAGTTTCCATGATATGAAATTTAATAGTTAAGAATATTACTCACCATTAATAACCATGCCAAACCGCTAACACTCAATTTGTTAGAAGTTAATATGACTTAAGAATAATTCATTCAGTTATAATGTGAGAGGCAATCAGTTGACGTAGCTAAGCGAAGAATACGCTCACTTTACTCTTGTATTGTTTTCTTCGTCCCGTTTTGGTTCGAAAAGTACAAGTGTGCGACGCAAGAAACCTTAGGGGGGCGGCCGCCGAACCATGCAAAATGAACTTTTAGTGCGATCATTTATAGCTCAAGCCGCGTGGCTTCGTTATTACACCCGCTTGTTTCTGAAACCGCTTCCGTGGTTTCAAAATGCCTTCGCCTGGCACCAACCCGGCTGATGTCACTTATGCAATCACTGTTTTCAGAAGCGAATATTATAACACCAAGCGATAAAAACAAGACACGAACTTTACTCTTTTGTTGGCACTGGCAATACAGACGAAAGGATTGCACCCTTCGGCTTCGCCCATGGCACCCTTCGGCTTCGCTCAGGGCACCCTTCGGCTTCGCTCAGGGCACCCTTCGGCTTCGCTCAGGGTAAAAAAAATGCTGCGGTAAGTTCTATCAAAGAATTAAAAGTTGAACTGAGCGTAGCAACGATGTTTCTTATAGTACAAAAAGCCGGTATCAATAAAAAATAAAAAATCTAGACAGCAAAAACGAGTTCATTAGTAGAAAAGCTCCATACGTGTTTACGCGCCTGGGTACAAAAATCAATAATTACTACTCGATGAGAAGATGAACGAATTGAAAACTTGTAATGGATTAAAAATCCAAAGACCAAATTATGAGGGAGGATAGGAGAAATTATATAGAAATTGCGCTTATTTAAATCTAAGCGGTAGTATTTAAAAGCATGTATAAACTTCCGGCACCGATAAACAATACAAGTAATATGATTAAATAAACTGCAGACTTTTGTTGCCGCTCCTGAATATTGTCTATTACCGTTTCAAACCACTGAGATACCATTTTCATAAAATAGATTTTATACTATCCAGGTTTCCTAAAATTATGCCAAAGAGAAAATTTAGTATTTCTTTTAATTATCGTTTATCCCGGAAAATTTTAAAAATTGAATTGAGAGATGCCTGTATTAATAACGTAAATAGCTAGTTAATATTGTACCAGATTTATTTAATGTTTCAAATTATTGCGTCGGAGTCGATAATTTTCTCCACACTTTTTAAAGAGATCACAAATGGGGTTCTTCATCACGGTTTAACGCTGTAACTTCGCTTGATGGCGAATTATTTGAACGAGCTGAACGAGCAACAGCGTGAGGCGGTTATACATAAAGAAGGCCCGATTATGATCGTGGCAGGTGCAGGAAGTGGCAAAACCAAGGTACTTACAACGCGGATAGCCCACTTGATGAGCCAACATAAAATTGATGCTTTTAATATTCTAGCCCTCACTTTTACCAATAAAGCAGCGGCAGAAATGAAGGAAAGGGTTGAAAGAATTCTGGGCAATACCGAGGCAAGGAACCTTTATATAGGAACGTTTCACAGTGTATTTGCCCGTATCTTAAGGGCAGAGGCTCCAAAAATTGGTTATCCGAACAACTTTACTATTTATGATACCGACGACAGCAGGAGTGTGCTGAAAACGGTTATTAATGAATTGAATCTCGACGATAAACACTACAAACCAAGCGTAGTTCACAGCCGGATTTCACAGGCAAAGAATGCGCTCCTAGGACCTGCGGATTACCAGACCGATTATTACATTCAGCAGGAGGACCAGCGTGCGAACAGGCCATTAATTGCGCAAATCTACCAGGGCTATGCCAGCCGGTGTTTTAAGAACGGGGCGATGGATTATGATGATTTGCTATTTAAGATGTATGAATTGCTTAAAGATTTCCCGGAAGTGTTGTATAAATACCAGCACAAGTTTAAATATATAATGATCGACGAGTACCAGGATACCAATGCGGTTCAGTACCAGATCATCAAACTGCTGGCTGCTGTTCATGAAAATATTGCAGTGGTTGGAGATGATGCGCAAAGTATTTATAGTTTCCGGGGGGCTACCATTGAGAATATTTTGCAGTTCCAAAAAGATTACGACGATGTAAAGGTGGTGAAGCTGGAGCAAAATTACCGCAGCACACAATGCATATTGAATGTTGCCAATGAGGTCATTAAAAATAATAAAGGACAGATTCCAAAAGACCTTTGGACGGAGAACCAGGAAGGTGAAAAAATACGGCTTGTTAGAACAATGACCGATAATGATGAGGGAAAATTTGTCTCCGATACAATACAGGAACAAAAACTCCGCAACCATTTTTACAACCGCGACTTCGCCATTTTGTATCGCACCAATGCGCAAAGCCGCTCATTTGAAGAAAGCCTGCGCAGGATGGGTATCCCTTACCGGATCTATGGTGGCGTTAGCTTTTACCAGCGTAAGGAAATTAAAGATGTGTTGGCTTACCTGCGGGTAATCGTGAACACACAGGACGAAGAAGCGTTGAAAAGGATTATAAATTATCCTGTTCGTGGAATTGGAAAAACAACGATTGAAAAGGCGGTGATCTTTGCCAACGAGCATAATATTAGTATGTGGCAAGTGCTTACAAAAGCAGGCGAGTTTGGCTTTAAGGCGGGCACGCTGGAAGCATTAAGCAATTTCGTGACGATGATCAAGTACTGCCAGAGTATGCTCAACAGCAAAAATGCTTATGATGTAGCGGTACAGGTGGGAAAGCATACGAACATAGTAAAAGATTTGTTTAACGATAAAACTACCGAAGGCTTAGCGCGTTACGAGAACATCCAGGAGTTATTTAACTCGATAAAAGAATGGACAGAAAGCCCGAGCAACGATGAGGGCGAGTTGGGAGATAAAAGCCTGGGAAGTTACCTGCAGCAAATAACCTTACTTACAGATGCAGATGACGACAAAGAAAATAGTGATGTGGTGAAGTTGATGACCATTCATGCTGCCAAAGGATTAGAGTTTGCGTGTGTTTTTGTAGGCGGCATTGAGGAAACGCTGTTTCCAAGCGCGATGTCGATAAATACACGTGAAGAGCTTGAAGAAGAGCGGCGGTTATTTTATGTCGCAGTCACGAGAGCTAAGAAACATTTATGGCTCACTTACTCTAACACCCGGTATCGCTTCGGCCAACTGGTACAAAATGATCCAAGCCGGTTTATCGAGGAAATGCCTGAACAATATATTGACCGAAGTTTCGCCGGCGGAGGCGCCCGTAACCAGGGTTACAACGATTTTGGCGGTACAAGCGCTTTCGACAGGATGAGTGGCAACGGAAGCGGCAGCTGGAAAAGCAATGGCGCAAAGGTGGCTGAAAAGTACGGCCCGCCACCTAACCGGAAGGAAACCAGGCCTGCTTATATGCCCGCAGCCCCTGCAACTCCCAAAGTAGTTGAACATAAGCCTGCCGCCGATTTTGTTGCCAGCGACACGAGCGGGTTGCAGGAGGGACAAAAAGTTGAGCACCAAAAGTTCGGGTTTGGCGACGTCCTGAAGATGGAGGGTTCTGCCCATAATCCTATAGCCACCGTGAAATTCGAACACAATGGTGAAAAGAAGATTATGCTGAATTATGCCAAGCTTAGGATAGTGGAATAAAAGTTTACAGTATTAACTGTAAACCTCTTAACTAATTCAGACTGTACTAAATTACAGTGTTCTTTTGTGCACATGTCTTCTAACATAACCAGCTGTGAACTGTTTCGATGGTTTGTGGTTGGTTATTTTTTATACCAGCTTTTGTACTAAGGGCATTATCGTTGCTTTCGATACAGCAACAGCTCAACTTGCAATTGATTAACATAGCTTGGCGTAACGTTTTTATTTCGAATCCCTCCAGGGGTACCGTGAGCCAACCAAAAGGTCGCAATCCTTTCATCGGTATTACTACTATCATCATTTAAAATTATCCGGCTGGTTGAGAAGTATCTGCAGGTTTACATGGCATGGTAATGGTGACCTTTTTTGAAAAAGCAATGAAAAAGCTAATTGCGGCCTGTATAGCCGGTTTCGCCTTCAGTTATTGTAATCCATCTCAACAAGCTGAACAAACAAGAACCGATAGCGCGAGAAGGTCCGACAGTACCACTAAGATGACTAATCCAACTCCATCAGCAAGTACGCGTGATACAACTAAACATCCTGATACTTCAAAACCACTGCAGTAATTATTCAGGAAAAGAAGTGAAAAGGTTTTAGTTTATCAAGAGATCTATTCTTGTCCACGTTTTTAAGTACGTTGTGCAATACCAGCTGGTTTGCTGTTTAAACTCTTCCTTCATAATCATTATCAGCTATATTTCGGATGTGTGATTATACTTCCGGAGGCCGATCATGGAAACGGCATAACCAATATGCGAAAAAGAGCCGGGCCATAAAATGGTATTCTTACGATAGATTCCAGGCAATATGTGGGAACAAAAGTGATTCTCGAGGTAAAATACGCATGAATATGCGATATAAAACTCGAAACAAGTGACCTAGCTTTGTATAATGATAAAAGTTTTGATTTACGAAGATAACCCGCAACTGAGAGAAGGACTAACCATGCTTATTAACGGATCTGATGGGTTTGAAGTGTTGGCTTCTTTCAAAAATTGCAACAACGTGTTGTCAGAAGTAGATGCTTATAGACCCGATGTTATCTTAATGGACATTGATATGCCGGGTACAAATGGCCTTGAAGGGCTGAAACAAATAAGGTTGGTTAATAACGAGGTAAAAATTTTAATGCTTACTGTTTTTGATGATAACAAAAACGTTTTTGAAGCAATAAGTAATGGAGCTAATGGTTATGTGTTGAAAAAAACACCTCCTGCTAAATTATTGGAATATATCCAGGAAGCTCAGTCGGGCGGCGCTCCAATGACTTCTTCTATCGCTACACAGGTCTTAAAAATGTTCTCTTCTTTCCATAGCGAGAAAGGTGAAGACTACCATCTTTCCGAACGCGAAAAGCAGGTTTTGTCGTTATTGGTAAATGGCTATAGTTATAAAATGATTGCTGCCGAAATGTTTATTGCCATCGATACTGTTCGATCTCACATAAAGAAGATCTATGAAAAGCTGCAGGTTAATTCTAAGAGCGAGGCTGTTGCCAAAGCATTTAAAGACAAACTAGTATAATATCACATGTTTTCAATATACTACGATTGATTATTTTGTTTAATCACCCGTTTATGCGGTTGTCGCAGGAACAAACTCACGGTATTTTTGTAACATCAAATTCCTGCTATGAAACAAGATTTTACACTCACCGTTTGTTACTTTCTTTATATTGGAATCGCTATTTTTCTTCACCCAGCCAGGAGCTTACCTTCTGCACAAATAAATAGTTATAACAAAGAGCAGTCAAAGAATCAAGATAAGTGTCTTGCAATGGAATATACAGCAATCCTCCATGGCGAGCTACTATTCAGGTATTAGCAACATTTAAAATTCTTCCTCATCATATACCCCGGCGAAATGCCGGTTTTTTTATTCGTAAGACGTACAAAGGTGCGTTACAAAGGCCAGTTTTTTTGTAGCCATCATCAGTTCTATATGGCTTTTATTTCATCAAACAATAGATTAGTTAAAAGATTTAACAAAGAGGCATGGTTTATGTGAATTTTATTCGAGTTAATGCATCTTCCTGTTTTTGTCCGATATTCTTTGAAGTGTTGTGAAAGCAACACTTTTCCTTTTTCAGCTCATTTTTGTTCAATACGGGCCTTTCGATTTAAGAAAATTTACGATTATATGGCATGTCTTAACGCTTATTCTACATTAATATAAATCGTGTTTCTTACCTTTGTGCAGCGATAAAAAATTTAATTATGATAAAAACAGGTAATCCCGTTATCAGCATATATACAGAAATGACTCCGAACCCGGAAACAATGAAGTTTGTTGCGAACAAATTGTTGTATCCCGGTAAGAGCATCGATTTCCCTGATGAAAATACTGCCGGGCCTTCGCCACTTGCAAAAGAGTTATTTAGTTTTCCTTTTATTAAGAGTGTTTTTATTGCCAGCAATTTTGTTACACTTACAAAAACCGTGGATACAGACGACTGGCAGGATGTGGTTCCAACCATAAAGCAATTCCTGAAAGACTATCTTGAAAATGGCGGGGCGGTAATAAATGAAGAAGAAATTGTTGTACAAAAGTCTGATGCTACTAATAACATTAGCGCCGACGATGACGATGTTGTAAAACGTATTAAAGAACTTTTGGAAAATTATGTAAAGCCTGCTGTTGAAATGGATGGCGGTGCAATACAATTTAAAAGTTATGATGATGGTGTGGTAAACCTTATGCTTCAAGGAAGCTGCAGCGGTTGTCCTTCAAGCATGATCACGCTTAAAGCAGGTATCGAAGGAATGATGAAGCGGATGATCCCGGAAGTTAAAGAAGTGGTGGCGGAAGCAGAATAATTTTTCAAACTTAGATGATAGGTATAAAAAATAAAACGCCTCTTTTTAGAGGCGTTTTTTATGACAGCAATCCTGCCCGAACTTACAGCTTTTACCTTGCAGATTTTCTTATATGTCTTTTCCTGTTTGGCCTGTCTTTAAATCCTGTCTCAACTCTTCCCATGCTTTCTTAGTAGGGCTATCATCGCTCGCACTGTTGTCTTTCTTGTTTGCTGAACTATCTCCCTCTGCATCTTCAACTTCCAGGAAATTAATATGCTTCCCTGTATTTGCTTCTTGTGGAGCCTGCAATTGAGGATCCTTTTCTTTATCGTTCATATACTTCTTTTTAATTTGTAACTCCAAAGTTGTGCCAGTTGATGTGGAGTTGGGCTTACCTCGATCGTCATGAATGAACACATACATCAGGTACAGTATCAAGGCATGTAAAGCCCGGGCTCCTTCAAAGGCTTCATCGTTCATCCCCCATCTTTAATCATACTTATTCAGATGTTTTACTGGCGTACGTTTTGAATAGTGTTCTTAAACTTTTTGGAATGCCTGAAGGTCCTTCGATTGTAATTTTAAAAGAACTGGTGCAACCATTTATAGGAAAGAAGATAGTTGAGGTGGGCGGAAATAGTAAAATGGATATACAACGAATAGCAGGGCAAAGTGTCAATGACTTTAAAAGCTGGGGAAAGCACTTTTTAATCTGCTTTGATCATTTCACCGTGCGAATTCATTTTATGCTGTTTGGCTCGTACAGGATTAATGAACAAAAAGAAACGATGCCACGTTTATCTCTTCAATTCCAAGAGGGTGAACTTAACTTTTACGCGTGTTCCGTTCAGTTTATTGAAGGAGATGTAAATGAGATATATGACTGGAGCAGCGATGTAATGAGCGACAACTGGAGTTCGGATAAAGCAAAAGATAAACTGGAAAAACAACCGACAACCTTAGTTTGTGATGCTCTGCTTGACCAGGATATTTTTGCCGGAGTGGGTAACATAATAAAAAATGAGGTGCTTTTTAGAATAAGGGTTCATCCCGAAAGCCTGGTTGGAACCCTGCCAGCAAACACCCGCGATGAAGTGATTGCTCAAGCGCGGATTTACAGTTTCGACTTTTTAGAATGGAAGAAAAACTATGTTCTTAAAAAGAACTGGTTGGCTCATTCAAAGAAGATCTGTCCACGTTGCAATATTCCCTTCATAAAAAAATACTGCGGCAAAACCAAAAGACGAACTTTCTTTTGTACAAACTGCCAGCTACTTTATCAGTAGATCCCGCAGTAAAATTGGCGCAAAACCAGTTCCTTCAAATCTGGTACAGATTTTTCTAGTTCTCTTTTATACATTAAAAATTTAGAATATGATACTTCCTTTGTTATTTGCAATCGTCGCTATTATTGTAGTAATTGTTTACCTCGCTAAAAATGCAAAGAATAAGGATAAGGGAAATATGCCCGGCTCCTGACCTTACTTTTATAGGATTAGTGGCTTTTTTTCTTCCCACTATCAGCTCCATAACTTCTGTTGGTTCCGTCCGTTTTCGAATCTGCATTTTTCTTATCTATAGCAGGTGCAGCAGAAGTATCCAGACCGGGAGCCATTGAACCCTGAGAGTCCGACGCACCTCCGGGAGGCGAATTGAATGAAGCATCGCTCGAATTGAAACTGGTTGAATCTGCATCACCAGTTGCTTTATCTTCAGGATTTGAGCATGACGCCGCATGGAATAATAAAGCAGCCAGAATTAGCTTTTTCATAAAAAGTTTTTTCGTTTAAAATTTATTTGGTCTGTACCATCTTATGGTGCAATTGTTCTGCCATATCTTATTGCAAGACTAAAGCAAGCTGTCGAGTTGTTTGTTTATTTTTTTCTACAAGCATTAATCTCACTTTGCTGTTAATCCATGATTCTAAAACCTTTTGAATTCTTTTAATCTTGCCGGTTGGTAGACCTCGGGAAAAAGAGAAAAAAGCCAAAATAATTAGGAAGGATACTAAAAATATTAGTGTTAGTAACTTAATTGCCATACCTTTACCTATTTAATAATTTTGATAAAAATATAAAGTGCATGAGCAATACAGAGAAGTTGAAAGCGCTAAAGCTTACAATGGACAAGATTGATAAGGATTTCGGTAAGGGCAGCGTTATGATGATGAATGAGAAGCCGAATGAACCACACGAAGTAGTCTCTACAGGATCAATAGGGCTGGATGTGGCGTTGGGAATAGGTGGATTGCCCAGGGGAAGAATAGTTGAGATCTACGGACCTGAAAGTAGTGGTAAGACAACAATAGCGATACACGTAATTGCTGAAGCACAAAAGAAGGGCGGAATGTGTGCAATTATAGATGCCGAGCACGCCTTTGATAGCGCTTATGCTCAAAAATTAGGTGTTGATGTTGACAACCTCCTTATATCCCAGCCCGACTATGGGGAGCAGGCACTGGAAATTGCTGACAGACTCATTTTGTCAGGTGCATTGGATGTAGTGGTTATCGACTCGGTAGCGGCACTTGTACCTAAAGGTGAGCTTGAAGGTGAAATGGGTGACAGCAAAATGGGCTTGCAGGCCAGGTTAATGAGCCAGGCTTTGAGAAAGCTTACCGGCACTATTAATAAAACAAACACTATATGTATCTTTATTAACCAGTTACGTGAAAAAATCGGCGTAATGTTTGGTAATCCGGAAACAACCACCGGCGGTAATGCGCTTAAGTTTTATGCATCTGTTCGTTTGGATATTCGCCGTACCGCACAATTGAAAGATGGTGATGAGGCTATCGGTAACCATGTAAAGGTTAAAGTAGTTAAGAATAAAGTTGCTCCACCTTTTAGGGCAGCAGAATTTGATATAATTTTCGGCGAAGGCATCAGTAAAATGGGCGAGATAATCGACATGGGCGTAGAGCTTGGAATCATACAAAAAAGCGGGAGCTGGTTTAGCTACGATGCAAATAAACTCGGGCAGGGCCGCGATACAGTTAAGCAATTAATAACTGATAATCCGGAGTTAGCTGCTGAACTGGAAGCTAAAATAAGGGCGAAAATAGCTGAGGCCCAGGTCGCATAGACCTATGCTTCTGTGCGTCTAATAAGGTATAAAAGCTGTCTTTTCATAAAGACGGCTTTTTTTATTCCTGCCTCTCTTTCAATTGAAGTTGTTATAGAAGTGAGCGTATAGATGATCTTGATTCTGCGACGCAGATTAATTAGGATGTTTTTTTTGTAGCCGGCAGCAAATTATACTTCCACTTTTGTTGCGTCGCACTCTTCAACATATTGTAATCCTATGGATCAGGAAAAACTGTTTCCAGAAAAGAAGTAAACAATTGAAGCATATATTTTGTATTAAGGGATTTACATACAGCAGTTACGTGGTTTCATAGCTGTTACAATTAAAAGATTTAATAAGTATGGAAAATGCCCTAATCATCTTTGTAAGAAACCAGCAGAAAGGTAAAGTAAAAACCCGTTTGGCAAAAGATATTGGCGATGATAAGGCCCTGGAAGTTTATAAATACTTGCTGCAACATACGAGAGATATTAGCGCGGGATGTAATTTCAGCCACTTTGTTTTTTATTCCGACTATGTGCACATCAACGACCTGTTTGATGATGACATTTTCACCAAGTTTGTGCAGCAGGGAAATGACCTGGGTGAAAGAATGATGAATGCTTTTATTAAAGTGTTTGAATTAGGTTGCAAGAAAGTGTGTATCATCGGAAGTGATTGCCTCGAATTGGACACTGAAACACTCCAGGCAGCTTTTAACGGACTTGAAAAAAATGATCTTGTAATAGGACCATCAGTGGATGGTGGTTATTACCTCCTTGGTATGAAAATGCTGCACCCCGTATTATTTACAGGAAAAGATTGGGGAACATCAACAGTTTTAGATGATACATTTGAAACAATTGATCAGCTTGCACTTGCCTATGCGGAGTTGAGTCATTTGAACGATATCGATACTATAGAAGACCTTTTAGAAACAGACATCTTAACAAAAATTGAAGAGGATCCATTATAAAGGCCATAAATGTTAGATATCATTATAAATAATACCTTTAGCGAGGTGCACAATATCTGTTAAATACCTGCAAGTTCCTTTTCCGAAGTTCCATTTTAATCTTTTAAACCTTTCAATCGAGCTGTTAATTAATAGTAAGTAGGGTTAACGCTGTGCAGGTTGGGAATAAAAAATTTTATATTTCTTTAGGCAAAAGACATTTGAATTGAAAAAAACACCATCTTTACAGCTGATACTAACAGCTGTTAGCATTTGTAATGTTGTTCTTTTTTAATTGTAATGCTTAAACTTCTAATAGCTATTAGTGCCATTAATAATCTTACGAGTAGCCAGCTATTAAAAGAAGTGTGATAATAGAAATATCACTATGGTGAATAAAATGCTGGTCGGCCTTTAATGATTGCTTGCACCTCCTACTTAACCGGCTTTTATTCACCATATTTGTTTTCCTTTGACACTCAGGCCTTATTTACACACAACAATCTGTTTGTAACGCTGGTGCAGAAGTACACGAACCGTCAAATTATTGGCTCTTTTGTTTTTAAATGTGATAGAAGTGCGTGCTCTCTTTCAACTATGTTTTTTAATGTGGCTCCCTTCAGCATATCTACAGTTTTATTCCTGATTTCGGCAAACACATCTCTGATACCACACGTCGCTTCATCTTTGCATTCCTCGCATCTTTGGTAATATTTGTGGGCAACGCAGGGAAGCAAGGCTATCGCACCTTCGAACAGACGAACAACTTCCGCAATATTTATATCTTCAGGGTTTTTTTGCAGGTAGTAACCCCCCGCCATCCCTTTTTTACTTGCTAAAAGCCCTGCGTTCCTTAAAACGAGTAAAATAGCTTCGAGAAATTTCCTGGAAATATTCTCGCTTTCTGCAATCCTGCTTATTTGTATGGCTTCACCTGGTTTTCCTTTAGCTAAATATACAAGTGCATTTATAGCGTATTTTGTCTTCTTTGAAAGCATGTAGCAAAATTACGTTTCAGGGCTCTTAGCAGTTGTATTATTTTGAAAAGGGGATGTTATTTTAAATCTGCAATGACAAGTCTCGAGTAAAAATTCAAGCAGATATAAAAATTAAGAAGTTACTTGACGAATCATGTTTTAATTGAACAGCTTATTTAGTTTTTTTGCCACGTGCATTTATTTCGTCGAACAAGCCGTCCACCTAATTACTTTTTGGGGAAACTTTACACCTTGGCTCAGCATGAACAAACGCATTTAGGTAGCCACGGTAAAACATTAAAAAAAATAGTGACATTTTAAATACAATACATAATAATTTCACCATCATATTTGTTTTTGCTTTATAAACATTTGTATATTTATTTTTATGACTGTATATGCTTTTTACAACCAGAAGGGTGGAGTAGGAAAAACTGCTGCAACAGTAAACCTGGCTTTTTTATCTGCACAGGAAGGTTGGAGAACACTTCTTTGGGACCTCGATCCCCAGGGAGCCGCCGGGTTCTATTTCCAGGTAGATGCGGCAGTTAAAAATGGCGCAAAAAAACTACTAGCCAGCGAAATGGAATTATCCGCTGCAATTCAACCATCGGGTTACGAGAACCTCGACATTATCCCTTCAGATCTGTCGGCAAGAAATGCTGAAGTAATTTTGAGCGAAATAAAGCAAGGCAAAAGGCACATTAAAGCTGCTTTGAACAGTATTAAAAATGATTACGATATAATCATAATAGACTGTCCACCCGGACTATCAGTTCTTCATGATAACGTTTTTCACGCTGCAGATTTCATCCTGGTGCCTAATATTCCTACAACCTTAAGTATGCGCAGCTATGAGACTATACTCGATTATTTCGGGCAAAACAAGCTGGACGTAAGCAAGATAAAAAGTTTCTTCAGCATGGTAGATCATCGTAAAAACCTGCATCATGAAGTTTTGAATGATAACCACAAAAACAAGACGTTCCTGAGAAACTACATCCCTTATTTGAGCGATGTTGAAAAGATGGGGCAACAACTTGCACCTGTAGGATCATTTGCAGGAAGCAGTTATGCCGCGCAATGTTACCGCGACCTTTGGAAAGAAGTTAAGAAACTAACGTTGGCATAATTCGATAAGTGAAACGTCAAATGTGAAACGTAAAAAGTGGAGAAATGTAACGTGAAACGTGAAGCATGACGATGTCTATTAGAGTTGATGCGTTAGTGCAAAAGACAATCAATTCACGGTTACACGCGCCTCTTTTTTTTTCGAGAGAAGGTCCTGGGAGCTATCGGAAGAGGGTGAGTAAAAAACGGGGAATAGAAATCTGCAAGTACAAGTGAACTCCGCCTCGACGGGACGATGTTGAAAATTAGTATCGTGCTGTCCCCCCAAAAACATTCAGGTATTTAAATTGACAGAACTCCGGAAATTTAGGAAGGAATAATATTTTTATGGAGGCTAAATAGCCAGCCATTTGTAATTTAAACCTGTTTATGAGAAGAGAGATAACCTCGTGGTACAGTCCTGCTTTAAATAAAGAAATGCCCGTAGCATCTTACGGGCACTATGGTTTCGCAGTATTATTAATTCCTACAGCAGGGGCTGACTACCTGGAATATGAACGTTTCCAATTGATTCAGACGTTGGAGCCGATGATTAATGACGGAAAATTCCGCGTTTTTAGTATAGATAGCATTAATAAAGAAAGCTGGATGAATTACCAAATGGAAGGTGCTCATCGGGCTATCAGGCACAACCAGTTTAACCAATATGTTTTTAATGAAGTTGTTCCTTTTATTCGTAATGCCACCAGCCAGGAAACGCTCATTTATACCTGTGGTGCTTCGTTAGGAGCCTTTCATTCAATGAATTTGTTTTTAAAACGACCCGACATTTTGAATGGCGTAATAGCTATGAGCGGCGTTTACGATCTTACCGAATACACCAGGGGATACTGGGATGAGCAGGTCTATTATAACAGCCCTATTCATTACATCCCAAATTTGACCGACACGTTTTATCTTGATAAAATAAGAGCAAGTCACCATATTCATGTATACACCGGTAGCGGAGAGTATGAAGATCCCGATGCAAACAGGCGGTTTACTACTGTGCTGTATGATAAAGGAATATGGTGCGACCTCCAGATATGGGGACAGGATATGAGGCATGACTGGCCAACCTGGCGGTCAATGCTTCCTTATATATTAGGGAATAAGTTTTAGAAAAGCCGGATGAATGTGGGGTTTTGCCGTATTAAAGCTGTGGCATAGAATTTTTAAATACTATTAAGTTGAATAAATATTTAAAATACACACTCCGGGGTCTTGGCATATTTGCCGCAATATTAGTTATAGTTTATACCGTTGCTTACATATATGTATTAGCTAATAAACAAAAAATTATTACTCAAATCAAAGAACAGGTTTCCGACAAATTAAACGGAGAAGTTCAAATCGGAAATATTGATCTTGGCTTCCTGGCCAATTTTCCAAGCATTGGAGTGGAGCTTGAAAAAGTTTCGATAAGAGACACGCTCTTCAATCTACACAAGCATCCTTTTTTCCAGGCTGAAAAAGTGAATGCGAGTATAAGTTTTATAAACCTGCTTACAAAGAAAAATCCATTGAATGGTATAAGGATCGACAATGGGCAAGTATATATTTATACAGATACTTCCGGTTATACTAATTCGTATCTTCTTTCGCCAAAAAGTAAGCCTGACACGGCAAAAAAAACAAAAAGTGGTGAAGTGGAAATAGAAGAGATTAAATTAAGAAATGTAAGGCTGGTATTGGACGACCGAAAGAAGCTTAAATTATATGATTTTGCAGTAACTAGATTTAATGCGACTATTAAAGATCAGGATTCGATACTGCAGGTGAAAACAAAAAACGATATCCTTGTTCATAACCTGGCTTTCATTACAAGGAATGGCTCTTTTTTAAGAGAGACACATTTTGAGGGAGATTTTAAAATATTTTTTAATAAAGTCAGCAAACAATTAAAGTTCGATGATATAGATATAACCTTAAAAGATCACCCTTTTGTTTTATCGGGTATTTTTAATTTTAACGCCACTCCTTCTTTTGCATTGAAAGTAGTTACTAAGGATATAGATTATAACTTCGGTCGCAGCCTGCTTACCGAGAAAATTTCAAGGAATTTAAATAAGATAAAGGTTGAAAAACCGATAGATGAAGTCTTCGTTGACATCAGCGGGCCATTAAAAGGTGATCCATTGGTTAACGTTAAGTGGAAAGTAAGTAATAATAATGTTCAATCACCGTTTGCCGCCCTAAACGACTGCTCTTTCACGGGGGGATATACCAATGAGCTTGTTGTTGGTCTTCCACGGAAAGACCCTAACTCCCGTCTTCAATTGCATGATTTCACGGGCAACTACCATGGTTTAAAAATGGTTTCTAAAAATATCTACATCGACAACCTCACATTTCCAATGCTTAATTGTGATGTTAAAACAGATTTTACCGCCGAGCAGTTAAATACGGTATTAGGGAGTGGAACAATTGACATTCAAGAAGGAAGAGGTTCTATCGATCTTTCATACTCCGGTCCACTACAGGAAAATAGTAACAACAATACTTTGATTAATGGGAAAGTGACTTTTGCTGATGGCCTGGTTCATTACGAGCCCACTAACATCCGGTTGAAGAACGTAAACGGGAACATTGTTTTTAAAAATTCGGATGTCTTTGTCAATGATCTACGTGCCGACGTCTTAGATAATAAGATCATGATGAATGGCAGCGGGAAAAACTTACTGGCTATAATGAAGACTAATCCGGGTAGGATGGTTATCGATTGGAATATTTATTCGCCCTCAATCAATCTTGGAAATTTTACCTCTCTTTTAAAGAAACGAACTGTCGCTGTTAAGAAGAAAACTGCAAGTTCAAAGCTTGGAGCGAATGTAGATGCAATTGTGCACCAGGCAAATTTCAGGTTAGACGTAAAGGCAGATGCATTAACCTATAAACGTTTTTCTGCCAGTAACGTAAAGGCTTCAGTAAGCTTACTAAACGATAATTGGATCTTGAATAATGTTAGCCTGCAGCACGCTGGTGGTTCAATGACAATAAGCGGAGCCTTAAAGGAAAAAAGCAGTAAGATGTATGGGGCAGATGTAAAGGTAAACATGCAGAATGTAGATGTGAACAAGGTATTCTATGCCTTTGATAATTTTGGTCAAAAGGGCATAACTGCTGAAAACCTTCGTGGAAAATTGACTTCACAGGTGGATGTAAAGATGGATATAGATCGCGAACTCGAAGGAACGCCCTCCAACATGGAAGGATTTGTCGATTTTTCTTTAAAAAATGGTGCTCTTTTGCATTATGAGCCTTTGCAGAAAGTACAGACCATAGTATTTAAAAAAAGAAATTTCGACGAGATTTACTTTGCGGAGCTGAAGAACAGGTTTGACATAAAAGACCGTGAGATCAAGATTAACCGGATGGAAATTCAATCTACCGTGCTTACTTTATTCGTTGAGGGGGTCTATAGTTTGCGTGGTAATACCGACATAGTCATACAAGTTCCGTTAAGCAATATTAGAAAAAGGGAAGAAGGCGTTGATCCGGCAAACAAAGGGGCTGATTCGAAAGGCGGCGCGAGTGTATTTGTAAGAGGCCAACCCGGCACTGATGGGAATATCCAATTTAAGCTGGACTTGTTTAAAAAGTTCAGGAAGAAGAAGGAAGGATAGGTTTTTGGGAGCCAACTTGTTGAACTGTTATAAAACATCCTACTAATGAACTCGTTTTTGCTGTCTTGATTTTTAATGTTTTTTTGATACCGGCTTTTTGTACTATAAGAATCATCGTTGCTACGCTCAGTTCAACTTTTAATTCTTTGATAAAACTTAGCGTAGCAGTTTTTTTACCCTGTGCTTACCGTAGGGCACCCTGAACGAAGCCGAAGGGTGCAATCCTTTCGTCTGCATTGCTGGTGGCAACAAAAGAGTAAAGTTGGTGCGTGTTTTTATGGCTTGGTGCTATAATATTCGCTTCTGACAACCGCTATAAATGATCGCACTAAAAGTGCATTTTGCATGACTGCGGCCGCGCCCCTAAGGTTTCTTGCGTCGCACTCTTCGATTTGAAGCAATCGCTTCAGCTGGTTTTAATATCAATCATCTCGGATATAGTTTACCAAATAATCATGGTGTTGCCGACTTGTATAACATTATGTTATTAGTGATGAAAGTTCTGTTCCTTTAATTATTACAATTCCCAATAATCCCATAAATCCGGTCCACTGGGTTCATCCGGACTTATCTTTGCAGCCAGATGGAAAAAACAAACTTTATAGACTACATCCGCATTTTTGCGAAGAGCGGACATGGTGGGGCCGGAAGCAGGCATTTTATGCGCAATAAATTAACGGCTATGGGCGGACCTGATGGTGGAGATGGGGGTCGGGGCGGACATATTATTTTACGTGGAAATAAACAACTGTGGACCCTACTCCATTTACGTTATTACAAGAATGTTCTTGCAGAAGACGGTGATAATGGAAGCAAGAATAATTGTACAGGCCGCGAAGGAAAAGATATTGTTATTGAAGTGCCATTAGGTACAGTAGCAAGGGATGAAGAAACCGGCGAAGTTGATGTTGAAATTCTGGAAGACGGCCAGGAAGTGATTTGGTTAAAAGGTGGTCGTGGAGGGTTAGGGAATTCAAATTTTGCAACCCCTACTAACCAGGCTCCCGAACATCACCAACCAGGTGAAGAAGGCGTTGAAGCATGGAAGGTTCTTGAACTTAAAGTTCTTGCTGATGTGGGTTTGGTTGGTTTCCCTAATGCAGGCAAATCTACTTTGTTATCGGTTATTACAGCAGCCAAGCCTAAAATTGCTGACTATGCATTCACGACCTTAATTCCCCAGTTAGGAATGGTGGAATACCGCGACGGTAAAAGTTTCTGCATTGCAGATCTTCCCGGAATTATTGAAGGTGCGGCAGAAGGCAAAGGATTGGGTCATCGCTTCTTAAGACATATAGAGCGCAACGCCTGCCTCCTGTTTTTAATTCCTGCCGATAGTAAGGATCATAAAAAAGAATTCGGGATTTTATATAACGAACTCGAAGAATATAACCCAGAATTATTGCAAAAGGACTTCATTATTGCCATTAGTAAAAGCGACATGCTCGACGACGAATTAAAAGATGCAATAAAAGAAGAATTACCCGGAAACATTCCTCATGTATTTATTTCCTCCGTAGCGCAAAAAGGATTGACAGAATTAAAAGACTTGTTGTGGAAGACTTTAAACAAGCCAATTTAAGTTACATTATGAAAATAAATATACTATAAATAACTAACGTTTGTAAGTAAAATAGTGCTACCTTGCGAAAATTTGTCGTTAACAATTAATTAATATTGCTTTTTGCCCCGTTTTGATTGTTGAATATTCATATCACCTTATCTTTGTTTTAACAAAAGGCGGTTAAGCCGTACCTACACTACTAAAATTTGCCTCTCAAAAAGGTATCTCCGATTGCTCCATAAGGATTGCTTGTATCCATTGTTTTGAAAATGTTGCTTGTTTAAACTGTTGCTTCCTTAAGATTTTTTTATTCACGTTTAAACTGTTAATTTATGAAAAAGCAATTCACCACTGCAATCACAAAAAAGGCCTTCACATTCTTAGTAGCCTTAGTAATTATTTTCTGTAGCACTCAACAATCATTTGCATTTGCAGATCGTTCGGGCAGTGAAATTAAGACAGCAGAAATAACTTATTCAGGAGTAAAAGATAAGGCGCTGATCTTTAAAGTTGACTATAAAAATGAGTCATCTGAAAATTTTCAACTTATTATTAGAAACGAGCAGAACGATATTATTTATGCCCGTAAGTACGACGGAAAACCTTTGAACACTGATATTTATTTATCAGATGTACCCGAAGACTGTAAGCTTACTTTTGTTATCAGGAGCGGAAAGAAGGAGTTCAGCCAGGCATTCGCGATTAATACAAGTGTAAAAACAGTATCAGAATTAGAAGTAAAAGGCCTTTAAGTAAAACCGCCTTTTCCGCCACACAAGTAAACCGGTGGCCGAATAAAAAGCCGTTGCTAATTACACACCTTGTGCTCGACCTATAAAAAGCCCTCAACCGAGGGCTTTTATAATTTATGGCATTTTTTAGCAATTTAATTAAGCGCGCACCGGTTATAGCAAAGGTTAGCCGGGCGCATTTAAAGTTAATTGCCCGGAGAAGTAGGATCAAACACCTTTTAGTGCTGTTAATGCAGCAAATGACAGTCGAGGGTAAGGAGAAGATTAGATTCTTACAGCCGTACCTGTAGCAATAACCATTAACATACTGCCACCGGTGCCGACAGTTTCAAAGTCAAGGTCAATACCAATAATTGCATTTGCACCGATACTTTCAGCTTTTTGCACAAGTTCCTGCAGCGCATTGGTTCGTGCTTCGTCAATTACTTTTTCATAAGTGGCGCTACGGCCTCCAACAATATCCCGGATGCCGGCAAACAGGTCTTTAAAAATATTAGCTCCGATAATGGATTCCGAACTTACTACTCCAAGGTACTGCTGAACCGGGCGACCTTCAATATTGTTTGTTGTTGTTGTGATCATAATAATTTGAATGAATGTGGGGGCAATTTTTAAAATTCCTGGTGTATTGTTATTATACAAAACCCGACCTTATTAGCTTTTTGTAAAGTTGGCATTTTTAATTATAGAAAACGATCAACAATTAAACCTGGAAAAAGCAAAATAGAAGTACTGAAAGATGAACGGAATGCGACGCAACAACTGGCGATAGAAGAACAAATGCGTGTACCAAAAAAGGTCCTTTTATTCATTCGCCCGAATCTTTCCATACCCATAAATGCAGGCAGGCGTACGTGCGGTACGGTTTCCATTTTGACGAAATCTTTAGTATTTGCTCCTTCAACAGTTTTTTCTCGTCTGTTTGCAGTTTATACACTTTTATCATTGCCTGCTGTATGCCCAGGTCATCCACTGCAAAAACATCTTCGCGGCCTAAAGTGAACATTAGCAGCATTTCAACGGTCCATTTTCCAACACCCTTAATTTGTGTAAGTATATCAATTATTTCTTCATCGCTGAGTGAAAGAAGTTTGGTATCGGTGACTGAATGTTCAATACAAAAATTAGCTACGTTCTGTACATATTTCACTTTTGCATTAGACAAACCAATTCCACGCAAAGTATCTGAAGGTGTATCAAGTACTTGTTGCGGCTGCGGCTCTTCCCCGTTATACAATTCCAGGAATCGTTTGTAAATTATTTTTGCCACCTTGGTATTCAACTGCTGGCTCATTATACTTGCCATTAACCGTAATGCGACATTTCGATGCATTTGTAACGGTGGCAAGGGCTGGCTTATAATTTTAGAAAGCTTCTTATCTTTCTGCAGATGGACGAGGTATTCCATTTTTTAAAATTAATACATAAGTAACTTTCCTGCACCGTTATTTACTTCACCAGAAAGTGGAAAAATTTAATAAACATCAACATGAGAAGTTTAGCAAGCAGTCGTATTCAACGGCATCTTACACGATCTTTTACAGTGTCATTCTTATACTGGTTGGTGGATTTACAACAACAGCACAGGTAAAAGATACACATGAAACAGCCATAAAACAGGTACTTGCAAAACAGGTGACTGCCTGGAACCAGGGAAATATCGTAGAGTTTATGAAAGGTTACTGGCAAAGCGACAGCCTTGTGTTTATTGGCAAAAACGGCCCAAACTACGGATACAAAACAACGTTAGAAAATTAAAAAAACCGCTATCCCGACACCAGTGCTATGGGTAAACTTACTTTTAATATCCTCCAAATTAAAAGACTTTCTTTCGACTACTGTTTTATAATCGGAAAATGGCATCTGCAACGATCAATGGGTGACCTTGCCGGTCATTTTACTTTGTTATTCAAAAGATTAAAAAACAATTGGGTTATAATTGCCGATCATAGCAGTTAGCAGTCACTCCATGTCTTTTCCGCCCCACATTTTCTTAAAAATGATTACCATTACAATTATACTAATCACAAACCACGCGTAAAATACAACATTGGCAATGGTAATATGGTTGCCTATAAAGGCATTATCACCTTTAATTGCAGCAGTGGCGTTTATCGCAAGCCATATAAAACCAACGGTCAAACTCTTGCCCACACGCTTCAAAAAAGCCACCATTTCAGGTTCCATTTGTATTTTTTTAAGCCGGAATTATAGTGAAATGAAAATTTAAAGTTACATAATTAGCAAGGGATTACTTAACCAGCAATTCTTCAAAGTCGGCGCGGTCGCCATTAAAAACATTAAAGTCAACAGGCTGTGTAATTCCATTAACCCTGCCTCTTTCATTGTGCTGCCAAAAGATCCACGACCGAGTAATGCGGGGTTTGTCTTTTTCAAGATAGTGTGCCGCCCATAACGGGTACTCATCAAAAGTGCCCGACATAAACCTCGAATAAAAGTTTACATATGTATAAATGATCGGTTTCACTTTATAATAGTCTTCTACAATCGTGAGCCAGTCCTGCACCTCTTTGCGCATTTTTTCAGCCCTTACCCCGTATAACTGTTCTATATCCAATACCGGCGGCAGGTCGCCCGGCTCTAGTTTTACATTACTTATAAAATGTTTTGCTTGTGTTTTGCCGCTTTTGGTAGCCAGGAAAAAGTGGTACGCTCCTCTTGTCATCCCTGCTTCCCGGGCTTTTCTCCAGTTACGTTTAAAGTGCCTGTCAACGTTGCCCACTCCTTCAGTTGCTTTCATAAACGCAAAGCCAATTCGTACATCATGCACTTTCATTTGTTTCACCGATGGCCAGTCGATAAAGCTTTGATACTTGCTAACGTCTATTCCATGTATTTCATAGCTTTCAGGTATCTCTATTCCGAATGCCGGGTAACGAACGAATTTAGCTCGCTGAATACTTGCGGTTTTATACCATAAATATGAAGTTGTTGCTATAGCCGCCAGTAACACAGGAATAATGATCCACCATTTCCTTCCTGAATTTTTTTTCCTCGATTTACGTTTAGCCATAGCGCTCTAATTAACAAATATGGCTAATAATGTGTGAAGTAAAAATGAAAACTTATGGTAGCAGGCATTTAGAACCAGATTTTACTTCCGTTGCGACGCTCCGTTTTACAGTTTGTTGGTTGTTGAACCGGCTTACTTATTAGTAGCTCTGTCACCAGTAGATCTCCTAACAGACGAGCAAATACTTCGTAGCTTAAATCGTACTAATCCCCTTTTTACAGCTGATTTACTAGTATTATTACGCATTAAGAAAAATATTATAAATATTGAAAGCTTTTTATAATAAAAAAAGTTTCCCACACGTTATTAACTACAGAACGTTTCATCCATTTATAAACAATTCAAACTTTACTTTATGTTCCCTATGTTAAATGAGATTTCAATAACAAAAAAAGTGTGTGATATATTGGTTTTGGATATCCTCAATCAAAGGTTACCATACGAACCGTTTGAATATATTATTTATTCTGAAGACCACACCATGCAAAGACGCGGTCAATTCAGGGCGCCTTCGGTACAGTTAAGAACGACTCATATGAATGAAGGAACTTATGAATTACAACTTTTATATAAAGGACAGGAATGGCAAACGACTTTATTTGAGAAGTACACGTCTCATTCTGCCCAGTAGCAAACTATAAAGTAAAGCCCTCTCATAATATAAAAAGAACAGGCAGGAAGACGACTTCCTGCCTGTTCTTTTTATATACAGTTAAAAAATTAAGATTTCCGGAAACCTCGTCACCATCTGCTTATACTTCCGCTCTTTGATATTTGGGTAATTTCTATCTCCCCGGAAAGATTTACAAAGGGAAAACAAAGGAGGGAAAATTTGGAAGTTTGAAATTATTGCAACTTTGATTATCTTATTTTCATTATGTCGATTATACATTTCGAGCCTTTTCCGGTTTTACATACCAGTCGCCTGGTATTAAGGGAAATTCACAAGACGGATGTGAATGAAATTTTCTTACTAAGGTCCGATGTACGCCATAAGACATGAAAATCTTCTTTGACACGAACATATTGGTTAAACTACTTGAAAATAGTGTTGAGCTTCCTAAGCAACACCATTATCTTACATTTGAAAAGTGCCTTTACGAGGTGAAAAATGGTTTTAAGTTAAAGCTCTATGACTCCGCTTTTTTAAATTCATTATTGCAGAACACCTCGACAGATGGAGAAATGAAAGACCAAGATAGTTACTTAAAAGAAAAGTTTCTTGCATTTATTGAAGAGACAAACTATTCAAGAAATGAAATCATTCAGTTGAAAAAAGCATTTAATAAGTACTTTCTAAAGTTTGAATACGGTATTGCAAGTGAATACGAATTTATGGACTTAGCGAAAACTGATGATATTGGACTTATAAAAAATCTCTTTAAAAATTTAAAAATACTACTCCGGACAGTACTATCTGGAGTTGAAGAAAGGGTGTGTTCTTATAATATTGAGCAACTTTTGTATGAACAAATCTTTGATAGCGATTTATCATCGACAAACTTTAGAGAAATTTTGGACGATTCTCTAATTAATACAAAGGACTTAGAAATTGTATTTGCTGCATTGAAAACAAACTGCAAATTATTTTTATCTTCCGACTTTCCTTTAATAAAGGAAACGAAAACGTTAGGTCTAAACCACACGACTGAATTTGTTTATATAAACCCCGACGATAACTTTGAACAGCGTTTAGGTGAGACAATTAATACGGCGTACAACAGTAGTGTTTATAAAATTGCGGCTGGACGTTAAGAATTCAACTTAAAATCTCTATTTTGCTTTTGCGGTTAATTGAACTGGACGTTTTTCAATTGCCACAACTTCATAAACACTAAAACGATACACGCGTACTAAAAGATTTAGACAGAGCGCCAGCTGCTTCTATAGATGAAGTTCTACTTCATATTGAAAAACTCCACGAACTTATGAAGAACAATGAATCGATCATTTGGGCAATTACTCAAAAAGGAGATACGAAATTAATTGGAATGATTTGCTTTTGGAATATCATCAAGGAGCACTATCGTGCAGAAATTGGCTACTCGTTGCTGTACGATTTCCAGGGAAAAGGAATTATGCAGGAAGCAATGTCGGCCATAATTAAATATGGATTTGAAAAGATGAACCTTCATTCAATAGAAGCTAATGTAAATCCAGCTAACGAATCATCGATTAAACTTTTAGAACGAAATGATTTTATTAAAGAAGCTTACTTTAAGGAAAACTATTTTTATGACGGTAAATTCCTCGACACTGCTATTTACTCGCTTTTAACAACTGTTGCGAATAAAGGCGAAAAGGTATAATGCAAAAGCATGAATACACTTCGCCAATCAATGCTCGTTCTTTTCGCGTCGAAAATATTAGCGAGTACCTGATTTATTTTTACTTTGGCAGTAAGGTCTTTAAATGCAACTGTATCTATCCGCAAGCTATGCCCCGGCCAGACTCCAATTTTTACAACTGGCTAAACTTTTCTTTCATATAACTGTCATAACAGCGATTTTTAACACTGTTACTCCTGGTGGCATTAAATTTTACGGCTGCATTCCGCTATACAATCTTAATTTTACATATGCCTTATTTTAATTTCAACGACAGTTTAAATTTACTTTCCAAAGTAACTGCTCGCCGTGCCTTAAATGCAATGAAGGTTTGGAGCAGTTACAGGTTGAGTCGTCTCGTGGGCAAGCCTATACAATGGGGTTATCCCATATCTGTTTCTATTGAGCCTACTACCTCATGTAATCTTCGTTGTCCTGAATGCCCAAGCGGCTTACGTGCTTTTACCCGGCCTACCGGTATGTTGAAAAAGGATTTTTTCCGTCGTACAATTGATGATATCTATAAAGAGCTTACTTACCTTATATTCTACTTCCAGGGTGAACCGTATTTAAATCCGGATTTCCTTGAAATGGTCAGGTATGCTTCTGACAAAGGAATTTATACAGCAACAAGTACCAATGCTCATTATCTTACTGAAGCAAATGCCAAAAAAACAGTAGAAAGCGGCCTCGACCGCCTGATCATTTCTATCGACGGAACTACCCAGGATGTTTATAAACAATACCGTGTAGGAGGAAACCTGGAAAAAGTAATGCAGGGCGCCGCTAACATAGTAAAGTGGAAAAAAGAATTAAAAAGCAAAACACCTTTTGTCTTCTTCCAGTTCCTGGTAGTAAAACATAATGAGCACCAGATAGAAGATATAAAGAGAATCGCAAAAGAAATGGGTGTTGACCAGGTTAGATTTAAAACTGCGCAGGTGTACGATTATGAAAATGATCCTAATAAATTAATACCTACCATCGAAAAATACAGCAGGTACCGGAAAGGAAAAGATGGTAAAATGAAAAGCAAAAGCGGCCTGGGCAACCATTGCTGGAAGCTTTGGCAAGGCAACGTTATTTCATGGGATGGTTTGGTAGTTCCTTGTTGTTTTGATAAAGATGCATCACACCGTTTAGGAAATTTACAGGTACAGAGTTTTAAAGAGGTATGGAATAACGATAATTACAGGCAGTTTCGTAAAGAAATAATGACAAGTCGTAAAAACATAGATATTTGTGCTAATTGCAGCGAGGGCTTGAAAGTGTGGGAAGACTAGCCATTAAAGAACCTGGCATACATTTAACCGGGTTTACATTTCAGAATCGGCAAAACCGGCAAGAATGCGTATCGAAAAAGAGATTCCTAAAAGTTACTTTCGAAACCAGCGGCATAAAGCCCTGGTAAACATATTATTTACTTCTAACTGGATTATTGAAAGGTTGAAGCAATTTCTTGAGAGAGAAGACATAACCCACCAGCAATATAACATTCTTCGTATTCTTAATAATAGTGATACCCCTTTGTCTACGTTAAAGATAAGAGAGCAAATGCTCGATAAAATGAGCGATACCAGCAGGATTGTTGAACGTCTTTTAAAAAAGGAGCTCGTAAATAAACAAATCTGCGCCCAGGATAAACGCCTCGTTGATGTAACCATAAGCAAAAAGGGCGTTCAGCTTCTGCAACGCCTCGAGGAAAAAGTTGAGTGGCTCGACTCAATTACGTCTAACCTCACTTCCGAAGAAACAGATACAGTAAACCTCTTATTAGATAAAATAAGGGAAAAAGAATAACACTTCTTTGTTTCTTCAATTACAATTACCTACATACCTATGCGGACTTTCATCATTACTTTGTTTTGTACTGTATATTCTATTTGCCTTTTAGCTCAAAAACCACCGCAATACGAATTCAGAGCAGTATGGATTGCAACAGTCGAAAACATTGATTGGCCAAGCAAAAAAAACTTACCGGTTGAACAGCAAAAGGCAGAATTCATCCGCCTGCTCGATCTGCATGCCCGCAACGGAATGAATGCAGTAGTGATGCAAATAAGGCCTGTTGCAGATGCTTTTTATCCCTCGCGTTTTGAACCATGGAGCGAATACCTGAGCGGTAAACAGGGGCTGCCTCCTACACCTTACTATGATCCTCTTCAGTTTATGATTGAAGAAACACATAAACGTGGAATGGAGTTTCATGCCTGGATGAACCCATACCGTGCAGTTTTTAATGTCACTCGTTCTTCCATTTCTCCCAACCATGTTACCCGTTTATTTCCTCATTGGTTCCTGACTTATGGAAGCACGAGATATTTCGACCCGGGAATACCTGAAGTTCGTGAACATGTTACCCGGGTAGTAAAAGACCTGGTTGAAAGATATGACCTCGACGCCGTTCACTTCGATGATTACTTTTATCCGTATCGCATTGCGGGCAAAGAATTCCCCGACGCCGCTTCGTTTTTTAAGTATGGCAATGGCCTGACGAAAGAAGACTGGCGCAGAAGTAATGTTGATTCTATTATTAAAATGTTAAGCGAAACCATTAAAAGTGTAAATCCCAGGGTTAAGTTTGGGATAAGTCCTTTCGGTGTTTGGCGTAATAGCAATAAAGATCCGAGAGGCAGCAATTCTAAAGCGGGGGTTACCAATTATGACGACTTGTATGCCGACATTTTATTATGGCTCGAGAAGGGCTGGATCGATTATGTGGCTCCCCAACTGTATTGGGAAACCACCCACTCGTACGTTGGTTATTATATGCTTCTAAACTGGTGGGCTAATAATACTTACGGAAATCATTTGTATATAGGCCACGGTATCTACAGAACGTTGGAGGCAAGGACGGGCACATGGAAAAACAGGAACGAGATACCAAACCAAATCAAGGCGATAAGGGCCAATCCAAACGTTCACGGCAGCATTTATTTTAGCAGCAGTACTTTCAAAAGCAATCCTAATGGCTGGAACGACAGCCTGAGAAATAATTATTATAAATATCCGGCACTCGTTCCTCCAATGCGTTGGATTGACAGTATTCCGCCCATTGCCTGCTTACAGGAAAAGCAGGATAACGGTGAAGTAAGGTTATACTACCGGGGAGCTGAACCAATTAAGGGATTTGCAGTTTACACATTAGCCGATGGTGAAATGGAGGCGATAAACAATGCAATCCTTGTAAAAATTCTTATTGCCGACAAGACGGTCGACATTGACCTTTCAACAATTCCCGCTAAAAGGAGTGACAAAATTTTTGTTTCTTCGGTCGACAGGAACAATAATGTAAGCGAATGGGTGCAAGTGCGGTAGAGACAGGTTTTGTAAGGACAAGTCCAGACCAAGGCCTACCACTAGCCAGATACGATTTATTTAATTTTCTTCCCGTTCTTTTTTATAAGGTGCTTGTGCTTCCGTAACAGTTCTAAAACCTGGAAGTTTTAACTGCCTTTTTTTTTAGAATTGCGAGAAGCTTTCTTTTGAGAAAGATCTTTTGTATAAGTTTGATATCCCCGGTACGCACGGGGTTTGTCAGAGCAGCTTTATATCAGCATTCTGCAAAAAGATTTAAAATAGGGAGAAATCCTTGCCTCCCCAAAGCCGATGTGTTGTTGAAGAACGCCTGCAGCGGGTAAAAATATTCAAATTGGAGCTTTATGATGAGAATGTATAATTTTGAAAATGCTACTTAAAGTAAGGGTTCCGGAAAAACACTTTCTCCTGTTTACGCTTCTGTTGGCGATGATATGTTTTCCCGGCTGCAGTAAAGAAAGCAGCAATACAGTGAACGTAGAGTACCAGTTGGAAGCTTCAATAAATACTGCAGATCACTTTTATGTGACCTATTTGAGTGAGCACGGCGATACAATTGTTGAACATCAGCATGGAGGCTGGAAGTATTCATTTAGTGCTACTAAGCCTTTCAAAGCGTACCTGGAGGCGCAGGTTTACCCTATTGATAACTACGTTTTTACTATAAAAATACTAAGAGACGGAAATATTGTTCAGCGAGATTCAGCATCTACAGCTTCAGGGGCCAGAAAAGCAATTCGACTTGCTTATACAGCTAATTAACCGGAAGCAGTTACAAAATTTGCAGGGAAGGACATTTTTTAGCAGGCTTTTGTAATACTATTAAACCTCGTTGTGTCACTCACTTGTACGTTCGGTTCTCTATTCATACGCCTTGCTGCCAGCAAAACAAACAGTACAAGTGAGTGACACAACAACTGTTCCCTGGAAATACCAAAGCCTGTAACATAAAGCTCTTTCCGGCTAACCCCTTGTCTCAAATTCCCGTGTTCACTCCAGACTTTCCCTTGTTTACAGCAGTTGAAAAATTTCTCTTTTTCTTTAAACAGCTTTATATCTTAACCTATTGCGATCAGTTTAAATTTACCTGTGGTTTTCAAACGTCCCGGCTTACTACTTCAATTTTTCGTTAAAAAAATCAACGGTACGTTTCCAGGCAAGCTCTGCAGCAGCTTTGTCAAAACGAGGTGTTGTGTCGTTATGGAAGCCGTGGTTTACATTAGGATACATGTGTGCAGTATATTCTTTGTTATTCTCTTTCAACGCAGCCTCGTATGGGGGCCAACCCTCGTTAACCCGTGTGTCGAGTGCCGCATAGTGCAAGAGTAGCGGAGCCTTTATTTTAGGAACATCTTCTTTAGCAGGCTGTCCTCCATAAAAGGGAACCGCCGCCGACAATTCAGGAATTCGAACTGCCATCATATTTGCAATCCATCCACCAAAGCAAAAACCTACGACACCAACTTTACCATTACAATCTTTGTGTTTTTTCAGGTGCTCATAGGCCGCTATAAAATCTTCTAACATTTCATTTCTGTCACGTTTACTTTGTAACTCACGCCCTGCATCATCGGTGCCGGGATAACCGCCTAATGGAGTTAAAGCATCCGGACCAATCGAAATAAATCCTGCCAAAGCCGCTCTCCTTGCCACATCTTCAATATGAGGATTCAGACCGCGGTTTTCATGAACAACTACAATACCTCCCAGTTTCTTTTTTGCATCAGCAGGCATCGACAACAACGCTTTGATCGTTCCTCCACCTTTGGGCGACGGATAATTAACATATTCTGATTTTAAGCGCGGATCCTCTGCTTTAACCTGTATAGCGCCTTCGTAGTCAGGCATGAGAAAACTCATCAGCGATGTGAGTGTGATACCACCCACAGCATAAGCCGAAAGCTTTTGCATAAAGTCGCGCCTGTTCACACGGTTGTGAGCATAGTCGTCATAGAGATCAAACACTTCCTGTTTGATGTCTTCTTTTTTAATTTCGTTCATTTTAGCGGGAGGTATTTGGGTTAAAAATAAGTAATTATAGGCCAGGGGAAGGCTTCATACTCCTATTATTTCGGCTGTCTACCGATTTTGCTCTGCCAAATTGTTCAGGTTCTTTTTCTCCTGTAGCGCAATTGCTGTTGACGAGAAAGAAGTTAACTAAAAGCAAGAGAGTTGGACATAGTATCGCCCTGTGTTTTAGACAAGTGGAGAACCAGACTTCTTGCCGAATTATTAAAGCTGGCAATTGTCTACATGGTTGTCCCGCCGCAACTACCGGGAAGTGGGGATTGCAAAGTAATCGGGACAACTAAAAACCGTTGCAGAAAGAACTGCGGAAATAACCCCGGACAACTAATCCAGGTAATCGAGCACAATTTTAAAGGGCACGAAAATATCTTTTAACCTAGCTGGTTCAGTTATTCCTCCTTCAATGTCTAAGTGCAGCACAATTTCTCTGTTGGCGCCAATTTTATGTTCCCTTATTGCAAAATCAACAACCGGCTCCTTTAATAATGCAGCCGAAACCTCAGCGTTAGAAAGTAGCTCTTTTACTTTTACTACATCGTTAGTTTGAATCAGGAATTTTTTATCAAAATCAGCATTACCGATAATGACATCCTGCATCCCAAATAGCTTTCCTATCCGGTGTTTCAAACCTTGCTTCTCTATATTAAATCTAAAGCCAGTGGTGTCGGGAAGTTTAGCGGAAAATGAACTAAATGGTTTTCCGTTTTCGTCGCCACTGTCAGGATGAATATCTATATCGAGGGTAACATAATGGTTTTTGATAGAAAATTGAGCTGCATAATTAAGGTTGTCCTCTTTACTGTTTAATTGTTCCGCAATTATTTTCCAGATTTCATCGTCAGATTTTGCGGCTATAACGTTGCTATCAGGCATAAGGTCAAAATTTAATTTTTGTAGTTTGGGGCATAAATATAGTTAGAGACGTACTCTTCGGCGTCATTTTGTTTAGAAAAATATTGTCGTGCCGGGGCATTACAGAAAGTAATATTATGGAAGTGTCAAGCAACAGGATGAAGAAGTTTTTTGCCGCATTAAGGAGCTGAAAAACGTGCAGTGGTACAAGTGTGAAATGCGATAGTTGCTATAAGCCTATTCCGTGGCACAGTCACAGCCCTTTTCTTTGCTCACACCGTGGCCCCGTCTGCTGTTAGGCCTGTTGCTCTTTTGGCCAACGGTAAATCATTTACAGTTAACGATGACTTTACTAATTTCTAACGTACCGTTCCAGGTGTGTTGACAGCTATCACATTACCATAAAAGCTTTAAATAGTTGCGTGGGGGAAAATGGGTCTACGTGGAATATAAGGTAAATTTCCTGGTAAAAAAACAAGAAAAATAGCAATTGAACTGGTGTTTTTCCAAATATATTTTTACTGTAAATATTAAAACAATTAGTCATGAAAACTTTTAAATCATCTTTTGTGTTGCTTACAATTATTATTTTTGGATTAATCTCTTGTGCCAAGGAAGGTCCTCCCGGTCCCGCAGGTCCAGCAGGACCCCAGGGATCTCCGGGAGCACAAGGCCCGGGAGGTCCGGGTGGGTCGGGAGGGCCAGCAGGGCCAGGGGGACCGACAGGACCACAAGGACCACAGGGACCAGCAGGACCACAAGGAGTTGCAGGTAACGCTAATGTGGTAACTTACACTTATACCAGTCAAACTTTTACAGGAAGCAAAGATTATTTGCTCACCAACATCTCCCGTGGCCGAATTGATTCGAGTTTTATCCTGGTATATTATAATCCATCTACTGAATCAGAAACAACGTGGTATCCAAGCCCTGGCCCTGGCTCGGTCGGTACGTACCAAACGCGCTACTTTATTTACCAATATTCCACAACTCCAAGTACTTATTCTTTAGGTTTAAGGGTGTTGACACCTAACGCATCCGGTCCTTATACTAGCCCGGTTACTTTTGTAAAACTTAAAATTGTAGTAGTGTTGTCTTCCTCTATTTTACCTGGTGGAAGAACGGCTTTCAATTGGTCAGATTATAACTGGACCAAAAGGTATTTGAACCTTCGTGATTAGGTCTTTTGCTTTGCCACATTTTCATTTAAATCAGAGGCTGTCTCAAAACGAATGAGACAGCCTCTTTTATTCCGATCCTAATTGGATCGCTGTTAAAGAGTGAGAGTTGTGCAGGCCATTCCAGCCCCATCTTTTAGTATTGATACAACCTCCTTTTAATTTCAGCGTAAGAAAGGGGGGCTTCACTTTTAGAAACTAGCGGGGTTGGCATACACACGATAGAGAGATTTGCTATGGTAAGGGTAAGTCGTGCGTTTCTCGCCTTTGACCAGCTAAAAAACCTGCAGTCGCAAAAGAGTGCAACCACCGCCGCTCCGCGCAGGCGCAACTAATTTTTAGCCTTTTACATGAAGACATATTTTTTTCCTTCAGAGGAATGGGGCAAACTTTTGAAAACTGCGGTTTCTTTGAAGAATGCCTTAAACAAGTGTTACAAATATGCCGTGAGCCGGAATGGCTAAGGTAGGTTTGATTGCGACAGACAGTACAAAGATCAGGGCTAATGATTCTCTACTCTCCCCTCCCTTTACAACTTGCTAGCTAACGACGATGAACGCAGTGAGCTGCAAATGCAATTGAGGAAAGGTGCAAAGGGGTAACAGTCACTCGACCGGGCAAAATTGGCAAAGGCACTGATATCAATAGCAATGAGAAAAAGCCGCCACAACGTTTTCTTGCAGGTGCTGATGCCATTGGCACAGCCGAACAGGCAGCTACTATCTTATAACAGCAAATGGATGCCAACCGGACTTATCAAACCCCTCATCGCAAAATGATCACATATTTTACTTTCAAATACAAAAAAAACATACCTTGAGGTAGGTTCTCACAGTAAACATGGTGACATAATCCTCACTAATCCTACCACTAAAACTAACGCTGCTTGTATGAACAACAACTTACTCAAGAAGAATTGTATTCTTCTTCTCTTCCTTCTTTTTTCTCTTTCCATCAAAGCACAAAGTTTTTCTGTATCCGGTAAGGTTACCGGCGACAGTAACAATGCGTTGTATGGTGCCACTGTGCTGGAGAAAGGCACAAAAAACTCGACCGTTACCGGCGAGGACGGATCGTTTCAATTAAATGTTTCATCTGCTAAAGCCAAACTCACCATTAGCTTTATAGGGCATGAACAGTTGGAAGTTGCTGTAGATAATAAAACGCAGCTACCAGTTCAATTGAAATCGGCAAACGAAAACTTGCAGGATGTTGTGGTGATAGGCTACGGGTCGGTTAAAAGGAAAGATGTAACCGGTGCTGTTGCCGGGATCAATCAAAAGGACATTAGATCGAGGCCCGTGACAAATGCATTAGAAGCTATGCAGGGAAAAGTTGCCGGTGTGGATATTACTTCCAGTGAGCGCCCCGGCACACTAGGTAACATTACAATTCGCGGAGTGCGTTCATTAACTGCATCAAATTCACCTTTATTTGTTGTTGATGGAATTCCATTAATAACGGGAGGTATTGAAAGTATTAATCCAAATGATATTGAAACTATTGATATCCTGAAAGATGCATCTGCAACAGCTATTTATGGTTCACGTGGCGCAAACGGTGTTATTATTATTACTACTAAGCAGGGTAAGAATGGCAGAGTAACATTGAACTTTAATAGTTCAGTGAGACTTGAAAATATCGTTGATAATCAGGAAATGTTTAGTGCTGGTGATTATATTACTTTCCGCAGGTGGGCTTATTATTATGCTGGTTTAAATAATTCAACAGGTATTAGCTCTAATCCCAGGGGCGATCAGCCTACGCTCGCTACTGACAGGAATTTTTTTGGTGCAACGCTTGATCCTTCTGCCTTTGCTAATATTGCCAAGGGATGGGAATCCGGTAGCTGGGATGGATCAAAAGTTGCCACTACCGATTGGAGGGGCATGGTTAAGCAACAATCTGTAACCACTGATAATATTATTAGTGTTAGCGGTGGAACCGACAAAATAAAAGCCTATGGTTCTTTTGGTTATTTAAATAACAAAGGAACGATAAGAGGGCAATCGTATGAAAGATATTCAGCAAAAGCAAATGTTGACATCGCAGCTACAAAATGGCTTTCTTTTGGCAGTAATATTAACGTCACTTATAGTAACCAGGAATTTGGTCAATCACAGGTGAATATCGGCACCATAGGTACTCCTCAAGGTGGTTTGTATGAATCTGCGCGATCATTATTTCCTTATGCAGTCCCTTATGATTCTACCGGCGCAAGAATTCTGTTTCCCGGCGGTGATAATTCTTTCAAAAACATAGTGAATGAATGGAACTACAACAGGGACCAAAGAGTAACCATGAGGGCTTTTGGTAGTTTTTATACGCAGGTAAATCTTGCTTCAATTTTCCCGGTGCTAAAGGGATTGAGATACCGGATGAATTTTGGGCCGGATGTATCTTATTTACGTGATGGAATTTATATTGATGCTAACTCAGTATCAAACGGAGGAAGTACAAACTATGCCGCCCTTCTCAACTATAAAACCTTTTCATACACACTGGATAACTTGCTTTATTACGATAAGACAATTGGCGACCACACTTTTGGCTTAACCCTATTACAAAGCCAAACGGCCTATACAAGAGACACAAGTAATATAACGGGTAATGGTATCCCTTTAGCTTCTCAACAGTGGAATGCCTTAACCAGTGGAACGGTTACGGGGCAAATTAGCACAAGCTCTAACATTGTTAAACAACAATTATTATCCTACATGGCAAGGCTTAATTATAACTTTAAGGATAAATACCTGTTGACGGTTTCAGCCCGTCAAGATGGAGCATCACAATTTACTGAAGGCAATAAATATTCCTTGTTCCCTTCAGCCGCTGTAGCCTGGAGGATCAGTAAAGAAAAATTTATGAGAGCTGGTTGGGTGAATGATTTAAAATTAAGAATTGGTGCAGGGGTTACAGGCAATTCTGCGATTGCACCATATTCAACGCAAGGCGCGGTTACTTCCCTGTTTTATCCCTATGTAGCTGCCAACGCGGCTGGTTCAATTCCAAATTCGATTTTGGCAAATCCCGAACTTGGATGGGAAAAAACAAAACAGTATAATTTTGGTTTGGATTTTTCTGTATTTAAAAGCAGAATTTCGGGTAGTTTGGATTATTATACTTCTACTACCACAGATTTATTATTGCAAAGGTCAATCCCTACTGTAACCGGCTTTACTACCACTTTTGCTAATATTGGTAAAACCGCTAATAGTGGAGTTGATATCAATATAACAACAGTTAACATTAGCCGAAAAGATTTCACATGGTCTACCACTATCAATGCAGCATGGCAAAAGGAACACATTGTTACATTGGCTAACGGCAAGCAGGATGACGTAAACAATAACTGGTTTATAGGTCAGCCGGTTGGCGTAATTTATGGTTATAGATCTTTAGGTGTATGGCAACCTGGTGATACAGCATTAATGAAAGGTTATACTAGCAATTCGTTTTCTGCAGGTAATGTAAAAGTTGCTGACCTTAACGGTGATAAAAAGATTGATCCAAACAATGATCGCCAGATTATTGGCTGGACAAGGCCGCGCTGGGTGGTCGGTATGTCAAATACTGTTACTTATAAACAATTTGATTTCACCGTCTTCTTATACGGACGATTAAACTACTTGTATAACACAGGTGGTGAGGGACAGGCTGCCCGCGGTGTACAAAGAAAAATTGATTATTATACTCTGAATAATCAAAATGCACAGTATCAGAAACCAATATACAACGCCGGAAATGCACCTGTTGATCCATATTTTGGGGCATTAGGATATCAGAATGGTTCTTTTATTAAAGTGCGCAACATCTCGCTGGGTTACACGCTTAGCAATAAAACGTTGGGCAAATCGGGTCTTTCAAATTTGAAAGCCTACGTACAGGTGTCAAACCCGGGAATGTTATTCTCTAAAATCAAGCACCTCGACATGGATGTGCTCGGGCCAACATGGAACAGGGGATTTACACTTGGAGTTAATGCGTCATTTTAATAAATATCAATTTGAATTACATGAAAAAGACTAATGTTTTCTATAAAATAGTAATCATTGCGGCAGTATTTTTTTCTTCATCCTGCAATAAAGATTTTTTGAACGAGTCACTTACAACGGCAAGAACTACTGATTTTTACAAAACAGACGCCGGAATACTGCAGTTAGCGGTAGGTACCTATTACCAGGTTTTTAATGCACCGTTTACCGGGGAATGGAACTATGCTGCTACTAATTATGGAACTGATGAATTTCATATTGGGGGAGATCCCTCCAACTCGCACTGGAACAATTACGATGCGACCTACAATCCATCGATAGCAACTGCTGGTAATACAGCTGGTTCTAATTTACAATGGGACGCACTTTACACAGGAATCGGCGACGCTAATTTGTTGATTCAAAATTGTACAAACAGTACTTCTACTTCTGCTGCGATCAAGAATACAGCTTTAGGTGAAGGACATTTTATGAGGGCGTATAATTACTTAAGATTAGTAAACCAATACGGAGGCGTCCCATTGCAACTAACGCCGGTTTCTACAATACAGCTCGAGTTTACAAGAGCTACGTCAAAAGATGTTTGTGCTCAAATTATTGCCGATTTTAAAAAAGCATATGAGCTGTTATCAAACTCCGGCGCACCCTCTCGCATTACGAAAGATGCTGCCGCTCATTATTTAGCAAAAGCGTATTTATTCAGGGCAAGTGAAATAAATAGTGCATGGAACACCGATACCAAAGTTGCCGATTTAACCGCTATTGGTCCTCTTTGCGACGCGGTAATAGCCAATCACCCGCTAGCGCCAAATTTTGGAAGTTTATGGAATTATACAGCTATAAATTCTGCAAATGAATCTTTACCGGAAGTTATTCTTTCTGCTCAATTTACTAATGATATAAATACCAATCTCGGTAATGGTAATACGCAACATTTGTATTTTGTTTCAAGATATGATGTACAAGATCAAATGGCCCGCGACATAACCGGTGACAGACCTTTTAGCAGGCTGGCCACCACTTACTTTATGTACCGGGTGTATGATTTAGTGAATGATTCAAGATTCTGGAAATCTTTCAGAACGAAAAGCGCTTTAAATGGAGCTACACCTGTTGCTCCAAATGTTAAGGGAGACCTGGGAATTATGTTTGTAATAAATCAGCCCGGTGATACCCGCTACCCACTGTCAAAAATATCCAAATCAACATCCGGTACTAATCTTGTTCCGGATGTCTACGGTACAAGAAGAAGTATACCCACCACTTATGTAGCTTATCCCAATGGCAGAACGACAGATGGTGCATTAAATACAGATCTGACAACTGCCGGCCAAAGTTTTCCTTCATGTAGTAAACACATGGATGGTTCAAGAAATTCTTTAAATGCTGTTGTTGGGCACAGGGATTTTGTTTTAGCAAGATCGGCCGAGACCTATTTAATAGCTGCAGAAGCAAAGATTAGATTAGCGCAGGCGGGCCAGGGTAGTTATACAGATGCATTACCTTATATTAACCCTGTTCGCACAAGGGCGCAATATAATAACGGAGAAAACCGGTCAGCATATAATGATGGAGGTAATACATTACAATCTGTTTCACTTCAAACCCCGGGGGTTGGCAATTCGTTTTATCCTGCAAATTCGTATTATGAGTCAAATAACGTTCCCGTAACCACTGCAGCTTCTGCAAGTTTGGCTATTACCAATATTGCCGCATTACCTGCACAGGATGAATACATTATTAGTACTTTAGGTGTAGCCGGCGATTACGACCGGATGTTATGCTTTGTTCTTAACGAGCGTTCCCGTGAATTAGTTGGTGAATTTAAACGTTGGGAAGATTTGGCAAGAACGCAAACCTTAGTGAAGAGGGTACAGGTTTTTAATCTTGAAGGGGGGCCTAACATAAAACCTTTCCACGCTTTCCGTCCCATACCACAAAATTTCCTCGATGGCATCCAGGCATCAGGTGTTGCCTTATCAGCAACACAAAAACAGGCCATGCAAAATCCTGGTTTTTAAATACTATAGGGTGGCTGAACGGTAGCTGCTACACTACGGCAGCAAACGCCTGCATACAACGACCCATCAAATTAACCGGGTTTTGAATAATGAATACAAAGGCTGAATGAATGAAAGCTACTTCGGTAGCTTTTGTTTTTTTCTGTAGCCGGTAGAGTTTCAATTGGGCATCGTGGAGCTTACCCTGAGGATCGGAGGTTCACTCACTTGTGCGGTTGTGTTGCCTGGGCAGTTTTAGCAGTCATGCCGTTGTTGCCCGCCCGGATGACCCGTCGTTCGGTCAGCTGATAACACCGTGTAACAGCAGCGCTGCCAGGAACACCGGCAAGGGCAGAAAAACAGAAAAACAGAAGGTGATTATTCACTATTGTACGCTTCATTTAAAAAGGGCTTTATTCAGCATTTTATGTTTTTTGGAATTCGAGTATTAGCTGGCATTGTCACTTTCTTTGTCTTGAAACAAAGAAAGTAACCAAAGAAAAATCAAGAAAGAAACGATTACATCCCGTTTCTTTCATTGTTCCCGGTTAAGCGGTAGTGCTACTGTGGCTTCAGCATTTGTTTTTCATGCGTATTGTCCAGCAGAACAGTATTTGCAGATGAGCAAAACTCAGGTTTTTCTACACTTCTCGCCAAAAGGTTCAAAAGTTATATTGAAAGACAACCGTCCAACTCGTAGCTCCTTTCTTCCCGACATCATAGAAAAGGCGTTAAGAAAATTAGCAGGACAGGCGTTAAGAAATGAAATGATGTTACCAGAGTTTGTGGGTGTTCTTTGCATGTAAGTCCTCCAAAAGTTCGATTATATTCTCCCGTTGTAACTATTTCATTTTAGCCTGTCTTGCTAATTTTTAGCCTTTTCTATGGAGTCTTGATTTTTTTGTTTCTTTTTTTATCAAGAAAAAAAGAAAAACAAAACACGGTTATCCGCTATTGGAACGCTTCATTTAAAAAAGGGCTTTATTCAGCATTTTATGTTTTGAGAATTTGAGCATTAGCTGGCATTGTCACTTTCTTTGTCTTGAAACAAAGAAAGTAACCAAAGAAAATTCAAGAAAGGAATGATTACATCCCATTCCTTTCATTGTTCCGTGATTTAGCAGTAGTGCTACTGTGGCTTCAACATTATTTTTCATGCGTATTCTTTTTGCCAGCTTTAATTTTTGGCCGCATAATTTTTAAAAACGCATCTCTTACCCGACCTCATGAAAAAGGCGTTAAGAAAATTGGATGAATGGCGTTAAGAAATGAATTAATGTTACCGAAGACGGGATAAGCAAATTGCCGGTAAGTCCTACTAA
>JAQBNO010000092.1 GCA_028288485.1 Segetibacter sp.
AAGATTTTTACAAGCAGTTTGATGGAATAAAAGTGTTGCCAGTTAAGTTAATAGAGCGTTTTGAAAATTATTTATCGGAGTATGATTTTATTGGAGCTGAAAGGTTAAAGGTACAAATACGTAAGAATAAATTTTGGCAACTGATGAATGAAAATGAGGGGAATTTATATAAGACCTCCTACAACTTTGAATCCTCGAATAAAAAATTGATCACTATACCTTATTGGGTATTGACTAAAAAATATGCTCCAGAACTTGGACTTATTTATGATGAACAAGAGATTTGGGAACCAGAATTAGTTTGAATATGAAATTAGCGCCGTTGCAGGTGTTATCACCTGCAACTATATCACAGCCATACCTTGTGGCTGACCTACTGAAAATATTATAATGTAGTTATATCCTGTGCCTCACGCCATGAAGCTTTTTCTAAAACATAAAAACATAAGAACAGCCGATCAAGCTTTCCAGGGTACAAGAGTGCGACGCAAGTAAAGGTTAATACAATTGCAAAGCCGGCTACAAAAAAAAGGGTTGACGAGTGAGGAATGGGGGACTGAGGGAACGCAATTGATATTTACCTTTGATAAAGATTACAAAAAGGCACAGGTATATTTTGAAAATCATACCATAGCGGAATTGGAACCATAAAAATTGCAAACCATGATGCAGGCAGTAGAAGCTTTCGGGCATATAGACAGTAATGGATCGCTGCAAATAAATACACCATTGCCACTAAAGGAAGGCGATGTAAAAGTAATTATTATGTATGCTGAAAATGGCGAAATGACCGAAGAACAACTTTGGATGCGATCCATATCAAATAATCCTGCTTTTGATTTTTTAAAGGATCCGGAAGAAGACATCTATTCCCTCAATGACGGAAAGCCTTTACATGTTTAAGACCAAAATCGTACTGGTACCTTTTCCATTTGATGATTTTACCGGTTCAAAAGTGAGGCCTGCACTTTGCTTATCTAACCCTATTGGTAAAATATGATCATGTGGTTATTGCTTTTATTTCGAGCCAAATCCCGGATGAAATACTTGATACAGATATTGTAATTAGTAAGGCTACATTAGAATTTGCCAGTACCGGTTTACTTGTCGATTCTGTTATCCGAGTTCATAAATTGGTAACCATTCCAAAATATTTAATTAAAAGAGAGCTTGGTGCTATTAATGCTGATTTGCAGAGAGAGGTTTTATTGCGGATTGATAAAGTGTTTAAGTTATAGGATTTGCATACAACGAAACAGCAGTCTTTTTTGTTGAGCAAAACGCAGGAAAAGCTCAGCAAAGCCGCCAGGTACAAGAGTGCGACGCAAGTAAAGCTTAATAGAATTACAAATGCCGGCTACCAAAAAAATTAAAGAATTGAAGGAAAGAGGGATTGAAGGAAGAAAAAATATTATATCCTCCTGTTCCCAATAATCCAATAAATCCTGGTTCAGACAGCTTGCTTACACTTTTCAACCGGTTGCTTTGCATTTCCTTCCCCTTACAGCGACAGGTATAGCGACTTTGCTTTGTATGAAAAGTCCATCAGTCCCTGTTCTTTTAGCTCATCAAGAATAGTAAAATGATATTCTTTCCACGCACGAAATATTTCATCACCTTTTTCCTTCCATGCAGTAAGGTATATAAGCGCAAGGGCAAGGTCGTTCATCAATTTATTTTCGGTAGTATTTTCCATTTTTCGGATCATTTAGTAGCTTAAGACAAATTACAACCTGTCATGCACCCTTATCTTACACATCTGTTCACCGACATCGCCGCTGCCTGCAGGGATGAAATTGTTATCGAACAAAAGGGACCAATAAGCTTTGAAGAGGAAATGGAGGAAATTGAGCGCTGGCTTGAAGGAGCAGAGCCTGCGCATAGTTTTGGATATTATTGCGGACTGGAGTCGGTTAATTTTCCACCGCCGGAACAATTAACAAGGGAAGAAATGGAACAGGTGATCGCAGCATTCCGGCAAATGATGCTCTCGTGGAATCTTGATATTGATTTACCTGCATCGCTGCCTTTACCGATGGCTTATGCAATAACGATTGATACTTTAAATATGAAAACCGGGATTGTAAACAGTGGTTTCATAAGCTTTGATTTTTGTACCGGGTATGCACCGGATTGTATTTTTAAACAATATTGCCCTTGTTTGAAGATATGGAATGAGACTGACGATGATGATTGTGCTGACATGACTGAAGTACCACCAGGAGAACTGCCTTTTTAATATAAAACTTCCATGCATCTTACTGCAACGCATATCAACTATTATTTTGTCTGCCACCGCAAGCTCTGGCTGTTTGCCAATGGCATTAATATGGAGCATACATCTGATACCGTAGCAGAAGGCAAGCTGATACATGAAACGAGTTACGCACAACGTGCAGAGAAATATACCGAAATAGAAATCGGCGGCAGTAAGATTGATTTTTACGATGCAAAGAACAAAGTAATACACGAAGTAAAAAAGAGCGACAGTATAGAAGATGCGCATGAGTGGCAGGTAAAATATTATATATGGCTGCTGAAGCAAAACGGCATTGAAGGCGTTACGGGAATAATAGAATATCCTAAACTAAAGCATACAAGCAAAGTATCGCTGTCAGACGAAGACGTTTCATTTCTTGAAAATATCAAGCAACATATAGAACGAATGGTAGAGAATGAGGTATGTACGCGACGTATAAACAGTAAGATTTGTAAGAAATGCTCGTACTACGACTTTTGTTATGTGGGAGAGATTTAAAAAGTTATCAATAGCAAAATCAGTTCATGAAAAAATCGTACTACCTCTTTAACGCCGGCCGCATGAGCCGGAAGGATAATACGCTGAAGTTTACTCCTGTGGATGAAGAGGGAAACGAAGGACAGCCGAAATATATTCCAATAGAATCAGTCGATAACCTGTATGCATTTGGTAGTCTTGATGCCAACAGTGCTTTGTATAATTTTTTAGGTAAGGAGCAAATAAGCGTTCACTTCTTCGATTACTACGAGCATTATACCGGTTCGTTTATGCCTAAAGATTATTTGCTCGCCGGCAAGATGCTGATAGCCCAGGCAGATACGTATGCCAAACCAAAAAAACGTATCGCCCTTGCACAAAAACTGATTGAAGGTGCAGCTTTTAATATGCTGAAAAACTTACGATATTATAATAATCGGGAAAAAGATACTTCGGGGGCTATAGACAGAATAGAAGAGCTGGCGCAGTCTATAAACCAGGCAACCGATGTAGAAATGTTGATGGGAATCGAAGGTAATATTCGTATGAGTTATTACGATGCCTTCAGTGTTATTATAACCGATTTTGAAATGGGCAACCGCACCAAACAACCGCCTTCTAACGAGGTTAATGCAATGGTGTCGTTTGTAAACACCATGTGTTACACCTTATGTCTCGACATGATTTATCATACACAACTCAATCCTACTATATCTTTTTTGCATCAGCCGGGTGAGCGCAGGTATTCGCTGGCGCTTGACATAGCTGAAATATTTAAACCCTTGCTTGCCGACAGGCTTATTTTCTCATTACTTAACAAGAAGCAAATTCAGTCGTCGGATTTTGATACCAGGCTTAACAAATGTTTGCTAAAAGAAAGCGGACGTAAAACGGTGGTAAAGGCATGGGATGAAAAACTGAATGAGACAATAAAGCATCGTTCGCTTGGCCGAAGCGTAAGTTACAAGCACCTGGTAAAGCTTGAGTGTTATAAACTAAGCAAACATATATTGGGCATGGAAGAGTATAAGCCGTTTAAGGCATGGTGGTAATGGATGGAGAATTGGAAAAGGTAGTGATACCTGGTTTTGTGATGGGTTGATTAGTGATCAGCTGGTGTATTGCAAGAAGAGAGAGTTTTAGATTTTATGGTACAGGCAGTATACCGCTGATGTTTCATTGTTGCCACGCTCGGTTCAACCACAGATTTCCATAGCATCAATAAAACAGGAAAAATCACCAAATGTGAATGCCCGCTGTTACTTGGTCCCGAAATTACCGGATCCCGAAATCACAAAATCACTTGTATGTATGTAATCCTTGTATACGATATAGATGAAAAACGTGTAGGCAAAATGCTAAAGCTGTGCCGACAGTATCTGAACTGGATTCAGAACAGTGTTTTTGAAGGAGAGATCACTGATGTGAAACTAAAAGAGCTGATAAGTCATGCAAAAAAGATAATGATTATTGAAAAGGACAGTATTATTGTATTCAAAAGCAGGCAGGAGAAATGGCTTGATAAGATGATTATAGGGCAGGAGAAAAACAACCTCGACAATATTATATAAGTCGTCGGAGTAGTAAAAAAAAGGCAATTTCGGGTTACAAATGAGCTTTGTTTTCCAGGAAACACTGTATGAGTAGGCTTTTAGCAAGTCGTCGAACTGGGCTATAAATCATAATACCGGGCATAGACTACTTTAAGGCTGTAAAAAGACTATTTTTAATTGTATAAGTAATTAATATACAATCAATACCAGCCGTTGTAAAAAAGGCTTATAATCGTACCATAGTGGAATTGAAATGTAACATCAGAGCAAACAGAAAAAGGATTAAAATACTCTTATAATCGTACCATAGTGGAATTGAAATAGTGCTTCAGGTGATACCTTATTTTCTGCCATCTTAACTTATAATCGTACCATAGTGGAATTGAAATT
>JAQBNO010000102.1 GCA_028288485.1 Segetibacter sp.
CAGTGCAGACACTTCTGTGAGCCATTCAACACAATTAGAATCAGCTATTCCACCATCTAAAATATCGGCGTTGAGTTCGGGTGAGTTTGTTGGAATGGTTGCTGATGATCCGACTGAAAAAATAGAACTAAAGGCATTCCATTGCCAGGTTTTAAACGACCATGAAGCCTTAAAAAATGAACAGGACAAGTATAAAGAAATACCAATTGTAAGGAAGCTAGATAATGCAATAGCTCAGAAAAATTATCTGCAGATTAAGCAGGATGTGCAGGATATCATTGATTTAGAGATGGAGAGAGTGTTGGGAGACCCAGGGTTAGAGCATTACCTTTTTTCTCTCGGGCAGACGCTACCCTAAATCTGAATCTCCCTTGCATGTTCTTCAATATGTTCAATTAGATAAATAGTTACTAGTCATGATTGTTCCGTACACGACCTGGACAGTCCGAAAAATAGTGTTCTTATTTTTTAGTTCACAGGTGCCTATTCATCCTTACGAGGAAACAGTAAATTTAACCTGCTCAACTTTCTGAATTAAACCTGCAGCAAAATTCGATACGCTTGTTGCCTGCATACCGTTATACAAGGTGCTTATATCAATCTTATTGTTTACTGGTACAACAGCCACCTTTTGCGGGCTTCTGGTCAATGACATTGCGAACAGCTTATCGTCTTCATCTTCTTCAAGGCCGAAATGAATGGATTCGGGTCTTTGATACATAACAACAGTATCGATCAACGAATCGAATTGACAAAAGAAAAGGTTGGATGATAAATTAGTCTTTACCAGGTTTGCTTTTTTGTTGACAGTCGCACCTTCAATGACCATATCGGGCCAGCCGCTCACTGCTCTTGACCTAAGGAAAAAACCCGATTTCGGATTTTGTGTAAGGACGTCAGCTCGTGGGTTTTGCTTTTGAAATAATTCTACATCTATTACGCCAGGATGTTTGCCGGCGTATAACTCATGGTCAATATTAGCGTCAAGTTTAGAAAACCTTGCTATGCTAAAGGCGCCGTCAACAAGGCAATGAACCCATGCGGTATCGATACAGAAAAAACGAATCGCCTCAAACGGAAGATATTGTTCCGTTGGGACTAAATAGTTGAATGGGATATTTTTCAATAAAACAAGATTATTGAACCACGTCCTCACCTGTTCAGGCATATCCGGAAATTGGGTATTGGCCGCATTGGTCTTGTATCTCTGGTAACAATCTCGTTTCCATAAAAAAAGCGCAGCAGAAAACTTCTTATCCGCTAGAGCCATCAGCCTGCCTAATTCCCATGCTGCGGCATAGGAAATATCTACAACATCATCCTTATCTTTTATAATTGTGAACCAAGAATCGCTGGATAAAGGCGAGCCAGCAATCATTTGGTCTACCCCATTGCTTGCATCCGGTAAGAAAGGAACTAACGGGCCTCTGTAAACGCCATTTACAAGCTCACCAGTTTTAAGTTTATAGTCCACACGTAAATAACCCATTTTATTGAGGCTGTCATCCTCTTGCGGTAAACGCAAGGTGTTTGGAGTGCGGTTAAGGTGCGACAAAATTTGATTCAAATGCGAAACTTCAAACGTTGCCAGTAATCTCTTTTGCATTTCACCCAGCACCGGACTACCGGTTACGGCAGCAATAGCATCAATAAAATCCTTTGCATCAAAATACTCAGCATTTTGCAAAGATTCAAGTGCACCATAAACAGTTTTATCACTTTTAAATACGGGAAACAATTCCGGCGTAACGATGAAATGGTCAGTACAAAAAAACTCCCAGTTGTACAGTGAAACAAACTGACAATAATCTCCACCACTGCCTGGCTTGCCAACAAAATCGGCTCCTGCAAATGATTCTTCTAGGGAAACAAGGTGAACAAAATTTCGTTTGTTCCTGAACGGTAGCCGGTTCGCTACAATCACGGCTTGTTCGTTACCAATCTTTCCGCGTACATGCGCCAGGTAGGCAATTTCTTCGCTTTTAGGAAAGATGTTTGTCCTTAAATCTTTACCAACCAAAACAAGCGAAACTGGCGAAGCGTATGCATCGCTGCGTAGCATTGTATCAAGACTGAAACTGTTATGAAAATCTTGAGGAGACTGTTTAAAATCTGCTTTCGGTGCTAATTCATCCTCCGAAAACAGCAACAAGGCTACCCACGGTTTATCTGTACTCGCTTTGTCAGAACGCCGCTCCCACGGAAAGGTGCTTCTGCTGATGGTCATGTGTGGTAAAACAGTAGTAAAATCACCCAAAGAATCAGCAGGAGGAAATACTGAACTTACCAGTTGAGGAGAGATAGAAAATTGCTCCGCTGCAACTTCAAAGGTCAGGCTTGATGTATAATTTTTCTGCGGGTTGGCATCCACCCGAAATTGCTGGTCCACTTCTACCTTGTAAAAACCGGCAGTGAGGGCAGGTTGGTGCCTGTCATAAATTTTTATGTTTGTGTCAACGGCGTCAGTGGTAGTATTTGGCATAAAAAGAATTATTACATTAGTGGTTCAGGTATCTTTTTCTTATTCAATATTGCGGAATAAAAGGCGGAATAGAAAGGCATATGGTTGAAGTGAGTGACACAACGATGTTGAGGAGAGTTATCGAGCCGGTAAACAAAAAAATATCACTCTTCATTCAGTTTTTCCAATCCTAACGCCTAATCTACAAGAGGGATTATAAAACTTAACCTTTTAGTCCAAGTTTGGTTTGTAGTTTACTGTTGGCTGTAGTTTCAACTTTTACCTGTTGCTGCCATTTCACAGCAATGGGGTCGTTGTCATGCGCGATGATGTCTTGCAATCCAGGATAATTTATTCCCGCAGAAAGTGTTGGTTCTTTTGCAACAAAGCGCAATCCATTCACAACATCTACCACTCTTTCCTCTTCGTTCAAATCGTGCCTGAAAGCAGTGCCCCAAATAGAGGCAGGCATCTTCTTCACATTTGTTGATACCACAAAGTTCTCCGGAAGAGAAGCCTGGACGTTTTCAAACGCTGGCTCATCCTCGTTGTAATAAACCGAAACCGTGAAGCTGCTTTCAATGCTTTCGTTCTTTTTATCCATCGGCGCTATCCCAAAGGACTGAAGCATAGCTGCATTTGCTGTTCCGTTTAATCGCCTGGTTACATTATCGTCAAACTTCTTCACCGGAATTACAGATGCTGCTACAAACTCAAGCTCTTTGGGATTAATAATAGGGTAGGTTATTTTTTGCCCGCTCTTTTCAAAAACATCTTTTCCGTGCTCACCACTTGTTACGGCAATAGCAAGGGTTTTTTCCGGCTCGGGTAAACTGGATGTAAGGAACGCATCCCATTCAATAGGTTTCAGTGTAGCAGAACCAGATGGACCAAATCGTATGGTAACATCGAAGCCGCAAATATGTATCGTTGCTTTTCCTGAAAACTCCGGCCCCCATATTTCTACGTCGGCTCCAAATTCAACGGTAATGGTAAAGCTGGTAAACCAAAGATCAATATGCAAAGAAGCGCCGATGTCGACATATATACTGGCTTCGTAATGGTAAGGTTGCCAGGTAATCAAAAAGTCGGCACCCGCCTTAAACCATGCTTTGAAGTCGCCATCGTCGTACAAGGCTTCCAAATGTCCGCCCGCCATAAATGCATGAGGGCACAAGGCAAAATACATGTCGCCTTTGATGCTCATCTTACTGGTGATTTGCCAGTTGAGCGCAAGTCGCGGCACTTGGGGATAGTGAGCCGGTACTGTAAAATGCGGGTGATAACCGCCCATCGTTACAACAAAATCGCCTTCATGTTCTCCTTTGAACCAACTGTAAAATGCTGCACCTCCTGTGAGATGGCAGTCCCTTGAAAATATATAGGAGTCTTTGGACAGTTGAGCCGTGATGCCGAGAAAGCCTTCATCCGGCAAAAATTTAGCTGCGAGGAAAATTTTTATTTCAGCAAGTGGCTTGTCAACTTTTTTACCGTCTTTTGAAATAGGGACAACAATATTCGATTGCCCCAATACGTCTATTTCCGTGTGCTTGCCGAAGGACACGGCAAGTAAAGCAAAAGAATCAATCAGCTTAAAGGAGTTGAACTTAACGCCAACCACGAAGAATAGCTCACCCGGTTCTATGGGCAGGTACGCATCGAGAGAAGTAAGTTCATCGCGAAGTAACTGCGCCGGATCTTTGTTGGTATTTGCGACGTCCCCTCCCATCACTTGCGCTACGAGTGGGAAATGCGCAACTTCTTCGACCGGTGGCATCACAATTCTTCTGTTGTAGCCAAAACCAAGTGCCAATCCTTCTACAAAGAAAAAGCTGGGGCCGCCAATTGCTTTCTCCAGATAGCCATACACAAATAACGACACATTGCCATTGACATTTGTATAAGAGCCTAATGCAGACAAGGTAAAATCAGTAGCTTTTATAATGGCAGTTCCATTAAACTCATCGCGGGGAGGATTGCCCACTGTTGTTTTTATAAACGAGCCGCTAATTTCTACTGGTGGCGAATTAAACAGCAATGCCAATCCTTCGAGACTGAATGCTGGGTCAAATTCTTGTTTAAACAGCCTGGATATATTAAAGCTGATCGCCAAGCCGGTTAAGCTAAATGTCAACGGTCCTACTGCTATATCAGCACTAATGAGCAAGCCCAATGTGCCGTCCTTAATTTGAAAGCCAACTCTGTCAATGGTAACGGGCCCTAATTTTTTATTGACATCGAACCAATTGGTGTTGGATTGAAAGCTGCTTGGTGGGGTGGCAACGGCTTTTTGCGGAGCGGGTACAGGTGTAACCGATGAACTACTTGTATCGCCGGGTTCTTTTGCAAGCACGGTAAGCATAAAAGGTTCAACTACGGGTAAATGCAGCTTGCCCAAAAAGTTTATACCCTGCTTGTATTTTGCTCCATTATTGTCAGCAGTATTTTTATCATTCGTAGTACCCGAAATAGTAAAGGGCAATGCGTAATTTGCTTCTTCTGAAGCATAAACAAATCCAACGTTTTTTATCGCAACTTCGCTTAGCACGTCTCCTACAACTGGAAGTCCTGCCAATGAAACATCATCTGTTAGAAGCGCAAAGGCATATTTGCTTTTTTGATTGTCTTTGCCTTTTTGTCGATAAAAAACAAATTGAACTTTATGGTCGGCAGCATAAGCAGTAGCTGAAAGTGTTGTGCTGCCGGAAAGGCTATCATACGAACAGGACAAATCGGTAATAACAATATCCGGAAGCCAGACAGGTTTTTCAAAATCGGTATTGGTAAGGCTCTTTATTGCATGAATGATTGAAATGCGAACGTTCTGAGCACTGCCACTGAACTTCTTATCATTCACAGTCCCGTTTTCATTATCTTCGTTTTGACTGGTTGCTACCAATTTAATCACTACTCCTGCAATCTCTAAATTCAGCCCAAATAACAAGAAACGCTTGTTATCTTGTTTTGAATAAGTGAAGTCAAATTCATTATCCCGATAAATAAATTTGCCTGAAAAGTCGAACTCGTTGCCAGTTTTATCAACTAACAAGTCAGCCTCCAATGAAGTTCCTTCAATCCTAATGGTGCTTCGGGTTGCGAACGATAAGTTGTTACCTGCCGAATCGTAAGTTAAGCTAAGCGCATTTAATTGGCAGTTGCTTAATAAAGCAGGGATATCGCCAAAGCCCATAGCACTTCCCACATCGGCCAATGATACATCTCCCGTGTAAGATGCACTAAAAAACCAGGAGCCGGAATAGATACATTGCACCTCGAAATTCATTGCATCGGGTAACCCCAGTGAGTTTGTATAGGCAATAGAAAAATCAGCTTTGATCGAACAAAACAAGTTGTTTGGTGCACCTCTAAGAACAGCCGAAATGTTTTGCAGATGAACACCTGATGATTGTGTTGAAAGGGGCGGACCAGCATTCCATGTTTTGTCGGAAGAAACAGTAGCTGTAATATCGTATAGGTGAGCACCGCCATTGTAACTGCCCGAAAGTTTAGACAAAAATAAATCAGCAGGTAATAAACCGCTTGTGCCGGTGATAGAGCCTATCAGCGCATCTAAATTTACCGGCGTGTTAGGATCTAAGCCCAAATAATAAATTCCTTCAGGATATTGTCCAGTGCAAATAAGACTCGTGGAACCGATGGCAGCTTTCGTTGCAAAATCAGCCATGGTTAAATTAAGAGAACCGGGAGAAAAAACACGAACATCGAAATTGACTTGCTTCAAAGACAGTACGTCGTGCACGATATTCCAATTGTCAAGTTGCAGGGCAAAGCCTATTTTATCAAGCGTACGTTCACTTTTCGATACAGAAAGTGATATTGCTGCAGTCATATCTTCGGGCAGGCTAAGTCCATCAATAGAATTGCCTGAAAAGTAATCTTGTATTTTGTGTAAGCTGCAATTTGCGTTGATTACTATTTCATCTCCATCGAGTGGCCATGAGCCTTCAATTGTTACTTCGGCGTTATCCCCAATTTGAATCGTTCCGGAGAGTCCTATTCTTCTTTCGCCACCTTTGCTTAGCAAGGCTGCACTTTCGGTAGGGTCTGCAAATGCAGATGAAAACTGGAAAGCAAGCGCCATGTTTTTTACCACATCATCACCAAATGGATTTGCTTTTGGCAATAGTTCAACCGTTAATTTAAGGAAGGTCATTGCTTCCTGTTGATACACGCATCCCTTTACAGGAACCGTTGTTTGCAGCGGTATAAATTCATCCCACCGACCTTGCCGCAATACCACATTCCACGGCATATCATACACACCTGCGTAATACATTCCTCCTATCCATGCCAGCGGCTCACCACTAACAGAAGATTCATATCCGCTAAGAAGCTTCAGGGAATTAATTGTTGGTTGTTCGGCGGTGGCTTTTGTGCTCCAAAGTAATTGTTGCTTTGCAGTATCAGGCGTGGAAAAATAAATGTATTGCCATGAAATATCTTTGACAGCCAGAGCTTGTAACGATGGAAATGGATATTCATCCGGGTTTGTTACTCCCCAAGGATTGTAGGGCAGCATTTGAGGGAAAAATTCTGCAAATTGTTTTTGTTCAGGAATGGCCTTTAGCAGAAACAAAAACTCTCCTTCAGTGCTTTGGAAAAGCGTGCAGTTTATGGTAGCTGAAGCATTTAAGAAGTTATCTCCCAGGCTGATTTCACCCTTTTTATTTACGACCATATCACCCAACGATTGTCCTATATGATCAAGCGCATAAAGTGACAAGTGTTCTTTTAGGGGTGCCAGTGAATTTTCGCCAATTAGCTGGGATACCGTTTTATCACTCATAAACAAGCAATTTTTAATAGCTGTTTCCCAAAAGGGTTCATCTAATTGTATAAAATTTGTTCAATATCGTTTTTTCTCAGTGCAGCCTTTCTTTTCGTTTTAAATGCCATTTCTAAAAACTTGTTACGCAGTTGGCTGAACTTTTCTTCATCTTCATTGAGTGGAAGTTTAAACAATTGCTTTAAGTTTTTTTCAAAAGCTCCCTGGTCGAAAGAATCCGCGTTTGGATAAATCTTGCCATGATTTGATTCAATTGCTTCAAACTCCTCAATTTTTTCACTGTTTGCTTTTTTCTGTTTCTCGAGTTGCTTGTCATCTGTTAGCTCTTTTCCATTTTCATCGCTTTTATTCAGACGAACGAACACATCGGCAAAATCGCCTTTTTGGGCACGGAAGTCATCTCTGCTTTTTTTCGGTAACGAAATATAAAACAAGTGACTCATCCACTCTGCCTGCATAATTGCCTGATATTGCGTTTCTCCACTCTGCGCTTCCATTATCACCTGTACCAGTTCTTCCGGCGTTTTGATAAGGCCCCCATAGCTGTGAAGTTTACTGCGATTCGGGAAAGGAGGAACTTTTTTATCGACGTATTTATTATTCAAGGCGACGCTTTGGGTAAGGTTTGGGAGAAAAACGGCAATCGGAAATTCAATTTCCAGCACACCAGGCCGGCCCCCTTCATCGCTATGAAAAGCTTTGTTGAGGGCTGATTGCGGATACAGGGGCTTTAGAAAGGTGTTGGAAAATGAATTAAGGGTACCGGCAACAGTAGCGCACAATGTGCTCATATTGCCAAGTTCCGCACTTTCTTTTAACTGTTTATTATCCGCTGAGGGATTGATCTCGCCAAACCCGGGAATCATTTCAATGCACAACAACATATCTGCATCGGTAAAGACTTTTAAATTGGCATTCAAATATTTTTCAGATAACCTCGTCAGTTCAATCAGCGGGGTAGTATTTGCGGGCCAGAAAGCAAACAAATCATAATCACCGGAAACTGCATTTTTATAAGCCAGCGGATTGTCAACTAAGGTGGCAACAGACTTGTCGGGATTTTTTATTTTTTTATAGGGAGGATGAGGATTCACGAAACCACGAAGCGGGTAAAATTTTCTTGTTCCCGCAGGAAATTTATCATTGCCGGGGGCTGCGACGTCAATGGATTCTGCAGAGAAACTAAAAATGGTATCTAAGATTGCTCTATTTTCTGCTGCCTTGTCTTTGTTTACTTTATCGGTGGCAGCGATAGGATATTTCTGCTGCGTCTTTTCATCCAAAATCGGAAAATAGGAAGGCAGATTGTTTTGCACGGAAGGTGTGTAAGCAATGTAGGCGTTCCCCTGCTTGTATTGAATAATGCCATGATGAATTGCCCATAGTGTATCACCCTCTTGCGCTCTTGTTAGTAAGAATTCAATAAATACCGTTTCTGCCTCATCGTTTGCATAGCCGTAAATTTTACCCTGTTCCAATTTTTTCAAACTGGCAGCCGCAACACCTCTCATTGTTTGCAATTGCGCAATCACTTCATCATCCGGACCGCTAAATGCCCGTTTCAAATTGATAAATGGGCTGTCTTCTTCTATGGTATTTTCACCAGACCACTCGCCTGTCGTTTGCTCTGTTTGCCTGTATTTTTTTATGATAGGTGGAAGTTGGGTATCGTAAGCCTTGTTATTGATTTTCCGGAGTGCTGTTTTTTTGGCCTCAACATCACCTTGCCCGTTTACTATTTGTGTTATATCATCCCTATGCGGTACCTCTACCGATATATCGAATACTTTATCCGCAAAATCCTCTACCAGTTTATTGATTGTGTTATTGGCCTCATTTCCGGTAAAATTCTCTGCTTTAAGGCTGGTAATATACGTGAGCTTTTTTTGCCGGCCGGCTTCTATGCTATCAATTTCTTTTCGAGGGCCGGAAAACAGTTTAAGGCAAGCGAGGTAATGAAAGATGTTCCCTGTGTTATAGCTTATCTTTTTGGCACCGGCCTTATTTAAAAAGGGTAGCTGGCAAATGAAACCCGCCATCGGGCCCCAGTTACACGACTTTGCTTTTATTTGAAATCCCTTTAAATCATAACTGGCATTTATAAGGTCCTTGCCAACACCGCCGGGTGTGCGGCTTAAGACAATTGTCTTGGTTTCTTTTGCTGTACTGACAAAAGCATAAATCATCCAATCAGGAAAGCCTTCATTTTCCAGTTCTGTCAGCACCCAGTCCTGGTCCTGAAAATACTTCTTGAAATCTTCCTTACGCAATTTTCGAGCTGGTATTGGAGGTGGTGCAGCAGGCATAGTTTGTTTTTTAATAAGGTTTATAAGTAGAGCGGCAGTTATTGTTTTTGCTGATGCGATGTATTCAATTGTTCCTTCGCTTGGGATTGTATTTTCTGTATCAATTCGCTTACCTGTATGTAAGGCATATTGCCAAGTCCTGTCAGTATAAGGTTTACTTCGTTGAGTGTAAGCTTTAGTGTTAGTTCTTCCATTGGTGCTATCAGTTATTTAGTTGGTATTGACAAGCGATAATTGTACAAGTTCCTGCAGTTCTTTCAGCTTTGTTTCCTGCGTTTCCATTTGACCTTTCAATTCATCTACTTGTTTGCTTAATTCTTGGATGGCACTAATGCCGGTGCAAAAGACTTCGTTGTAATCAAGTACATGAATATCGTCGGTGTACTTACCATACACAAACAAATTTTGGGGAGATTCTTTCCAATCTGCTACTGTAAAACTAAATTCATCCATTACATTTACTTCTACATCACGATACTTATTATCGGTGGTATAAAGTCTTACAATGTCGTCCGTTAACAACTGATGTTTTTCTTTCAATGCTACCAAAAGACAGTCATTGTTTATTGTAGTCCTTTCTGCCATTGAAAAAATATCAGGGATAAAGCCAGGCTTTTGCGAAACAACCTGCGGAAACACCTGCGTTACCTCCTGTGCAACCAGCCCCCTTTTCCTTTGTAAGCCATTTGCCAGGTAATCTTTATAGTTGTAGTCGGTAACCCGAAGGTTATTTATCAGGGATAGATTAGCCGACGAATCGACATCTTGAATCTCGGTTTTAATTCTTTCATCGGAATATGCATAAAAGTGAGATGCAAGAACGCCACCATGGGCGTGAATAGAGATATTGCCTTGAGACTGTGACGTACCACGGTCAGTTAATCCACCTATATAATCATTGCTCCTGTGCGCATTCCACTGATAGCCCATTCGGGCAACCTGGTCGTTAATTTCGCTACAATAAGCAGTTCCTGCTGCATTAACCTCTAACGGTACTTGTGGCGTTGCCGTTCCAATACCAACTTTACCACCCATAATCACATTACTGTACCCTATTGGATCAACAGTGTTAATATAGAGATCTTTCCATTCGTTGAGTGCAAAGTTGTGCGCCGCGATCGCTGCGTTACCATTATACATGCCAAAGAATACCTGGCGATCAACAGTTTTATTTGAAAGACCCATTCGACCTGCCCAGTTCATTGACGCTGCACCATCATCCCGAACTTCTAATTTAAGTGAGGGCGCGGCTGTTCCAATGCCCACACTGCCTTGTACGTACAATCCTGTACCGGCTTCACCGGGCGATGATTCAAGACGGAACTGACGATTAGCACCGTCTTGCACCGAAAGATGTGACGTTAAAATACTTTCATGATGAAAGACTATATCTGGCCATCCCTCCCCCTGGAGTGTACGAACTTCGAGTGATGGTGCTGATCCTGTTGGTGGTGTATTGCCTCCAAACTTACTTGAATTGGAAATATTTCCGGCCGTGATATGATCGCCGCTAATATTGCCATTGACATCAAGTTTAAAACCACTTAGTGGACTAGCGGTGCCGATACCAACATTTCCACCAGTAACTGTTAGCGTTTCTACATTATTTGAAAAAAGATGCAACGTACTATTGGTTCCACTTTGATAGCCAATAAACATGTCTTTGTCTATTGTTGAAAGTGAGTTTCGAAGGACTCTAAGATTTGCATACTGATCAGTGGAGGCAAGGTCTATTCCTTCTTCGGTTGAGTTCCCGGAAATGACAAGTTTGGCAGTTGTTGGTTTGGATGTACCAATACCAATATTACCAGAGGAAGCAATGGTCATTCTGGTAGCGGTTAAAGAAACAGGGGTTTGATCTGCCTGGTTACTGATTAAAAACTTCATACTTCCAATGCCATAGCCACCGGTTCTCTCATGTACGATAGCCGCTTTGGCCCAATCGCCTGATTGCTCATTTAAAAACCCTAGGCCTATGGCATTGCCTGCGTTTTCTGTTCCATTTACATTTCTTAAAAATAAAGGAAGATTTAATGCTTGATTGTTGACCTGAATGTGCAATTTAGAAGCGGGGGCATTGGTTCCAATTCCGACTTTGTCGCCTTTCATTACCAGGGGCTGCTTGTCAATTTCCAGCACGAATGTTTCATCCCAATAGCCGGGGATGTTTTCAAACCGTACATACATTCTTGTTCTGCCGGTGATATAATCGGTGATGATATTTTTGACAGTAAAATCAATGCTGGTCCTTTCCTCACCTTTATGCACTGCTTGCGTCATCACAAGACTATCCGCCTGGTTACTGTCAGCACTGCTGATATGCGGAAGAAGGCAAAGGTCTTTGGAAGGTATGAAAACCCATGCGGGCAACTGGTTCTGGTCCTGGGAATGGTCTTCAAATGTAAATAATTTCGACTGCTCAACGGCAACAGACTTATCATTCAAATCAACTATGGCAACAGTAATGCCTTTCACATTATCGGCATCAGCCAGCACTTGAGCAGCATTATTATCGCCGGTTTCAAAGAAGATGTAAATCCTTGAAACAGGGCCCTCGCTTGCATCGCTGTTGAAATGAACATGAGGGTCTGTACCGGTTACATTTTTGTTTGTATTACTAATTCTGAAACTCAAATCATTTGGCGTGCCGTCATTCAGTATCGTATCTGCATCTTTAAACGTAAGTTCCAGCGGCATAAAGGGCCTGCCTCTGTGATTTATAATCGTCCAGTTTATTTGCCTTGGTTTGCGCAATGATGAAACATTATCGAGCAACAGCACGTTCGTAGAGCGTGTGCCCAATCTACCGTCAATGT
>JAQBNO010000099.1 GCA_028288485.1 Segetibacter sp.
GCCACAGTTTCTTATTCTGTCACTACCCTTTATAATTTACGACCAAATATTATTATATCAGAAGGGCATAAATAAACGATGATTGTAAATTCACATCATTTATTTATGCCCTTACGGTTTTCAAAAGAAAACTAAAACTATAATTGAGTTGAAACGCTTTTAGTAGTTCTATTTACTGCAGGCAGCGACATTACACTCAATCTTCCTTTATGGGTTGTAATACAAATTTTTCAGAAACTAGTGCTGTGCCAAATGTAAACGTGAAAATGGAGGTCCTTTTTCCCGAGTATCGCGGTCTTTTTTGACGTTTCACAAAACGACCATTTTAAGCTGACCCGACGCCAGTACTCAAACCACCATATCTCTTAACGCACTTTTAGCTCTGCTATATTGAGACTTACTGGTGCTTTCTGTGATTTTTAACTTTATAGAGATTTCTTTATGAGAATAACCCTCTATCGCGTACAAATCGAATACTTCCTTATACCCGGCACTCAGCTTACATGTTTTATTAATGAGGTCTTTTTCAAACAAATTTTCTAAAGCAGACGGCTGGTCACAAACAAGAATTGGTTCTTCATCAAAAGGAATATAGGCCGCCCTTTTATTCCTGCGAAGGCATTCGATGGCGGCATTCACCGTTATTCGTCTCATCCATCCTTCAAAAGAACCATCTCCCCTATACTTATGCAAATTGATAAATATTTTGATAAATGCATCCTGTAGAATATCTTCCGCCAGTGTTCTATCGTTTGAATACCTTAAGCAAAGTAAAAATAATTTCGGCGAGTATAAATCATAAAACTCCTTTTGACTCTTCCTGATCCCCTTTTTACACTCCTTTATTAACTCTAATTCGGTTTTTGTAGAAATTTTACCCATACAGGCTCAGTATTTTGGTTTCATGTGTTAAAGCAATACTAATGCCACAGGATATTCGTTCGATAAAATACAATTTAGGACTGTATTTTTGTAAAAAGAACGATGTGTATGAGGGGTCCAATTATTTTTGTTGAAGATGACCTTGATGACCAGGAACTGCTTAAAGATGCACTGCAGGAATTAAAAATTCCGAATGACTACAAGTTCTTTGCAAACGGATTAGAAGCACTTTACTATTTAGAAACTACAGCTGATCAGCCTTTTATTATATTTTCCGATATTAATATGCCCCTTTTGAATGGTATTGAACTAAGAAACCAAATTTTTAAAAGTGAATACCTGAGAGAAAAAAGTATTCCATTTGTCTTCTTAACTACTGCTTCGAACAACCTGCTGGTAAAACAGGCTTACGATTTAAGTGTCCAGGGCTTTTTTAAAAAGCCTGAAACTTTTCCCGAATTACAATCTGTAATAAAGCAGATTTTAGAATATTGGCATAAGTGTAAACATCCCAATTCTTAATGAATTCCTCAAATAATTGTGGAAAAAAAGGTACTCTCTTTGCCGCGGTTATTATATTGTAATTGTAGATAATTCACCTTTTATTTTTGATTCCCTTTTATAGTTAATCCATTTTCGCATCTCATTACTGCCTTTTGGTAACCAACAGCAGTTCTATGCGCCCCCGGTTGTCCAAACCGATCCCTTTGGTGATGTCACTCCCGTCCTTCTACAGAGCCACCCCCTGATATATTCTAATTTCAAACCCTTTATTAAATACAAAATTTATTTCGTTATAAACGGTTAGGTTAATGGTTTACCGGTACCATTTAATTCTGTAGATACTTTCTTTTATCTTCAGTTTAAATAAGAGAAAATGATTTATAAAGAATATGGAGTTATCTCGGGATTAAACCTTGCTAACATGATTGACGCAGTAGACCAGGCTATTTTAAAAGGCTGGCAACCTTTAGGCGGGGTAGCAATTACTTTCGGAAAATTCGCACCCTCAGGTGAACCTTCTGAAATTGGAAAGCAAGGAATTTTGTATGCACAGGCTGTAGCAAAATTGTAGTTTAGGATCTGGGTATAGAATACTTGTAGAAGTTTTGTGTGACAGGCTTTTGAATAAATATTATACATTCTTCCCGCTGTCGCGAAAGGTCGTGTCACTTGCTTGTACCGATTGTAGTCGCATCGGCTTTTTTAACGGCACTTTTCTTTTACCCGTTTTGCATGAACAGACTCTTGATTGTAAGGTTACTGCTACATGACTTATAAATACATCCTATATAATACCGCTATGTAATCAATTGCTTACTTCTTTTGATACACCCTTACATAATCAACTTCATATGTTATAGGTGAACCCGTTTCCCGCGGCTCACCTCCATTTCCACCAATTGCAAGGTTCAGGAGCAGGAAATGAGGTTGTAGAAAAGGATTAGAGTTATCAGCATTCAAGGTTGTATCAAGCACGGTTGTATTCAGTAATTGATTATCTAAATATAGGTTGATAGATTCCTTACTCCAGTCCATTCTCCATGTATGAAATTTCTTTACCCAATCGGGATCATCTCTTATAAAATTCAAAAGCGGTCTTGTTTCCGTATGCCACCTGGCCACATAAGGCCTGCTTGTTCCCCATGCTACATTGGCTAAAATAGTCGGCTCATCTTTAACCCTGTAAAATTCCATAATGTCTATTTCGCCATTAGAGGGCCATGAACCGTTAATACCTAAGGTCCATATAGCCGGCCATGAACCGAGGGAGGTATCAATTCTTGCCCGTATTTCAAAACGACCATACTTCCATTGTTTCAACCCTTTTGTTTGTATACTCGCTGAGGTGAAGCGGGAATATTCGCGGTTCAATTTCCAGTTCAAGCTTCCTGCATTGTAAGCCGGGTTTTTTATCTTTTCTCTTCGGCCCTCGATCAGCAAAACACCGTTAATACAATTTGCATTATCCTGCTGGTACCATTGCAATTCCTGGTTCCTCACAAAGCCTTTTTCATATTTCCAACTGGTTTCATCGGGTTTACCATTGGTATTAAATTCATCGTTCCACGCTAAAGTGTAACCGGGGATAGCTTTGGGAGCCCCAAAATCGGGTTTATAAAAATCTGTTTTTTGAGCTATTACAGCTTTTGACGCAAGTACAAAAAATATAATCGCAAATTGTTTTCCATTGTACATAACTTGTTTTTTTTAATTATCCCGTTTTCGCTGAGCCGGCTGGAAATAGATATAAAAATAGCTGCTATAATAATAAGCTTTTTAAAATTAAAGCTGACGCCCTGACGGTAAAGCTAAAATTTTATGCAGAAGGGTGCGTAGAAAAGCTTAATCGCAACGGTTGTATATTGAATAGTTGTAACGGCTGCATATTGAATAAAAAGTACAAGAGTGCGACGCAACAAAAGCTTAATTATGGCTGCCGGCCGGGACCATAAAAAACCTTCAACTTGAACCGGTTTGATTAATTTGAAATCTAAACACCTTTTTGAATACAACAACCATGAAGAAAAATTTTTTAACGGCCTGCCTTCCTTTTTTACTCGCGATACTCGCATTGAAAGCATTTGCGCAGGAACTACCCAAGCCGACACCACGGCAATTGAACTGGCAGCAATTAGAAACAAACGCCTTCCTGCATTTTACCGTAAATACTTTTACCGACAAAGAATGGGGCGACGGCACAGAAAGCCCTGCCATTTTTAACCCGGCGAAATTAGATGCAAGGCAATGGATTAAAGCCCTAAAAGAAGCAGGTTTCAAAATGGCCATTATAACAGCAAAACATCACGACGGGTTTTGCCTTTGGCCATCGAAGTACACCGAACATTCGATAAAGAACAGTCCTTATAAAAATGGGAAAGGGGATATAGTAAAAGAAGTAGCCGATGCGTGCAAAGAATACGGGATAAAATTTGGCTTTTATCTCTCGCCGTGGGACAGGCACGAAACATCATATGGAACGCCGGCGTACAACGACCATTATAAAAACCAGTTGAAAGAATTACTTACCAATTACGGCGAAGTATCGGAGGTTTGGTTTGATGGTGCTAAAGGAGAGAATGCGAAAGATATGCAATACGACTTTGATGGTTATTGGGCACTGGTTAGGAAACTACAGCCGAAAGCAGTGCTGTTTTCAGACGCCGGACCGGATGTTCGCTGGGTAGGTAATGAAAGAGGCAATGCCGGAGAGACGTGCTGGTCAACTATAAATACAGAAGGCATGGCGCCGGGAAAAGCCGATGCAAAATATTTAAATACCGGTGATGCAAACGGGAAAAAATGGATACCTGCCGAAACCGACGTAAGCATCAGGCCCGGCTGGTTTTGGCACGAGAAAGAAAATGACAAAGTTCGCTCGCCGAAGAATTTAGTAAACCTTTATTACCAGTCGGTGGGCAGGAACAGTTTGTTATTATTGAACATACCGCCAAATCGTGACGGTTTATTTGCTGCTTCAGATATTGCCAGTATTAAAGCTTTTAGAAAAATTTTGAATGAAACTTTTACGCTCAATTTTGCGAAAGGTAAAGTGCCGCCAAAGCTTACAGATAACCACCTGAACACTTATACAGAGCTAAAGGAGGGTCAGTCACTGGTAATCGACCTCGGGAAAAATATTACAATTGACCGTGCGATGGTACAGGAAAATATAGCACGAGGTCAAAGAGTTGAAGAAGCAGTGCTTGAATACCATAATGGAAATGATTGGAAAAAAATACAGTCATTTACTACCGTTGGATATAAAAGGCTACTTCGCTTCGGCGAAGTAAAGGCAAGGAAATTCAGGCTGACCATTTCAAGATCAAAATCGGCTGTTCAATTGGCAGAAATAGGCTTTTTTAAAGCCTCAAAGGATGAATAAATATTAACGTGCATATTTTTTCTTTAAAATATAATCGCGGCTCATCGCCAGGCTTTCAAAAGGCTCGCGACTGGTTTGGTCTTGTTCAACAAACCAATGTTCAAGTCCTGCTATTTCACGGGCAGCGAAAATGGGATCGAAATTAATAACGCCGTGACCAACTTCGGCAAATTGTTCTGAACCTCTTTCCATATCCTTTACATGCCATAAAGGGAACCTACCGGGATATTTGTTGAAGTAATCAACAGGATTTACGCCGGCTTTTGTGATCCAGAAAAGGTCTGCTTCCATTTTAACGAAGTTCTTATCTGTATTTTGCAAAATAAAGTCATAAGGAACAATTCCGTCAATGGGTGGAAATTCAAAATTATGGCTGTGGTACCCAAACTGGATCTTCGATTTGCTGCAAGCCTCACCGGCTTTATTGAGCATGCCTGCCAATTCTCTGTAAAGGTCCATGCTTACCCGCTCTTCCTTATAGAGCCACGCGCAAACCATATATTTTATGTTCATCTCGGCCGCATCGTCGATTGCTTTCGCCCAGCCATTTAACAGGGTTCCCTTTGCATTGTCATGCCTGCCGGTTTCGTAATGAGAGCTGATAATGGTCAAGCCAAGATCGTTACACATTTTACTGAACTCTTTAGGGCTCTTCCCCCAATAAGTGCCGTTGTAATCAAAAAGTTCTAATTCGTTGTACCCCAAGTTGGCAAGCCGCGCCAAAGAACCTTGCAGGTCTTTTTTCAGGTACTCCCGAATCGTCCATACCTGCACGCCAAGAGCCGTTTTTTTGGCTGAAGCAAAAAGCCCAGGCGAAACGGCTGCTCCCGTTGCGGAAAGAACAACCGATTTTACAAAATTTCTTCTTTGCATAATTATCGATTTAACGGTGAAGTCTTTTGTTTGTTCTACAGCATATGTAGACCTCACAAAAAGTTTCATTAGTTCATTGGGGACATATTTTTCAACAACTACCACATCTATAATAAAGACATACATTATTTCGTTAAGACATTACCTCACGTACAAACAATATTTACCCCCCGTTTGCAATTGTCGTGAAAATATACTAACAACAAATTAAGAAAATTAATTACAGAAAGTATAAACCTGAAAATATCGCATGCTGAATAAGCTTTTACAGGAACAGATTAAACAACACTTAGGAACAGACCATCCTGTAGAACTGACTTGCCTGTTTGAATCAATCAGTGATTCATATAACCACTACCAGCTTGGCAAAGATGGTAAGGCAGATATAGATAAATTAAAAAAAGAGATAAGGGAAAGCAAAGACAATAATGAGCTTCTGGAGACCTTGAAAGAATCCATTAATATTCTTAAAGAAGAGGACGGAGCTGCACTACAAAGCACAGAAAATGTGCAGGTTTTACAACTGGCAAGGCTTTTAAAAGAGGAAACAAGAAATAGAAGAGATGCCGAAAAGCAAAAATTACAGCACACTGCCCATCTTAATGCGTGCCAAAAAATAGTGCATATAGGTAGTTGGGAAGTGGACGCCCTGGCGAAACCAAATGATCCCCACTTCTGGTCGGATGAAACTTTTAGAATCATGGGCTATGACCCCGGTTCAATAGCGCCGACTTATACTACCTTTTTCAATGCAGTTCATCCTGACGACCGGTTGCCGGTGATCACAAAACTGGAAGGTTACTATAAAACCCGGGAGCCCTACGAGATAGAACACAGGCTGATTGCGAAAGATGGAACTGAAAAAATAGTGCGTAGTATTGGTGAAGTAATTGTGGATGAGGAAACAAAGGAGCCAATAAAAATATTTGGCTCACTCCAGGATATAACACATAGGAAAAAGATAGAAAATGAGTTAAAAAATGCGCATTATGAATTGAAGACTCTCTTTCAAAACATGCAGGAAGCTTTTTATTCGATCGACATGAATGCAAACGTTGTTCTGCAAATGTCGAAGGCCTGTGAAGAGATCTATGGATATTCAGCAGACGATTTTCTGAAAAATGTAGATCTATTGATGGACGTTATTCTTGAAGAAGATAAACACCTTATTTACAACAATTATCCCGCGATGAATGCAGGAGAATCATTTAAACAGGAATACCGAATTCTTCATAAAAACGGGAGTTTGAGGTGGGTTGAAGGCAGAATAAATCCTACGTTAAAAGATGGTAAGCTGGTTAGACTTGATGGAGTTACTGCAGACATTACGAAGCGAAAAATGACCGAGATTGCCTTAAAGGAAAATGAACTTAAATTCAGAACATTAATAGAAAATGGTTCAGATGGAATAGCGGTAACAGATGAAAAACTCAATTTAACTTTTGTCAGTAATTCAATGCTGCGGTTAACCGGCAATACAGTTGAAGAAATGATCGGAAAATCGGTGTACGGCTTTTTCCCCCAGGAGGACATGGAGACGTTGAACCAAACTTCAAAAGCTTTATTTGATCACCCCGGAGTTCCTGCGCCTATAAAAGGTAAATTCCCTAAAAAAGACGGCACCTTTTTCTCCTACGAAGGCTTTGTCACCAACCTTTTACACGACCCCTGCATACACGGCTTTGTCACCAATTTTCATGATGTAACAGAACGACAAAATGCAGAAGAAGCATTAAAGGCATCGAATGAAGAGCTTAAAAAAACCAATACAGAATTAGACAGGTTTGTATATAGCGTTTCGCACGATTTACGTGCGCCTTTGGCGTCGATATTAGGAGCTATAGGATATGCCGAAACAGAAACAGCTGAACCGGACATGCTTCAGAACCTCGCATTGATGAAGCGAAGCGCACAAAAACTCGACGGCTTTATCGTAGACATCTTAAATTATTCGAGAAATTCACGTTTAGAAATAAAACAAGAGAAGGTTGATTTTAATGATCTACTCTCCGATGTTAAAAATAACCTGAAATACATGGGGTCGGGCCACACCAGTGTCGACATCAGGATCAATGTTAATAAGAGCCTTCCTTTTTATTCAGATAAAAGCCGCATCAGTATCGTTCTTAATAATCTTGTTTCCAATTCGATCCGCTACTGCAATCCTAATATTACTGATCCCTTTGTTGAAGTTACAGTTGAATTAAGCGACTCGACAGCAAAGCTTGTTGTAAAAGATAACGGCATCGGTATCGATAAAAAATTTCATGACAAGATCTTTAATATGTTTTACCGCCTTTCAAAAAAGTCGGAAGGCTCGGGGTTAGGACTTTATATAGTTAAAGAAACTGTAGAAAAATTACAAGGTTCTTTTAACCTGGAATCTGAGCCGGGCAAAGGAACTGAATTTACCATATGTATTCCGAACAATAATACTCAAATAGACGACGATGGAAGTTGCTGCTAAAAATTGCAAAAGAGTAATGGTTGTGGATGATGCAGAGATTGATCGTTATATGGCAGAAAAGATCATGACCAAATATAAGTTTGCGGAGGAGGTGATAACAGTTGAATCGGCGATGGATGCGCTCGAATATCTTACTTCACATCAGAACATGCCAGATTCATTACCCTGCTTAATTCTTCTCGACATTAATATGCCGGAAATGTCGGGTTTCGATTTCCTCGACGAATACGCTAAACTACCTGAACTGGTAAAAAGAAAATGTATCATTGTTATGTTATCATCTTCAATGCTGCCTGAAGACCACGAACGTGCCATGCTTAGTCCTTATGTATGCGATTTCCTCGACAAACCTTTGAACCCGGTTAAGCTGCAAACAGTTCAGGCTGCCTGTTTCTGTTAAGTTTAAATGCATACTGCACATCCTTATTAAATTGTACAATTCATATTTCTGCAAAATAACTAAGCCGAAAAGCCGTTAACTCATTAATTAGTCTAATTAATTCAGGAAAATATGTTAACAAAAACTGCCGAGAGATTTAAAATGGTTTCGTACGAAGAAGCTACTCCACGAGTAAAAGCTTTATACGACGATACGATGAAAACCCTTCAATTACCCTTTGTACTAAACTGGTTTAAGTGCCAGGGAAATAATGCCACTTTGCTGGAAGGCAACTGGACAAAATTAAGGTCAACCTTATTGGAAGGCAAAGTGCCAAACATTTTAAAGCAGTTAATCATTTATAACGTGTCGCAACAAAGAGGCTGCGATTATTGTGCTCATGCTCATGGGGTTTTTGCTGATAGCATGAGCGGCCTGCTTTCTTCCGATAAAGATTTCAGGGTTACCGACGATCTTGATTCTCCTGTTTTGCCCCATAGTTATAAAACAGCCATAAGAGTGGTTACAAAAGCGGCTATTGCCACCCACGAATTAACCGACGAAGATTTCGGCCAGCTTTCCGAAGACGGATTCACCGATGAAGAGATGCAGGAATTAATGGCACAGGCCGACCTGGTAAACATGTTAAATACAATTGCTACTATTTCGGGGATCAAGGTAGATAATGAGCTTCTCGAAACAGAATTTTAAAACGGTGTAAATAGTACGTTTGAGCTCTGAAAGTAACCCAATATATCGAATAACATACGAAGCATTCTCTAAGTTTTCAAACAGCCTCAACCGGTGCAGGGCTTTTGATGAAATAGAAGAATGCTTTACTGTCAACCTGAAATATCTTTTCAATTATCATGTTTTCAGGGCCAGCTATTTTCGAAATGCTACTTATGTACATCTCGATTCAACTCTTGGAAATACTTGTATACACGTCGCGGGCAAACCCGGCTATCTCGAGTACGAAAAGCTGCTTTTACAATCAAATGTCCCGAAAAAGTGGGACGACCTGGGCCAGTTAGAACTGCCTCTATCATTCACTAATATCGCAGACGAACAAACCGAATTATGGGGTTGGAACTTTGTTGATGAAGATAGAAGGATCGTTGTCTCCCTATTATCGGGTAACAGGAAAAAATTTTCTTTAAGAGATATCAATTTTTTAAAGCTTGTGGCCGACAACCTTGAAACCAAGTTGCTCGAGCTTTGCCTTATTAAAGAATTGGATGAGAAAAATAATATCATCTCACGCATTATCGAAGATCAGAAAGAAGTAATAAAGAACCGAACCCTGGAAATAGAGAACAAAAACAAAACGTTGCTCGAAATTTCGGTACTTAACGCTCATAATGTACGAGAACCCCTTTCACGAATTATTGGCCTCGTTAATCTTTTGGATGACGACGAGGAGGAAGAACTGGTTAAACAGGTTATCCCGTTAATCAGGATTTCTTCAAACGATTTGGATGTTGCCTTAAAGAATGTAATTAATTACACTACCAAAGATCTTTCTGATTTAAAAGCCTGACGAACATGAAAAAGATAATGCTGGTTGATGATGTTGAAATTTCCAACTTTATTATGAAAAGAATGATTTCGAAAGCATCTCCGGCAACCAAAATATTCGACTACACTTATCCGGTAAAAGCACTCGAAGTACTGTCGGAAATTAATCCCGACCTGATTTTTCTTGATCTGAATATGCCCGCTGTTGACGGGTGGCAGTTTTTAGAAACGATGAAGGATAGCACGATAACGATCCCTGTTTATATACTTACTTCTTCCACCAGCGAATTAGATTTACAAAAGTCGCGCAACTATAACAACGTAAAAGATTTTCTTATCAAGCCAATAGATGCCGATGCGCTTAAAGCTATATTAAACGACCTGTAATCATTACAGTTTTTTTTTATTTTGGTTGCCGGCGATTTGTTTTTCATAGCGGCATCGTTGTGTCACTCACTTATACTTATAATTTTCAGGCAGCTTTTTTCATGTAATGTTTACCCCTGCCATTCACTTAATTTCAGCACTTACACTACTTCGAAACTTGATATCCATTCGATCGAGGCGATATTAAAAAGGACAGCTGCTGTTTTTCCTGCATTTAACAACTTAGAGGAGGAATAATAAAATTGATTAAACAAGTAGACGAAATTATGGTCAATAGATTATTTTTAACTTCTAAAACACATTGCATGTCATACAAATCGCGTCGGCAGTTTATAACACAATTGGCAGGGATGGCCGCCCTTGGCGTTGGTGCCACTTCCTGTGCTATAAGTAAAAGATCTTCTTCAACCGCAAACAATTCTATGGCTGGTTTCTTTGAAATTTCATTAGCAGAATGGAGTTTTCATAAAGCTTTATTTGCCAAAAAAATGACCAATCTTGATTTTCCCGTTATAGCTAAACAGCAATATGGAATAAGTGCGGTAGAATATGTAAACCAGTTTTTTAAAGACAAAGCAAAAGACACCAGCTACTTAAACGAATTATTGAAACGGTGTAAAGACAACGGTGTTAAAAACCACCTTATCATGATCGACGGTGAAGGCAACTTAGGTAACCTGGATGCTGCCAAAAGAATGCAGGCTGTGGAAAATCATTACAAATGGGTGGATGCGGCTAAATATTTAGGTTGCCAAACAATACGTGTAAACGCCGCCGGTGAAGGAAGTGCAGAAGATGTACAGAAAGCAGCCATTGAAGGCCTCGGACGACTTGGAGAGTATGCTGCAAAAGAAAACATCAATGTAATTGTTGAAAACCACGGCGGCTATTCATCAAATGGCGCATGGCTTGCTGGTGTAATGAAAAGCATCAATCGCAAGAACGTAGGCGTATTACCCGACTTTAATAATTTTTGTATAAAGAGAGCAGGTCGCACCTGTGCAGAAGAGTATGACCGTTATAAAGGTGTTACAGAACTGATGCCCTTTGCAAAAGGCGCCAGCGCAAAAACCATTGACTTTGATGCTAATGGCAATTGCGTAGAAACCGATTATAACAGGATGATGAAAATAGTGAAAGATGCAGGGTTTCATGGATACGTGGGAATTGAATATGAAGGTGAAAAAGTAAGTGAAGAAGAAGGTGTAAGAAAAACAAAAGCCTTGCTTGAGAAAGTCGCCGCAACTTTAGCATAGATAAGAACCTAAATAAGTATTATTGTAAAAAAGCCTGTAAGTGGAAACGATACAGGCTTTTTTATAAGTCTCACATTAATAGTTAAGCCGTCTGAACATTCTGTTTTACTTCAACGTCGTTTACTTAAAGCTTAGGAGGAGCTGCGTGTTTATAGAAAATGGCAAACCTGAAAGTATTAAAGCTGTAGAGGAGCTGCGCGTTAACACGGGATCCTCCCCCGTCTCTGGCAATTTTGTTTTTTTTGTCTAAACACAGTGCCGTTCAGGACAAAGGCATTCTTAAGTAGACGCAAAGATCTACATATACGAACCCGGAATTTCAATCTCCAATAGTAACCTTTACCGCCTTTAGTACTGACCCGAGCTGCCATAAAAAGATAACGCAGAAGTGAGTGACATCACCAAAGGGATTTATTCGGACAACCGGAGTTGAAAAAAGTACAAAAGATGGTACCAAAAATTCCGGAATAAAGAGAATTAGTATTTCCCGGATTAGTGCATTTCCATCTTCATTTCGTGGCTTTGCTTTTTACCGGTTTGGTCAAGAGCGGCTTTCAGTCCTTTGGCAAGTTGTTCTGCACTGCCAACTCCCCAGTAATGTAAAAAGAAAATACGCGGCTGTTCGTGCACCATATGATTGTGCAGTGCCACTACTTCAATTCCATTTTGGATAAGCGCCTTTAATACCGGCTCAACTTCATCTTCAAGCATTGTAAAATCACCCGCTACAGCTGCTTTCTCCGGTGTTCCCTGGAAAGCGGCCCACGTATTAAAGCCAAGGAAGGTCGTAACTTTTACACCGTGTTCCGTAAGGTTCACGTCCGGTCTGCCTATCGTATACTTGTAAACTCCTTTACTCATCTCAGCTTTGTGTCCCAATATGTCGTCCAGCTTTTTTGTGTTAATTGTATTCGTTACAGATTCTGAAGACGCAGTTCCGGCCGATGGATTTACACCTCTTACTTCTTTCACTTTATCTAGCACAGCTTTAGCCTTTTGTGCCATTACCTCGGCACTTCCTGACCCGCCCATGTGCATGAACATAATGTTAGGATGATTACGAACAAAGTGATTGTGAATGGCAGTGCTTGTCAATCCCTGTCGGATGATTTCCTGCTGTACAGGCTTCAAATCATTTTCCGTAATAACGATATCGCCCATAATCATAACACCATCGTTCGTAGGAGTGAAAGCAACCCAGGTGCCTAATCCCATCGCCGGTATTATTTTGAATCCATCCACCATAACACTCAAATCATTTTGAGGAATAGTTATCTTGTATTCACCGTTATTCGTTTTTCCTTTTGTACCCATTATTCGTTCTATAGTTGTTGTATCAATAGATTTCAAATCCTGGTTACTATTCTGAGCAAAAGCAGTTGGCAAAAAAGTGCTCAATAATAAAGCGAGGAATAATGTATATAATTTCTTTTCCGGCCTCAACGTTCTTTTCATGATCAATAATTTATTTTTTTCTTAGAAAACTAATAACAATTTACGGGTTTATTTATCTAAAATTATTTTCAATATTATGTTTGGCTGTAGTAATAAAATAGTATATAATTAACCTTTTGTACATGGTTTACTATTTCGAGATTTTTATTTAGTCCACGCAAATATTTGCAATTTTTGTAAACAATACTTTACTGCTCTTCAAAACTTCCTGATGAAATGGATAACTCGTGAAAGACCTAAAATAGACCGTATAGCCTGTCCCTGGCTTATTAAAAACTTTGTTGATAAAGAAGCGCAGTTTATTTATGTGCCGGCCGAGGGTGTGAAAATACGGGCTGAAGAATTAAATGCAATTCCTTTCGATATTCCCGGCGTTGAGTTTTCACACCATGAAGACAAGTGCACATTTGATTATATTCTTGAAAAGTATAAAATTGAAGATGCCGCTTTACATACGTTAGCTGTTATAGTTAGAGGTGCTGATACCGACCGGCATGACCTGGCAAGCCAGGCATCGGGATTATGGGCAATATCAGCAGGCTTGGCTTATAATATAAAAGACGATCATGAATTGCTCGAAAAAGGGATGATGGTCTATGACGCCCTATATAGCTGGGCTAAGCACCTGCAAAAAGTAAAACATACACAAAACCCGGTAGACTACCTGTTTATCGACGTCTTCAATAAATTCATCAATGAAAAGGCTGCCAAAAAGAAAACACCTGGTTGGGTAAAAGAATTAAAAGAAATTATCCAGGACCAGATCGATACCAACCTTAGTTTAACCGACATTTCAAAAAGTCTTGACATACATCCGTCTTACCTGTCAAGAGAATTTTCAAAACACTTCAACAACTTGTCGTTCGGTGATTACCTCAGGAAACTGCGGATTGAAAAAGCCATTGAGTTAATGAAAGCCAATGAATATTCACTCACAGAAATAGCTTACCTAACCGGATTTTCCGACCAAAGCCATTTTACAAGGATTTTCAAGCAGCATACGGGTAAGAACCCATCAGCATACAAAAAAGAATGGGCGAAAGGTAAAGCTGGTACAAAAAGTTAATTCTGTTCTATTTTGCAACATTCAATTCATCAACATTTGCTTATAAATTATGCAGTATGAAATGGATAACAAGG
>JAQBNO010000111.1 GCA_028288485.1 Segetibacter sp.
AAGTGGAATTTGACAATTGTCAAAAAAATGGAAAGAAGATTATTTTATGCGGCCTCTAACCCGGCTCAGTGTTTCCAGGTTCATTCCCAAATAAGTAGCTATGTATTTTAAAGGAACGCGCTGAAGCAATGTAGAATAATGCTTTACAAAAAACTGGTAGCGGTCTTCGGCGTTAGTTTTGCGGAGGTTATAGAGTTCTATCTCGGAAAAGTAAAGATACCTTTCAGTAATTACCCTTCCTATTACATTAAAGCTTGGATGGTCTTTATATAACCTTTGCATGTTATCATAATGAAAACAGGCGAGTGTGGTATCCTCTAAAGCCATTATGTATTCATTGCCTGGCTTGCGGCTGTAAAAGCTGTAAATGGAGGTGATTGTAGAAGCCTCCTGTAAAAACTTTGTGGTAACCTCTTCGACATCTTTAATATAATAACTTCTAACAATCCCTTTTAAAACGAAGCAAGCATAATTGGCAACCATGCCGGGTTTTAATATTAATTCATCCTTTCTATATTCCCTCACTTCTGCATATTTTAATATATCGTCCACCACTTCATTGGTTAACGGACAAATAGCTTTACAATAATCTATTAAAAATGTAAGCACGATAGAGATTTATAAAATGAGCAATCGGAACTTAAAGAACCTGCCTTCTGTAACCAGGTTGATCAAAACACAATCATGTCTTTTATTTCTTCCTCTAAACTACTCTTTAATTAAAAACAAATCAATCTAGAGCGGTCAATTATATTTCCCGGTACATAAAAATCTGGCGAACGGAACAAGGCAGAAATGGTGTGTTGAACCATAACAAAGTATTTAGCTTTTATGCATTAAATCTATAACTAGTTCCGGAAGGCTTCGGGAAGGGTAGACATCGATACCTTTTTACCACAGTATTCTGAGCGCATTTATTGTAAACTGGCCAGACCATTTCACAACTACAATACCAAAATGAAAAGAATGAAAGTTTTATTGTTTGTTGCAATGCTTGGTCTCGTGGGCGCCTGTGGCAGCAAAGGCGGGTATGTTGACGTGAATACCGGCAAAACGCTAACCCTTAAAAAAGGCTCCAAAACCGGCTACATGGTAAATGTGGAGACCAAAAAGCCGGCGTACATTTACGCAAACCCCTTCAGCGGTGATACCTTTTATGGAACTTTTTGCAACGAAAAATTAAACACTCGCAATGACGGTTCTATTTGGCTAAGTAGCTGGGGCTTCCTCTCCCAGCTCTTTGAGTAGCAGGGACGCCCGGCATTACAAGCCGAAGTAGCCACTAGTGTACAAGTGTGCGACCCTTCGACAAGCCCACGCTGTACCCTTCGACTTCGCTCAGGGTACAGGTGCTATAAAAACTGCCTGTTAACAGTTCGGTTTTTATGGGAGCAACGGCAGCTTCAATAGGTATTCAAACGTCGGCTACCAAAGTCTCGCTTCGAGCCCTCTATTCCATAACATTAGGTTTAAGGTCTTCCTACCCGAACTGTTATGCCAGGGTAGAATTGCAGGCATTGTCTTTATGACCAAGCTCGTGCTTTAGGATGAGACTGCGCTGCATGTTTGCCCCTGTACATCCCTATGCTTTCAGGAGAGCCGAGTAGGACGAAAATTGATCATACTTTTTTCCCTATCCGTTATTATTTACATGATGACCGAAATTTAATAACTTGGTCAGAAATCGAAAACGCAAAAAGTCTTTATGAAGAAGAGAATGTACATAGGAGTAGTGTTCCTCACTCTTGTATTTGGATGTTCAGACAGTACCTCTACCAAGGCACCGGATACTCCCAAAAGTCCGGAGTTAATTAGCAGCCAGGATTCGAGTAATAGCATAAGCGAGGATAAGACAAAAGAGGTACTGGATCACCATTGGAAGGCGTTTATAGAGAACAACCTCGATGAGGTAATGGCTGACTATACAGAAGAATCTGTATTAATTACTCCGGCTGAAACTTTCTCAGGTCTGGCTGAGATACGGAAAAACTTTGAAGATGCGTATAGAACATTTGCGAAGGATAAAACAGTCTTTCAATTAAACAGATCAGTGATAGATAGGGATGTGGCCTATATTCTTTGGCAAGCGAAAACGCCTACCTTGAACCTCACCTACGCCACCGACACCTTCATTATAAGAAATGGGAAAATCATTAGACAGACGTATGCCGGAGTTGGCAATTCAGTGAAAAAGTAATTTTGCCTGTTCAGCGACCGGAGCGTTGGTGTTTGAGAGTTTGCTCGTTGCTCATCTAAGCCCACGCTACCGCTTTCAGCTTAAAATAACACCCTTAAAACTGCCCGCCGGGAAGGAATGCCAACGCGGGCAACAAAGGCATCGCTGCAGCCAACACCAACAACGGTATTACAAGCCGAAGTAACCACAACGGTACAAGAGTGCGACGCAACCGGAGTATCATTAAAGATGAAATGACTGGTACAAAATGAATCGCAACGAAGACTAAAGGAATCTGCAAAAACATTAAAAGGCGATTGAGATGCACGACATGCCGTCCTATGCACGTAAGACAAATTACTTTCGGCATTAAGATTTTGCCTTTTTTGGTGTTTGCTGCAGCAGCGCTGTTGCAAAGTATTATCACCTACAACTTCTGCCGCAGATTCATGAGCAAAGAACATACACCCACTACCCCACTACTGTCGTTAATAACAACACCAATAACTGCTCTGCTCCAAAAGACATTAGAAAACAATACTGTATTCAGATAAAAGGGTTTTATGTTGAAATGGGAGCGGATTTAAATCTTTTCAGGGACATCCTGCATACACAATTTTTAATATTAATTTTTGTGAAAATAGATTGCGTTAATTAGAGTATTTTCGACCGTATCAGGACCTTACTATTGTAACACCTGATCCCAATGAACTAATGACAAGACCAAAAAATATAGACTCACCGATATCACCAAATATTAAACACGTCCTTCTTGCCGATGATGACATTGACGATTGTAATTTTTTTAAAGAAGCATTGGAAGGATACCAGGAACGTACAATGTTTACGATTGTGAATGATGGCGAACAACTAATAGATTTACTGATCACAATTGAACATTTGCCGGACGTAATTTTCCTCGACATAAACATGCCTCGGAAAAACGGCGTTGAATGTTTAACAGAAATAAAGCGTCACAAAAGACTGGAAGCAATCCCTGTCATCATATTTACGACCACGTTTGAACGAGGAGTTGTGGATTTGATGTATCAGAAAGGGGCCCACTATTTTATCTGCAAGCCGGGTGAATTTTTACAATTCAAAAAAATAATCCAGCAATCACTAATCCTCCTGGCAAATGGGGAAATAGCACAACCGCATAAAGAACACTTCGTGCTGAAGGTGGCAAACACCCGGGCTGCTTAACACTCTAATAAGAAAGGGAACTGCATCAATTAACACCCCCGCCATTTCAAATTAAATTCCTCTTTATTCAAATCAAAAATTGTCGTTGCTGTATATGTCTAAAGTAATAAAACAGGATAAGGATGAGCTGCTAAATGTGCGCAAAGAACTGGCGGTTCAGAAAGTAGAGAAAGAAAAACTTGCAGCAGAGCTGGTCACTGCAAATAAAGAGCTTGTTTTCCAGGATAAGGAAAAAGTAAAAAGGGCAGCGGAGTTAGGCATCGCTAATAAAGAACTTGTTTTTGAAGATGCAGAAAAAGGAAAAAGAGCGGCGGAGTTAGGAATTGCAAACATAGAGCTCGACTTTCAAAAAGATGAAAAAGAAAAACGTGCGGAAGAACTATCCCTTGCAAATAAAGAGCTTGCCTATCAAAATAAAGAGAAGGAAAAACGCGCTGCGGAGTTAAGCATTGCCAATATAGAGCTTGCTTATCAAAACGATGAGAAAGAAAAAAGAGCAGAAGAATTGACTCTGGCGAATAAAAAACTCCTCTTCGAAAACAAGGAAAAAGAAAAAAGAGCAGCCGAGTTAGTAGTTGCAAATGAGGAACTCGCATTTCAAAATAACGAGAAAGAAAAACGCGCCGCAGAATTAATCGTGGCGAATAAAGAGCTTGCCTATCAAAATAAAGAGAAGGAAAAACGGGCAGCGGAGTTGAGCATTGCCAATATAGAGCTTGCCTATCAAAACAATGAGAAAGAAAAAAGAGCGGAAGAATTAACGCTGGCCAATAAAAAGCTACTCTTCGAAAACAAGGAAAAAGAAAAAAGAGCAGCCGAGTTAGTGGTTGCAAATGAGGAACTGGCATTTCAAAATAATGAGAAAGAAAAACGGGCCGCAGAATTAATCGTAGCTAATAAAGAGCTTGCTTATCAAAATAAAGAGAAGGAAAAACGTGCAGCGGAGTTAAGCATTGCCAATATAGAGCTTGCGTATCAAAATGATGAAAAGGAAAAGAGGGCAGAAGAATTAGTTACGGCCAATAAGGAACTTAAACAAGCGGAGGATGACATTCGTAAGCTTAATGACGAATTAGAGCAAAAGGTAATAGAACGTACTGCACAGCTCGAGACGGCCAACAAGGAACTTGAATCATTTTCCTATTCTGTATCGCATGATTTGCGGGCACCCATCAGAGCCATCAATGGATATACAACAATCTTAACGGAAGATTATGCCGAAAAATTAGATGCTGACGGAATAAAAGTTCTTCATTCCATCCTGCGCGGTTCGAAGAAAATGGGTGAACTGATAGATGATTTGCTGGCATTTTCCAAACTAGGAAGAAAGCAGGTGACTGTTTCCAACATCAATATGACTGCTCTTGTAACATTGGTAAGAGAAGAATTATTATTAGAGGACGGTGACAAAGTACCCGAGTTTAAAATGAATGCGCTTCCCGCGGCTAAAGGAGACCAGTCACTTATTAAACAGGTATGGATAAATTTAATTTCGAACGCCGTTAAGTATTCGAAGTATAAACCAAAAACCACCATTGAGATCGGGGCTTATGAAAAAAAGGACCAGGTAGTTTTTTTTGTAAAGGATGACGGAGTTGGATTCGATATGCAGTATTACGATAAACTTTTTGGCGTTTTTCAGCGCCTGCATTCACAGGAAGAATTTGAAGGCACAGGCATTGGACTGGCCATTGTGCAAAAAATAGTACAAAGGCATAACGGGACAGTTTGGGCAGAGGCCAAACCGGATAAAGGGGCATGCTTTTATTTCAGCTTACCCAATATCAATTCCTAAAACGCCTGCTTTTACCTGCGATTAACAAGACAAAAAATCAACCCGGGTAAAATTTTAAATCAAAAAAATGAATTACGATAACGTTGAAATTTTATTTGCTGAGGATAGCATGGACGATGCTACACTCACCATTCGTGCCTTAACTAAAAGCGGTTTTTTAAATAAACTTCATCATGTAAAAGATGGAGCCGAAGCGCTTGATTTTCTCTATTGCAAAGGCACTTATGCTTCGCGAAATACTGGCGCGAAACCGAAGCTGTTATTGCTTGATCTTAAGATGCCAAAAGTATCAGGAATGCAGGTACTGGAAAAAGTAAAGTCAGATCCGGCTTTCAAATCAATACCCGTAGTGATACTTACTTCATCGCAGGAAGATCCGGATATAGCTAACTGCTACGCCCTTGGAGCAAACAGCTACATTGTAAAACCTGTTGATAGTGATAACTTTTTTCATGCTATAAAAGCGATGGGTATGTATTGGATGATATTAAGTCAGCCAGCCACTTAATGCCAAGCAGATTATACTTCAAAGGTGGTAAAAAAGCATGTATTAGATTTTTTTGAGCCAGCTTGAATTACTACTATGCGACAGCCGTTGCTTGCGATACAAATCGGAACGGTTCAAAGGTAGTTTTTCATAGCAGCGTCGCAGTTTATCCTGAGCCAGTCTAGTGTTGCACTCCTATACATTTTTCATTATCCGGCAAAACAAGCAAACTCACTAACTTATGTCATTACGAAGTATAAAACGTTCGCTGATAGTAGCATATTAACCCACTCGCGAATATCTGTTTTAGAGGCTACGATGATAACCGGATTTTGCAACCGCGCTAAAACTGAATAAGCAATCAGAATACCTGATGACTGATTTTCTAGTAAAAAAATACAGTTGTTGAAGGGAGGCGAGGTTGAAAGTAATAGTGACCTGTACCCACAAATAAATAATTTAGAAAATGACAGCTCATCTTAAAATACTTATTCTTGAAGATAACCCGGTAGATGCTGATCTGATTCTTCGCCAATTAAAAAAATCCGGATTGTCCTTTACTTCTCAGATCGTGCAAACCCGTGAAAAATTTGAAAATGGGCTCGAAAACTTTAATCCGGATATCATATTATCCGATTATTCACTTCCCGTATTCGATGCAGTTACAGCTTTCCGAATTAAACAAAATAAATGTCCAGAGATTCCTTTTATTATTGTTTCCGGTATTATCGGAGAAGAGAATGCTGTTGAGCTTATTAAGGATGGGGTTACAGACTATGCACCAAAGAATAGACTAATTAGCTTAGCACAGAAAATAACCAGGGCTTTAAAAGATACGGAAGAACGTAACGAAAAAAAGAGCATTGCTGAAAAACTGGCAATACAAACAACAGAATTAATGGTTGCCCACAAAAACCTTCTTTTTCAATACCAGGAAAAAGAAAAGAGAGAGGCAGAACTAATCATTATCAACAAAGAGCTTCTCGCCTTTTCCTACATTACAAGCCACGATTTGCAGGAGCCATTACGCAAAATACAAACCTTCGCAACAAATTTACTTGACAATGAGCAACAGAATTTGTCCGACAAAGGCAAGCATACTTTGCAGCGAATGGAACTGGCTGCAGCAAGGATGCAGCATCTTATTAACGATTTACTTGCCTTGTCCCGCGTTAGTAAAACAGAACTAAAGTTTGAACACACTGACTTGAATACTATAATTGAGGAAGTAAAAACAGAACTCAATGATATCATACAGGAAAAACAAGCAACCATTGAAGCCATTGAACTATGCCCTGCCACCATCATACCATTTCAGTTTCGCCAGTTGCTGGTCAACCTGGTTAGCAATGCAATGAAATTTTCTAAACCTGGGGTACCGCCACATATAACAATAAGCAGCAGCATTATAAATGGCAGTGACATAAATAATCAAAAGTTAGTGCCCGGTAAAAATTATTGCTTTATTAGTGTCAGGGACAACGGCATTGGATTTGAACCTCGTTTCAGTGAGCGCATTTTCGAAGTGTTCCAAAAACTTCATGCTAAAGAAGTATATGAGGGAACAGGTATGGGCCTGGCTGTCGTAAAGAAAATTGTAGAAAATCACAAGGGCATTATCACAGCCACAAGCGAATTAAACAACGGCACCACACTTGATATCTATATTCCTGTGGAGATAGAATTATAATGATTGGACATCTAATACATGTAAAGAGATCAGTCCCGGTTAGTTTAAGTGTTCTGCTGTTTTGTTGATTTAACTGCTGCAACAAATCACATAAATTCCAGTTAGCTTAAGTGCTCCGCCGCCTGTTAATTTAAGTGTTCGAACTGATTACGTTAAATCATAATTGTGGGACTGCCAGACAATAGAATTGCAGAAGCAGTAAGTCTAAAAAACACTGCATGTAGTGCAATGGTTAATGACATACCCTATTTTCGCCTTCATAACCTCTATAAAATAATGTGTTTAAATTTGGGAAAGTAAGTTTTCCGACATGAGTGTAGCCGAAATGAAAAAGAAAACTTTCGAAAAGTTGCAAACATTATCTGAAGCACAATTAATTGAGTTAACTCACTTTGTTTATTCCATAAACAAAGTTACCGGCAAAGAATGTGATCTTTTACTCCACGTTGGAAGCGTAGTCGCCGAAAGAGAAGAGGTAGTGAAAAAACTTGCGCAATGATTTCGGTTGAACAGGCATTAAAAATACATCGCCGGGCTATAAAAAGATTTGGTGGGCAGATGGTGTCAGTGACAGAGGTAGTTTAGAATCGCCTTTGTCGCGTCTCTTTCAAACTTTTGGCGGCGTTGATCTTTACCCTACCATTTTTGACAAAGCTGCAACCGGGGAAACTCTAATCATCCCTTTGTTAGTGGCAATAAAAGCTCGGGATATCTATTAATCGAGGCATTATAAAGGTATGCCGGCTACAAAATAAACGCTACGGATAATGACCCTTACAACTTTGTAATTAACATATCTACCGGTTCGCTTTCCTTTGAAAAGATCGTTGAGTAATAAAAGAAAATACGGGTAATTTGATCTCTGGTTAGTTAAGGCACGTACCACGCATTGAAGGTTGCGATAATCAAAAATGTATAAGGGTGCGACCACCGCCCCGGCGTGCATGCAGCAAGAATGTTCAATAGCATGTTTCTCGACCCGGATAAAACAATTGTCATTAATAGTACCCTGTGTATTCCCCTTCCAATACCAGTAACAAACAACAACGGAAGCTTCGATAGGTATTCAAATATCGGCTACCAAAATATCTCTTCCAGCCCTGGATTTTAACCTTCCTGCTCAACCTGGTTTTCGCCCTTCCTGGTGTTTCCAGGAAGCCAGCTTCCAACATGTCATGCGCGCCTATGGCCCGGCATAAAGGAATGTGACGCAACAACGCTTCGCAAATAAACTTACACCAACATAAAAAATCTATCGTTCCTGCGAATACTTAAAAGGGTAATAACCGAAGGCCAGTTGAAGTCGTGGATTTTTCTTAGTAGATTTAAGTTCACTTAAACCAGCAGCAGGAAACAAAAACCAAAATAAACATCTTAACCAACAAAAAAATTTATGGCAGTTTCTAAAAAAGACACAAAGGAGCAACCAAAAAAAGCCGCACCGAAAAAAGCCGCACCCAAAAAGGCAGCAGTCGAAAAGGGAGCACCAAAAAAAACAGCACCGAAAAACGCAGCATCCCAAATAAAAAAAGAGGCGACTAAACCGGTTAAAACGTTGTATTTAAGCGATGATGCAATAGATATTGAAGCCTTTGATAAACTGGTTAATGCAGATGTGCCGGAACCAAAAGCAAAGGCCAAGGTAGTAATGTCAGCATTGGGAAGTAGTTGTCCGCAATTTAAACAACCGAAAGTTACCAGGGACAACCCAAAAATGGCTCCCCCGGCTAATAAAGCTAATTATATTACAGAGTTAAAGGTAAAACTCTCAACCCAGGAACTAACCGCCACCTGGCTCGATGGGACGAAAAATAAGTGGCTTTGCTCTCCAAATCCAAAATTAACTCCCAAAGGCAACGATGTAGTGGGCTACAAATGCGGCCCTAAGCACACCAACTACTCCAGGGACGCAATGGCATGGTTCACTGCTTTTAAAAGCAGGGGAATGGTCTATGGCTTTCACAATTCGCAAAGGGTAGGGATTGGTGTGGTCTCGCATGGCTGTGTACGTGTGCGCTGTGACAATGCTAAGACAATTAATCAGAATTCATGGTCAGGAGTTACAAAAATTTCAATTGTCTCATAGACGGTTTGCCCTTGTTCTTATTCCAGAATTGTGGCAGTACCGTCAGTCTCCACTCCAGGCCTTTCTATTCAGCAGCGACACTGGCATCACACACCGGAGTAACCTCAATTGTACAAGGTTAAGCAGCAGGTGGATGGAAGCTTTCAAAGAGACTCAATGCGACCTGTGAAAAATACCGGGCATGCACGAATTCGAAAACGCGTTAATGGAAATTTTGAAGCACATTTGCAATATCGTACAATTAGTTAACGAGGGGATTATTATGAGTAAGAAATACTTATTGGTTTTATTAACGATCATTTTAACCGCGTCGGCGGTAACTGCACAGGTAAACAGCAGGAAGATAGATACTACGATGAAAGTTGGCAGGACGGGCTACCGGGTAGTTTGCACGAACAAAAGGCCCGATAAAAATATGGTCAACATCAGCCCGGTGGGTTTTGGTAAAGACGTTCAAAGTTTTTCCTTAGAAATAAAAGGAACGGTTAACAGCGCGGAAACAGATGATCTGAACCAGGACGGCTACCCGGATCTGGTAGTTTATTTGGTTGCAAGCGACTCGATGCACATGGCTAATGTGCTTGCAGTGATTAATGAAAAAAACGAGTCTGTTGCTCCAGCCATTTTCCCCGATATCCGCGACGATGCAAAGCTTAGCGTTGGTTATAAAGGCAACGATACACTATACCTGATGCAGGGAAACCTGGTGCGTCGCTTCCCGGTCGACCAACCCGATACTACCAGCACACATACAGGAACACTAATTCGTTTGGTACAATACCGCGTAGCACGGGCAGAAGGTGGAAGATATAAATTTACGCCGGTAAGAACTTATCAATATGCAAAACAATAAATACCCCGAATAACAAGAGCATAGGCTTGTTTATTCCATTACTTCTGTTACAATTAACATTGTGAAACGTAAAGTGCACTATTTTAACTAGTGGTTAAAGCCG
>JAQBNO010000116.1 GCA_028288485.1 Segetibacter sp.
GGTACTATAGAACTTCTGTTGCGTCGCACACTTTTACTGCAGTAATACTGTTGGGCGAAAAAGGGCATGGCCTGTAATCATTTACTCGCGTCTCTTAATTTAATCACTCCACTGTTTAACGTTGTTCCAATATGTGTAGGAGTTGCTGAAAAAAAGTCGGGGTAAAACTTCCGCAACCGCCCCTGGTTTTAAAATAATCAATAGAACTCTAACCACATACGATTTAACGCTGTTTACTTAAAGATCCAATTTGCTCCCGGCGAGTTCACGGAAAGTATGTGGACCTTATAAAGCAATACCTGTAGTAAGGCCCGGCGAAAAGTAGCTTGCCCGGACCAAGGCAATTTACCGCAAAGGAGGCGCGCCTGTTGGCCCAAATACTCCCGTAGACGATGTAAACATAATAAGGGACCGGGCTAATCTTTCACCCCTTTCATCCCTTTCATCGCTTGCGAATGCTGATGTTATTGTTACAGAGCGCTTTCCGGAACTTGCATTTGAAGGCGAAAGATTTTTGACAGTTATGCGCCTTAGGCTTACTGTAGATGGCAAAGCCTATAGCGATCCGAAGATATCTTTCCTATTCCACCACGCGAAATTGACCTTGGTAATTCACTTCCACAGAACGAGGGATATCGCCGGCTTGAATTACCTGACGGTTCAATATGATTATAATAAAAAGAGGATTGGCTCAGTTCGACGTATCCTCTTTTTATTTTCTTGCACTTAGCATTTGTACCACTATCAACATCGTTCCGGTCTACCGGCATCACTTGTACTTTTAATCGCTATGCGACCTTGTCTACAAGAACCGTAACTTGTATAAACCCGTCCATGTTTAATAACACACTTCTAAGTCATTCACCTTTAAACAATGCTATGAATTCTAAATTTTATTTGTAGTTTTAAAATTCGCACCGCAACAATTAACAAAACAGCCTTTATGAAAAAAATCATTTTTGTCTTTTTTGTCTCATTTACATCACTTACCCTACACGCCCAACTGAAAAACACAAAATGGAAGGGAACGCTAAACCTCGAAAACAAAATCGATGTCGTGTTTGATTACCGGAACGACACACTTGAAGTAATTAACAGCCAGGACAACTCTAGTATTGAAACGATGTCTTATACTATTGAAAACAATATACTAACGCTGAAAAAGTTGTCCGGACAGAGTGATTGCGACCAGGCACCAGGAAAATATAAGTTCGAAATCAACAACAACACTTTGACCATCGCCCTCGTATTAGACGCCTGTGACGATAGAGCCCCCATACTCGACAACTCGAAGTGGACAAAAATTAAATAGAAGTAATTCTTAAATACAAACGGCAATAAAAATTGTTTCGAAATAATTCTCATTGCCGTTTCGCTGTAAACCTTTGTAGAGGAAATCCCCACGGCCTGTCGCTCTGAAGATTAAACCTGACCTCATCATTCTTTTTGGCCCCGTAGTAAAAATCTTTGAAGGTAACAGTTTCACTTCCTAACCATCCCTGTTCGATCGTATAGAACGAAATTACCCCGTCGTTAAATTTACCTTCCATAAATGCTTTTGTCTGCTCGTATCGATTGCCCACCGAGGTCTTCTTGATAGATCCAAAAACAAAGTTGCCCATTATTTCAAATTCAAATAAGAGGTCGTAAATATCGTTTTTATCAAAAGGATTTACCTGGTCTTTCGCCAGCCATTTTCCATTCAGATCGTTTGCCGCAGGCAATGGTTTTGACTCCACGCCTATCTCCAAAGCCGTTAATAATTTATCAAACGCTTCCTTATAGGAACTGGTGAAATCAATATGTTGTAACCGCCTGACATTAAAAGGCTTTTTTATTTCGCTGTTTATGATAACCGGTAATACCTGCTTCTTTTCTTCCAAAGCAAAGTTTATCTCATTTAGAACGTTATCGGAAGCTATAGAAAATTCGGAGAGGATAACCAGGAGACAATTGGAAGCTTCCAGCCCCTTTTCAATTTCTTCATCCCACGGTTCACTTGGCCGTATATGCAATTGATCAATCCAAATATCCACCCCGGATTTTTGCAAATCCCGGGCAAGCTGCAACGCAAATTTCTCATCCTTGCGCGAATAACTAAAGAATATTTTTTTCAACTTACTAACTTAGTTATAAGTAGTAATATACAAAAATTATAATTAGGTGGGTCGTTGGCACCGTACTAAAGTTTTCGCTGACGTAATTAGTGTCCGTCATGCCGACCATGCGCAGCTTGATGAACCAATCCCCGGCCAATTAATCAGCCTGCTTTTAGTGCAGAAGATTGCTTCTTACCTGCCAATGACCGTTGCGTTTTGTCATTCCGGCACAGGAGGACACCAATGGCGCTAAGAGAATCCTCGTACCTTGGAATGCTACTAGATCTAATGTCATTTTCAATGAACTTTTTTGAAACCAAAAATTAAGCAGTCGCAACGACGAAGGAATTATTGTTCGTCCACTACCACTTAAACAATCAGAGCATATAGTCCATTTACCCCGCTTACCGCTCATCCTTGTCGACGTATCATATGCTTGATTCTACCCCCCTATTTAGCCACTTCTTTAGAAACCCGCGAATTCCTCTACAGCCCTCGCCCCTGCTGCATTACAGACCATTTTTACCCAAAATCCACTTACCGCTCATCACTATTACGATTGACAGGACTGTCATTCATCCCAATTCGATTCTGCAGCAACCTGCCACGATATACTTTTGATTTATCAAACAGAAAAAAACTGAAAAAATTTAAATAAAAAATGATCATGAAAAAGTTATTCATCAGCGCTTTATTAACAATGACAGTTGCAGCAAGCGCTTTGGCATCCGGAGCAAACGAAGAAAGTGTTATTCTACCCGGCAATTTTAGTTTCGAGATAAAGAAAACTTCGAACCTTAGCTGGACCGAAAACAAACAATATACAAAGGCATCCTACATTGTGAACAACAAGAAAATGGAAGCCTTCTATAGCCTGGATGGAGAATTGATCGGAACCAGTGAAACAATCAGCCTGGATGAATTACCGGCAAATGCAAAAAGATCTTTTGCGAAAAAATATGAAGGCTATACGGTAAAAGAAGTTCTTCGTTTTGAAGGAGCAGAAGAATCAGCTTATTACATTTCTGCCGAGAACGAAAAAGAATCGGTTTACCTGAAAGTAGATAAATACAACAGTATATCAGTTTTTAAAAGCACAAAAAAATAACCAAAACCAGCAACGAAAACGCTTTGAGAAGTACAAGTCATAGAACACTCTATGACTTTTTTTTATGCCCGCTTTTTTAAACTGCCGTCCTTTAGCAGATCGTAACGCTATTTAATTAATTGCCTGAACCTTTTCAAGTCCGTTAATTCCGCAGGAGTTAACACCTCATTATTTTCATACTTAGATTTCAGGAACAACACCCTTTTATGCTGTGGGTATTTTTCAAGTATCTCGCTGATCAGTTTACCTGTAGTTTCTTCTTTTTCGTAAAGTGGTTTAGCAGCAGGCACGTCCGATTTATAACGCGTTGGCATTTTATTTATAATCGCTTCCAATGTCGCCAGTTTGCCGGGGGCTATATCTTTTATTTGTGAAGCTTTGCTATGCAAACCCTGCAATTGCTTTTTACTGAGGCTTCCTCTTTCGCGGTATTGTTTGTACAAACTTATAACAAACGATGAAACAGGATATGCAAGGATACATTCCTCCAGCACTTCATTCACTATATCTACGTCTGGTTTTTTGGGATACATTTTTAATGCCTTATAGAAAGTATAAAAGAGCAAATCTACAGAAAGTATTTGCAGCGCATAAACTCCGGTAAAGTAATGTGCAAACATTTAAACTTTTGCATCAAACATTCCACTCTTTTAGCCCTTAGCTTCTTCCTGTTTCGCTTTAATTGTTGCCTGAAAAGTTGCCGTACAAGGGAGTGACACAACCGGGGCTATATTGAAAAGCGAACGTTGGTACCAAAATAAAAACAAATATCAAAGCAGAATCGGTCTTTCAAAACCTCACGCGTAACATTACCATTAAGCTTTCTTATACTTTTAAAAACAGGCTCAGCAAATCATCCAGAAAAATTGCCGTTCATTTAAGACTTCAATCATTTCATCATTATCCGCTATAGCATTGAATCAATAAAATATATGTTCGCAGTATAAACAAAAACATTACAAATACTGCAATATGAAAAAGGCTTTAAAGTGGACAGGATTCATAATTCTTGCCCTTATTGCGGGAGTAGCAATTACGGCTGCCACACGTCAACATATAAAATACGAAGCTCCTTATCCTGCTATCACAGCATCTAAAGACATGGCTGTAATAGCAAGAGGAAAGCACCTTGTTTTAGACATTGCGCATTGTGCCGATTGCCATAGTAAAGCAGATGTAGACTCATTAATACAGGCAGGTGCCGATGTTCAGCTTAGCGGTGGCAGGCTGTTTGCCTTGCCGGTCGGAAACATCTATACCAAGAATATTACTTCTGATAAAGAGACCGGTATTGGCAATTATACAGATGAAGAAATAGCCAGGGCCTTACGGTTTGGTGTACACCCCGACGGTACTGCGGTGTACGATTTTATGCCTTTTCATAACGTAAGCGACGAAGACCTTACAGCGATCATTTCTTACCTGCGAACTCAAAAGCCGGTGCATAACGAAGTGCCTAAACACAACCTGAACCTCATAGGTAATATGGTGAATGCATTTATGGTAAAGCCTGTTGGACCGAGTGAAGAAGTCGCTAAAAAAGTTCAACCCGATACAACTGCTTCATACGGCCGTTACCTTGTTCACAACCTGGCCAATTGTAACGGTTGCCATTCCCGTCGCGACATTAGTGGCAAGCTGGTTGGCGAACCATTTACCGGCGGCAGCCCTATGAAGAAAGAAGGGTTCCCTGCCCTAACTCCTCCAAACCTTACACCTGATTCAAGCAGTCGTATTTTTGGCTGGACGCAGCAAATGTTCATTCAAAGGTTTAGGATGGGTAAATTAATTAAACACAGCGAAATGCCCTGGAATACATTTAAAAGAATGAGTGACGATGAACTAAAAGCAATCTATAATTACCTGAGGACAGTGAAGCCGGCGAGGACACTTACTGCAGATAAAGCGTGATTTTAAATTACCTTGCCTCACGATTTAGCTTAGGAACGGGAAGGTTTAAATAGCAAGCTTAATGGATAACAATAGTTGGCTAGAATAAAAAATGCGGTAGTTTTTTATTTACCCGGCAATTGTTTTTTATAGCGTCATCGTTGCGTCGCACGCTTGTACCTTTCGCACTACATTCTTCCATTTCAATCATCTAAAGCAAACCTGAATAAATAACCACTACTTAATATTAGAACGATTGAGAGCTTTTTAACTTGTTTGCTCTATTTAAAGATGACGAAAATAAATCGCGTGCCGCACTTAAAAACGTTGAAAGCGGCTACAGGAAAATGCAGCGAAAATACCGGTTCAATAACATTCCTTAATAGCTATAGATCGCTAAAGCCAAGGTTATAGTGGCAGGGGCTTTTCATTTTTGCCGACAGCCCTGTAATTCGCTAAAATACAGCTGGTTATGCTATTCGATGCTTTAACAAATACTTATCTCCGGCATATTAATCCTATTAACCTATTTCCTTTCTCATTTTTAGAACGTTTTAAAAACCCCGTTCCCATTAAAAATGAAAAAGCAAATACTACTACTCGTCTCGCTCGCTATTTCGACACTTACATTTTCACAGGTAGCACCTTCTTTTGGTTTACGCGGCGGCGTGTCCTATTCCGGTATGCAAGGTGATGCAGTTAACAGTTTGAACAGCATGATAGACTTCTCTCAGGGCATGATCACCACAACTAACAGGACCGGTTTCTTTGGTGGCGTATATGCAACTATTCCTGTTGATGACATGATATCTGTCGAACCTGCCTTATATTATTCACAGAAAGGCTACCAGTTAAAAGGCGATTTGAATATAAAAGGACTTGGATTTTTAGGTGCAAATGCCAAAGCAGATCTCAACTTACAATATGTTGATATACCCGTATTGATGAAAGCCACCATAAGTGGACTACAACTGTTTTTAGGTCCGCAGGTTTCTTACCTTATGCAAGGTGATTTGAATACAACAGCCGGTGTTTTAGGCATTAACCTATTGAACAAAAAACTCAATGCTACTTCGCAATTCAACCGCTGGGATGTGGGCCTGACAGGTGGAATAGGCTACCAGTTTACCAGTGGTTTAAATGTAATGGCAAGCTATGATTATGGCATGTCGAAAGTAGATGCAAATAAAAGCCTCAACTCATACAATCGCTCAGTTAAAGTTGGAATTGGGATGGCCTTTTAATGATAGTCAGAATAACTTTTCTTTAGCAAATCGACAAAGCATGTTTTTAATGCCTGGTAATCAATGTTGTTGACGTAACGTTTGTCACCCAGGGCTTGTCGAAGGGTATCTAATTACTCTTATCGTAATTATAGCATATTTCAATTATAATATTTGCAGCGTCAATAAATAGTTTTACTAGCTGAAATAGAAAGAAAGTGAACCGTTCAACTAATTCTACAAAATATTGTTATCCCTAAGCATAACAGCAGGTTAAATAGCAACAGCTGATTAAATTTAAATATTTTCGCATTCAACTATTCATCACCAATTTGTTAACTCATGAAATTTACCAAAGTGCTTTTTTCATTCGTTCTCATCCCCTTCTTCTTAAGTTGCTTTTTTAGTAAAAATGGAGAAGTTAACAACGAAGCAGGCAATACAACGACTATTGCGGATGAAGCACCAATTGAAGGTGAAAAATATACGCTAACAGAGGCTTTTGGAAACCTCAGCTTTGATCTGCCTGTAGAATTAACAAGTCCGGAGGATGGTACTGACCGGATTTTTGTTGTAGAGCAAAAAGGAGTAATTAAGGTCTTTCCTAATAAGGCAGATGCAAAAAATGCAACGGTATTTCTCGATATTGAGAAGAAAGTTGAAAGTGGCGGAGAAAAGGGATTATTAGGGCTGGCCTTCCACCCTGATTATAAAAGCAACGGCTACATTTATGTTAACTATACCAGGGGCGATCCTTTAGAAACAGTTATCTCGAGGTTTAAAGTGAGTGCCTCAAATACAAATATGGCCGATCCTTTAAGCGAACTCATTCTTCTTACCTTCCGCCAGCCATACTCGAACCATAATGGAGGCAAAGTGGCTTTTGGAAATGATGGATTTTTGTATATCGCCGTTGGTGATGGAGGTAGTGGCGGCGATCCGGGAAACAGGGCGCAGAATAAGAAAGAACTATTAGGCAAAATTTTACGTATCGATGTAAATTCTACAGCATCAAATTTAAAATACGGCATACCCGCTGATAACCCTTTTAAGAATAACAGCGAAGGCTTCAGAGAAGAAATTTACGCCTATGGTATGCGCAATCCCTGGCGTTTCAATTTCGACAGGCAGACAGGCATGTTATGGGCTGGCGATGTTGGACAGAACAAGATTGAAGAAATAGATATAATTGAAAAAGGCGGCAATTATGGCTGGCGTGTTATGGAGGCCGATGAATGTTTCAAATCTGCCAATTGCGATACAGCAGGGTTAATAAATCCAATCACGAGTTATAAACAGGGTGGTAGCACAGGCAATTCGGTGACGGGCGGTTACGTTTGCCGCGATAGCAATTTACCCGGCTTAACCGGAAAATATATCTATGGCGACTTTGTTTCCGGTAACATCTGGGCTTTAACCTACAGTGGTAAAAAAGCGGTCAACAATGTTCAAATTGCTAAACTTTCAGGCGGCTTATCTTCCTTCGGGGAAGACAGCAAACACAATTTATTTTTGTTAGCTTACGGAACAGGTAAAGTATATAAACTTACTGCCACTAATTAATTTTTCATGGTATCTTTTAAAAGCTCCCCTCTTTCTCAGGGAGGGGACAGATTATTATGCGCAGCATTATAACCAGGGGTGGTTAGTACCGCACTAAATAAGATAATTTATTGGTGGGCCTGGTTTTGTCAGGGTGTTTTACCACCAAAGCCTCGAAAAGGAGCTGATTTATTTACTCCTGGCTAACTCTAATAACTTGTTAACCGTTTTCCAGTTGCGCGTAGTTGCCGATACTTTTAGTTTCGACTCAAAAAAGTTGGTCGACAATTTAGTTTCTCCATAACTACCCGGAACATGTAAGAAAACTTCTGTGCCGATAATAACAAATTCATCAGGGGGAAAGCTGAAGGCGCACATATTCTGCAGAGTAGCCGGGGTTGGATTTGTTGCAAGAAAAGTAACGTGCAGCTTTTCTGTATTAATGCCTCTATTTTTAAGAAATGGATTTACTGAAATCACTTGTTCTATTTCAACAACACACCTAATAATTACAGGCACCTCGAACTCATATTTTTCAGTAATTGCCTGTTCAATTTTTTTAGCCAGTTCCTCATTCGACGCATCCTCGCCTGTTTTAAAAATTACATTTCCACTTTGAATGTAGGTGACCACCTCCTTAAACCCCAGGCTTTCATACAACACTTTTAAATCTGTCATTAAAATTCTCCTTTGGCCGCTTACATTAATGCCTCTGAGAATTGAAATAAATGTTTTCATTTTGTAAATACCTCATTATTATTAATCGCCCGATTACCACAGGCGTGGGCGTTAAATGAAGAACAAAGCCACCCATTTATAAAAAAAGCGCCGGAACATGCGATTAACTTTTTTGATAACGCCCCTGTGTACGCGAGGAAGAAAGGGGTGTACCAAATGCGCGGATTGCATTAGCATAAATGTTTTCAAAACCTGTTATTACCGCTCATATTATCGCTGGCAGTAAACCGGGCGAGCTCGACTAGCTCAAGGGCGCTTTTAAAGCTCGGTTAAGGCTGTATTTTCCAATCCTGTAGGGCAATGTCATTTAGTTAAGCCGCAGAGGAGCGGCGTGTTTATAGCAAAAGGGGTATGAACGAGACGTTGGCTCCTGGGGAGCCGCGTATTACTCGGCACCCCGGTAGCTGTTAAAATCTGCAGGAAGATGTTTTTAGAAACACGACACCCTTACAGGCGAGAACGTCACCGAAACGACATTGCGCCTGCGGGTAGCGGCTTCTAAACCTGCGAGAAGCTTGTTGGCACCAAAAAAGTTCGTGTAATACGACTTACTATATTACTGTTTTCATATCCTGGTACTGCACTGATCCGTTTCCATTCAGGATCTGATCCAAACATCTTCCAGTTTTTATCGTGCTCTTCCATATCATCAAAAGTGAGCATATAAGTGAGATTGGGACGCATTTCACCAATGATGGTTTCACCGAAAAAAACAGGAGTAAGCCCCACCCTTTTAAAAATCGCTATTTCTCCAACCTCATTAAACATCCCGATTTTCTTTTTGCCTGCAGCTTCTGTTGCACTTTCATAACGGCGTAATTCAAATATGCGCGGCTTATTTTCCGGCACTTCAATCTTTGGCATTCCTGCAAAAGCTTTTAGTAAAGAACTTTGAATGCGATCATATGCAGGCGAAGAAGCCGGGGCAGTTAAATAAGCTGCTCCTGCCTGCTGATGTGTGGCGTCGTTTGAAAGTTTATCTGTTACATCCATAAAGTCCTTTATAGAGTTGAAAGGTATTATTGCAAATAACTTTGTTTGTCCTTCAGGTTTTTGCTCTGTAAATACACCAACATTTTTAACTCCCAACCTGTTTAAAGCGGGAATGGCAGCATTCTGAAAATAATCTTCAACCAGTTTTTGCTGGGTTGCATTCTTTAAAGTATATACCCTTAATTCATAAAACTCCGGCTTTGAACTTTTGGCAAAATCCTTTCCCGAAGCACTTGTCATCATTGACGCCAAACCTGTTAATGATCCTGTTAACATCGAAGCTTTTACAAACGATCGTCTCTTCATCTCTGTATTTTTTGCGAAATTATTGAAATAGTTAATGTGGGTCAGGATATATTTTTTATAATCCTCGAATTGTCAACGATCGTTTAGTTGTTTATTAAGCCATGTAAGCCGTTATTATTACGTTTTCCCCGTACTGTTAATAACCCATCACCAGTTCTTATAGCTACCTTCTGAATACTTGTCTAAATTTGCCGCTTTCTCCGATGTAACAAGCAAAAGAAAATGCTCAATCAATTATTAAAAGACCTGGAAAATGCCTATTTGTTCGATAAAAAGCACAACTCGATATTGGCGAAAATAGAGGCGTGTTTAGCACTGGCAGCAGGAGCTTTTATTGGTTCCTTTTTTTACAGCCTGGAAAAAAAAGATCTCTTGCTTGCTGCAATACTTACAGCTATTTTCCTGTATTTGTTTTACAGGCGGCTGTCGAAAGAAAGTCAGTTTTCGATGTCTGCTTTGGGAGAATTAAAATCAACTATAGCTTTAAACGACGCGAAAAAAGAAATTGAAAGAAAAATATTGATTGAAGACGGCATTAGTAATTCAGTCAAATTTTTAAATAACAATACCTGTAACTATAATGTGATCAATAGTGAAAATAGTTTTTGCGAACAAGGCATCAGTAAAGGTTTACTTTCAATCTACGAACCGTATTTCAGTAACCTGCACAATCTTTTAAATACTTCCACAACAAAATTTACTGTTGGCGCCTACATCAACGGCTTTTTAAAACTTCCTGAAAACTTTGAAGTAAGCGTACAGGATCCGTATGTTGAGCGCGACATATTTATTGAAAAGGACGACTTCGACTTTAACCTGTTTTTCGTAAAAGACATCTTAACCAACCAGGATTTGTTAGACCTGTCGTTTTTATTTCAAACCCATTTTTTAAATACTTTCAAGCACGGCAAATTCCTGCAAAATTCGTTCTTGCACGATGAAAAGGAATTTACTCTAATCACTGCGCCCATTCCCACCGTTCGTGACGATGGCGCTGTTGGTGTTTTTTTTATGATAACTGAAAAGCTGCCTGTGCTTCCGGCAGACCTGGAGAATGTGACGAAAGTGTTTGGGCGTCTTTTTTCGAACTGGCTTTCTAAATACAACGAGTGTGTTTACGATCGGTGGATCTCAAACGCTGAAAAAATATTGTCAGACCCGGAACCAACAGTTCAAACTCAAGCCCGGGAAACAGGTTTGGAGACACATGGTGTTAGAGAAATTGATAATGATACAGCCAAAAAAGAGAACGAAAACATTGCAAGGGCGGAACATAGAAGAAACTTAACGAACATCTACGCCAAGAAGGACCTGTTCCAGGGATCATTGGGTTTATAGAACCAGGTGTTAGCCGCCGTGTTCTTTGCATGACATTCCCAGGTGATAGTGCGTGCGACGGGTATACTTATGATTGCTGCAGTGTAGTTCTTCCAGCCTGCAAATTTCTACACAGGGAAGCCCTGGTGTAATAAGGCCTACCACATTTGCTTTCATGCAGGATTTTGATGAATACAGTTCAGGATAGTTACCTTAAGGGAAACCCTATCTTTTGCCACAATTCTATTTAACAAATCCGTATGAACACATTGAATTCCAGACAAGGAAGCAGCGCATACCTCCTCAACCTTTTTTACAACAGGAGCAAAACGGGAACAACTGCGCATTTGCTATGTCTTTTACTAGCCACAGTAAGCCAGGTGCTGGTGCATGCGCAGCAACCCGGTACTGCACCTACACCAACCGCAACACAGGCAATCGGTTCTGCAATACCAACACCACCGGCACGTGCAGGCAGGTTTGGCGTATATCCTGCAACTACGCCTGATGATACCAGCGGCTTCGTTCCTATTTTCGATGGCAAGAGCCTTGCAAATTGGGACGGCGACCAAACTTTCTGGCGAGTTGAAAATGGAGAAATTATTGGCGAATCAACTGCCGAAAAAGTGGTGAGGACCAATAGCTTTCTTGTTTGGCGCGGCGGAAAAGTGAAGGACTTTGAATTGAAAATAGATTTTAAGATCAACGGAACAAACAGCGGAATTCAATACAGGAGTATCGAGCTGCCCGACGTTGGCAAGTGGGTTTTAAAAGGATACCAGGGCGACCTTGATATTGCGAATATGCACACTGGCAACGTACATGAAGAAAGAGGACGCACAGGCCATGTTATTCTGTCACGACGAGGAGATGTGACACGTGCAGTGGAGGGTGGAAAATTTAAAACCGTGGCGACGATCGCAGACAATACTTTGCTAAGAGGAGTTATTAATGTTAATGGCTGGAACCAATACCATATTATTGGGCGCGGACAAGTGATTATTCAGATCATCAACGGCCAGCTTATGAGCGTGCTGATTGACGAAGACACGAAAAATTTTACACCTGAAGGTCTTGTTGGTTTTCAAATGCATGCAGGCCCTCCATTTAAAGTACAGTATCGAAACATTCTTTATAAGAAATTGTAAATCGGGTGTTTGAACCGGTGCTATAGGCCTTATTGCACTTTTTCGAAATCATATTTGCCTTTGATATGCTGGTTGAAATAAATGCCCTTCGCTCCTGATGTTCTTAAGGCATTATAGATTTCTTCAGGCACGCTTTTGAATTCGTACACCAGCCCTGAAACAAAAGTTATCGTGAGTGTAGCTGCGTCAATATTATACTTCATTGATGAAATAACAGTTGAGGGCATGGTTTATTATTCTGCCGTAGAAATTAAAAATGACGCATCTATGCTCCAATCGGAATAGGCCATTCCAGCTTGTCGGCATTGGGGGCGTTACCTTCTTACAGATGACATGGGAAATACATTTTTTTGAAGCCGGCCGGATCTCTTTCTTCATCTCCGGTTGCGTCGCACCCTTTTACTACACAACCTCTATCAACATGCCTCACTTTATGCCTTTATTCTGTCTCTAAACGCCCGAGCTGGAGTCGGCCAGTCATCTTTTCATTATGGTCACATCAAATCTTCACTTTTTAACCAAAAGGCGCGCAAGGCATTTAACTGGTCAAAATCCAAACCTTCCTCTATTTCATCTTTAGTTCTGCCATCTTCTACATACATAAAATTGTCAGAAGTGCCTTCTGTTGTTGTCAACACAAAATTGTAAGTATTGGCAGCAGTTCTGTTTACTTCAACCTGAGTACCGCTTTCTAAAGTGTATTTTAAAGGAAAATGATGTGGCATATATTTTTCAATTAAGTTATGAAAGTAAGATTTCTCAAAAGCTGTAAAAGTAGCTCCGGTCATAATATTCAAAAATGGTTCCATCTACCTCTATCAACAATCATTCTCACTAACTATAAAATTACCATGCATTCTACCGGCGGCTACTCAAACATGTTTCGCTACTTCAGTGGTGACAAGTCAACTTAAAATTGTCGCTCCATGAAACGTCAAAAGTGATCCCAACAGCCGGGAAAAATGAATTTCTCATTTTGACCTTTGACGTTTCACACGACGCCGGTTAGCCCACCACGAATGCTGTAAGACGCAAAAGGTCAAGCAAAGAATACAAAGGCCTTTGATGCTGTTATGGATCTTTAAAGTTGGCAGCACTAAAACCTACAGTGGCCCAAAGAGATGCCGATGAACGTACTGCGACGCAAGGATGTTGCTGTAAAAAACAAATGGCGGTGGCAAAAAAGATCATCATTAAAAAGGGCTGCCTTAAAAAAGACAGCCCTTAATTTATAAGAAAGTTTAAGATTAATTAAAAAGATAGCGAATACCTATCTGTCCCTGCCAGCGTGAGAGTTGACCAGTGAAATCTCTGAAAGTACTGGTCAAAGGAATTTGGTTAGCTGCATCTAAATAAGGAAATGAATAACGTGGTTTTCCTGCATTTGCGCTGCCAACCGGTTCAATACCCTCGTACTTAAGAATATTTGTAGCCGTGGTTGTTTTGTAAATGCCCCAGTTAGGGTTAAGGAAATTACCGACATTTATTAAGTCGAAACTTACGCGCAATGTATGCCTGTCTTTTTCGCTTTTACCGGATTTAATATAAAAATCCTGTGTAACGTTTAAGTCGAGACGTTTAACGAAAGGCATTACCAGCGCATTGCGTTCAGCTACTCTTCCCCTGTTCTTACTTAAATATGGATCCTGGTTGATGTAGTTGTTCAACTGCGCCCATTGTTGACCAGCCGTACGGGTATCGGTTACTGTACCGCCACCGGCATTTACAGGAACCAAAACAATATCGCTTTGGTCCTTTGGAATATAAATAAGGTCGTTACCGGTATTTCCGTCGTTGTTAACGTCGCCGTTGTAAACATAAGAAGCTACGCCGGCAAAGTTACCTTCGTTCACTACACTTGGAGAAGCCTCGAAGATGAGCCCGATAGAAGTAGCATAATGTTTTGCATACTCCTTACGATAAGAAGCTGAAGCAATTACACGATGAGGAACATAAAAATTTGAATAACCTAACTCAGGTGAATTAGGATCGCCGGTTACAGGCCTTGAACCCCACATGGTACCTGCGGTGGAACCACCGATGGTGATGTCTTTTGATTTGGTATATGTGTAGGCAACGTTTACATAAAGGTTGCGGAAAGTTTTTTGAGCCTGCGCGGTAATGTAATACGAATATCCTTTGCTGTAATTCTTCATGAGGATAGCATTACCAATGTTTGGATTGGTTGCAGAAGCGCCACCGGTACCCCCATAAATTTTTGTAGATGAATAACGGATCCTTTTATCAGAACCTGCAAATGCAGTACCTGTTGTAGGGAGGTTTATATTTTCAAAATTTACCGCGTTCACATCTTTAGAATAGTTTCCTTCTAAAGTAAGAATTACATCGCCGGGTAATTTTCGGTCAACAGCAAGAGTTGCTTTTAATACCTGCGGGTATTTAAAATCAGGATCGGTTACATTAATACTATACGAAGTATTTGATCCGGAAGACAACCTGTATTTGTTTACATCAGGGCTGAAAACATAACCTGTTCCGTTGGTAATAGATCCAAACTGAACACCGTTATTGCTCGCCTGGTTACTTAACCAAACGAAAGGCGGCGGACCTGAAAATAAACCAACACCACCACGAATTTGAGTAACCTGGTTGTTATTTACATCCCAGTTAAATCCGAGACGTGGAGAAACAATTGGGTTGGTTTTAGGCGCTTGTCCAACATCTACATGCAGTCCATCTCTAAAAGTAAGGGCAGGCACATCGGGGTTACGGGTAAATTCAGGTTGTATAAAAGGAACGTCTACACGAAATCCGTAAGTAACTGTAAAGTTGGGTTTTACCCTCCATTTGTCTTGAGCAAGTAATCCTAACTCAAATGCTGCAGGTGTAGCATACGGGAACGAACCGTCTTTGCTGAATGCATATGAAAAATCGTAACGGGCAGCGGGCCTGGTTGAACCGGGGGCAGCGCTGGCATAAAAATCGGCCAGGCTGTTAAAACGGTAAACACCCTGGTAACTTGGAGAAAAACCGTTCCTGTATTTCTTATAAAAATTCTGCGTTCCAAAAGTTATCTCGTGATTTCCTTTGTAAAGACTGAACATATCGGTAAGCTGGTAAATGTCGGTACTTAACAGGTTATTGTAAGAAAATTGCTCGTTACCAAAAGTGGTGAAAGGATTTCCTGACCCGTTAAGAATATCAACAAGTGGAAATACCTGGGGTGAAAGTAAAGACCGGAAATCTCTTAAAGCAGAATAGCCGACCTGTAACTTGTTTGAAGCTTTATTGCTGATCCTAGTGTTTAATTCGGCAATGACGATATTGAAATTGTTATTGATTACGTAACCGGCACCATAAAAAGGCATAGCGGTTATACCAGGAGTACGTCCATTTGCTGAGTTTACCGAACCGCTGTTGCTTGGCTGTTGGTCCCTCGATGATTTAAAATAATTGTACTTAATGGTAAATGTACTTTTAGAGTTGATGTTCCAGTCTACTTTTGCCGTAAGCTTATCACTTTGCGTTTTGTAGCTGTAATCCTGATATACTCCCGGGTCGTAACCATAATTTGAAACTAAAAACTGCCGGAGGCGGTTTAAAGTATCGGCATTAGCCTGAGAAACGTTACCACCGGATTGGTGGGTTGCATCAGATGCAATAAAGCTGGTTCCCGGTTGTTTAATTCTTTCCTGCTCCCCGCTGATAAAAAAGAATAATTTATTTTGAACGATTGGTCCGCCAACAGACGCACCACGTAAATTATAGCTGAACTCCTGCTGCGGAAGGGTAATTGTTTTTACTTTATAACCCTGAACATCGGGGCTTCTTAAATAGGTATACACCGATCCTTTGAACTGGTTGGTACCGCTGCGGGTAACCGAGTTAATACCAGCGCCTGAAAAACCACCCTGGCGAACATCGTAAGGAGAAACGTTCACCTGTATTTGTTCGATCGCATCGAGGCTGATAGGCTGCGAGTTTGTTTGACTTCCAAGAGCCGGCGAACCACCAAGACCGAAGGTATTGGTTAGGTTGGCTCCGTCAACAGTTACGGTATTTAAGAAGCCATTACGGCCACCAATATTATTTCCGCTGGCTGAAGGCGTAAGTTTTGTGAAATCCTGCAAACTACGATTGATCGTAGGCAATCTTTCAATTTGCGCCCGGTTGATAATTTCCTGGCTGCCCGTCCGGTTTTTGTTAATTACTCTCTCCTGGCGGATGCCCGTCACCGTTACGGTTTCGAGGGCCTTAGACCCGGGAACTAAAGTAAAATCGGCTTTAAACTCCTGGCCGAGAAGTAAAAATATATTCTCCTGTTTTTCTTCGTTGAAACCTACATAGGTTACCGATACCGTGTAGGGGCCCCCCACCCGTAAGTTAGGTACATTGTACCGGCCATCTTTGCGGGTTGTAGTAGAGGATTTGGTACCCGCAGGCACATTAAGAACGGTTACAGTTGCACCCACAAGCGGTGTTTTGCCATCTGCTACTGTACCCACAATTTCTGAAGTTGTTTCCTGTGCTGCTACATCGAGTGTAAACAGGAAGCACAAAAAACACATTAATAGAACGAATGCTTTACTCATATCGGTTAGTTTGCTGCAAAAATAATGTTAAAGAGCTTTCAAAAAGGTAGAAATCGACAAAGTGACTAACTTTCCTAATTATGGGGAAAAGAGAGATATATTTTCCTTGCAGCATTTTTCCAATTAAATAATTAGCATATACAAAACTGGTAGCTTTTTCTTTCCATTTTTCTAAAAAACGCTTCTACTAACGAACGTTAGTTTACATCTATATTTTGGTCATATAATATTGAATTTTTTTTGTACCATCATAATATCCCTTTTCATCCCCTGTTCCCGTTACGAATGGTCTGTCGTGGCGGACGTAACACACTGGAACAAGATAATCTCGATCCTCTTTCGCCTGTTTTGCTTTTTTCGGTCCCGGGTCAGGACCGTGGCTGGTAAAACATTCCTTAAAAAATCTAACACTTTGTTTTACCTCCGGAACCGGAACTTTGTGGCAAATGGAAATAGAAAAATTAGAACAGCTTATTAATATAATTTCCAGGGGCGACACCAGTTCGGCTGAAGTATTATTTGATAAACCCGGTGGAAGAAAATACCTGGAAAGCATTGTTGTAATGGTAATAAGTACTTTACCAGGCTCCACCGAAGAAAAAGAAGATTTATTCTTTGCCTTTATAAAAGGGTTGAATAAGATTGAAAGAAGGATAAAACATCAAAAAGCAGGGCAGAAAATTTTAGAGCAGGTATATGAATAGCACCTTGACAGAAAGGAAAAATAAATCTGTTACAGGCCTAATCAGGCTAAGAGATGACCAATAAAGCCAAACAAAACAGCAACTCCAATTAAAATAAACATCGCGAGAGGATGTGAAACCATCTTTTCGTCTTCTTCGTTCATGTGGCTATTTGCTTTTAAAACAATTCACAGTTTCAGAAGTAACGTCATAAATACCAATTAAAAAAGATTCAACCAAAACGGTATTGACTCCATGGTTTTTAGAAGCAAAATAGCCAATACTTGTATATATAATTAGAGAAAGTGGCGCCAGCCAATTATAATTGAAGTTAAGTCTTCTTGAGGCAATTGAACCAATAGGGTCCACAAGGGTGACTAAGACCAGGCCAATAATTATCTACCGGAGTGCGTCATGAAAGATCATACAGTAGTTTTTTGAACCCCGGTAAATCTCGGCAATAGTTTATTGGCTTTACGACCAATTTATTCAACCACAACCACATCTATCCTGCTTACCACAAAGTTTTACCAGTGCTGCTTGAACGACATTCCAGCCGGATTATTAACAATAAAATAGTATTCTTTCCTGCCAACCGGATATTATTGAAATAATAAATCAACGAAAAACGTTTCTTAAGAATGAGACATTTACTAATGCTGTCGTTATTAATGTTTGCCTATACGCTGCCGGCATTTTCGCAAGCAGACACAACTTACCTTTATTTTAATAAGGGCTGGGGCGAATGCGACAAAGACACAGCTTATTATTATGGGATGGTTTATAAGAAAGACAACCTTTGGAGCAGGAACGACTACCGGGTAAAAGGCAACAGGCTTCAAATGGAAGCAACGTATGTTGACAAGGACTGCAAAACCGGACATGGAACTTTTAATTGGTATCGCGAAAACGGAACATTAAAAAGCACTGCAGTTTATGACCAAGGCAAAAGTAAAACGGCGGACTATTTTTATGAAAGCGGCAAGAAGAAGGCGCACATTATTTATACTGTCAACGGAAGCGAACAACACGGGTGGGATGAGAACGGTAAGGAAATACCCGGTTATATAGTGGAAAGGGAAGCCATATTTCCTGGTGGCTTACCCGGCTGGAAAGCGTATCTTGAACAAAATCTTAATGGCGATGTTGCGGTAAAATCTAAAGCTAAGCCAGGCATTTATACAGTAAAGGTTCAATTTGTAGTAGATAAAGAAGGAAGCATTAGTAATGTAAATGCAATAGAAGTTCCGGCAGCATGTAGTCGTTGTGCAAAAGAGGCGGTTAAAATTATTAAAAATGGGCCTAAATGGGAACCTGCAGTTGAAGACAATCAACGTGTCGTTTACCAGGCTATCCAACTTGTTTCCTTCCAGGTAGTACAGGATTAAACTCGCACTATCTGCCTTAACATCCATTGATTTACAAACCCAACCGTTTAAAACCGGAACGGAGCACTAGCGTAGTTTAACAAAGGAAATTTTACCTATTCACGTAGCTTCGCAGCCCGTTTTCCAAAAATTGAAAATATGATTTTAAAGATCCTTACAGTAGTTTTTTTAGCCAGTTTCGAAATATACGCAGCAATTCCAGCTGGTTTTGCTTTTGGGTTATCTCCGTGGTTAATATGTACTGCAAGTGTACTCGGAGGGATATTAGGCGTGTTTGTAGCCGCTTTCCTGGGTGATAAAATCAGGCATTTCATCTCTAAAAATAAGTCGCCGAAAGAAGCAAAACCGCAAACGAGTCTTGTTTACAGGTTGTGGAACAAGTACGGAATTGTAGGGCTAGGTTTTTTAGGAACAATGACTGTAGGTGCACCGATAAGCCTGGCCGTAGGCATAGGATTTAAGGCTCCGTTACAAAAACTAATCACCTGGTGTTGCATTGGTGTCATCACTCGCTGCGTTTCATTTACGCTGATTGGATATTACGGCCTGAAGCTTTTTTAAAAAATTCGGTTACTGCTAATTTTTTATTTCAAAGTTCCTTTCAAACACGCTTTTATTGGACCTAAGATGCTTCACCGTTATATCACGGTCAAAAACCCTGTTGAGGTTGTTGGCTGCCAAATTTTCCAGGATCGCTTCTGGCTGCACGCGGTAATGGCCAGGTTGCCATTGCTCATCCCGGTGAAATTGAAGCTTGCTTTCTTGATCAATAACCTGGATACTGCCGTTTATAGGATCATTATTTTTATCAACAATTCGGATGGTTTCCTCCAAAAGAAAGTAATCCGGCGATTCACCAAAATTAATTTTAAGCGGCCGCTTAGTTTTTGGATGTGGAAGATTGAACACCCATTTTTCATAACCAGGAGAAAGACGGTCGCGTACAACAACTACAAATGGTTTGGTATACGGTTGCTGTAAAGGTAAACCCTGTACATCTTTCCAATTACCGGCAACGGCAACTGTGTACCGCTCTCCTTTTTTTAACGCGTTCCCCAATTGGGATTCCTCCCGGGTGGGAATGACAAAAACACAACTGACATTGCCGGGCCCTGCCAGTTTCCGCTAACCTGATGGAAAAGCAGTCTGCATGAACTAAGAGCAGGTTGATAAATGAACCGGGGGTTGCTTCGGCAAACTACGCAAGGCTGGTAATAACGACCACTATTTAGGTGAAAACGAAAATTTGAAAATCAGCCCTTACTTGGGGAATAGAATTGCGAAGTACAAGTGTGCGACGCAACGGAAGTATCATAGTATTACTTATGCCTGGTACAAAAAAGTCCTCTTATTTTATTAGGTAGCTGCATTTTACCATCACTTATTCTGCGTGCATTACTACCTGATGGCGCCAATACCAAACTGGTCGTTTGCCTTTACAGGTTTGTTGCCGGAAAAATCTATTTCCAGCATTTTTTCGCTGGCTACATTGTTATGAAACTCATCCTGCAGTGTTGTTATTATTTTACGCGTTTTTACATCAATCACTTCGCCGCTCGACGGATATACGAATTTGCCATCTATGCTAAAAGTTATCCATCCCGGCATGTCCTGAACAGGAATAGTTGTAAGCTGCTGGTACGGCTTGTTGGCACTAAACACATGAACCCGCATATTATGCCCGTCGGCAACCCATAACTCTTTCTCGTCGGGGGTTAGACCGATGCCGTGACTTGGATTTCCATGTCGTCGTACCGGGCCCATATTCCATCCTTCCACCTCGATCCGCGCCAGTTTTTTGCCTGTTGTAAGATCCCCTACCTCAAAGCCTAGAAGGCTGTCAACAGTGGCATACACGAGGGTCTCTTTACCATTGATGGTAAACGGGCGAATGGAGTTTCCAAAAGGACCGACTTTGTTAACCAGCGTGTGAGTTGTAGGATCGGAGATATACAACCATGGCGATGCGATATCATCGAGGTAAACATGATTGCCTGAAGGACCGTAAATAGTATTATGCGCTCTCTTGAAGACGGTGATTTTTTTAATGATATCGCCGGTATTGCAATCCACTACATTCCAAAAGCCTTTTTCCAGGGAAGGCAGGTACATAATTTTACCATCGGGGGAAATAGCCATACGGTCACATCCGCCTTCAAAAGGCTTCTCCCATACTACTTTTTCAGTTGCCAGGTCTATACGTTGCAACGATTCGAGCGTACTAACATAAATGCTGTTGAGTGACAGGCTTACTGCGATGCCTTTTACATTGGAAGGGGTTTTATCGGGGTGAAGCCCGCCTGTAGGAATTCGTTTTACAAAACGATGGTTGTTATCGATATCAAAAACGAGGATGCCATGACCGCCATATCCCAGGTAATCACGAATTCCGGGAACTGCTACATATAAATATCTTTTTACAGCGACAGCCGAAGAAACGGAGACAGGATCATGTTCCGGTCCAGGAACTTTTGCTGCCAGGAACAACAGGCCAAAACCTGTGAGAAAAAGGAAAATAAAAGTTTTTGTCTTCATATAAATGTATTTGCCTGGCCGCAATTTTTGAAATTATAAATGTTGGTGCTATTTATTTTACCGGGCAATACTGTACCTGTTCTGCATCAACCCGTTGTCAAACGTTTTGCATTCGGTTAGCTTCAACCAGTTTCTTTTGTCAACTCCATTAAATAACGCTTTACCCGAGCCAAGGATAACAGGATGGATGGCTAAAAGAAATTCATCAACCATCCCGGCATTTAAAAGAGATGTAGTGAGGCTTGCACCGCCAAATAACCAGATGTCTTTCCCTTCCTCATTCCTGATTTCAAGGACCTTCTTTTCTATATCACCATTTATTAATGTTGCATTTGTTTGTAGAGTTTGCAACGTATTACTAAATACATAATGCTTCTTATCGTTCCACATGTGAGAGAAAGAAGCGGCCCATAGCTCGTAGCTTTTTCTTCCAAAAAAGATAGCATCAGTTGCAGCAAGAAACTCGTTCATTCCATAATCGTCGTCGGTAAAACACCAGTCATATTCCCCATTGGGGCCCTCAATAAAACCATCTAAAGTAACCGCAACATTTAAAATAACCTTTCGCATATGGCATCTATTTTAGATTGACACATTCAGAAACCGCCCTCATTTCGCCGGCACAAATAAAACCGCGTCTGCATTCACTATGCCTTCCCCTGCATCGGTCATTATTCTAACATGCGGCCTTTGATCTTTTTTAATTTGAAACGTGCCTAAAGAAATCCACGACCCTGATGTTTGCCCTGAAATGATTACCGATTTTTTTTCAACCTTAACCTCGTTTAACTTATTACCATCATTGATAATTATTCTCGTTTCCGTTGCAGTGTTATCGTTTTTTATGTAATAAGTATAAATCGTGTACTTCCCGCTTTTATTGATTACAGGATTAAATTGAACAAAGCCCGTACTTGTATCGCCGGCGCTACTGCTAAACCTCGACGGACCAAAACTACCAGACTTTTCCTTCTTCCAGTTACCGTGGACCACCACCTTTGCCGCATTGTCGTTGTCTACCAAAACCTCGGGTTCACTCCCATCGACCAGTGGGTTTTCTTTCAGCAATTGCTGCACCTTCTTTACATCCACTTCCTGCACTGGTATCTTTGTATCAATTGCAAGAGAAGCAGCAACTGCTGATGACTGGGCAAGCGCCATAAACACCGGTTCCATACGAATGGAGCCATAAGCAATATGACTTGCAGATAAACAAACAGGAACAAACAAATTTTTGCATTCCTCAGTTTTCGGCGTCAATGAGCGGTATGCAATTGGGTATGGACCAAACCCTCCTTTCTGTACATCACCTTCGTTCTTCACCATACCATTCACTACCACCCGTTGACAATTGTGCGAGTCCATGGTATAAGCTGCCATGCCTATTCCATCGTGCACTACTTCTCTACCCTCGCAATTGTTCTGTGTCATTACATAAGCTCCTACCATTCTTCTTGCCTCACGTACATACATTTGCGGAGTAAAATGATCATTGTCGGTGTACTCATCTTTTGGATACCCCCATTGCAGCATTTCATTTCTCAGGTGTTGGGGAATACGTTCGTCATGGCCAATAAAATAGAATAAGCCTTTTACATAATCTTCATGTTGTTTGCTGATCTTTCTTCTTGTATTATAATCGCCATCGGGATAATCGTAATTCATCCCGATCATGTCGGTCGAGAATGGGCCATTGTTATTGATGTCTGTTTTACCGTTGGGCATCAGGTCAATTTTCAACACCCGGTCATGCAGGTTAACAGGCTTTTTCTTATCGATGTACCGCACCAATAGTTCATACATTGACGGGTGGTAATTTGCAGGTTTTGTAATGGGAATGCTATTTTCTTTTTTGTTAGTCAGGCATACGCGTAAATTATAGGTCTGCACCTTTTTATCCCCTGTACCTTCCGGGGCTAATGCTTCAGAACTGATCCCCCACAACAATCCACTTGAAGGATCACCCGGAGTTTTATAAGGATCTACGCCGTTCGGAAACTGGTGCGTTTCTTCGATCTGAACACCATTGTATGTTTCTTTGTATAGCGAATTGTCTTCCCTGCCTACAGTATATGATACCCCGGCCCTTGCCATTAAATCGCCTTCATATGAACAGTCGATAAACATTGTAGCACTGATATTTTTATTAGTAGCAGTTGCAGGGTTCGAGGAATTTTCAATAACAATACTCTTTATAAATCCCTGTTCTTTTTTTGCAGATACGATGCGGTGATCATACAAAACAGGTGCACCGGAACGTTTAATATAATCGAGCAAAAGATTTTCAGCAACACTTGGTTCAAAGATCCATTGTTCAAACTTGCCGTAATGTTTGCCGATCCTGCGGTAAAAGTCAAGAGACAAACCGGAGATGGCGTATTTATTCCCAATATCTGTAAAGCCTAATCCGCCGGTGGTTAAACCTCCCAGGTGTTTTGTAGGTTCAATTAACAAAACCGATTTGCCCATCATCTTTCCCGTATAAGCAGCAATGACACCGGCAGCAGTACCCCCATAAATACAGATATCATAGGTCGCTTTTTGCGCAGAGAGCTGTAACGACAAAAAAAGCAAAAAAGAAAAGAGGTATGTAGGCATAAGCAGTATTTGACCGTAGAATCGATTAACTGTTTTCTTTTATTAAATATATTAATTCCATTGATAACCAAAACCAGGAATGTCGGCAAAATAAAGAGAACATGCCGTTATCACTTTTTAAGATAATCAACCAAATGGGAATAAAAGTTTAGGCAAAGTATGGAATAGTGACCATAAAAAGTATATACTCTATTGATATACTCTTACATAATCTACCAAAAATTTTTGGGGCAGCGAAGAAAGATCCGCACCTCTTGCACCTCCCCATGCACCTCCAAAAGCAAGATTTAGTATAAGGTATTGCGGCTTATCGAATGGCCAGCTTGCTGCGCCTTCTCCCTCGTTATTAAAAGTAAAGACTTTATTATCGTCCATATACCAATCGATATGGTCTTTAAACCATTCGATGCCATAAACGTGAAAATTATTGTGAGGTGCAGGGTAAGGAATCGGCACACCCCTATTCGTCTTCTTAACATGATTATACTTAGCGGTATGAACATTAAAGTGTACAGTATCGGGCGCAAAACCAACGTGTTCAAGTATGTCGATCTCGCCGGCTGCCGGCCATCCTTCAGATTTAATATCAGTGCCCAACATCCATATTGCCGGCCATGTGCCTAAACTTGATGGTATCTTTGCTCTAACTTCATTGCGCCCATACGTCCAGTCTTTTTTGCCTTTCGTCGTCAGGCTTGCCGACGTGATCGGGTAAACCTTACTACCCGCCGCTAACGAATCATTTTTTGCTGTAATCGTTAAATACCCGTTTGTGACCGTCGCATTTTCGTTTCGTGCAACCGTATAGTATTGTAATTCTTTATTCCTGGCATACCCTTTTTCATAATCCCACTTACTATTGTCCGGCAGCCCGTTGTAATTAAATTCGTCTGACCAAACCAGCTTTTTAAATTGACCCGAACCACCTTTATAAGGAGTAGTTTGCGCAAAAGCAGCAGAAAATATTACGCATAAAAGGAGTGATAAATACGACGGGCGGCGGGCAGGCAACATCATCTGTACAAATTTATTCTAAAGGTGCTAATAAATTTTGACCGGCCAGTAATTCAACTATCTTTTTAAATAATACCCGGGTATTTTTATGTTGCCACCTGTACAACCACGTTCAACCCCGGTTGCGTCGCACACTGCAACTATATATTTTAAATCAGCCTTTCTATAAAAGCTAATTACTTCCCCGTATCTGCGATATACTTAAAAACTATAGCGCTTTTATTAAACCGGGGATAGAGGCTTTGAGAAAATAGGTAGTAAGTTCGTGTTCGTAGTTGATGATCTTTGCTAAGCGATGACCGGCATTGGCTGTTGTAAGTCTTCGTCTTTATTTCCTCTCTATTTGTGGTCTTTGTCCGAGGCCGGAACTATGCATATTTCCCTATCGTGGTTTCATTTTTGATTACGTTCGGTCAATATTAAATTAACATCATTGAATCCAACAATTCCCGCAAACGTTTGCAGAAGTTTTTATCTTATTGCCCATGGTTGCAACGATATGGCTAAAATTAATAAGGCCTTCAGGCAAAAAGTAAATGGGATGGAATGTGATCTTTGGGCGGATGAACAAAGCAAATGGTGGATTAGCCATGACGGCTCTGAGAAAGCTGATTTAGTAGAATGGCTGACGCATGTTGGAAAAGCGGAGAAAAAATTTCGACGGCAGTTGGCTGTAATCATTTTCGATATAAAGTCGGCCGAACCGATTGCAGGCGTTCGTGATATAATTAATACCCATCTTCCAGCGGGCTTGCCTCATATATATTCCACTGCCAAACTCGATAAGGCTCCTATTTTTACAGCCATTGTTCCACTGCTAACCGAAAATGAAGGAATCGCTATAGATGAAGAAGATGACCCGATAAAAGTGGCAGAATTCTTCAGGGAGATTGGTGCTACACAATGCTGGTATGGCAACGGAATTACGCTAATTCCCCTGAACACTGAATTTCATATTTCGATGCAGGAAGCCGCACCTATTAGGGATACAACCGGGCCGTTTTCGAAAATTTACACCTGGTCCGTTCACCGGAAAAAGGCTTTGCATAAATATATTATAGAGGATAAGGTAGATGCAGTGATAGTAGGCTTAAACAACATTTTAACCCGGCCTGTCAGCAATGCATTAAAGATTATCGAAGCGAGTAATGAGGTGCAACTGGCAGATAGAAGCAGCCGGTTGTTTTAGTCTACTGTTCCATCACTTTGTTTTTTAAAGGGCCCTGCAGCTTTTTATTTTCGGGCGAGTAAGCAGATGGAGTGTAGTGCTTACTCCAATGATAGCTGTTTCAACAGCCGGATTAAATATTCCGGTTACTTTTGCAGGTCTAATCTGTAGTTCTTATGTCTTCATTACGTGTTTTAGCATTCAGCAGTTCCCGGGTAGGTAGTTCTGGTTATCTTGAAATTGCCGCCCCTCTTATTAAAAATTTCCTTGGCGACAAAGTCCTTAATATCGCCTTCATTCCCTTTGCCGATGCTGATAACGACTACAATGGCTATCTAGCTAAAGTGAAGGAAGGACTTGCTGAATTACCATATAAAATGCATGTGGTGAAACCGGCAAATGCTCACGCTACCGTTGAACAGGCAGACGTGATTATGGTTGGCGGAGGAAATACCTTTAAATTGCTACACGATTTATATCAATTCTCGTTAATAGATGTAATCAGCAAGTTGGTAAATTCAGGAACACCTTATATCGGTTGGAGCGCCGGTTCAAACATCGCCGGACTTACTATTGGTACCACTAATGACATGCCTATCATAGAGCCAAAAAGCTTTAAAGCGCTGGGCTTTTTTCCTTTTCAAATTAACCCGCATTACCTAAATATAAAGGCTGAAGGACATAACGGTGAAAGCCGCGACGAGCGATTAATGGAGTACCTGAAACTTAATCCAAAAGCCACGATTATCGGTTTACCTGAAGGCACAGCCCTTCATCGGGAAGGAGATACTTTAAAGCTTGTGGGACAAGTACCTGCGGTTTTATTCAGAACAGGTTCAATTCAGGCTGATCCTGTTTGTACTGTTCTCAATATTGGTTCAGATCTTTCCGGGTTATTGTAAAACTTGCTGTATAGTATCTATACAAAAAAATATCAATTGTAATTGCAACAGAAACTAATACGACGGGTAGTTACAAAACAACCAATTAATTGTACGAACAGGTGAAGGTGCTGCCTGTACAATAACTGGTACGCTAAACCTCCAAAAAAAATGTTATTAAAAGTTGCTTTTTTATAAAAATAAGTTTGATGCTTAAAAGAGTTATACCTGAAGAAATTAAAAATTGTAGGAACAGGTGATATGTTCCTACAATTTCGGGTGAAGAATACTATTGTTTGATCTTTTCTTTTGTAGCCCTCATAATAACCTCACTCAGCCTTGGTTGCGTCGCACACTTGTACAGTAAAGCTTTAAGGAGATTTTTCTCACAGCTGTTTTAGCCTTCATTCATTTGAGTAAGAGCACCTTGCAAAATCACAATACAACTACGACACAAATTCTACGACCAGAGGAGGTTGTCCAACAAAGCCTTACGACATCTCCTGGCCTTCCAATTATAATAATCACCCGGCCCATTTTTTGGGTGGATTGAGGTAAGTAAGTTTCACCTGATTTGCCTTGTAAGGTCCACTGTATAGTTTTACCGTCCCTGATATTTGCGACAACTTTGTAGCCATTGCCAAGATCGCTTACTACGTTCAGTCCCGACTTAAATGGAAAGGCCTTAATTGTATTGATAAGGTCATAAGTCTTAGAACTTGTATCACAAGAAAGACAAGTAGAACTTCCTTGTGCGCCCTTATCCAGCGATTGCTTTAGTGCTTCTGTTTGTCTAAGTTGGTTATTACCGCCAAAGTCATGTTGCACTTCTGATTGCTTCTGACAGCTTACTATCATACAAATAGTTATAAATGCTGCAATGAATAGTTTTAATGTTACCTGTTTCATAAATAAAATTTTAAAAAATTACGTTTGTTAGTTTATTCCCACCCTGTCTCTCGCCGTGGATGGGGTTCAGCGCCCGGCCTTTAACGTGCTCCCCGGAACTCACGGTTTACAAGTGGTGTTTACAACACCCCGACTGTATTTGCTGCCAGTGCTATATGTCGTACAGCAACGTCCTGTTCTTTTTCTTTGAGGCAACAGGATAATCTCTCGCAATTGTTGCGCAATCAATATCATTAAGAGAAAGCGTGTTGAACACAAGATTCCCTGGTATATTTTCTTAAAAATTTGTGATGGTAAACCCGCCGGTATTGGTCTTACAACTTGCTTTCTAAACCCTTCGATAGCCGCTATTAATAATGCTGTGTCCGACTTATTTGCTTTTGCTGCCTGAAATGTTACAAGCACAAGTGAGTGACACAACAATGAGTAACAGAATGAAAATGCTCGTCCCAAAGAATTAGCCTACAAATAAGTTGAAGAATTTTAATGGGCCTCTTACACTTCCCGTGGAGACTTGTATTGCTGGTGAAACATAAGCGGGCAAACTGCCTCCTACTCTATTATTCGCATTTTGGAAATGCATGGAAACAAAAAAGAATAAAAACTTTTTAATCTTTTTTCTCACCAACATTTTCGAGGCATTTCTACTCTCCTTATTGTGAAAGCTTCATGCTGGCAAACACATTATAATGGGGCGAATAGTAGGGGTAAAATTGTTCGAAGTCAATTGAAAAGGAATGAAAAGTGTTTTATTGTTTGGTTCCCATTTAGTAGCCAGCCTGGCTTGCCTTCCAGCGCATTTCGCCCTTTTAAATAATAGTATACATGCCATCTTGCAAACCACTTTTATTATAGGTAAATTGGTTGTATAATAACTTTTAAAAATATGAACGATGATTTGATGATTAATGGTTTAAGCATTAACAACCAGCATCGGACGTATTTTGAAAATGAATTTTATTTACAGTATAAATACTTCATCAAAGAGGGCTGTAGCAAGTACAAGCTTTCTGGTGAAGATAGTTTTAGTGCCTACAGTGATGCCGTGTTATCAGCCATCCACAATATAGGAACCGGAAAATTTGACAAGAGCGCTTCCATAAAAACCTACCTGTTCCAGATTTTCAGGAACAAATGTGTTGACCTTGTAAGAAAAATTACGAACAATAAAGAGAAGGTAAATCAATCAACGTTAGCAGCCGAACTATTAAGTCACCTTCCCGATGCTGCAAAAAATGCAGTTGAAAGACTAATTGACAACGAAAAAATGCTGGCCATAAAACAAGGCCTGGAAACAATAGGCCAAAGGTGCAAAGAGATTTTGCTGCTGTATGAAGATGGCTACAACGATAAGCAGATTGCAGAACGATTCGACTATAACAACGCGGCAGTAGTGAAAACAACAAGATTACGTTGTCGTGAAAAATTAAAAAGTTTATACAACAACCATGAATAATGAGCAGGAATATATAGAAGCATACTTCAATAAAGAACTGGAAGATTCTGAAAAGAAGCAATTTGAAGAACGATGTGTTGCAGATGAAGCCTTTTCAAAAGATGTTGCTTTTTATATTCTTTCAAGAGAAGCTGCCCGACAAAAGTTATTGGAGCAAAAAAAGGAAGAGTGGGCAAAGTATGAAAAGGACAAGGAAAATAACGGTCGTGCTTCATTCAGGCAATTTACTATAGGCAAATGGTTGCCCTATGCTGCTGCTGCCTGTTTAATTCTTTTTGTTACAGGATATTTTCTTTTTAGCTCCCGGTCGCCTCAACAATTGGCCAACAAATATATCCAGGAGCATCTGATGCAGCTTAGCCAAGCGATGAATGCTTCTAAAGACAGTCTTGAGAAAGGCATTGAAGCCTATAACAATAAGGATTATAAAACAGCTTTACTATTATTTGAAGGCGTGTACAAGGCCCACCCCGTACAAAGTGATGCATTAAAATATATGGGACATGTTTCCCTAGCAACAGGAAATTACGATAAAGCTTTAAGGTACTTTACCGAATTAGCTGAAATGAAAGGTTTGTACAGCAACCCGGGGATGTTTTTAAAAGCAGTCACGCTACTTAAGCGCGACGAAAAGGGCGATAAAGAACAGGCTAAACAGTTGCTGCAACAGGTGGTAAACAATAGAGAAGAAGGAAGCAACCAGGCAAAAGAGTGGTTGGAAAAATGGTAAATCCACGAATAGTTGAGGGGCTGTTTATTTTATATTTAAACTTATTTTTTATGGAAGATACAAAGGTCAAAAAAAGCGCGGGTCTCCCTTTAATGGCCGCATTCATTTTATTATTTGCAATTGTAATTAATCCCGGATGTAAGAAAAATGTGTTTGATACCGCTGATGATCAACTTTTAAAAAGTGAAAGTCTTGCAGCACACAGTTATTTAATAGCTTCTAAATCGCCTGAATTACTTGTTTGGCTAAAACCCGGCAGGACAAAGGAAGACTTGTCGCGTTGGGTTGATAAGGTAAAAAAGCTAGCGGGCGGGGCGGAAATTGCATCAGAAAGCTGTCAAAGCTGCGACGGGTCTTTACTGCTCCTTAAAGGACCGGGCCTTACAACATATATACAGGGAAATACAGCTACCGGTGGCAGATCGGGTTCTCCACCTACACCCACTTCAGGGGAGGACGGCCCTGTTTATTATAGCCGTAATTTTGAAGTTAGCTATAGTAACCCCAATAGTAAAAATTTTTCTGCTGTAAAACCTTTACCCCTGGTTATACCTTCTACAAAAATCGTTAAGGTGGCCGTTCTCGACACTGGAGTAGATACATTTGAATTGAAAAGGTTTGTCTTTAATTCTATTAATCCCTCCTGCACACCCAACGGAGATGCAGGCTACAACTTTTTTAGTCATAACCGTTACTTTGGTGATGATAATGCAATGAAGCATGGAAGTACGGTAACACGGTTTGTTACAGACCAGGTAGTTAAATATGGAAAAAATCAGGTGGAAATTTTACCGGTAAAGACTCACGACAAGAATGGAATCAGTAATTTATTTACAATACTTTGCGCATTTGCTTATGCCAAAGAAAGAGGTGTTCATATCATTAATGCCAGCTTTGGTTTTTATTTGCCACGACTTCAACTCTCTCCCCAATACACACGAGATCCGAACGTGCTTCTTTTGCGTGCATTCACTAAATACTACCTGACTGATAATAAGATTCTACTGGTTGCATCAGCAGGGAATAAGGATGACGTAAATGAACTGAAGACATTCGACGAGCACTTACTTCCATATCCTTCAAATCTTCGTAATCTTGACCAGGTTTCTTTTTATCCTGCATCCCTTGCCAGGGACCCTGCATTTCCCAATGTATTAGCCGTTACTACTGTTGATGCACCTTCCGGAACTGTCAGTCCTTTTCAAAACTTCTCACCAGATGTTGTAGACATAGGTGTGAATGCTGATGCTATACTAGGGACCATGCCACCTGCGCTCCGGTATGTTTTTTATAATCCCCGTTTTATTAGTTCAGCAACGGCCGAAGGTTCTTCTTTTGCCACACCCATTATAACCGGAAAGCTTGCAGCAAATTATGAATTAATAAAGGCAGTTCTGAATACCGGGAGCTATACCAGGAAGGATATTTGGAATGCAGTCGGCTCCTCAATTGTTAAGAAGGCAAACGGCCTGGAAGACAAGACGAAGAATGGAAAATACGTAATTAAATAGGCCCGTTAAAGAACCATGCTGCAGTATTTTAATAATACATAGTTTGCCCATTGGCCCGGCTTGCTGCCGTCGCATTCGTCCACCAGTAAGTGCCCGATGGCGTTTTAAATAAAGACTTAAGTATTTACATCTTTATGGATAACTCTGCATTACGTTATATCGTTACAATAAGCCTGGGTATCGTTACCTGGGCTTATTGCTTTTTTGCCTTTGGGCAATACGGGTCAAATACAGCGGTTTGGAATCAACTTATGAGCATTGAAAAAGATACTTCCCTTTCAACTCAGCAGAAATTAAATGAGGTACTTTGGCTTAAAAAACAATTCGAAGATCATAAACTGCGAGCCGATTCGGTGTACGCAAGAATTTTACATCGAATAGGCCTGTTCGAATATTTATTAAATAATGAAGTAGCGACAAAGGGTTCTATCAACTTTACGCTTGCTGCAATCAAGATTAACAGGGCTGGCAAAAAAGACAATTCTATTACTTTCTGTATAAACAGCTATACGAACCTCGCAAAGTATTACCAAAGCCTGCACATGTACCGTTCGGCAATTACCTATTTTGATAGCGCTATAATACTTAGAAAACAACATTATGTTCCCCTCATTAAAGAAGTATCACTGATGCTTGATAAAGCACAAATGTTATACGTTACCGGAGATTATGAAGGAGCTGTGCAAGAAATTGATGTTGCCATAGTAAAAGCGAGGACCGATAAAGATTCTGTTATATTACCTCGTCTCTTCAATCAAAGAGCACAGTCAAACATACTCAAAGGCTTCATCGAAGAAGCAGAAAAGGATGCGACCGAGGCAGGTTTGCTTGCAAAGCTATTTGATAATCGAACAGAAGTAATCAACAGCACTTTGTATAAGGCCGATATACATATCAAAAGAAGAGAGTTTCGAAAGGCGATGGAATTATATAAACAAGCAATAAAGGAGCGGATCAAGACAGAAGACTATAGCCAGGTTGCAGATGATTATACCGATTTTGGCAACTTCCTTCTTAATGATCTTCGTGCTTATTCAGGAGCCAGGGATTGCTATAACAAGGCAATAACTTATGCGGTACGGGTGAATGATTTTGAGCGGCTCGCCAAGGCTCACCTTAACCTGGAACAATGCAGCTTCCGGCAACAGCAATTTAAAGAAGCAGAGTTCTATTGCACAGCAGCTTTCAAAGATCTTAACGTGACTGCTGACAACAACATTTTCAGTAATCCTACAGCAGGCAAATTAAGCGCTGTTGGCAATAAAGAACTGGCACTCTTTATTCTTGGAAATAAAACAGAATTACTATTACATCAATATAAAAATACGGGAGATAAAAAATATTTATCGGCGTGCCTGCAAACAACGTTAGTGACAGACACCCTTATAACCAAAACACGTCACGAACAATCAGGCGAACAAAGCAAACTCTATTGGCGCAACAAAACAAGAGAATTTTTCACCCATGCAATGGAAGCTTGTTATTTAGCTAATAATGTTGAACTGGCTTTTTACTTTATGGAAAAAAGCCGCGCTGTCTTACTCAACGATAAGCTAAACGAACTGGGTGCATCTGCAAATTTACCGCCGGCAGAAGCTGCAATAGAGCAGGGTTTTAAAATAGTATCAGTGTCGGAGCAGCAGAAACTGGCTTTATTAAACAGTAACGAAACCGGGTACGAAACACAACTATCAAAGGTTGCGCAGGCCAAAGCAGATCTCGAACATTATATAAAATCACTGGAGAAGAAATATCCGCTATACTACCAGTATAAATATGCGGACGAGGTTGCTACTACTAAGGAATTAAAAAAGTACCTCGAGAAAAATAAACAAGCTTTTGTTCACTATTTTATCAACGACACAATAGCTTATATTATCAGCATAACAGCTGCGGAGACGAAAATGACCAGGCTTTTAAAAAATGATTTCAGTAGCAGGATGTTTGTAGACTTTCTGCGCATCTGTTCCAATAGGTCAACTTTAAATAATCAATACCCTGACTTTGCTTCAGCGTCATATCAACTTTATAAACTTTTATTTCAACCTCTCAACATTCCGGCTGGCAGGGTGATTATTTGTCCTGACAATTTCGTGATACCATTCGAAGCATTATGCATTGATGCAACCGGAAAGGATTTTCTTATTAAAAATTATGTTTTTAGTTATGCCTACTCTGCACGGTTTTTAATGAAAGACTATGATCTGCACGAGGCAAAGGGAGACTTCATTGGCTTTGCGCCGGTTTCTTTTAAGTCATACGCCGACATTGCCGATTTAAAGCCTTCTGGTGCTGCCCTTGAGCGATCGGCAAGTTATTATACGAACAAATTATTATTAACACGAAGCAATGCTACCCGCAATAATTTCCTGGATAAAGCTTCCCGATATACTGTTGTAAATGTATTTTCACATGCCCTTGCAGACACTACCAATCCTGAACCGGTGCTTTACATGAACGACTCTGTAATATCCTTATCCGAATTACAATTACTTCACCATGCAGCAACAAAACTTGTTGTATTAAGTGCCTGTCAAACTATAGTGGGAAGAAATGCAAAAGGAGAAGGAATTCTAAGCCTGGCAAGAGGCTTTGCTTCTGCCGGTATTCCTTCAGTTGCCGCCACTTTATGGCAAGCTGACGAACAAACGATATACGAGATCTCTCGAAAGTTTCATGAGTATCTGTCAAAAGGCATTTCTAAAGATGAGGCTTTGCAAAAAGCAAAATTGTACTTCGTGCAAAACTCCGATAAAGACAGGCAGTTACCCTACTACTGGGCCAATCTGATTCTTGTAGGAAATGCTGAACCCCTGCATCTTAGAGGCAATAACAATCAATGGTTTTGGGCAGCAGGGTTAGCTTTTACCGCTATTGCTGTTTTCATCGTTGGCTATTATTTAAAGAAGCGTTTGGCCCAGGATGATTTGCTATAACAAATTTAAAATGATAATTATGGTACAAGCTGAAGTAGCTCCGGGCGGTCATCGTTGCGTCGCATTTCGTTCATCTGCAACGCTTCGATTGAACTATCTTTTGGGGCAAAAGTGTCTATAGGCACAAACATGCGAATAATATAATCAGCTAAGGGATGCTGTGAAAAACATTAGTACAAGTGAGTGACACAACAAAAGATGCCCCAACAACTTGAGCTGGCTAACAAAAAATAACTACCCGGTTAACAATATAAAAGTATCACAGCGGAATATTCCCGTGTTTCTTTCTTGGTCCTTTCACTACCTTATTTTCCAACATAGCAAATGCTTTGATCAGTTTTTTTCTAGTGTCCTTCGGTTCAATTACTTCATCAATAAACCCTCTTTCAGCCGCGAGGTAGGGAGTGGCAAACTTTTCAGCATATTCAGCTTCTTTTTCCAATAATTTTTTTGCCGGGTCCTGCGCTTCTGAAATTTCCTTTTTGAAAATGATCTCGCTTGCACCTTTTGCACCCATTACTGCAATTTCTGCGCTGGGCCATGCATAGTTCATATCTGCGCCTATATGTTTGGAGTTCATTACGTCGTATGCACCGCCGTATGCTTTACGGGTAATAACAGTTATTCGAGGCACCGTAGCTTCGCTGAAGGCATATAACAGCTTAGCCCCGTTAGTAATAATGCCGTGCCATTCCTGGTCTGTTCCCGGCAAGAAACCTGGTACATCAACTAACACGAGCAATGGTATATTAAAACAATCGCAAAAGCGGGTAAAGCGGGCACCTTTTTTAGAGCTGTCGATGTCTAATACACCGGCCAGGCTCATCGGTTGATTGGCAACTATTCCAATGCTTCTTCCGGCTAAACGGGCAAAACCTACCACTATATTTTCGGCATAGGACTGGTGAATTTCAAAAAATGAATCTGTATCGCAAATGCCGGCGATCACAGCTTTAATATCGTACGGCTGGTTCGTGCTTTCAGGTATAATAGTTTCCAATACCTTCCTTGTTTCGTCTGCGAGGGTATAAGGCGTTTTTACAACCCCATCTTCACAATTTTGTGGCATATAGCTTAACAGCTTTTTTACCTGCGCTATACAATCCATGTCGTTAGCCGCCGTAAGATGTGTAACACCCGATTTAGTGGAATGAGTCGACGCTCCACCAAGCTCTTCAGAACTTACTTTTTCATGGGTTACTGTTTTCACCACGTTTGGCCCGGTCACAAACATATAACTGGTATGCTCCACCATGATGGTAAAATCGGTCATGGCAGGAGAATATACAGCGCCGCCGGCACATGGGCCCATGATAGCAGATATTTGCGGAATTACTCCTGATGATTGAACATTTCGATAAAAAATATCGGCGTAGCCGCCCAGCGAACGCACGCCTTCCTGGATCCTGGCACCACCAGAATCATTCAGGCCGATCATGGGAGCTCCGCCTTTCATCGCCATGTCCATGATCTTACAAATTTTCTCGGCGTGGGTTTCGGAAAGAGCTCCGCCAAACACGGTAAAGTCCTGTGCAAAAACATACACCAGTCTTCCGTTTACAGTACCATAACCAGTGATGACGCCGTCGCCATAATACTGCTGGTGTTCCATACCAAAGTCTTTGGTTCGATGTAAAACCAAGGCGCCTATTTCTTCAAACGAACCTGGATCCATTAACAGATTAATGCGTTCTCTTGCTGTAAGTTTTCCTTTCTTATGTTGAGTGTCTATCCTTGCTTTGCCTCCGCCCAGTTTACCCTTTTCGATCTTTTCTCTTAGTATGTCAACCTTTGATTTCATTTGTGGTTAGATTTTGACGTCACCCCGGCCCCTCTCCAAAGGAGAGGGAGTCATTGGAGCTTCTTCTGTTGTTTTTATAACTTATCGCGCCGTTTTCTTACCCGGAAAAATAAAATAAAGTACAAGTGTGCGACGCAACGATGGTAAATAGTAGCATTACTGTTTGGTCCATAAAAATATACCCGCCTTTTCAAATGACGAATCATTATGACAGCCTTCTTTTCCAACTCGTAGTTTCATGTTCCACCGCTTTCACAGTCTTCTGTTGCTCCAACCAATACTTTAACGCTATTAAGGCTGCTGCTTCAGCATTTGCTTTTTGCTTTTCTTTGATCAGCTCTGGCGTGTAATAATCTTTTACAAAGTGCGTATCAAAATTGCCGTCAAGAAAAGCAGCATGCTCAAAAACAAAAGTACCAAAGGGCAATGTTGTAGAAAGGCCTTCAATTTTAAAGTCCTTAATTGCCGTTTTCATTTTTTGGACGGCCTCCGTTCTGTCCTTACCATGCGTAACCAGTTTAGCAATCATGGGGTCGTAGTAAATGGGGATCGACATTCCTTCTTCATACCCATCATCTACCCTTACGCCGTCACCTTCCGGTTTTCGATAAGTCGAAAGTGTACCAATAGATGGTAAAAAATTATTGAGCGGATCTTCTGCATATACTCGCAACTCTACTGCATGGCCTTTAATGGTAATATCATCTTGTGTAAAACTTAGCTTTTCTCCCCTTGCAATTTTTATTTGCTCTTCAACCAGGTCAATGCCGGTTATCATTTCGGTAACTGGATGTTCTACCTGTAACCTTGTATTCATCTCGAGAAAATAAAAATTCAGTTCGTCATCCATTAAAAATTCAACCGTGCCGGTACTCGTATAGTCGCAGGCTTTTGCTACCATCACAGCAGCTTCTCCCATTTTTTTTCTTATGTCAGCCGTTAATATAACCGACGGAGACTCTTCCACTACTTTTTGATGCCGCCGCTGTATACTACACTCCCGCTCGAACAAATGAACCGTATTTCCATAGTTGTCGGCAAGCACCTGTATTTCCACATGTCGTGGTGAGGTTACATACTTTTCAATAAAAACAGACCCGTTGCCGAAAGAAGCCTCCGCTTCACTAATGGCTCTTTGCATTTGTTCTTCAAAGTCGGCGTCCTGTTCGACAACCCTCATGCCTTTACCGCCACCCCCGGCAGATGCTTTAATAAGGATGGGATAACCAATCTTTCGTGCCGTTTCTTTTGCAATAGCGATGTCTTCAATGGCTTTATCAATACCCGGCACCATTGGTATGTTATATTGCTTTACACATTCCTTTGCAGCGAGTTTTGAACCCATGATACGCATTGCTTCAGGACCGGGACCGATAAAAGTAATTCCGGCATCCTGTACCTGCTGCGCAAAATCGGCATTCTCACTAAGAAAACCATATCCCGGGTGAATGCCATCTACACCCAATTCTTTACAATAAGCAAGAATCTTTTCGGCATTCAAATAGGAAGATGCAGAAGCAGGAGCGCCTAAACATACAGCTTCGTCTGCAAACAAAACATGGGGCGAATTGCGGTCAGCTTCTGAAAAAACTGCAACGCATTGAATCCCCATTTTACGAATGGTCCGCATGATACGCAAAGCGATTTCGCCCCGGTTAGCCACAAGTATCTTTTTCATTATATCAAGCTCTTTATGTTGTCAATCCTGAATGGTAAATGGTGAAACATGAAATTGTCAACGTAAAAATGCAACGTTGCAAGGTGAAACCTGAAACTATTCTAACTCCACCAGTACCTGCCCTTTCTCCACTGCCTGGCCGGCACTAACAGCAATGCGTTTAATCGTTGCATCTGTAGATGTCAGGATACTGTTTTCCATCTTCATAGCCACCAGGATTAAGATCTTATCTCCTTCCTGCACTTGCTGTCCTTCTGTAACTGCAATTTCAAGTACCAGTCCGGGCATTGGGGCTTTAATCTCTTTTATTTGCTTGCTTACTACAGCGCTAAAACCCATTTTATCGAGTACCTGGTCAAGTTCATCTTTGATCTGTATTTCAAAATTTTCTCCTTCTATTTCTATCGTTTGCATTTTTGCTGTATGATCGGCTTCAACCACTACAGCATTTACAGATTTGTAGTCGTTCAACAGGTTAAATGCGGTTGGCGACTTTTGTACCACGTCGATGGCATCCACTTGTTCCTGCGTAAAGCTGAACTCAAATTCATTTGCCTTTACTTTATATACAACTAAATTGTTTTCTGACATAAGCCTGTTGTTTTATAGAAATCAGTTCAACCTTCACATTATCATTCGGGAATGCGAATGTAGTTTTTATAGTAATAAAAAGCAGCGGTTTAAAATTTCCTGCTCAACTCATCTTCCTCCGACATTTTAAAAAACCTATTACATCATGCCGAAGTTCTTTTTCCGGCTATAGTCCATAAATTCCTAATTTACAGTCGTTGAAGTACACTGTTGGTAAACTATAATCTATATGAAAACTTCTTTTTTGCTGAGTTTTGTATGCTTCCTGGTGGTGTTCGTGGAGATGCCGAACATGGCTAATTGTAGAAACATTTTTACAAGCAATGAAAATGACACGGTTGTATCTCTGTTGACTGCAGGAAGATATACCGAGGAAGGAAATTCAAAAAAGGAACAAGCACTCAATTTTAATTTGCCAGGTAAGTCTAAGCCGCGAATTGCCATTGCCGGCCTTGGGATCGAATCGAGTACATTTTCACCCGCACTTACAACTGAAGAGGCTTTTCATGCAAAATATGGCACAACCGTTTTTTCCACTTATCGGTTCTTATCAGTAGATTCTCCGCTTCGTAACCAGGCAGAATGGATTCCAACCATAGTTGGCAAATCACTGCCGGGAGGAGCAGTTACGAGGGAAGCTTATGAATCGCTGGTGAACAAAACACTCGACTCCCTCAAAAAAAACTTACCCTACGATGGTCTTTGGTTTGACATTCATGGTGCAATGAGCGTTGTTGGACTCGATGATCCCGAAGGCGATTTCATTACAAGAATTCGAAAAGTGATCGGGAAGAAAACCATTATTTCAACTTCAATGGATCTACATGGAAACGTTTCGTGGCGCCTTGCACAAAATACTGACCTCATCACTTGTTACCGCATGGCACCGCACGAAGATGCTATGGAAACAAAAGAAAGGGCGGTAAAAAACCTCCTTCAACGGATTAAAAGTGGAAAGGGGAAGCCTGCGTATAAAGCATATATTTCCATACCAATTTTATTACCGGGAGAAAAAACCAGCACCCGGATAGAACCGGGGAAGCGCATATATAAAGCCGTTGCGCCTGCCGCTGCTCAAAACGGCATTATTGATGCCGCTATATGGATAGGATATGCATGGGCGGATGAACCACGTAATCATGCGGCGGTGATGGTTACGGGCGATGATAAAGAGAGGGTAACGCAAACAGCAAATCAACTGGCGCAACGTTTTTGGAACGCCCGGTCTGAATTTGCTTTTGTAGCGCCAACCGGCACCTTAGCTGAATGCCTTGATAAGGCCATTGCCAGCAACAAACGTCCATTTTTTATAAGCGACTCCGGAGATAATCCTACTGCGGGTGGTGCGGGTGATGTAACATGGACACTGACACAAATACTTGCCCGTCCTGAATTTAAGCCTGAGAACGGTCCTTCTCTTATTTATGCGTCTATTCCCGGCCCGGAACTTATTAAAAGTGCTATAGCAGCAGGTGTTGGCGGGCACGTAAAAGGTTATGTTGGTGCGAAAGTAGATGCGCGGTTTGCTCCGCCCCTGTTTATCGCCGGTAAAGTTGAATCAATAGAATATGGTGATCGGGATGCTGAAGTTGAAGCAGTTATCCGTGTTGGAAGTGTGCAGGTTATTGTTACCCAAAAACGTAAGCCTTACCACAAGGAAAGAGACTTTACCCAGCTCGGCCTCAATCCCCGTAAAACTGATATTGTAGTAGTGAAAATTGGTTATTTGGAACCTGAACTATATGCAATGAGAGCCGACTGGTTACTTGCTTTAACCCTTGGCGGCGTCGATCAGAACCTGGAGCGACTGGGTTATAAAAGAATTCAACGTCCGATGTTTCCTTTAGATAAGGATATGGCAAATCCTGATCTTTCTGCCAGGTTGGTGCCTTCTTCTGATAATTAATGCAGAATTATTATTAGTATAATTTGTAGACAAAGACTGCAGCGTCGGAACAGATCTGCGTCGAATATTTTCGAAAATATAATTATGGTACAAGCGAAAGTAACTCCCATTTACGATCGTTCCCACCGGGGCGCATACAGGTCAAGGTAAGGATTATTTTTATGGGCCAGACAGCGCTACTACTATTATGCTTCTCTTGCGTCGCACTCTTGTACTTTGTGTTCTCAATGCCGCTTCTATACCTCACCATCGTTCCCTCTGCCTGAGGAGCGGGCATTTGCTTTCTTATTAACTTTTGTGCTAACAAATCAGTTTTAAAATATGAATCATCAAAACCGCCTGGAACCTTTATCTGTATTAACTTCTAACATTCTTACCGTTATAATTAACTTGACCCCAATACGCCAGGACGCCATTTCGTTCATCAGTAAATCTTAAATGAAGCATTTTCTACACGCCTTTGTTTAGCCCAGGTTAATTGCAGGTTGAACTCTTGAACCGCCCTGCAGTGAAAGTTTAGTTTCATACGTTATTGTATATTATCGACCAGTTGAAACAGGGGCGAGTCTTCCGTTAGCATCTTCTACGTGTAACAGGTTTACATCCAGCCCATCGAGCACCACGATACCCTGAAGGGAAGAAAACTTTGCCGGATCCTGCTTCCACGACCAGGCAAGTTGTCCTTTTGGGGTGTACTCGAGAACTTGTGTACCACTCGCTCCAAATTTTGGCCCATGACCCTGCCAGTTAGTGACGACATAATTACCATTAGCAAGAATTTGAAAACCAGCGTAAAAATTAGGATTCACTTCGGCAGGGCCGGTTATCGTATCTAACAGCCGTCCATCAGTTGCGAAAACCTGGAAATTTTTTGCATAGCCGCCGCTCACAATTGTTTGCCCGTTACCTAAACGTAACGCCTGCCAGGCATGAGGTTTTGGAAGGCCGGTTACTTTAGCCCTCCATATAATTTCACCCTTTGCATTTCCTTCAAAAACAAACTCGTCAGCAGTAACCAGGAAAGTCCCCGATACCGTTTGACGAATAAGGCGAACATAATCAAATCCCGGATAGGCAACGAGGCTGTGGACATTACCGCCGGCATTTACTTCAACTAATACAATTCCTTGTTTTCCCTGCCAGTTTACCCCTGCAAGCAGCGTGTTACCATTTCTTAGCCGGCGAGCGGAAATTGTACCCGGGAAAGAACTCAACTCGAACACTTTATTGCCTGTAGCAATTTCACGTTCTTCGTAACCGTTTCCTGTGCCGATTAAAACACGGCCATTTCCTGCTAGCTGAATATCACGACCAGCAGGTACCGGAACAAACCAATTGGTAGCGGGATTAGCAATATCAATATAACTCAACTGCGACAATCCCTCATCACGTAACAACATTCGCCGGCTACTGCGATCAGCCACCTTCACCTGCGCAGTTCGACGAGATGCGCAATAGGTAAAAACCGTTGCGATAAAGAGTGTAGCTATAAATAGTAACAAGTACTGGTTAAGTTTTATCCTGGTATTGGTCGTCATGTTGGTTCATTTATTAGGACTTGTATCACTTGCACCTCGTTGATCAAGGATGCGATTTTTTACAATAACAGTAAAAATTGTTTGCTGCCAGGCAAATTACTACTTATAAAAAGATTAACAATGGTATGCCGAAGAACGTAGTGCGACCCTTCGGCAATCTCCTGTTACCCTTCCACTTCGCTCAGGGTACGAGCTGCTATGAAAAACTGCCTGTGAACCGAGCGTGGCAACGATGCTTCATCGGAATTACTATTGCCGGTACCATAAAAATTATTCTTAAGTTCTCCCGGTTCCCTCTCCTATCCCGTTGCCTTTTTTAACCCCACAACCCTTTCCAAAAACGCTTCTATCTCGCGTTGAACCCCTTCAACATCCCCCGATTTTATGTAAGAACCAATTACATGATCGCCTGTATTGGGCATGGCTTTCTTAATTTTCTTGCCTGCAGGTGTCGCCAGTTGATTGAACATTTGCAACATAGCGGGAACGCTTACAACTCTATCCTGGTGAATACTATCGCGATAATAATAGAGCATAAGTGTGGGCTGTTGTATCTTTTTGAATGTTTCCGATGTCATCGTCGTCTCCAGCATTTCTTCCAGTTCTACAGTCGGTTCGAAGGGATATTGATGATACCAGTATTTTTTATAGATTGGCCGCTGGTCTTTAGCCGTTACAGCATTAGCGCCCGTAACTAATCTCGCTATTTGCAACCCCCATGGATTATTTAACAGGTATGCCTTATCGTTATTAATAGCAATGTTAGGACTTAATAATACAAGCGCAGTAATTTCAGCCGGGTATGCTGCTGCGAGCTGCAAGGCGTTGGTTCCACCAGTTGAAGTGCCGACCAGAATTACCTTATCCCCTAATTGTTTTCCGATCGCCAGCGCTTGCTTTGCAGATTCCCAGTATTGGTTTGCGGTAAGTCGTATCATGGGATCAATGGTGTCGATGCCGTGTTCTGCAAGGCGCGACAGGTATAAATTACAACCAAAGGCTTTGGCAACGTTGCGATGAACAGGTTCACCCTCGCCCTGCGATGCAGTAAAACCATGCAGGTACACGATAGCGTACGACGTCTTTTGTTTGACCGAATCGTTTGCCCAAACAATCCTCGCTTCATTATCCGATTTTAATTTATGGACAGCTTCATTGGCTTTTATATACTCCTCCAGTTTTTCACCGGCTGCAGGAACTGCAGGCAGGTTAGTTTTATATTCGGGGCGTACAGGTTTGGGGCCCGACACATAAATGATGACCATTATTGCAACAACGAAAGTGAACCATTTCAGGAATGCTTTCATAAAGGAATATTTTTATTTACACAAACCACTTTTTGCTTATAGTACCAGATAGCAATAAAAACGGGGTTGATAAAAGATAAGATATTTGACTCACACCTCCCGGAAGGTGACGTCTATGTGCAATATATGAAAAAGCCTTGCACAATTATTGCATTTATTAATCCTGTTGTCAACGTTCTTTCAGGCTCATCACTTCTTAAAATATAGGCATGTATAAGTTTCAAAGGTATTTGTTCATAACAGTATTTGTGCCTGGTTTGCTTATGTCGTGCGATAGCGAAACCGTAAAGGAAAAAGCTAAAAACACCATCAATAATACAGGCAAGTCTTTGGGACGGGGAACATCGCAATTTTTTAAAGGGGTTAAAGAAGGTGTTGATAAAACACTGGGATGCAAGGTGGAACTTTCTCCCGCATTACAAAAACTCGGGGTTGGAACCGGTAAGTTTTTTATTGCCCAGTCTAAAGGCGCTACCGATAATATTTTGACCGTGTACCTTATATTCGATAAAGATGTTAACAGGAAGATTTCGACCAGGGTTTACGACAGGAAAGGTCGTGAATATGGCAGAGCTACTACAATTGTTGAGGGAAAAGCCGGCGAAGCGGATTATGTGGACTTTGTTTATAGCCCGCGGACAGAAATTGAAGGCAGAAGTAAATTCGTGCTTGAATAACCGTTTGCATTTAAATTATGTTCTCGGTCTTTTCAATTGGCAAAACCTGCACACCTTTTTTTGTAATTTTGGATGGACCAGCAATATTTCTTTGTGCATCACTGGCTGTCGGGTCAATGAAGCGATCCACGACAAGTGTCACTCGCTTCAACGGCATCTTTTCAAGGCAGTGTATTTCAAATTTTCGCTTTAAGGCTGGTTGATCTTCGTTATTGTAGCCTTGTGTCGCCTGGCATATTACGCCCATACTATTTATCAACTTGCTCTCTCTACAGCAGATTGCTTTTCCGCAAGTTTAGCGGAACAGCAGTGCCTGCCAAATGACAGTTGCGTTTTTGTCATTCCGATGCAGGAGGAGAATCGCGGTTTACTTACTGTAACAACTTCTATTCTATGGGTATAATTAAACGTGTTTTTGATTTTAAAGGCTCGCCGGTCCTTGCATGTGTATTCATGGCACTTTTTGTTGCAGAAGGAAGGCGGCCATTACGAAAACGCGTAGAAAAAAGGTCGAAGCGAATTTTAATTAATTCAATTGTTGCTCTTCCTGCCTTTACGCTACTGCGATTCCTGTTTTTGCCGGTGATGACCTGGCTGGCGAATAAAAACCAAAAGATGGGATTTGGGCTGAACAACCAATATAAGGCGCACCCGATTTTTAAAGGTTTTGTTGCTTTTTTGCTGCTCGATTACACGAACTACCTTTGGCACGTGATTAACCATAAGCTTCCGTTATTGTGGCGTTTTCATGTAGTTCATCACAGCGACCCGGACCTCGATATTACCACTGCTATCCGTTTTCATTTTGGAGAATTGATTGGTTCTGTTTTTTATAGAGGAGCGTTTGTTTTCCTATCGGGTGCAACTCCATTAACTGTACTGTTGTACGAAATTGTTTTTGAAGGAGCTACGCAGTTTCATCATAGCAACTGGCGACTACCTTTTAAGGTTGAAGAAATGCTGAACAAGGCTATTGTAACACCACGAATGCACGGCATTCATCACTCTGTTATCAGGGACGAAACTGATAGTAATTATTCAGTAATTTTTTCTTTCTGGGACAGGCTTCATAAAACTATTCGCCTTAATGTTGCCCAGGATAAAATAGTTACAGGGGTTCCTCAATACAGTGACCCTAATGAATTAACGGTTGGCAACTTGTTGAAAATCCCTTTTACAAAAGTTAGAAAATGGCCCGAAGTAAACGAAGCTGACGCGAGGGAATTAACTGCAGAAAAAAATATGATGGTAAAATAATACCTGGTGTAGTGAAAATAGTAAAGCGCAAAGAACGCAAAGATGAAATCAAAAACTTAAGTCAAGGTGAAATCAAATACAATAAAATCATTTATAACATTAATATGCACCGCATTTTTTATGGCATCTTCAAGTGCGCAGGTGAAAAGTAAATCATTCGATTTTGTTTTAAAATCAATGTTGTCGGCAGATGTTCCTGCAATTACAGTTAGTGAAGCAGCAACGGCAAGCGACAAAAATGTATTTCTTGATGCAAGAGAAGAAGAGGAATATGCTATAAGTCATTTGCCTGGTGCTGAGTTTGTAGGTTATAAAAACTTTGATATCTCGCATGTTAAGACTGCAAAAGATAAAGCAATAGTGGTTTATTGTGCTATCGGAAAACGTAGTGAAGACATTACCGAAAAGCTGAGGAAAGCGGGATATAAGCATGTAAGAAACTTATACGGCGGCATATTTGAGTGGGTTAACCAGGGTCACGAGGTGTATGATCTGCAAAACAGGAAGACGCTGAATGTTCATGCATATAACAGGCTTTGGGGCAGGTTTTTAGATAAAGGGAATAAGGTATATTAAGTGTCTCTGTAATTTCAATCGTAATGGACATACAACGAATTCTCCCACAAAACCTTTCGGCCATTAAGGCCGTTGCTCTCCGATTAAAACCCGGCGACGATGTAAAATTTGCATTAGACAATTATGTGAAAGAACAAAACATAAAAGCCGCTTGTATAATTACTTGTGTTGGAAGCCTGGAACAGGCATCGATCCGGTACGCAAACAAGCCTTTAGCAGAAACGATTACTGGAAAATTTGAAATTGTTTCACTTTCAGGAACTCTTGCAAGATCAGGCTCACATTTACATATAGCGATAAGCGATGGAAACGGCAAAATGATTGGAGGTCATTTAAAAGAAGGTTCGCTTGTTTATACAACTCTGGAAATTGTAATAGGCATCCTGCCGGAACT
>JAQBNO010000144.1 GCA_028288485.1 Segetibacter sp.
AACCTGTCGTCTCGTCCCAGTTTTCTCTCCGGGTCGGCTCCGTTTCTTTCAATTGGATCCGGTATGTTTTTATCTCCAAATTTTGCAAATGCTGCATCCATCCATTCTGCCTGTTCTTCGGGATCAAAACCAAATTCAGCTATTTGAGCAAGACAGGTTTCGGTGGCAGCTTTCCTTGCTGTTTGAAGAATTTCTGCATCATTTCCTGCCTGCCACAATTGGGTATATCCTTGTTTAGCGCCGAGATAAGTAATAACCGCATTAATACAGTTATAGGTATATATTTTCCTCCTTAATTGATTACTGAAATTCTCCAGTGGTTTTAATCCATAAACCTGTAGATCTTCTTTAATTTCATCAGCGTTACAAGGAAGTTCAAAAAAATTCTGAGCCCGTATAGTCAAAGGAGATTGATCAGCACTTGCTTCGAGACAAGTTTTGAATATAATCGACTCTGAAAACCCCACCTTTTGTGACAGCCATTTTTCTTTTTCTTCACCCAGGTTCTTTAGTACCCTTTTCTTAAGAAAATGGGCTGCGTTCGTTAAGTTTTCACAGGTGATAATAGTTAGAAGTTGGTCGGGATTTTCTGAATACCTTCTTTGCAGTGCTATAGCCAGATGCTTAGCAAGCTCTTCGAGATTGTTGCCAAAAACAGATGTAAAAACGAGGCGCGTCTTAACCAATTCATCCTGCCATAAGACATCATCAATATGATAAACGCCCGATAATTTTATTGTGCCACTCTTTTCTTCATTGTCTAATACCTGTATATCATATTGCCCTGCCTTTTTTAGATCACTAACTAATTGGCGGTTTTTATCAATCAATATGATATTATATCCTGCAAGAAATGCGAGATGGGCAGCAAAGCCACGTCCTGTTTTACCTGCACCGAATATTAAGGCTGTTTTATTCAAATTATTAGTAGAGGGTTTTATACTTCGAGTTGTTGGAACAGTATCTGGGTATTTTTTGTAGCCGGCTTGTTTTCCCTTAATCATCATCGTTGTGTCACTCACTTGTACTTATACAAATTCTATTGGGCCAGCCAAGTTAAAAAACATGGATTGCTGCCCATTGAACAAAAGGTAAAAGAGTGCGACGCAACGATGTAGCTGGTAGAACTTAAGTCGGGCTCATAAATTTGTGCAGCCTTAACCACCCCTGAATAATTTTAAAACAGGTTTTAAAATATTCTGCCCCTCCTTGAAAAGGAGGAATCTTTTGTTCACGTTTTCCCCTCCCTTTCAAAGATGGGACAGATTTTATTGGGTAGCATTATAAATCAGGGGTGGTTAAATACGCTCATTTACCAGCACCGCTTTCACTGCTTCCCGGTTTGCAATTTTTTCATAAGCCAACTCCCAATCGTCCAACGCAAACTGGTGTGTAACAACCTTTTTAACCTTTTCTTCATTTCGTTCCAAAATACCGATAACTTTTATCCAGGCATCATGAGAAGAGGTGGCGGAAAACACCATTTCGACCACGCTTAGTACAGCCGTGTTAAAGGCAAACGGGATAAGAGTGTCGTGGGCGATACCTAAAGCGATAAACTTTCCGCCCTTCCTTAACAAACCCAATCCCTGGTTGATAGCGTCAGGATCGCCCGAGCAATCTATCACACAATCAGCTCCCCAGCCCGCATTCATTTCTTTCACTCTCGCCGCAATATCCTCTTCGGGCAATAAGACTGCCCTTGCACCAAGCTCTTCTGATAATTCATAACGGATTTTGTTCCTGCGTGTGCTTGCCACGCAAACTATATTTTTAGCACCGAGATCAACTAAAGTTATTAAGGTAAACAGGCCAATCGGACCCATTCCATAGATTACCGTAAAGTCATCCTTCTGAAATCTTCCCCGCTCAAGCACGCCGTAAACACATATTGCAAAAGGTTCTGCTACGGCCGCTACCTGCTTCGACATGTTCATTGGTATTTTATGAACACAATACTCTGGCTGAACAGTGTATTCTGCATAGACACCTTGCGAGAACCAACCCGGTGATCTCTTCTTTGGACAAAGTTCATAGTGCCCCGAAAGACAAAGTTTACATTTAAAACAGGCGCTTTTAGCATTTTCGCACACTACCCTATCCCCCGGAACAACATTCCGCACAGCACTTCCAACTTCGACTACTGTACCGGTATATTCGTGTCCTACGGTGTTACCGTCCGGCATTGTCATTGTTCCATGCAAAACGTGCATATCAGAAGTACATATTCCGATAGCATCAATTTGTATTTTAACGTCAGTGTCGTTTTCCACCTGCGGCACTGTGTCCTCTACCATTTTAAAATATACGCCATTATCGGAGAACTTTTTGACTGCTTTCATCAGGATGAAATTTTGTAACGTAATATAGAAAATATAATAATAGTGCTGCGTGCTTATTCATTTATCTCGTCGAGCTTGTTAAGAAGCTTACCGAACTTTTCGTATCATTTAGTCAGGAAAGATGGCTTTACTCGGCTAAATCTATCGTTCAGAACGCGGTAGCAAACAAAAACTTCCTGTTAAACAACCGGCCCTGGCTCTTCAACCGGTGATTTTTGGTATTGCGTTGGTTCAATATCTTCTTCATCTTTTATCCGCTCAATTTTACCCACAATAAAAATATACGAGCAGGCCCCTATTACTGTTATGGTGCCTATAAATAAAAGGGCAGGTTCAAAATTACCTTCACGTGCTAAATAGCCGATAACCACAGGTACTACAACAGAGGCTAAGTTGCCAATAAAATTAAAAACTCCACCTGTAAGACCTATCAGGCTTCTTGGAGCTATTGTAGATACAAACACCCATGTAATCGTCGCAAAGCCATTACCAAAAAAAGCAAGTGCCATAAAAAAAATAATCCAGGCGGTGCTATCTACATAGTTTGCGCCTATGATTGACGCTGATAACAATAATCCAAAAATTACGGGTGCTTTGCGGGCTATATTTACGGAGACACCTTTTCTTAATAAATAATCAGACAAAAACCCTGAAGTTAAAAGCCCGGCAAATGCTGCAAGAAAAGGAGCGGACGCAAGGAAACCCGACTTCAGAAAATTTAATCCACGGTACTTGACCAGGTAAGTGGGAAACCAGGTTAGAAAAAACCACAGGGTAGAGTTAACTGCAAACTGGCCAAGATAAATGCCCCATAGTTTGCGGTACATAAATACTTTTTTCAGGTTGCGCCACTCAAATTTTGGTTTTGTTACTGTTGTACCTGATTGCCTGTTTATCAACCCACCTCCACGTTCTATGTGATCTAATTCTGCCTGGTTTGCTTTTGGGTGTTTTGTTGGATCGCGATATAACCAATACCAGATAACTCCCCATAAAATACCGACAAGACCAGTTACGATAAATAAACCTCTCCAGCCCAAATAGTGTTGTATAAAGGCCAAAACGGGTGTTATAAAAGCAATCCCCAAAAATTGTCCGGAGGTGTAAACAGCAATTGCAGTTGCCCTTTCATTATCGGGAAACCAACTTGTAACAATGCGGTTATTGATAGGATAAGCCGGGGCTTCAAAAACACCTATTGCCAGCCGCAGACCAAATAATCCTGAAAAGCCACGCACAACTCCTTGCAACAGGGTCATAAGAGACCATGTAATTAAACTGAAGGTATATAAAATGCGGGGGCTAAACTTGTCGACTAAAATACCGCCGGGAATTTGAAGTGCCGCGTACGTCCAGCCGAAGGCTGAAAATAAAAGACCTAACTGAACAGATGTTAATTGAAGATCATCTGTAATAGCTGTGGCTGCTACCGAGATATTGGTGCGGTCCATATAATTGATGACAACACTCACAAATATGAGCGCAAGAACCCGATATCTTATTCTTGATGGCCTGGTAACATTCGTTAGAATCTTCATTGGCAATTAAATCGTTTATAAAATATTAAGCAGTTAAACAACAGCTGCAAAAAAACAGAAAAGTACAAGTGAGTGACACAACGATGTCGAACAAAAGATCAAAAGCCGGCTACCAAAAAAGTAACCAGCTAAACTTATTAGTGTGAGTCGCGGGTAACTTTTGCACCTGAACTACCTACAAGATAATCGAGATCTGCGCCTTTATCGGCTTGTTGAACATGCTTTATATACATGCTTGCATAACCTCTTGCGGCTACTGGTTCGGGTGCTGTCCAATTTTGCCTTCGCCTCGCCAACTCAGCGTCGGGCACATCTAAGTGTAACCGCCGGTTGGGAACGTCGAGTTCAATAAAATCGCCATTTTCGACAAGGGCGAGAGTTCCGCCAATCGCTGCTTCAGGCGATACGTGCAGTACAACTGTTCCGAATGCAGTACCGCTCATTCTGCCATCAGAAATCCTAACCATATCGGTAATACCCTTCTCAAGGATCTTTTTAGGCAACAGCATGTTTCCTACTTCAGGCATGCCGGGATAACCGACGGGGCCAACGTATTTTAAGACCATAACACAAGTTTCATCTATATCAAGACCAGGGTCGTCTACCCTCGCGTGGTAATCTTCAATCGTTTCAAAAACCACTGCCCGGCCACGATGTTTCATAAGCGTTGGACTTGCAGCAGATGGTTTTATTACAGCTCCGTTTTCGGCCAAATTGCCTTTTATAACGGCAATGCCCGCTTCGGCTATAAGCGGCTCTTCAAGAGTTGCTATTACTTCGGTATTATAATTATGATGATTTCCATCGATATTTTCACTATGGCTTTGTCCCGTTACTGTAATTGCACTCATGTGCAAATGATTTCTTATCTCGTTTAAAATAACCGGGAGGCCGCCAGCATAAAAGAAATCTTCCATCAAATATTTTCCCGAGGGCATCAGGTTTAATAACAGGGGGATTTTGCTTCCTAACTTATCAAAATCATCGAGATCGAGGTCCACACCTATCCTGCCGGCGATGGCCAAAAGATGGATGACAAGATTGGTTGACCCTCCAACTGCAGCATTCACTTTTATCGCATTTTCAAAGGCTTCCCGCGTTAAGATCTTTGACAACCGCAGATCTTCTTTTACCATTTCCACAATCCTCATCCCGCTTAAATGAGCCAATATTTTTTTTCTTGAATCAACTGCCGGTATCGCCGCGGCGCCTGGAAGTGTAAGACCTAAGGCTTCAACCATACAGGCCATTGTGGAAGCGGTACCCATTGTCATACAGTGACCTGCACTTCTCGACATACAATTTTCAGCAGCGAGGTAATCTTTAGGAGTCATAGCCCCGGTTTTCATGTCGGCCGCAAATTTTATAACGTGCGTTCCCGAGCCAATATCTTTTCCCTGGAATTTTCCGTTCAGCATTGGTCCGCCCGGAACAACAATCGTAGGTAGGTCCACACTGGCTGCACCCATAACTGTAGCAGGAGTAGTTTTGTCGCAACCGGTAAGCAGCACTACGCCATCAATAGGGTTTCCACGTATCGACTCTTCTGCATCCATGCTTGCCAGGTTTCTAAAAAGCATGGCTGTCGGCTTTAGCTGTGTTTCGCCTAACGACATTATTGGAAATTCCAATGGAAATCCCCCGGCCTCATAAACACCTCTTTTTACCGCCTCTGCAATATCTCTTAAGTGGGCATTGCATGGTGTTAATTCTGACCAGGTGTTGCAGATTCCAATAACCGGGCGGCCATCGAATGAATGGTTTGGATATCCCTGGTTTTTAAACCAGCTACGGTAGTAAAAACCCATCTTATCAGTTTTTCCAAACCAGCTTTGGCTTCTTAAGTTCGACATTGTAACTGTTTATAATTGTTTTTAAAAATGAATATAATGTACCTGGATTAATTATCGGATTAAAACCACAATTTATAGCTTTAGAGATAACTCTGTTTGAAAAAGTTATAGTCTATATTAATTATGGAAATGTATTCGAACAGGCGCACTATACTCAGGATAAGGTCAATGCTTTACGAGGAGTCGAGGTTATTGCCCGTAGCGAATGTCTTTTTTGTGGTCCGGGCAGTATTGCTACTATTATTCATCGTTGCCACGCTCGCTTGTACTGTAACACCTTATTCATCGTGGCAGTTTTTACCTGAGCGTTGTTGAAGGGCAACGTGAGCTTGTCGAAGGTTCGCGCTCTTATACTTTTTGTTTTACATGCAGCACAGATGATTTAACTGATGCCAGCTTTATAATTAAAGTAAATGGAGATCCAAAAAGGATTTCGGTAGACCCGGAGACAACGCTATTGAGACAGATATGAACTCTTAGTAAAACAGCGAGTTATAAGCGTTGTTCCGGAAAGAGCTTTAGTTCGCTGAAAAAAATATTTCTTCATATTTGTTTTCAATAGAATGGATTTCAATTTCGTTTAATTCTGTAAACTCTTTTGTCTTTGCTCTTTCAGAAAGCTTCCCGCCGCCCTGCTCTAAAAAACGAACCAATAAAGCCACCATTTTATCAGGCATTTGAAAATGGTTGTCCAGGTAGTCTTTCATTCTGTCGTACCGCTCCAGATATATTACCTCTTCCGGAATAGTATGTTCAATGGTTTGTTGAACACAGCTGTATAAAAATTCAGCTTGCCTGGTTGCATCGAAATACCGATATAAATCAATGGTGTCGTTCAGCACTTCTACGTTGTTATCATTTGTCGGTTTCCACTCAATCAATTCTAATCGCGGCAAAGAATGGGCTTCCAATACTTTTCTGTATTCTTCCAGTCTTTCGAGGATGATTGCTGAAACAGGAAAAATTATTCCTGGCGGAACGTAGCCTTTTCGAATAAGCACATGGTGTATGAGGTAACGGTGAATTCTGCCGTTTCCGTCAACAAAAGGATGGATAAAAACAAAACCAAAAGCCACCATTGCTGCTGCTACTACGGCATCAAAATGGGTTGCTGTTTCTAATTTTTGTTCCGCACTAATCAATCCTTCCATCAATGCAGGCAGATCCTCCCACTTCGCAGAAATATGTTCAGGCATCGGTGTTCCGTGCCTTCTATCGTGCTCACCCACAAACCCACCTTCCTTTCGCCACCCCATCTTTGTAAACCGGGGGTTGTCAATTACTATTTGCTGTAAGCGAATGAGTTCTTCTTTTGAAATAGCTTTCTGTCCTGCCTGGCCAATAGCCCTTCCCCAACGTTGTGCCCTGTTTTGTGGTGGCCTTTCGCCTTCGATAGCATAAGATGCTTTAGAGTCTTTTAATAGCATGAAAGCCGCGGCTCTTGCCATTACATCCGGATGAATTTTGACAATGATTGTTTTAAGCTTTTCAACCGCGTTTAGCTGTAAAAAACGCTCAAGTTTTTTTGTTCGCCGAACTAAAGGACAAAATGCAGGTACGCCGGGAAGGTTGTTTCTTACACGGTGACGTTTCGAGGCCTCCGGCTTTGCACCGTATTGCAGATTTTCATCCAGCAGATCTATGTAGTTGCCGGTGTTTAAATCAGCCATCGGCAGTTGCTTGTTCAATAACCATTCGTATAAAAACCAGATGCGTCGGCTGTATTGACCCGTTGGTTCTTTACCAATCCAGGTCGTCCATTCTTTCGGGTCGACTATTTCAAAAAGTTTTTTAAAAATCCCCAGGTCGACTCCTTCGTATTTTAACGCAAAAGTGAGTTGAGCCATTACTGTTTCTTCCGGCTGGTGCCGGGGAGTAAGTACTATCCATTCTTCGTTCTCATATTGCCTGTGTTTTTGGCTGATTAGTGCTAAGCGGTCTGGAAGTACTGCTGCTAACTTATAATACGCTACCAATGCTCCGTAGCCAACCAAATAACCCTCCTCAGGCGCTAGTCTGCCGTGAAAAACAGTTACGAGTTGAGAAAACCTTTTACTATCCATAATACTTTATGAAAAACAATTAGCACTAAAGTAAATGAAAAGTGATTATAGTTTATGAAAAACAATTACTATTCAAATAAATAGATGAAAAGTAGATAGCATTATTGGGGACGGATAGGATAAAGACCGATTTGAAACTTTGGTAGTAATGACGGCACCAAATGTAGATATCTTAAATTCAGTAAGGTTATCGCGTGCGATTATGTTTATCCTCGCCTTGCACACGTGCAAATAGTCGCCTGCTGGCTTCATTGTGGCGCAAATGCCGCTGCCACGAAAAACCCATCCGTTTTAACTATGTTCAACCATTAACCTAACAGCCAAACAAACATGATCAGTATCAACAACACCATTGCCCGAGTTGAACTGGCCCAAATCGGGCCGTGAGGATTTGTTTATCGCGGTTTCATAAAAAGCTAAGTCTTAGCCTTCATGAACCGGTAGGGCACTCATCGCAACTTCTGTTCCTCTCGCCAATAACAGTCGCTAAACCATTCAATATCGCACCGGCTTGAGCAGGTAACCCGGCAAGTTAACCTTATAGTAAAGGAATCTATAATGGATGTAAATCAACTACGTACAAGAAAAGCAAAAATCCAGTACACAAGAAAGCCACCGAATTTCAGTGGCTTTCTTGTTCTGTGAACTGGCTGGGACTCGAACCCAGGGCCCATACATTAAAAGTGTATTGCTCTACCAACTGAGCTACCAATTCTTCCTTTCAACTTCTTAAGTGCGTTAGCCCTTTTTCGTTTTGGGAGTGCAAAAATAGGGGTCAAGATATTACCAGCCAAATTTTTGAAAAACATTTTTTCATTGGTATAGATATTCCTATTCAACCTTTATGTGCATCAACTCTGTTACTTTTGCAAATTCAATATATTCTCATGTCATATTTTGCAGGTAAAGTAGTAGTTGTAACCGGGGGAAGCGAAGGCATAGGAAAAGCCCTTGTAGACCTGCTATTACAGAACGGTGCACAGGTTGCCACCTGCGGCCGCACGTATGAGAAGCTATACGAATTGCAAACCACTCATGCCGGAAGGCCTCTACATACTACAACAGCCGATGTAAGCAAAGAAGGCGACTGCCGTAACTTTATCGACTCTGTAATTAAAACTTTCGGTTCAATAGATATTCTTATAAATAACGCCGGAATTTCCATGCGCGCCCTGTTTAAAGATGTGGAACTTGTAACCTTACACTCACTAATGGATGTAAATTTTTGGGGAACCGTATACTGCACGAAATTTGCTTTGAACGAAATCATCAAGGCCAAAGGCACTGTTGTAGGAGTGTCTTCAATAGCAGGCTTCAGGGGATTGCCGGGCAGAACAGGGTATAGCGCAAGCAAGTTTGCAGTACATGGTTTTCTTGAAGCGCTTAGAACAGAAGTATTGGACGATGGTGTTAATGTGATGTGGGTTTGCCCTGGATTTACATCAAGTAACATTCGAAATGTTGCTTTGGATAAGGATGCAAAGCCACAAAAAGAAAACCCGATGGATGAAGATAAAATGATGAGTGCCCACGAATGTGCAGAATATATTTTAGAGGCTATAGAAAAAAGGAAACGGACAAAGGTTCTTACCTTCTTAGGACTTCGTACTCTGTTTATGAATAAATTCTTTCCAGGCATCACCGATAAACTAATAAGAAAGTTTTATTTTAAAGATGGCGAGCTGCTGAAATAAGAAACGGCGGCTCGCAGCTATAGAGAAGTGCGGTTTATTTTTGAACATTATCAGTTACACATTAAACCTTGACTGTTTTAAATGTTCTGTATTCAACGAGCAATATGGAATGTTAATAAAAAACCAAACAGTACAAGTCAGCGCCGCGACGCGGGGATAATGCCCAATAAATAACCAATGAAGGTTAACAAAAATAAAAACTATTAAAAGAAATTTTACCTCTGATACAGGAACGTAAAGCATGTCTATAATTACCCTTACGACAGATATTGGCCAGCAGGATTACCTCGTCGCGGCCGTGAAGGGCCAGTTATACAGCGTAACCGAAAACCTTACGATTGTCGACGTTTCGCACCAGCTTTCTTCGTTTAACTACCCGCAGGCGGCCTACTTCTGTGATAGTGCTTTTAAGCATTTCCCTTCGGGAACATTTCATATTGTGCTTGTAAATATGTTCGACCAGAAGCCGAAACAGATGTTGCTTGCCTACCACAACAAACAATACATTGCCTGCGCCGACAACGGCCTGCTCACTATGATCATTGATGGTCCGCCGGAAAAGGTGGTAGGTTTGGCACTGCCCGAAAATGAACGGCCCACAACACTTACCTGCACGCAGGTAATTGCTAACGCTTTGTGGCAGATTATTGCCGGTAAAAACCTGGATTATATAGGAGATTCAAACATAACCATTGTTGAAAAGCTTCGCCTTAAATATGTAAACAGCCCTACTACTATGGAAGGGCAGATCTTATACATCGATAATTTCGAGAACGTAATCGTAAACATTACCAAAGATGATTTCGACCGTGAAAGAAACGGCCGGAACTTTAAAATCGTTTTTAAACGCGACGAGGTTATTGATACGATAAGCGACACTTATGCCTGCGTGCCACAGGGCGAAAAGGTTGCATTTTTCAATTCATCCGGTTATCTTGAGATAGCAATTAATAAGGGTAATGCCGCAGGTCTTTTTGGCTTACAGGGCTTTTCAGAGGCGATGCAAAAACAAAGTATTGCACTTCAAAACAAATGGTTTTATCAAACCGTAAAAATCTTTTTCGAATAATGCTGGTACGAGTAGTTAAAATGACCTTCAGGGAAGATGCAATCGACACATTCAAAGGTTTTTTTGAAGGACGTAAAGAACAAATAAGAGGTTTTGAGGGCTGTACTCACCTGGAGCTTTGGCAGGACAATTTGCACCAAAACATCTTTTTCACTTACAGTTACTGGCAAGATGAGAGTTCACTGAACCATTATCGCAATTCAGCTTTCTTTAGAGACACATGGTCACTAACCAAGCAAATGTTTTCAGCAAAGGCAGAAGCGTATTCAGTTAATCGCCTCGTTGTTTTGCCTTAGCTTCATATTTTAAAACCTACATGAAAATTCTGCTGAAACCTCTACAATGGATCTATTGTATTTATGCGCTCCTCCTGTTTATTGGCATTATGTTCCTCACGGTGCCCTTCGTGGTAGTAGCGCTGTTTTTCGGGAGGATCAAAGGTGGAAATTTTATTTATAAGGTTTTGAAAGCCTGGGGCACTTCCTGGTTTTTTCTTATCGGTTTAAAGCCCAAAAACATTTATGAAGTTCCTCACGACACTTCACGTGAGTATATTTTTACGGCAAATCACAGCTCTTACATGGACATACCTCCTATTGTTGTTGCCATCAATCAGCCAGTAAGAGTGCTTGCAAAATACGAGATGTCGAAGATCCCGGTCTTTGGTTTCATTTATAAAAGTGCAACTGTACTGGTAGACCGCAGCAATCCGGATCGGAGAGCTGAAAGCGTAAGAGAAATGAAAGAGTTTATCCAAAAAAAGGTTTCCATTTTCATTTTTCCGGAAGGCACGTTTAATGTAACGGAAGCCCCGCTTAAAGAGTTTTTTGATGGTGCCTTCAGGATTGCTATTGAAACAGAAACCCCGGTGAAACCTGTTTTATTTATCGACGCCGTCGATCGCTTACACTCCGGCGGCCTTTTTACACTTACCCCAGGCAAGTGCCGGGTTGTTTTCATGGAAGAAGTTTCGGTGGAAGGATTAACAATGGATGATGTACCTGCTCTAAAACAAAGGGTGTATGAACTAATGGACTCAGGTTTGAGGAGGTATAGAAAATATGATACGGAAAAACCCACAGAAGTTTAATTTTTTTTGGGGACGAGCAGTTGTTTTTTATAGCGTCATCGTTGTGTCACTCACTTGTACGGCAACAAAAAAATCAGCAACTTTATTGTTGCATCACCCGAGGGCCTCTTAAGCCTGCCCATGCAGGCACCCACGAAGGTTTGGGATTATAAATCAAACATAACATGAATGAACCCTGGATTGAGCGATGGAATGACCGGTATAGTAAAGAGGAGTTTGCTTATGGCGAACAACCTAACAACTATTTAAAAGAACAATTAGAAAAGTTAGATGTTGGAGCCATACTGTTTGCGGCAGAAGGTGAAGGACGTAATGCAGTTTTTGCAGGCAAACTTGGTTGGACTGTTTCAGCGTTTGACATAAGCGTAGAAGGAAAAAATAAAGCGTTTCGACTTGCAGAAACTAATAACGTGACGATTGACTACCAGGTTGGTGAGTTGCAGACGTTGAATTATAACACCGAACAATTTGACGCCATTGCCCTGATTTATGCACATTTTCCAGCGGACATTAAATCAATGTACCATCGGAGTCTTGACAAATATTTGCGTAAGAACGGGGTAGTTATTTTCGAAGCCTTTAGTAAACGACACATTGACTACCTGGCTAAGAACGAAAAAATTGGCGGACCAAAAGACATAGCGATGTTATTCTCAATTGACGAATTAGTCGCAGACTTCGCGAATTATGAAATTATAGAATTAGTAGAAAAGGAAATTGAACTGTGCGAAGGTCAGTTCCATAACGGAACAGGTTCAGTAATAAGATTTGTCGGGCGAAAAAAATAGACAGTGACAACATAGCTTTTCTCGCTGTGGCACGACACGTAGTGCATGTATGCGGGAACAACCAGCAGATGGCCTGTCTTGCAAATCTAAAATTCAGTTCACCGTCGCCTGCAATGCTGTGACACATCTTTCAATTTCAAAGCTCTATGATAGTACGATAATTTGCTTTTGTGCTATCCAGGTGAAGAAACGATCCTGATCCAAATATCGTACTGCCAGTTGCTGTAGTCCGGACTGAAGGATTAAATCTCAGCAAAGGAATGTAACTTCAACTTCAGTACTTCTATTGCGTTTTGTTCCCGGCTGAACGATTACCGAATACCAGCAAACTGGAAAACCCGAAACGTTTAAATTCATGAAATTTACCCAACAAATAGCAAAGCATTTTAGGGAACTTTATTTCGGAGGAAACTGGACTTCAGTAAACCTGAAAGAAAGCCTGGCAGATGTGAAGTGGATGGAGGCCACAAGAAAAGTATATTCTTTCAACACTATCGCGATCCTGGTTTACCATACCAACTATTATGTGAGTGCAGTCTCGAAGGTGTTACAGGGAGAGCGGCTTGATGCCAGCGATAAGTACAGTTTTGACCTTCCTCCAATTCAATCGCAGGAAGATTGGGACAAACTCGTTAATAAAACATGGGATGATGCGGAAAACTTTGCCGCCCTTGTGGAGCAGTTACCGCAGAATAAACTGGGCGAAACCTTTGCCGATGAAAAATACGGTAACTACTATCGAAATATTCACGGCGTTATTGAGCATACTCATTATCATCTGGGCCAGATCGTCCTGATCAAAAAATTACTTGCACAGATAGCAAAAACAGGCAACGAAGAAGACAACAAATAATTAGAAGAAATGAAGCAAATCCTGGCCAGCTTTATACTGATCTCATTAATTTCCTGCAGTGCAGCCAAACGCATTTCCCCGAGTGAGGGGAAAAGCGACAGAACGCAAAATTTTCCGAAAAAAACTGACGTGGTTGAAAAAATACCCGGCAAAGAAAATGTATGGGTTTTTATACTGGCAGGTCAATCTAATATGGCTGGCCGTGGCCTGGTTGAACCACGGGATACCATCGCCGATAAAAGGGTGTTAACCATAAAGCAAGATGGACAATTGGCTGTAGCCAAAGAACCTTTACATTTTTATGAACCAATACTGGCAGGCCTCGACTGTGGACTTTCCTTTGGTAAAAATCTAATTAAAAACATCCCTGACAGCATTTCAATCTTACTCGTGCCCGCAGCAGTCGGTGGCAGTGCAATAGGACAATGGTTAGGCGACTCAGTTTATCGTAGTGTACAACTACTGTCTAACTTCAGAGAAAAAGTTGAGACCGGAAAGAAATATGGACAATTAAAAGCAATATTATGGCACCAGGGAGAAAGTGATGCTACCGCAGATAAAATCCCACTTTATGAAGAGCGTCTATCAGAATTGTTTAAAAAATTCAGAGCAATAGCGGGTATTGAAAATTTACCTATAATGATAGGTGAACTAGGCGCATACTCAAATAACAAGGAAAACTGGAAACTGATAAACCAGGCCATTAAAAACTATTCAGTCACCGATCATAATACGGTCGTTATTTCAACTGCTGATTTAAAACACAAAGGAGATACCGTTCACTTCAACTCACGAGGTCAACGAATAATGGGAAAAAGATTTGCCGATGAATATCTGAGGAAGTTTAAATAGCCAGCAAAAAGGCGGTAGTACCCGCGACAGTTCATGGAAAACCATTTCACACAGCTACACCCCGATAAATTGTTCAAATTATTTTCCGGTACAAGTGAGTGCCACTTGTCTGAACGCATTTTCGTCCCGCGGGCAACGATGCTTACTTAATAGAATTACAGGAGATAGCTTCAAAAAAAAAGCAAAGCTTCCGGTATCAAAGCTTTGCTTACTAATTTGAATTCTTTATTACCTGTTGTCGTTAGAAAAAGAATACGGAAAAGCTGCAGGAGTTGTGCCCCTGGCTTTACCAGGAGTTGCACTCATCATATAATTCAATGTGCTTCCTTTGAACAGGTCAAAGTGGCTAACCCAATTTTTATCATAGCTCTTCCCATTGAGTTGAAGTGATTGAACATACAGGTTTGTGTTGCTATTTGCAGGAGCATTAATAAGTATTTTGTTGCCGTTTTCAAGCGATATCGTCATCTTTTTAAATAATGGAGTTCCTAATACATACTGATCGGTGGCAGGGCAGACTGGATAAAATCCCATGGCAGAAAAAATATACCAGGCAGAAGTTTGGCCATTGTCTTCATCGCCGCAATAGCCATCCGGAGTAGGTTTATATAGCTGGTCGGTTACCCTGCGAATCCAGTATTGCGATTTCCACGGTTGTCCTGCGTAGTTATATAAATAGGTCATGTGCTGAATGGGCTGGTTGCCGTGCGCATACTGCCCCATATTCATGATCTGCATCTCGCGGATCTCGTGTATAACAGACCGGTAATAGCTTTCGTCGAAAACCGGTGGCATGATAAAAACAGAGTCCAGCATTTTTATGAACATTTCATTTCCGCCCATCAGCTTTTTCAGGCCTTCAATATCGTGAAATACGCTCCAGCTATAATGCCAGCTATTGCCTTCGGTAAAAGCATCGCCCCATTTGAATGGATTAAAGGGTGATTGAAACGAGCCATCCTGGTTTTTGCCCCGCATCAATTTCGTTTCAGGATCAAAGAGGTTGCGAAAGTTCTGGCTTCGCTTTGCATACAAATCAATTTCTTCTTTTGGCCGATTTAAAGCTTTAGCCAATTTGTAAATAGTGAAATCGTCGTATGCATACTCAAGTGTACGGGCTGCATTTTCATTGATCTTTACATCATACGGCACATATCCGAGCTTGTTATAATACTCAACACCAGCACGACCAACAGCGGTTAACGGGCCGGCATTATTGGCACCATGAAGCAACGCTTCATACAAGGTATTAATATCATAACCTCTTAATCCTTTCAGATAAGCATCAGCAACAACTGAAGCTGAGTTATTGCCTACCATTGTATTTGCTAAATTGGGGCTTGACCACTCGGGCAACCAGCCGCTTTCTTTATAATCGTTGATCAAACCTTCCTGCATTTCTTTATTAATGGAGGGAGCAATTAAATTCAACAAAGGATATAGTGCACGGAATGTGTCCCAGAAACCGGTGCCTCCATACAAATAGCCAGGTAATATTTTTTGATTATAAGGGCTCCAGTGAACGATCTGCCCTTTTGAATTTACTTCATATAGTTTTTGAGGAAACTGGAGGGTACGATACAAACAGGAGTAGAACGTTCTAACCTGATCAATGGTGCCACCTTCCACCATAATCTTGCGAAGTTGTTTATTCCAGCTGTTTTTCGCTTTTTGCATCGTTACATCAAAAGCGTCCTTTGAAAGTTCATTCTTCAGGTTGAATTCCGCCTGCTCTATACTTATAAATGAGGAAGCAACTTGTAAATGGACCTTCTCCCCTTTTCGGGTTTTAAAACCAATTAAAGCGCCGGCATGATCGGCAGTAACTTCAAGAGAGTCGCCTGCAATTTTACCATTAGTCCAGGTATTTGACTTCGTAAACGGCTTGTCGATATAAATGACAAAATAGTTCTTGAAGTCTTTCACCCTGTTGGCGTTTCGGGTTGAGTAACCAACGATCTTTCTTTCGCCAGGAATAACCTTAACGTACGATCCCCTGTCAAAAGCATCGATTACGATAAAAGAGCTATCGGTTTCGGGAAAGGTGAAGCGGAATTGCGCGGCTCTTTCAGTTGGTGTTATCTCGGTGGTTACATCTGCATCGGCGAGGTAAACGCTATAATAATACGGCTTCGATACTTCTGCTTTGTGAGAGAACCAGCTAGCCCTGTCATCCTCAGTAAGCTTGACCTGTTTGGTTACCGGCATAATGGAAAATTGCCCGTAATCGTTCATCCACGGTGAGGGCTGGTGCGTTTGTTTAAAGCCGCGAATTTTATCCGACGCATACGTGTATGCCCAGCCGTTACCCATCTTCCCTGTTTGCGGAGTCCAAAAGTTCATTCCCCAGGGAACTGCAATAGCCGGATAAGTATTGCCATTAGATAAACTTGGTTTTGAGTCTGTGCCCATTAAAGGATTAACCCATTCAACAGGATCCGTAACTTTTGAAACAATTTGGGCAGCGCAGTAGAGATTCGAAAATAAGATACTGGCAAACAAAAGTTTTTTTATCATTAGTTGTATTATTTAGTCAGGTTGAAGTAATTCTTTTAAAAGCGGCAGCGGTAAAACGAAGGCATTTTGTGAATTAAAGGTTTGGGGTCTAAAAGAATTTTTTAAAATACATTTTTTGGTACCGGCATGAGTTTCCATAGCATCATCGTTGCTACGCTCAGTTCAACTTTTCAGTTATGAATTGAACTGCTCCGATGTTTCGGAAGTAGTTTCCGTGACCAAAGCCGAAGGGTGCGATCACTTCATCCACATAAAATGTGCTCATGCAGCCTTTATTATAGAAGTGCGTTGTAAAACTTCACCAGTTGCCATCTTTATACCAAGTTGCGGTTACTTGCGCCGATTTTGGTTTGTTGCAAACTGAAACTACCGTACAAGTGTGCGACGCAACGATGTTGAAAATAACACTTCCGCTGGGCTCATAAAAATCAAACCCGGGTAGTTGTTCTAGGCCAGCAAAGCAGGCTTCTCCTTATACACTTTCCACAACAGCTCACCAAAAATTGTATTTGCCCATGCAAACCATTTCCTTGTAAATTTTGTTGCATCGTCTTTATGGAAAGATTCGTGCATAAAACCGGTATTTCCATGAGTCTTTCTCAGCATATCGATACATGATCTTATCTCCTGGTCGCTATTGCTCGTAAGCCCCCTCATAATGATGCTTAAAGGCCAGATCATATCTAATCCTGCGTGAGGTCCACCAATACCTTCGCCCGCTTTTCCTTTAAAGAAGAAAGGATTATTTGTTGAAAGTAACATTTTACGCGTGTTGAGATAAACAGGATCGGTTTTACCTACTGCATTTAAGTATGGCAATGATAACAAGCTGGGAACGTTCGCATCGTCCATCAAATTATAACTACCAAAGCCATTTACTTCGTATGCATATATTTTACCGTAGGCAGGATGGTTAATAATTGCATGTTGCTGTAACGCCTTGTCAACTTCACCGGCTAAGGCCTGCAATTGAACCGCTAACTTTTCATCTTTCGATATATTCCTTACCATTTCGGCGGCCTGGTTTAAACTTACCAAAGCGAAAAAGTTTGATGGTATCAAAAAAGGAAAAATAGTGGCATCATCACTTGGACGAAACATTGAACAAATGAGACCAACAGGTTTTACGGGGTAACCATATCCACCTAATGGCACTCCGTCTGTAGCCCATGCAGTTCGTCGCTGAAAAGTATATGGACCGTGTCCATTTTTTCGTTGTTGTTCTCTAAAAGTTTTCAGTGTGGCTTCAATGGCTTTTTTCCAGTTTGCATCGAAGGGAGTTGTATCACCTGTTATCTTCCAGTAACGATAAGCCAGACGGATGGGATAGCACAAAGAGTCGATTTCCCATTTCCGTTCGTGTATGCCCGGTTGCATTTTCGTCAGGTCGCTTTTCCATTCGCTCACCTTATTTACGTCTTTGTAAAACGCATTGGCGTAGGGATCAAGAACAATACAATCAGCCTGGCGGTTGATAACGCCGTGAACCAATTGCTGTAGTGGCTTATCATTCTTTATAAACTGTAAATACGGCCACACCTGCGCTGTGCTGTCGCGTAACCACATGGCATCAATGTCGCCGGTAATAACGTAGGTATCGGGCTTACCGTTAATCGTTTCAAACTCAACAGTTGTATCAAGGGTGTTGGGGAAGCAGTTTTCAAATAGCCACCCGAGCTCTTCATTTTTTACATTTGATTTGAATTGTGCGATAGCTAATTCTACCGCGTTACTCTTAAAATTTCTCTTGTCTGCAGATACACGCACGACAGGAAACGGCGGAAAATCTTTTGCAAAAGAAAGCTTGTTCATAAGAACTGCAGCACCTGCTAAACCGGTGTTGCGAATAAATTCTTTTCTTTTCATTAGAGAGGCAATGTTTACGGGGGACGAAAGATACAGATTAGATGTTTATTGTTTTATTTGTTCTGCGGTTTTTGCGCATCAACCCATTTGCCGTGCCGAACTTTCCCGGGATTCGCTTCATTTTTCTAAACTCAATTCTATAATTTTTTACCTTCTCCCAATAACGGGGAATTGAGAAATGCGCAAATTGGTACAGCCGTAAGGCACCAAAATAATCTCCTCTTCCTCTTTGGCAGTCTCTAATCCATACGTCACACTATAGGGAATCGGGCCTGTCATTTGATTGTATAGCTGCCACGACGGAATTCGTTTAGCTTTGGTTTTAATAACAACCGGGGCATTTGCAAGGTTCCAGGGATAATTTGAAAATGGTGCATTCTTTTCAACTTTATAGCTTTCTTCCAGTTTATTATTCCGCGCCTCGGTTAAGCCGTAGTTCCAGGGTGATGCGGGGTAAACCTCGACATAAGAATCTCCATACTCAACAGGGTCTTTATCATTTTTCACGATTTTAGATTCTTCGTTTATTTTTAATGCATAAGTTAAAGGTCCACGCTCAATAGAAACAGCGTTTTCGTACCAGGTATTTTTGAAGATATGCATTGGTAATTCTACTGTTACGATGTCTCCGGCTTTCCATTCCCTGTTAATGATAACTATTCGATTACCATTAGCCTCCTTCCAAACCTGGCCGTTAATTTTTACAGTGGCTGCTTTGCACCATTCGGGAATGCGTAGATGGAAAGGGAAAGAAACACTCTTTACTTTGTTAGTGGTGTTGAAAGTAAACCTGATGGTTTCTTCAAAGGGATAATTTGTTTCTTCTTTAAACGATATTTCGGTACCATTTGCTACATAGGCTTTTACTTCACTTGGCGCATAGATCAAGGCAGCAAGGCCATTGTCAGGAGTTGCGTACCATAAGTTCTGGGTGAATTTCGGCCAACCCTGGTGCATGTTAGCGGTGCAGCAGGGATATCCTGAAAGCAGGCCATAACAAAGATCTGTGCCGCTGTGGTTAACATCGAAGTTACGTGTGTATCGGGTTGCCATTACCTGGTTAGCCTGCTGGAAATACTGGCGGGTTAAAAAATCATCAGAAACCTGCGCAGGTAAAGCATTAAAAGCAATTTTCTCAACCCGATCTGCATAGTCTGCATTTCCTGTAACAGCCAGCATACTTTCCAACGAAAACATCATTTCTACGGCAGAGCACAGTTCTGAACCCTGTGTAGGGTTATTACCGTGTAATGCTTCGTCACCGCCATAAAGCCCGTGCGCTAACCCATTATATTTACGAAGGTCTTCCAGTCCCTTTTTGGTTGCATCAAGGTATTGTTGTTCGGGGTGATGCTGGTAATAAATGATCGGCTCCTTCATACCTTGTGCAAGATTTACACAATGAATACTTCCTTTGGTAGAAAGCATATCGGTCTTTAGAAAAGCATTGGTGTAATCGAAAGTTTGTTTATGTATAAGCTCACCAAGATCCAGCAAAAATTTATCACCGGTAATATTATACAACCAGTAAACAACCGCGAGGTTATCGCCACCACGATAACGGGCCCAAAAAGTCCAGTGGTCAAGTGGTTTTGCAGGAAGTTCTTTTAACTGGTACCTGAAGTAATTGGTCATCAGGCTGATCACCCTTTTATCACCTGTGGCGGAATAGTATTGCTTCAGAATTTTCAGCATCACCATCTTCGGCCACCAGTCGCGGCTATTGTCTCTTTGTAAACCCCGCTCATGGGTGTAATCTTTAGAGGGACCAAAGTATCCGTCTGGTTGCTGGCTTTTTATTGCCCATTCGATCCACGGTTTTGTTTTAGCAATCAGTTCCTGGTCGTCGAGTATGTAAGCAAGCGGCACAAGACCGTCGATCCAGTAAGGGCCCCGCTCCCACTGGTCGCCATCGCCACCTAACCAGCCGTTTCGCTGATTCATTACTAAAGGATAAAGCTTGTCGAGGTTCCCCGTTGCTCCATTTTTCTGCCGGATCAACATTTCCTTTAACCACCCCTGCGGTTTAATTGCTCCTAACGGTAATTCTATATATGGATTTTGGCGAAGTGGTGCACGACTCTTGGTATAACCGACGAAGGATTGATTGTTCTTTTTAACCTGCCCGACCGTATTAAGTGCAAGACCTATACACAAAATTTGAAAAATGATTGTACGCTTCATATGGACTTATTGCCTTTAGTTTGTTATTGTACTCCTGCTTAAAACCTGTCGGTGCTTTATTAACCTTATTGTTTCTCAGCGGAGTAACAAAAATAAGCTAAGGAATAATCCGTCTATTCTGTTAATAACAAAAGTTCCGGCTTTCTCTATAACACAGGAACAAACACCTCTCAGGTGTAAAAATTTACGACAAGGTCTATGACGCTGAAAACATGATTTTAGAGATAATCATTAGGTGTAATAATGCCTGGGGTGGCTGGGTAAAGACAACCTGTGAAATGTTTTGTTGTATGTTCGCATGCGGCTTTTCATCAATGCTTCGTTTTGAAACAATTACCTGAAAGTTATTGGGACCGGACAGTAGAATGAACGGGTGGGCTTCCGTTCCTGCCATGGGCGGACTCTTGTACTGTTAGTTCATCATTCAATACCGTATACTTAGGTATTATTTACCCTCGTGAAAAGTCGACGGCCAGGCAGGCAGAATTGTATATGTTTGTTTTACTGATCGATGTTTTTTACTTTTTTTTTGATAAAAAAGGAACCCCGCCGAACGTAACTTCGGTACAGGCCGGCATTGAATAAAGCTAATTTTAGGTTATCCTACGCCGGCTGCAATTGCTTCTCCTTTCTTTTCAACAGCAGGGCGCTGATAAGTGTAACAACCAGTCCTACCGGTAGAATTTCAAAATAGGTGAACAGTACAACCATTAGCGGACTTTTATACATCTGTTTAAAATCTTCCATTTCTGTTGCCTTTGAATTTAATTCCAACTGGCTTGCTCCATCCGCCCTCGCCTGTTTAAGTACATAAGTGGTGTACTTATCCATAAAATCGGGGACAAAAAGATAATAATCTACTAACCATACTACAACGTACACAGTGCCTGCTATAAGGGAAATAAACAAGCCGATTTTAAATGCTTTTCCGAAACTAATAACACCATTGTTGTATTTATCCCTGTAATTTTTGATGCCGACAAAAATCAGTGAGAAGGCAATGAGCATAGTAGCATAACCCAAAAACACGTTCCCTTCAAAATCAGCATTGCGATAACAAGCAGCTATCATGGTCACCATCATTATCGCAACAATAGATCCGGAAATTAACCCGCAAACAATTACAATCTTTTTCATCTGTTTTAAATTTTAGTATTGGCTAGATGTCTCAAAAGTGAAATTTAAAACTTTACCTACGTTCATACTTTCGGGTGATTTTATTACGAAACCTGTTTTTCACACTTAAGTATGACAGTTTCAGGGGATGAGGCTTAACCTTTTAGCTTTTTCAATTGCCTGTGTCCTTCGCTTTACATCCAGCTTTTCAAACACCCTTGAAGTATGTGTTTTTACGGTGTTTAACGAAACATATAAACGGGCTGCGATTTCCTGGTTACTTAACCCTGATGCCATTAATTGCAGCACTTCGAGTTCACGTTTACTTAAACCTAATTCATCGAGCTCCTTTTCGTTCAACATAAAAGCGGGATGATCATTGATGGGGGCTTCCTTTTCCACCACTGTATTTATGTACACCTCTTTTTCAACGACTACAGTTTGTATTTTTGGTTTTATAAGTTTTAAAGCAAGCCAAATACCCAGGGCGGTAAAAATAATTGCGATAGCGCCAATATACACTTCGAAGGCATGATCAATTATAATAAAGCGTAATTCCAGCCACTTGAGTAAAAACAATAGCAAAGCCAATGATACGCCATATAAGATTGTATGCTTATTTCTTGTAAGGAACTTTACCATCATTTGTATACTATGTTATTTACTTTCTAAAAATAATACATTCGGTGCGTTTACAATGGCTGGCGCCAACTAAAAATAGTTACCATAGTTTGGAGAGGATCACTTCCCCTGAAGAAGCGCTATGCGAGAGCGAGTGGCAGAAAATATAGCGTCATAAAGTTCGAAACAAGCGAGAAGGGTTGCTGCTAATCGCTCCAACTGCACAAGAGTGCGACGCAACAATGATTAATAGAAGTAATGAAGTTTGGTTCAAAAAAAATATCAAAACAAGTGCCTTTGACATTACTACTGTTGCGCAGATTCTTTGCAGCACTGTTGCCGCAAGGTAAAAAGAACTTTGTTGCTATTTTTCCGTGGAAAAGAAGATGGCTAGAGCCGTGTTAATAGCATTATTCCGGAAAAGACTTTGGAATAGGCTTTTACAAAATCTCGAAAACTCCTATGATTGTTTCTTTCCGGAATAATAATAGTAGCAGTTACACAATTACATAAATAAAACCGGCGTTATGGGCGTTATCAAGCAGGAGTGTATGGACTAATCTTTCTAAAATACACATACATTTATTGGCGCTGATTAAATTATTAGCCCCTCAATTATTCCTTCTTTCCCCGATGTATGAGCTTTCCATAATTGAGATTTTTTCTCTAAGAAAGGGAGAAAAAAAATGAATGTCTTCGAAAAACCATTTGCTATATATAAGCGGAAATAAAAAAAATCAAAATAAAATCTTTACGTGTTGCAGGGCATTTTCTATCTGTTAAAACCACATTTTGTTACTACTACTTGAATAATTCCCATATTCTACCAAGTTTTAAAAAGAAAACCGGCATAAGCGTTGCCTTATTTGAAAGAATTTAATTTTTTAATCTCTTTAATCCAATAAGTATGAAAAAACGTTTACGCTCTTTCCGTTCCACTCATGCAGTTCCTTTTTTCTCTTCCGGGTTGCGACAGAAAGCAACCGACCTTCCTGACAGAACTATTTTTAACCCTTCCGGCTCTTTTATAACTTATATAAAAACAACCTTGTTTTTATTAGGTTTAATTTCTGCATTCAATACCGGTGCTCAATGCCCGGTCTCTACTGCAGAACTTACACCTACAGCAACCAACGATATGGTTGCAACTTGTTTTGGTAGCCAGGTAACAATACCATTTGCCCAGCTATTGAGTAATGATGCAGGACCGAGCGGAAAATCGATTTCGATTATATCCTCTACAAAACCTACTTCGGGAACAATCAGTCAATCCGGCACGGCTTATATATATACCCCTGCACCGGGCTTTTCGGGCACCGCTACTTTTACCTATTCCATAAAACAGAATGATGGTTTTTATTTCTTCAACGGGCACTACTACCAGATCATCGAAAATAGTGCAACCTGGGATAAAGCCAAAAAAGACGCTGAGAAGGCTGTTTATAATGGCAGGAAAGGTTATCTAATTACCATCTCTACACCAGAAGAAAACGAATTTATACGCTCTAACATTCGTGGGGATATTTGGATCGGGGCAAGTGACATTGACAAAGAAGGTACCTGGAAATGGGAAACCGGTCCTGAAGGCATTGCTACTTCAGGCGGTTCAGTTATCACCTTCTCTAACTGGGCTGCAGGTCAACCGGATAATGGAGGCGTCGATCCTGCGTCTAATCCAACCAACGCTTCACGGTCGGGGGAACACTACGCCACTTCAGGTAATGGACTGCGGGCAGACAATCCTTTAAATAACAGCAACCCTTATATAATAGAGTTTGGAGATATGGAAACAGGTTGTCTTCCTGTTGTAAATGCAACTGCCACTGTAACAATTACTGTAGGCTCCCCTATTACGCTCAATACTACTCAAACCAATACTTGCCCTGGCGGAAGTAGCGGAAGCGTAGTCCTTACTCCAGCGGGAGGTAAGGCGCCTTATAGCTACGATTATTTAAAATATTCCTTTAACGCCAGTCTATTAGACGCAAATCTTTTTGATCTTACAAACGGCAATTTTTCTGTAAACGGAGATTTGCAGGGAAGCGCGGTTGCCAATGCAAATACCGACTTTGACAACTCTATTGTTACAGATAAATTATATGCCGATAATGGGTACCTGAGGAGTGAAGCTTCTTTTAAGATGTCAGCAGATGCAACGGTTCTTTTTGGCTTAACAACTTATGTACCTCGTGCTTTAGGAGCTATGCCTATCAGTTTTGGCTTTAGCCAGGGCGCTTTAACTTATACGATTAACGGTTCTACTTATTCTTCCGGAAGCTATGTTGCTGATACATGGTACGATCTTAAAATCGAAAAGAACGGACAGCAGGTAAAATTCTACGTGAAAAAAAGCAGTGAGCTAAACTGGAGTTTGACAGGATCGAAAACATACAACGGTAAAGCATCTTCCTTTAGGTTAGCTGCCCAGTACTTTGACGATTTTTCTTCAACACGGGTATTTAACACGAAGAACTGGGTTATAAGTTACAATCCACCTTTGACAGGTTTAAGTGCAGGATTTTATACTTATACAGTTACAGACTCAATTGGCTGTAGCGGTAACGCCTTTGTAACTATATCAGACGACGTGCCTTTTATGGCAAGTGCAGTTTCACACAATACTTCAGCTACTGCTGTATGTGATGGTTCTGTTACCATTTCAAGTAGCAGTCCGTTAGCTTATATTGCAAACAATACCTTCAACAAAGATTTCGCTTCGGGTATCGAGCCCGGTGTATTTGACATTCTTAACGGCGATTTTTCATCGGCAGGATACTTACAGGCAAGCGCCATTACGTTAAGTACCGGCTGGGCTAACTCAATTACCACAAAAGCTGCGTTTGCAGACAAAGGATTTTTACGGTACCAGGGATCGTTCATGTTCGACAACAATTCGCGGGTTTCTTTTGGCTTCTCCACTGCCGTAAGAAGTATTTCAAATTTGGGCGACTTGCCTATTTCTTTTTATTATAATAACGGCAAACTGAATTACTTTATTAACAACAAGGGTGTTGAAATAGGAAAGTATACTCCTAACACCTGGTTTGATTTTAAAATTGAAAAAAGAGGTACTGATGTTTTATTCTTTACCAAAGCAGAAAATGAAGACTGGATACTGGCAGGTAAAGAAAAGTACACGGGTTCTGAAGTATCATTTAAAGCCGCAGCGCAGTATTACGGAGTTGCAGGCAGTAACGGGGGATTTAACAGCAGAAACTGGAAAGTTGATGTAACGGGTGATATTTCAGGCTTATGTACCGGCGATTATTCTTACCAGCTTACTTCAGTTGCTGGTTGCACGTCTGATGTAAGTTTTAGTATTTACGAGACCCTGGTTGTGGAAGGAATATCATTTAACGCAAAATGTTTTGGAACTGCGACAGGCAAAATTATTTTGAATGCCAAGGGCGGTAAAGCACCTTATACTTATTCAATTAATAATGGTGTTACCTATTTGGCAACTGATGTATTTGAAAATATAGAAGCTGGAACGTACCAACTGGTCGTAAAAGACAGCAGAGGTAATGTATCGTTGCCAACAGTGGTGGTAATAAGTCAACCGCCAGCAGTGGTTGCCAACATTTCTGCCAATGGTCCTTTATCTATATGCCAGGGTGCTTCTGTAAATCTTACAGCTACAAACGGCAGTTCTTACTTATGGAGTAACGGCGCTACAACTTCTTCTATCCTGGTTAGCCAAAGCGACAATTATACCGTTAAGGTTACTGATTCTACAGGATGTTCGGCCACCTCTGCAATAACCACAGTAATAGTTACTCCTATTCCTGTACCTGTTGTAACATCAAACGGAAGTTTACACGTTTGTGCTGGCTCTTCACTTGATTTAAATGCTTCCGGAGGTACTTCTTACCTGTGGAACACTGGTGCAACTTCCTCTAAAATAACAGTAAATACCGGCGGCATTTACTCAGTAACGGCTACTAATGGCAATGGTTGTTCTGCTACTTCTGCCCCGGTAACAGTTAAATCCAGTCCAACACCTATTGCAGGAATTACTGCGGGTGGTCCTTTAACTTTCTGTTCAGGGTCTTCTGTTAACCTGACAGCAACAGGTGGCCTCTCCTACCTTTGGAATACAGGTGCAACAGGCGCCGATTTACAAGCAACTGCTTCAGGAAGTTACTCTGTAAAAGTTACCGACGCCAATGGATGTTCAGCAACATCGGCACCTGTTACAGTTACTGCGAATCCTGCACCCGTGGCTGCAATAACTCCATCCGGTTCTACCTTAATATGCCAGGGTTCCTCAGTAAACCTGGTTGCGTCGGGCGGTGGTACCTACACATGGAGTAATGGTGCTAAAACATCGAGCATAACCGCGTCTTCAAACGGCAGTTATTCAGTAATAGTAACAGGTATAAACGGCTGTTCTGCAACTTCGGCTCCTGTTACGGTAAGTGTTAATCCTATCCCGGTTGTCTCAATAACCGCAACTACCAGCGGTTACTTGTGTAAAGGTGTTGTTCTAACTGCAACGAGCACAAGCAGCGTTAAAAGTTATGCCTGGAGTGACGGTGCTGTTTCTCAAACGCTCAGCCTTACAAGTGCAAAAGCCGATGGCACATATACGGTAAATATCACTGATTATAATGGCTGTAAAAACACTACGCCTGCGTCGTACCTATTCAATAAGCAAAATATGCTGGAAGCCTACAGCATCCTGGGTCTTACTTCGGTAAACCTTGGTACATCAACAGTTGTAGCAACAGGAAGTGTGGGAGTAACCGGAAATTCAGGAAGTATCACATTAGGTAAAAGTTCTTCTGTGGCATCTACAGGTGCTTTTGTTAAAGCAAAAACCATTAACGTAACCACACCCGTAAGTGCACCAACACAAGTAAAGGCAGCAGCAACTGTAATACTGCCGGCAATGCAAACGAATACTACCGGCAGCGCAAGCAGTTACAGTACTGCGACCATTTCGTCTTCTACGACTTCAACTAGTAATTACAGAAACCTGACCATTAAAGGAGCAATAAATGTTACACTGAGCGGAAATATATTTGGTACAATAACAGTTGAGCAAGGCGCTACTGTTACCTTCACAAATGGCAGTATAAACATCGATCAGTTAATTGTTGGCAATAGTAACAGCAGTAAAGTCACCGCTTCTTCACCATTAACTACTCTACGCTTCCCTGCAAATGGTACGGTTAAAATTAGCACATCGGCAAACATATACGGCCGTAGTCGCATAAACGCTGAGGAAAATAAGGTCACCTTCTTCTGCGGCGACGCAAGTTCAGATGCAGAGTCGTTTAATGTAAACGGCCTGGATATAATAGTAGGCGGAACTATTTACATGCCTGTAGGCACGCTGGCAGTAACAACTACAAGTACCACCACTGCCAGTTATATGAAGGGTTTATTTATTGCCGATAAGATCACAAGCACAGGTGCTAAAATCATTTGGCAAGGTTCTACCTGCGGAACAGGAGCAGCGGCACGACCAGCAAATGAAGCGATCGTTGAAAGATCAACGACCGAAACGCTTAGAGTTACTGTAATGCCAAACCCATCAAGTTCCGACTACGTGTTCGTTATTAGCAGCCCTTCGAAGGCACCTGTTAGTATTCGTATTATCGATGCAAGCGGAAGACTGTTAGAAAATATAACATCAGTCTCCCCTTCTGCTCCGGTAAGAGTTGGCAAAAATCTTGCTTCAGGAAATTACTATGCAATGATCGTCCAGGAAGGTCACTCAGTTACAACAAAACTGGTTAAAGTAAAATAAGGTCTTGAACCATGTAAAATAAAAGAGGCGCCAAAAAAGGCGCCTCTTTTATTTTACAGGATCTCCGACATTATGTTTTAATTCCCGTTTAATCTTTACAATTCATCTTTCAGAGGTTAACAGTAAATGCCGCAACCGGTAATGGAAATTACGTTTATATTTATTGTTCAACTTACTTTACAAAACAACGAGCAGCCGAATGAAATACCCTCCTCTAAAAAATTATATCAACGGAAATTTTGTAACCTCTAATACTTCCCGCTGCCTGCCAGTTATTTCCCCTGTCGATGGAACGTTATTAACAGAAGTGCCGCTTTCTACAAATGATGATCTGCACAACGCAGTTGAAGCTGCAAGAGAAGCTTTCCATACCTGGTCGAAAACGCCTATTAAAGAAAGAGTGCAGGTTTTCTTTCGATACAAGTATTTACTCGAAAAACACCTGGACGAACTGGCTGATCTATGCTCAGAAGAAAATGGAAAGACGAAAGGTGAGTCAATTGCAGAAATTGAAAAGTGTATAGAACTTACTGAGTTTGCCTGCTCATTACCGCAAATAGTTACCGGTGAATTACTGGAAGTAAGCAAAGGTGTTGAATGCAGAACAGAGCATGTTCCTTTAGGAGTTGTTGCCTCTATTGTTCCATTCAACTTTCCAAGTATGGTTCCTAACTGGACGATCCCTAATGCCATTGCGCTTGGAAATTGCATGATCATGAAACCTTCTGAGAAGGTGCCTGTGAGTTGTGGACGCATTGCTGAATTGTTGAAAGAAGCAGGATTGCCTGATGGCGTATTTAACGTGGTACATGGAGATGCAGAGATTGTGGAAGCCATCTGCGATCATCCTGGCATTGAAGCGGTTTCGTTTGTTGGCTCTACCAGGGTGGCTAAAATTGTTTATCAAAGGGCAACCCATAATTATAAGAGATGTCTTGCGCTGGGAGGTGCTAAAAACCACCTGATGGTAATGCCCGATGCTATTGCCGGCATGACGGCGCAAAATGTTGTAGCAAGCATGAGCGGATGCGCCGGACAGCGGTGCATGGCGGCCTCTGCTATGGTGGGTGTCGGTTCCATCGACCATATTATCGACAGGATCTGCGAGGAAGCGAGAAAGATCATTCCTGGTAAGAACCTTGGAGCGGTGATCAATAAAGAAAGTAAGGATCGAATTGAGAAATATATAACGGATGCCGAACAGCAAGGCGCCATAATACTGGTTGATGGTCGTAATGCCAAAGTTAACGGCAAGGAAAACGGAACTTACGTTGGGCCAACGGTGATAGATTATGTAAAGCCTGAAATGAGTGTTGCCAAAGAAGAAATTTTTGGCCCGGTCATTAGCATCATGCGAACCAATACAGTGGATGAAGCGCTCGCCATTGAAAACGCGAATCCGTATGGAAATGCAGCTTCAGTGTTTACCCAAAATGGAGGTGTTGCACGATATGTTATCGAAAGGGCCAGTGCCGGCATGGTAGGTGTTAATATAGGTGTGCCCGTGCCCCGCGAGCCTTTCAGCTTTGGCGGATGGAACGAAAGCAAGTTTGGCGTTGGCGACATTACCGGGAAAAGCTCCGTCGAATTCTGGACCAAGCTGAAGAAAAGTACCGTAAAATGGAATCCCGAAGCAGGTGTGAATTGGATGAGCTGACCTTCACTTAACTTCTTCCTCCAGGGGAGAGATAACGGCAGAACCAGGATTATGAAATGATGTGATTAGGAGGAAGTCTTATCAACTTCTATAACATCATTCAACATTGTCCCCCGGCGGCGGGGCTCACTTGTACTGTAAATGCTTGTTGAGCAATTCGGGTTGTATTAAAGGGAAAACGTCATCAGTGCTCCCTTTTTAGAATGGTGTATACAACATCGATACAGTTAAGCCGATTTAGCTAAGATTCTATTTGCCCGGGAAGAGCAAGGTGTTTGTAGAGAAAAAATAAAAATTATTGACGACATCGGCGTACTCCTGCGTTTAACAGGCGGCTCCTTTCGAGGAGCCTGGTGAACTGCATTAGATATTCATTATTCGATTACACGCTAAATGATACACCCTTCTTTACGTATGTAACATTAATAGCCGGCTACAGAACCTTTTTTAGGTGCTTTTGATAATACTCGCAGAACAGAATGAGAAAGTACAAGTGAGTGACACAACGATGTTGAAAAAAGAAAAAAAGCCCGTCCCAAAAGAAACAGGCTTTTAATTTATATAGATTTTATTTGAAAACTACATTTCCCAAACCAACGCGCTGGCACCTAAAATTGCTGCATCGGCTTCTTTGAGTTCGCTAAAAATCAGTTCTACTTTGTTTTGAAAGATAGGTAAGAGGTTTTTCTCCATATGCTCCCTTGTTGGCTTCATAATTAAATCACCGGCTTTAATTACCCCGCCAAAAAGAATGATCGCCTTTGGCGACGAGAACATAATAAAGTTAGCCAACGCTTCGCCGAGCACTTCGCCCGTAAAACGGTAAACTTCCTTCGCAATATTATCGCCCTTCATGGCACATTCGTACACTATCTTCGAATTGATGGCTTCGGGCTTATAATCCCTCAATAAGCTTGGTTCATCAGAAGTTTCTAATAGTTCCTTAGCAGTAAGCGTAATGCCGGTAGCCGACGCGTAAGCCTCCAGGGAACCTTTAAGACCGGTCGACCAATGCTCTCTTCCATTATGACGAATGATGGTATGACCCAGTTCGCCTGCAAATCCGTCTTCGCCATAAATCATGTGTCCGTTTGCAACAACACCACTGCCCACCCCTGTGCCTAAGGTGATCACTATAAAATTTTTCATGCCTCTTGCTGCACCATACATCATTTCGCCCATGGCCGCTGCATTGGCGTCATTTGTCAGGAAGCAAGGCAAACCGAACTTCTCCGATACCAACCTGGCAAGCGGCACAATTTCGCGCCATGGCAAGTTCGGGGCATAATCAATAGTACCTGTATAAATGTTGCCATTTGGTGCCCCAACACCAATACCCTTTATTTTTTCAATGCCAACAACGTCAATTGTAGGCTTTAGTTTATCATAAAGGTCATTCACAAAATCCTCGACTTTGTTATACTCATTAGTACGAATATCGCTTCCGCTGTATGTAATTTCTCCCCGATGGTTTACAAAACCGTATTTGGTACCGGTACCGCCAATATCTATACCAATAGCATATTGATTGGATTCTGTATTCATATGTTTGATTTCTGTTAGAACTGGTTGTTCAAAGCCGGGTAAAGACTAAAGCAACAAAACTATTAAAAATAGTACAATGGCTTAGTGTAGAAACAGCGGCTTCAAAATGCTGCAATATAAAGTAACATTTACTATTTCTTTTGGCAACGTTCAGGCATTCAGCCCAGGTCTTTCAAAGAAAACTCTTAATGGAGAATTTTTTTTGTACTTAACCAGGTAATACTACCCGGCTTTTGTTGTGTCACTCACTTGTACTTTCGCTTTAAATGCGGCTTTTTGGCTAGTTATCGCTGTTTAATTATAGTTCCGCGATCGCGCTTTTTTATATTATCCGCAAATTATAGAAAAGTAATGTTACTCGTTCTCGCACTGTCCTCACCGGAAAGCGAATAAAATAAACGACGCAATTATTTATCTTAATAACTTCTACAACTGATAAAGCTTCTGATAAAACCCAAAATTTAAGCCGTTTTTGTAGGTTTTAAAATTCAATATACTTCAGCCATGTTTGAAACAAATAAACCGGTAAATCAATATTACTAAAAGATGATAAAGGCCGTTTTGCATTACAACGTGGTCCTATTGTTACTGCCTGGGTGGCTGACAATAAAGACAGGCTGGTACAGAATATAATGGTTGACAGGAATACGCCGGTAAATGCTGTATATAAAGAAAATATACAGAATGGAGTAACCGTATTAACTGCAAAAGGAGTTAGTGCAAAGCGGCAGCTACATACAGATGCACTGTTAAAATCAGAACAGGAAGTTGTAGCTGTTCCTTATTATACCTGGGCCAATCGTGGTACCGGCGAAATAATGTTATGGGTAGCGTACGAGGAGTCAGCCTCTAAACCTAAATCTGCACCTACTGTTGCCTCTGCAGTACGGTTTCTTCCTGCAACAAAAACAGGCAAATATAGCTTGCTTTAAACGACCGGGTAGAACCGGACGGTTCCGCTGACAATGCCGGTATGTTCTTAATTGGTGGCCAAAGTTCAACTCGTAGAATGGATTCAATATGATTTTGAAAAAGAGTCGACCGTCTCTGAATCCCAGATCTGTTGTTTTGATGATTCGCCTTTCGGTGGTACCCGTATCCCTGTTCCGTACAAAATTTTATATAAGCAGGGTGATGAGTGGTTACCAATAAAAAGTAAAACAGACTAGTTAATCGCAAAAGATCAATTCAACGTGTTGCAATTTGAACCGGTAAAAACGTCCGCAATAAAATCAGAAGTCCAATTACCTGAAAAACATCCTCCGGCCTTCATGAGTGGATTATGAAATAACTGGATTGGTTCTAAAATGTGAGGGCTGCAGCGTCACTCAGAAAATTCTTAAACCTTTGGCAGCACCCATGGCTTGCGATAACTGGGTGTAATCAAAGCATTGGCGGAAGCGTTGTTGCCGAAATTTTTATTTGCCTCATTCCACTCGAGTCTTGAGTTCGTGCGCAATGCAATGTTTGCCATATGGGCATACACAGCAACCAGCCGACCATTTTCGATGGTGCAAGCGGGGTCCTTACGCGTTTTAATGCATTCGATAAAGTTCTTCATGTGAGGCAGGTGGTTTTCGCCACCACCTTGTTTAGGCATAGCCGGTACCTTATAGTTGCCATCCTGTATCTCCGGGAGCACCTCCCACCCTTCGCGGTTAATAACAAGGGTGGCGTCGTTTCCTACAAAGGCTAAACCGTACGATTTTCCATATGGACCAGTTTGTGTACCGGCAGTATGTTCCCAGTTGATCACATAATCTTTCATCTGGTAACTCACACTCATCGTGTCAAAAGTTTCGTGTGCATGAGTAGGAAAGGAAAAATTGCCACCGGTTGCAGTCACGGCTAAAGGAAGTTCGGTGATGCCTTTAACCCATAATGCCATATCAATTAGATGCACTCCCCAATCGGTAACGAGCCCGCCGCCATAATCCCAGAACATACGCCAGCTGCCGTGAAACCTGGTTTTATTAAATGACCTTTGTGGAGCCGGTCCCAGCCACCTGTCGAAATCAACACCGGCAGGTACGGCTTCATCCGGTGCTTTTAACTGTCCTATGCCATAATTAAAGTTTGCCCAGATATTTACTTTACGCAGGTCGCCTATTTTTCCTGCATTCATAAAGTCCATTGCTTTTTTCCAATGTTCGCCGCTGCGTTGTTGTTGTCCTACCTGCACAACTCGATTGTATTTTCTTGCAGCTTTTACCATTAAATCACATTCTGCAATGCTGTTTGCCAGCGGCTTTTCAACATAAATATCTTTACCTGCTTCACATGCCGCAATAAACGTGAGGCAGTGCCAATGATCGGGTGTACCGATAATAACGGCATCAATATCCTTATTTTCCAGCAACTTCCTGTAATCCTTGTATTGAACAGGTGCTTTACCCTGTATCCTTACAACATCGGCTGTACGTCGCGTTAATATTTCATCGTCTATATCGCATAGGGCGCCGCACTCTACGCCTGGCTGCTTTAGCGCATTTTCAAGGTCGCCAAAGCCCATGCTGCGGCAACCAATTAATGCCACTACAACTTTATCGGCTGCTCCTGTTTTTTTAGTCGCGGCAGAAGATAAAAGTGGTGCACCGGTAAGACCGGCAAGACCGGTTGCTGTTACGAGTTTGGTAGTATTGGCTAAAAAATCACGACGGGTCGTTGACATATGGCAAACAGAATTTTAAGCATTAAAGGTTGAAGTTACGCAACCTGGCAATTTAATCACTTTCGCGAAAGCAAAAGCTGCAGAAGTGTTGAATAGAAAATTTCAATGGATCTGGTTAGTGGCAGCATTAAATAAAAAAAGATGCAGCGATATTGTGAAAGTAGAAGTGAGTGACACAACGATGATGCCATGAAAAGCTTGGCTCGTACCGAAAAAAAACCAAAAGAAATTTCAATTTTCTAGCTGGAAGTCATATCTTAAGATGTAGAAGTTGCTTATTTTGCTTTCTTACAATCTTAAACCAGACCCAATGCAACACCTCAGGCTATTTTTATTATTTACCTCGGCCATTTCCCTGGCAGCATTAATAAAATCAAAGGCATCGTTTAATCATTTTCGTTTCCCCGATCCTGTTTTTGCCGACACGACGAAAAAGAAAGATAGCATTGTGTATGAAACAGTAAAAGGACTTCCTTTAAAGCCTCAACGTAAAATAAATTTTTCTACAACAGAAGGAACGTGGACATCAGTGGATATCAGTCCGGACGGTCAAACAATTGTATTTGACATGATGGGCGATATTTTCACCGTGCCCGTCTCAGGAGGTACGGCTACTCCTGTTGTAAAAGGTATTGCCTTTGAATCTCATCCCAGGTATAGTCCTGATGGCAAAAGACTGGTTTTTGTGAGCGACAGAAGCGGTGCCGACAACCTTTGGTATATCGATTTTGAGAAAAAAGATACGGTGCAGCTTACCAAAGAAAAAAACATCGATATAGCAGATGCGGCATGGACACCCGATGGAAATTATATTGTTTATTCGAAGGGTCGCCGCATTCAGCAACTTCATATGATCCATAAAAACGGTGGCGGCGGCGTGCAATTAATGAGCGATGCAAATGTAAAAACAATTGATCCTGTCGTAAGTCCTGACGGTAGATACATCTATTATTCAAGAAGATCAGGTTCCTGGAACTACAATGCGCAATTACCGCAATATCAACTCGGACAATACGACCGGGAGAATTCCAGGACAGCAACGATCACTTCAAGGTATGGATCAGCATTTACGCCGGTAGTATCAAAAGATGGTAAATGGTTAGTTTATGGTAGCAGGTACGAGGATAAGACCGGTCTTATTTTACGTGACGTGAAGACAGGCGATGAGAAATGGCTGGCATATCCTGTTCAGAGAGACGACCAGGAATCTATTGCTACTTTAGGTGTGCTACCGGGTATGGCATTTACGCCTGACAGTAAAGCTCTACTGGCATCGTACGGCGGCAAAATACACAACATTCCGGTGGATGGTTCTGCCCCAAAAGAAATACCGATTGCAGTAAACCTGCAATTAGAGCTGGGACCAAAAGTAGCTTTCAATTACCCGGTAAGCGACTCATTAAAAACACTGGCGACCCAAATACGCGATCCAACACCTTCACCGGATGGTAAAAAACTGGCATTTACTGTTTTAAACCGTTTATATGTGATGGATTATCCTAACGGGACTCCAAAACGGCTTACGACAAATAACATTACCGAAGCGCAGCCTGCCTGGTCTAAAGACGGAAATTCTATAGTATTTATAACCTGGACACCAAAGGGCGGTAATATGATCAAGGTAAATGCAACCGGCAAAGCTTCTCAACTGATGCTGACGAAGGAACCAGGGTTATACCTAAACCCGGTATTTAATAACGAAGGAGATAAAGTTGTTTTTGAACGTGGGCAGGTAGAACAATTCAAAGAATCTACAGGGCCGGGATTTAATACAGCAAAGAACGAGATCTGCTGGATACCTGCGATTGGCGGTGAGATAAAAGTGATAGATAATTCACGCAGCCGCTATAACCCACACTTTACAAAAGGTGAAGACAGGATCTACCTGAACAACAATAACGGCGACTTGCTTTCCATCCAATGGAACGGCACCGATGAAAAGATCATTGCTCATATCAGCGGCATTACTCCTTATGGTTTTGCGGTACCTAATACTAAGTACGCCGCCGGTTCCGATAATTGTCTCATGCGCGAGGAGGACGCTACAGAGCCTGATACAAAACCAAACAATGCCAATGTTATTTCAATGTCTCCCACTGGTGGGAAGGCACTGGCGCAGGTATCTAATGAAATTTATGTAGTAGATATTCCGAAGACCGGTAAAACCGTCAATATATCTGTTGCAGATGCAGCTAACGCCCAGTTCCCGGCACGAAAGGTTACTGAGCTAGGTGGTGAATTTCCTTTCTGGGAGTCAAATGGTAAAAAAGCACATTGGAGTTTGGGTAATGCTCACTTTGTATATGATCTAGACAGGGCCGAACAATTTGAAGACAGCATGCGGGTGGTGAAAAAAGCGGAAGCCAAAAGAAAAGCCGATTCGCTCGGATTAGCGGGAGACACCATGAAAGCTAACAGGATAATCGCCAAAATTGATTCACTCAAAAAAGATTTGAAGCCTAAAGAAGACCCCGCATACAAAGCGGAGGAAAACCAGGTAAAGGTTTATTTCACTAAAGACATTCCTATAGGTTCAGTATTGCTTAAAGGTGCACGTATTATAACCATGAAAGGCGACGAGGTGATTGAGAATGGAGACATACTGGTTGAAAATAACCGCATTAAAAGGATTGGCAAAACAGGTACGCTCAATGCTCCCGCGGCAGCCACAGTTATAGATGCGGCAGGTAAAACGGTTGTCCCGGGATTTGTGGATGTGCACGCTCACATGTGGCCGCAATGGGGCTTGCATAAAAACCAGGTGTGGATTTACGCCGCTAACCTTGCCTACGGTGTTACTACTACACGCGACCCGCAAACAGCTACAACAGATGTGCTTACCTATAGCGACATGGTAGATGCAGGTATGATGGAAGGACCGAGAGTATATTCAACAGGGCCGGGTGTTGGCTATTGGGCATATAATGTAAAAGACTCTGCACAGGCAGAAAACATTCTAAAGCAATACAGCAAGTACTACCATACTAACTATATTAAGATGTACCTCACTGGTAACCGCCAGCAAAGGCAGTGGATCATCATGGCCGCTAAAAACCAGGGACTGATGCCTACTACTGAAGGCGGACTGGATATTAAATTAAATATCACCAACCTTTTAGATGGCTATCCCGGTCATGAACATTCCATACCCATTTTTCCTTTATACAAAGACCTGGTTAAAACAATTGCAGATGCAAAAATGACGGTTACGCCAACACTGCTCGTTTCTTATGGCGGGCCGTGGGCCGAAAACTATTTTTACGAAACGGAGAAACCTTATCACGACGCGAAACTGCAATACTTCACCCCTTATGAAGAACTGGCGCAAAAGACCAGGAGACGGGGCGGCTGGTTTATGGACGAGGAGCACGTGTTTCAAAAGCACGCAAAATCAATGAAGTCGCTGGTAGAAACAAATGGCCTGGCAGGTATAGGCAGCCACGGACAATTGCAGGGATTAGGATATCACTGGGAACTTTGGGCAATGCAATCGGGTGGTATGCGACCAATGGATGCGCTTAAAGTAGCCACGATATTGGGAGCTACGGGTTTAGGTCTTGAAAGAGATTTAGGAAGTATTGAAACAGGTAAACTGGCCGATCTTATCATTCTCGATAAAAATCCCCTCGACAACATCCGCAATACCAACACCATCAAATATGTGATGAAGAACGGCCGTTTATACGACGGCAATACCTGCAACGAAATTTACCCCACTAAACATACTTTGGTAAAAGATGAGTGGAAATATGAAAAGCCGGTAGTTAATACAGGGCTGCAAGAGTAATAACGACGTTACATCGTACGACCAAAAAGGATCGTCCATTCGTAATCCGGTATAGTAAAGGCCACTTATTTGAGTGGCCTTTACTATTTGAATACCTTTCCCCGCATGGCATCCTTTCTTTAAATCACTTTTTGAAGGGATTTAGAGGGTGGGGTACCGGCTTTTGTATTAAACATTGTTCCCATGAAAGGAACGGGTACGGTCGCTTACCGGTACTGTTTGTAGTTGCTTCGGCAGAAATGCTTTATGCTACCCGGTTGTCGCAGACAGTAAATGGAAAGCCGTACTTTTAAAAAAACAAAAGCCTTGAAAAAATCGTTTGCATACCTGCCATTATTCTTTCTGCTTTTTACGATTGTAATTGCAGCATCCTGTCAGCAACAGGATGTTACAACCATCATTCTTGTCCGGCATGCAGAAAAGGACTCGGTTGGCGGAGGCAATCCTGCTTTGTCTGCAGCCGGTACTCAAAGAGCTGCAAGACTACAGGCAACGCTTAAAGAATATACTCCGGGTGCTTTTTATAGCACTGATACTAAAAGAACAAAGGAAACAATATCGCCCTGGGCAAAAGCTACTGGAAAGGAAATAGAAATTTACGACCCTAAAGCACAGGAAACTTTTGCAAACGTTTTAAAAACACAAACGGGCAAGACAATGGTCGTAGTAGGTCACAGCAATACAATTCCGGCACTTGTTAATCTTTTAGCCGCCACCCAAGAATACAAGCAGCTTCCCGACAACGAATACAGTAAGATTTTTATAGTTACGATTAGCAAAAATGGAACTGCCGGAGTGAAGGTGCAGAACTACTGATATCGCACACCTCCCATCGCCGTGGTTAAAGTGAAGAAGAGGATTGTACCCGTTACACTGCCTTCAACGTATTCCAATGTCGCAGTTCCGAACCTTGTTTTTTGCAGATGCAGAACATTGCACTAACATTGCAGCCGATAATGCACACAGGTGGAAAGTGCATTTATTAAGCGAGAAAAAACAATATGAATAAACAATTTTCCGGTTCAATTGGGTGGCTTCGTATCATAGGCATTTTTGAAGGCATCTCACTTCTGGTATTACTGGGCATCGCGATGCCATTAAAATATGCTGCAGGAAAACCCGAAGCAGTAAAATATACAGGTTGGATACACGGGTTATTATTTGTCGCTTTTATCGCAGCAGTATTATATGTGTATTATCAGAAAAACTGGCCTTTTAAAAGAGTAGTCTTAGCCTTTATTGCCGCCTTTCTTCCTTTCGGAACCTTTGTTTTCGATAAGTGGTTACAAAAGCAGGTAAAAGATTAAACAGACTTATGAAAGCAACCGTCTGCTTTTGCTTTTCAATTCTCCTTCGCACTAATATGGTAAAGGATAACGGAACCTTGATCACCAGGTTTTGTAACTACTGATTTTATACGAAGCCAGGAAAAATCATGTTGAAGCCACAGTAGCATCGCTGTAGCAATCCAGGGAACAATGAAAGGAACCGGCTGTTATCGTGCCTTTCCTGATTTTTCCCGTTTCATCAGGGGTTACTTTCCTTTCATCCGGGAAAAGAAAATGACAAAAAGCTGCAGATTGTACTGGTCCTCGATTGGTGTACCGCCCGTAAACCATTCTACGCTGTACTTAACATCACACCAAAATTTCTAACAGGTCCGGGCTCTGTTTCCAGTTTTAACTGTGCTTGCAGCAATATAACCAGGTTTTACAGATACAGGAATAATCATTTTCCCTGCTTTTGCCAGTACTATGGCAAAGGCAGGAAGCTTTACAATAAACTGCTCAAGGTTTTTACCTAACAGCTCCGCGCCAATTAATTCTACTGCATCTCCGGTTGCTTATTTCAAGTTACTGAGGCGTTGCATTCAGTGTAATTTCATTTTTATTGCCTGCCGGTTTTGGTGCGCCTGTTACTGTGTAATCAATGGAACGCAACTGAATATCCTTTAAAAAATGCTCCGCACCTTCGTTTTGAAACTGTAATTGGCCGCTGGCCGTTTGTTCATTCAGATCAGTTAACTCCAACCCTGTGGCTACGAAAGGTTATAGCATTGTATTGCCCGGTAGCAGAATTTTTGTTAGACCTTATTTTAGAAAATACCTAAAAACTTTTTCCTGCCATAAATATTCTTCAAATCGTTTTCGAATAAAGTATACGGGTCATCGTAAAACTTCATAAAATCAGGCACACTTACCTGGCCAGGAAAAGGAGCATAAAAATGGGTTGGACTACGGCTGTCGTTACGCCAGACAAGTACATAACACAAGTTCATTTTGTGCGACTTCATCACTTTCAAAAGCGTGTTGGTCCACCAGGTAGCGTTGGGAATAGACTCAAGCCCGGTTTCAGTAAACGCCGCTAACTTCCCTGCTTTTAATGCATAATCAGAAACAATTTTGAGCTTTAAAATAGCTGCATCAAGGTCGTAGCGGTTGTCGCGGCCCATGTCGCCATAGTTGTCTACCCCAACCATATCCACCCATTCATCACCCGGGTACCGGTCAAGATACTCTTGTTGTGTTTTAAACCTGTTATCAGGTGAAAAGGCATAGATAAAATTATGAACACCAAGACTGTCTCTCAGGTACGACACGGTGAAGCGCCATAATGAAAGAAACTCTTCTTTTGTACAATGTGGTTTGCCCCACCAAAACCATCCACCATCAAACTCGTGGTAAGGGCGAAAGATCATGGGCACCAGTTTCCCGTCTCTGCCGCGCACACTGTTTGCCCAGTCGCCAATCCCTTTCAGGATTTCTTTGTACTGCTGATGGGCAGTTCCGCCTGGGATAAGCAATTTTACAGTTGGTTTCGAAAGAGAATCGACCCAGTTGAAACCACCCTTGTAAACAGGATTAGAAAAATGCCAGGCTGCTGTAATTACACCACCACGGTCATAAGTATCGGCCACAATTTTCCGGTTATCGTCTTTCGACTTTTGAATTGCTTGTGCCGACCGGCCGCTATAACCGCTGAAATCAACGCCTATAACTGCAGGATGAGAACCGGTAACGGATTTTACATCCGACCTGCCCGCATCTCCCGACCAGCCGTGACCATATTCAGTAGCGTGCTGGTGGCCGAATAAAGTATGTTCTCCCGATAATTCTCCAAGGTTCTTATACAAAGCCTTCGTTTCTTTAGTTGCCTTTCCATCTGTCAACCTTTTCTGTTGTGAATTAGCGGCCAGCGTAAGAAAAACGGAAAAAATCGCCAGAAATAAAAGATTGTTTTTCATGTATGTATATTATTCTTGTAATCCTAAAGCGGCAAGGTAATATTGACAAACTTTAAAAACACATACTTCTTTAACTAAAGTTGGTTTATTGTTGCGCTTTTTTAACGCCGGTTCCTATTACTGATTAATTTACCCGGCCTTTTATTCATACAATTTTAATAAGCAGAAAAATGTACGTGAGACGAGTTTTCAGGAAAGAGTGCTCCTTTTTAATGATGTTATTGATCACTTCCTTATCATTTGCACAATCAAAGACTTCGCTGAGCGCGGTAAGCGTTAAAGGAAACCAGTTTATGACAGCAGATGGGAAAGCAATTGTTTTCAGAGGATTGGATGCAAGTGATCCTGACAAGCTTTCAAAAAACGGCCACTGGAATAAAGAATATTTCCAGGAAGTAAAAAATTGGGGCGCCAACATTGTCCGGTTCCCTGTTCACCCCACTGCATGGCGAAGTCGTGGAAAAGACAATTACCTCAAATTATTGGACGAGGGTGTACAGTGGGCAGGCGAATTAGGTTTATACGTAATCATCGATTGGCACACTATCGGTAATCTTCGTACCGAGATGTACCAGAGCGCGATGTACGAAACAACTAAAAAAGAAACGTTTGAATTCTGGAGAACGATGGCGCAACATTACAAAGACAATACAACCGTTGCCTGTTTCGAGTTGTTCAACGAACCGACGATCCAGGGCGGGCAGTTGGGCGTTTGCAGCTGGCAGGATTGGAAACAAATGAACGAGGAAATGATTGGTATCATCAGGGCAAACGGATCAAAAGCTGTTCCCCTTGTGGCCGGTTTCAATTGGGCCTACGATCTTACGCCGGTAGCAAAAGAGCCTATAAATGCTGAAGGAATTGCTTATGTAAGTCATCCCTACCCTATGAAACGCGAAAAACCATGGGAAGCAAAATGGACGGCCGACTGGGGCTTTGTAGCTAAAAAATATCCCGTGATCTTAACCGAGATTGGTTTCTGTGGTGCGGATGAAAGAGGAGCGCATGTTCCCGTGATCAGCGACGAATCGTATGGCGACGCGATTACAAAGTATTGCAACGACAACGGAATCTCGTATACCGTTTGGGTTTTTGATCCTCAATGGGCTCCCATGTTAATTAGTGATTGGAATTTTACCCCTACCCGCCAGGGACGTTATTTTAAAAATGCCTTACAAAAAGGAAATAAATAATTACTATTTTACTCAGTGTTTACTTGTAGTTCCAGTGTCGCCAGGTAGGAGTTTTTTGGTAACCACCGATATCTCCTGGTGGATCTCCGGTTGTGTCACTCACTTCTACCGTATCTTTTCATAGCGTCTTTGCTTAATGATGAATATTTTATCATCAAAAACTTTTGAAAAAAAATGAAACGGTCACAGCATTCACTTGCAAAAAATAAATTTTTTGGTGCCGGCATTTTGTGCATTTTCCTGCTTATAGACGTACAGGCACAAGTAAACAAGTATATTCCGGTTAAGCAGGTTGCTGCCGAATTCAAAGCATTGCTACAAAGACCTGCTGTCGACTTTAACCCGGAATTTCAATCGACTCCTACCGATTCGGTGCTTATAGAAAAAGGCTTCATCTATTCCCAAAAAAACGAAAAGATTCCCGTCCTAATTTATAAGCCTGTATCCACTAAGGTTACATCCTTTCCTGCGGTCATTTGTCTCCATGGTACAGGAGGAAATAAGGACCAGGAAGACATCCGGGACCTATTGTACAGGTTCACCCGGAAAGGTTTTATGGGAGTAGCAATTGACGCAAGATACCACGGTGAGCGAATAGCAGGTGGTGCTCATGGAAGCAAAGAATATGCTGAAGCTATCACCAGGGCTTGGGAAAATAAAGATCCAGACCGGCAGGAACGCCCCTTCTATTTTGACACCGTCTATGACTTATGGAGGTTGACAGATTATTTGTCTCAAAGGCGCGATGTTCAAAAAACCCGGATAGGAATGATAGGTATCTCGATGGGCGGAATAGAAACCTGGATGGCTGCTTCAGTCGATCAACGAATTAAGGTAACGGTGCCTGTAATTGCAGCACAAAGCTTCAGGTGGTCTCTCGAAAATGATCAATGGCAGGGACGGGCAAGAACAATTCTGGCTGTGCACGAACAGGCAGCAAAAGACCTGGGCGATTCAACGGTGAATAAAGAAAATGTGAAAGCAGTATGGGACAAACTGGTACCCGGAATAACCGGTAAGTTCGATTGTCCTTCTATGATACGCCTTTTTGTGCCGCGTCCTCTCCTGTTACTGAACACGGAAAAAGACCCCAACAATCCTCTCCCCGGCGCAAAGATTGCTTTTGAGTCGGCAAAAAGAGCTTACCGATCTGCCAACGCATCAAAAAAGCTGCAGGTAGATGTTGCACCAAACGAACCCCACCGGTTTATATCAAAACATAAAGAAATGGCAATTGCTTTTTTTGCCAAATGGCTGTAGAGACAGGTGTTGTAGGCACAGGTTGCGACCTGTACCTACAACAGATCGTACAAAAATTAATTGCACCTTTAATGTAGACGAGATATAACTTAGCGAACAAAATATAAAACACGTTGTAGGAATATTTAAATCAATACTCATGGATACGACAAACAAAAATACATCGCGCAGAAATTTTGTCAAAAATGTTGCTTTAGGCAGTACTGCAGTCCTCCTTTCTCCACTCACCTCATTCGCGGAACGTCAAAAAAAAGACCGGCTTGGAGTTGCATTAGTTGGGCTTGGTTATTACAGCACCGACCTGTTAGCCCCCGCCCTGCAGCAAACAAAGAATTGTTACCTGGCGGGCATCGTAACAGGAACACCGTCAAAAGCAGAAGCGTGGAAGAAGAAGTATAACATTCCCGATAAGAACATTTACAATTACCAGAATTTCGACAGCATTTCCAATAATCCTGATATTGATGTAGTGTATGTAGTGTTGCCACCTTCAATGCATCATGAATACGTAATTAGGGCTGCAAATGCAGGTAAACATGTATGGTGCGAAAAACCGATGGCAATCACAGCAAAGGAATGCCAGGAGATGATAGACGCCTGCCGCAAAAACAAAAAGACACTGGCAATCGGTTACCGGCTGCAACACGAACCTAATACGCAGGAGTACAGAAGGATCATAAACCAAAAACTGTTAGGCGATGTAAAAAAGGTAAACTGCGCCGCCGGTTACCCCGAAAGCCGCACCAATCACTGGAAACAGAATAAAGCTTTGGGAGGCGGTGTACTGTACGATATGGGTGTTTACGCCATCCAGGGAGCGCGAATGGGAGCCGGAATGGAACCAGTTGCGGTTTTATCTGCGAAAACATCTACTACCCGCCCCGAAATTTATAAAAATGGCCTCGATGAAACTACGGAGGCCACGCTAGAATTTCCCGGCGGCGTAACAGGAAATATTAAAACGAGTTTTGGAGAGAATATTAATCACCTCAACATTTCCTGCACTAAGGGAGACATTAAAGTTGCGCCTTATCAACCCTATGCGGGTGTAAAAGCCAGCAGCCCTTTAGGAGAAATAAATCATCCTTACCAGGTGCCGTGGCAACAGGCAAAACAAATGGACGACGACTCAATTTCAATAATGCAGGGTAAACCAATGTTGGTGCCCGGCGAAGAAGGATTAAGGGATATCAGGATTGTGGAAGCGATATACGAATCGGCGCGTACAGGCCAACGGGTAAAAATCTAAGCGAAGCGTACGAAAGCAGGAAGGTTTTTAAGTTTATGAAATTATTAAATACAACGCTTCAATGAGCGAAGTCATTAACTGTGCTGCATATTCGGAAGGTCAGCGGCTTCCCAACGTTAAGCTTACTGATATCGGCAGATTATTGCAGCAGTCGGATAAGTTTGTGTGGATCGGGCTGCATGAGCCCGACACAGCGTTGCTTAAAGAAGCCCAACTAGAGTTCGGCCTTCACGATCTTGCCATTGAAGACGCTCACAATGCTCACCAGCGACCAAAAATAGAAGTGTATGGCGATACTCTTTTTATTGTTTTAAGAACGGTTCAAAGAAATGGCCAGGCGCAGGTGTCATTCGGAGAAACTCACTTTTTTGTAGGGGCGAACTTTATACTTACGGTTCGGCATGGTTCTACTTTATCGTATGGAGAAGTACGAACACGATGCGAAAGAATGCCACATTTATTAAAGAAAGGCCCCGGTTTTGCCCTTTATGCAGTAATGGATTCTATCGTAGATCAATACTTCCCGGTCGTGGATGAATTGAGTGAAGAGTTGGAGAAGCTGGAAGAGCAAATTTTTAAAGAAAAGCCCAATCGTGAAACTACTACCCAGATCTACCAACTGGAGCGGGAATTATTGGGCGTAAAACGTGCAGTTTCCCCTTTAATCGATATTTGTAACCGCCTGATCCGTTTCGACATCGCTTTAATCTCTGAAGAAACCCGCCCCTACTTTCGCGACATTTACGACCACACTATGCGTATTAATGAAATGGTAGACAGCACCAGGGAACTACTTACAAGCGTCTTGCAGGTTAACTTTTCCCTCATCTCGATATCTCAAAACGATGTTTCGAAGAAGTTTGCGGGATGGGCGGCTCTTGTAGGCGTGCCTACGATGATTGCGGGAATTTACGGTATGAACTTTAAATTTATTCCTGAACTGGAATGGTATTACGGGTATCCAATGGTGCTGACCTTAACCGCTTTAACCTGTATATTTCTTTATTGGCGATTTAAGCGTTCAGGTTGGCTGTAAGAAGCAGTTGCAGGCTATTTAGGTTACACGTTACAATCCACCCGGGAGTTGACAAGCCCGGATTAAAATCAAACTACCTATCAACGTGACTTTTAATGCAGAAACCGGTTTTAGCGTACAAGTGTGCGACGCAACGGAAGCTATACATGCCTACCAAAGCTAAGTACCCACCTCCCTTGTATTTCATTTTAGTTTGCAAACTCTTTAAACTTCCATATCAAAGGCTCTCGAATGATCCCTTCCTATAGTTTCTTTCCCTTTTTTCGTTTTTACCTTTTCTATTGGTAACACGACTATGCCTTATCACCCGAAGCCTCCGGCTCAAAACCTCCAATGAAAGATTTATCGAACCCTGCATCCCGTTATGCTAAACCAAATACCATAGAGAAATGAACAGGTGGCAGCGTTTTTTTACTACTAAAGAATTAGCGTGGGGAAACTCCCGCTCATCAGGTAAAATAAATTTTATAAGGTAGCCATGAATTATCTAAATTAGACAAAAATCATAATCAGAACAGATGGTAAGAACAACCGAAATAACACCTTGCCCCGCCTTGCAATCTTTTATTCGTTGTTATACGTTAAGAGAATTTAATACCGGCGATGAAGATTTTATAAAACCTCTTCCTGCATATCATGAAGTAACTATATCCTTTATTTTAGCGGGTAATTTTTTCTCATCTAAAAACAGTTCATCCGACCATGTTGCCGGGCATCGATCACATCTTGTTGGATTGCAAACTGAAACAAAAGGAGCAATTATTTTTAATGGTGACATCAAATTCTTTACGATCCTTTTTAAACCTAACGGCTTTTACAGGCTTTACGGCATTCCATTGAATACGATAACAGACAATATTTATAACCTGGCCGATATTAGCCTAAAAGGCGTAGATGAATATAATGACCGGTTAAATGAAGCCAAAAATTTACAAGAGTTGAAAAACCTGTCAGATAAATTTTTTGTTTCTCATTTAAATAAAAGCAAAAGCAAAGATCCTTATAGCAGTATTACTTCTACCTCTTCCTTAATATTTGATACCAACGGTAATGTAAATATTAAATCGCTTGCGAGCGACGCAAATATGAGCCTAAGGAGCTTTGAAATGAATTTTACGCAACAAGTGGGGATACCCCCTAAATTATTTTCACGAATAACCCGTTTTAATTATGCCCTGATGATTAAAATGAAAAACATGTCGAAGAGCTGGACGGACATTTGTCACCATTGCGGTTATTACGATCAGATGCATTTTATAAAAGAATTCAAGCAGTTCACTGGTAATACGCCCCTAAATTTTTACAAAAACACTCCCCTGCCAATCGAGGATTACCGGAAAGGATAATCATTTTTTACTGGTTAAATTTTGCGATTTTTTACTATTTAGGGGTATGCCGGGAATGTAACTTTATCATCTGATTTAAACACAACACCACACTTTAGCACCTGATTTAAACGCAACACAAGATTTAAACAGATCACAAGATATAGTCAAAATATTGAATGCTGTAAATGTTGATTGGGGGATCAATGTTTCTTATAAGGGGAGAAATGAAATACTTTCTTCCCTTTTTTATTTCCACATATTTTCCTGGTTGAATTACTTGGGCATGGGCGGCGGAGCATCTGCACCGGCAGGCGACGTATATTGTACATATAACAGGAAAATCCAGATTATAATGAAAACAGCAGGAATTAGAATAGGTGAAGCATGCATAAAAATACGTTGAGACTTTGAGCCGGTAATACTGGGGTAAGCGCTATCGATATCTACATCGTCGCTTAAACTTTGCTCGTACTTCTTTCTCAATCCGCGCATATAAATTACTGAAGTAATTACGTCAATAAATGTAAAAGCAACGGTTAGCAGGGCCGCAATGGGTAAAATCTTTATTAAGGAATTATGTATGAGATCGAGTTCAGGTTTAGCTGGTTTTCCATTAATGAGTGAAGCATAAGCGCCAAAGAAAAAAGATTGGGCGATCACCAGCCAGATCACTCTTTGCCCCAGATTGTTGTCTACATGTTCAACCTGTCCCCTGATAACTTTATATACTTCTGAAACGCCGTTTGGGTTAGCCATATTATTGTGGACGATAATAATTGTGCCAAAAACACTTAAATAAAGTGTAACTCTTTCAGCAACCCCGTGTTGAGTATTCCCTGACACATTTTTTAGAAAGCATTCAATTTTTTTTTATTTCTGCCGTCGCTCCCGCTCATACGGAATGGCAACGGTTTTGTATAATCTCTACCTAATATTGTTAGGTTTTACTCACAACTTTTCTCGGGAAAAACTGTTGATTAAAAAAAGATTAAAACGACTCCACGAAAAAGACTAATTTAAATTTAGAAATAATCTTAATTCTATGGCCGAAAAAAAAGCATGTTCATTACCTGGCGATCAAGCCAGTTCTAATGAATCACGCAGAGATTTTTTGAAACAATCATCCCTGTTAACTGCCTTTGCAATTACTCCGGGAGTAGTGGTTAAAGCTGCTGAATCTAAATGGGACGAAGGAATAGCAGCCTCCTTAGAGAAGATGCCCCTAAAGCTGGAAATTAACGGGGTGAAGCAATCTTTACAGGTGGAACCAAGGGTAACACTCCTGGACCTGCTTCGCGAACAGCTTGCTCTCACCGGCACAAAAAAAGGATGCGACTACGGCCAATGCGGGGCCTGCACTGTTCATGTTGATGGCCAGCGTGTTCTTTCGTGCCTGACGCTTGCAGTAATGGCTGAGGGCAAAAAAGTAACAACTATTGAAGGGCTGGCAACGGGCGAACAACTTCATCCAATGCAGGCAGCTTTTATAAAGCACGACGGCTTCCAATGTGGCTATTGCACACCGGGACAAATCATGTCGGCAGTTGCATGTATCAAGGAAGGTCATGCAAATTCAGAAGCAGAGATCAGGGAGTTTATGAGCGGCAATATCTGCCGTTGCGGTGCTTATCCAAATATTGTTGATGCAATCATGGAAGTAAAACAGGGAGGGCAACAGATATGATCCAGTTCCAATATATACGTGCTTCTACGCAAAAGACAGCTATAGAAACAACTGCAAAAGATGCGACTGCCATGTTTATTGCCGGCGGAACCAATCTGGTTGACCTGATGAAGCGGGGAATAACGACGCCGCAGAAACTGGTCGACATAAATAACCTGCCCTTAAAAAATATAGACGCTTCAACCGGCAGAATCCGGATTGGCGCACTAGCCTTAAATAGTGCAGTCGCTGAAAATAAACTGGTCTTAGACAGGCAGCCTTTATTGGCACAGGCTTTAAATGCCGGAGCTTCGGCACAGTTAAGAAATATGGCTACAGTTGGCGGAAATATGATGCAACGTACCCGCTGCCCTTATTTTTACGATACTGCAATGCCCTGTAATAAACGCGAACCTGGTTCAGGTTGCGGAGCACTTGAAGGCTTCAATAGAATGCATGCGATCTTTGGTTTTAGTGATAAATGTATCGCCGTTAACCCAAGCGATATGAACGTGGCACTCGTTGCTTTAGATGCCACGGTACATATTGCGGGACCTAAAGGCAACCGTACCGTGCCCTTCATAAACTTCCACCGGCTTCCCGGCGATCTGCCGCAAAAGGATAATAACCTTGAAAAGGGCGAATTGATCACCGCCGTTGAAATTGCTGATAATCCATTTAACAAACATGTTCATTATTTAAAAATTCGCGACCGTGCTTCGTATGCTTTCGCGCTTGTATCTGTTGCTGCAGCTTTACATCTTGATGGGAATACGATCAAAGGTGTACGGCTCGCAATGGGCGGCGTTGCTCATAAGCCATGGCGCTTGACCGAAGCCGAAAAAGCATTAGTGGGCAAGACGGTTTCCGAAGGAACATTCAGGCAGGCTGCTGAAATAGCCATGCAAGGCGCGAAAGGCTTTAAGTACAACTCGTTCAAGCTGAAAATGGGACCAAATGCAATTGTAGAGGCGTTGAAAACAGCGGCTGGAATAGTGTAAGTATGGGGTTTGATCTCGCCGGTTATCATGTTCCGGTAAAAGCAGATGTTCCGGATATTCATGTAGTGCTGATTGATAAGAGAGATCCTATTGTTAATCGAATGGGTGCAAAAGGTATGGGCGAAATTCCTTTGGTAGGTTTTACTGCTGCGATAGCTAATGCAGTTTTTCATGCAACCGGTGAACTGATAAGGGAATTGCCGTTAACACCGGATAAGTTCCTATGACGAAAGATTACAGTTGTTGAAACGTCAAAACCACAGGCCGTCTCTTGTAAAGGAACGTACTGAGGTTAAGAGTTGAATAAGAACAGAAAAGTAAAAGTGAGCCCCGCTGCGGCGGGGACGATATTGAAAATAGTTTCAATAGTTGGCTAACAAAAAATTACGGCAAAAGCTATAAAATATTTTATGGGAAAAGAATTATTTAACCCGGGAGAAAAAGATGCTTTAGACCGGGTAGATGGAAGGCAAAAAGTAACGGGTGCAGCAAAGTATTCTGCCGAATACCAGTTACCTAACCTGGCGTACGGGGTACTGGTGTCTAGTTCTATTGCAAAAGGAACAATTAAAAGCATAGATACAAAGGCGGCAGAACGTGCCCCGGGCGTGGTTGGAGTAATATCGCACGTAAACTCAATTAAAGTTCCGGGGTTTGCCGACAATGAGCACCCGACTGAACCACCAACTGGCGGAAGACCATTGCGGGCATTTTATGATAACCGGGTATATTTTAATGGGCAGCCGGTAGCAATTGTTGTTGCAGATACGCTGGAACGTGCACAATATGGGGCGTCGCTCGTAAAGGTCGCTTACGTTAAAGAACAACACACAACAGATTTTAATGCAAATACAGGGAAAGCCGTTTTGCCGGCACAAGCAAAAAAGAACCCTAAATCTTCCTTAAACGATTATGATCGTGGACAACCGGATGGCTATAAAACAGCGCCGGTTAAAATAGAGGCAGAATACCACCATCCGTCGGAGATGCATAACCCGATGGAATTACAATCGATAACAGCCGTTTGGGAAGCCGATGATAAACTGACGGTGTATGACAAAGTTCAGGGGACAAAACCAACGCAGAGAGCGTTTGCAACGGAATGGAAAATACCGGTAGAAAACGTAAAAGTGATTTCGAAATTTGTAGGAGGCGCTTTTGGAAACGGACTACACAACTGGCCCCATGAAACTGCTGCAATTATTGCGGCGAAACAACTTAAAAGGCCAGTAAAAGTTGCAATTACGCGTGAACAAATGTTTACGATGGTGGGTTACCGTCCGCAAACGCATCAAAAAATAGGAATAGGCGCTACACCTGACGGTAAACTGGTAGGTATAACACACGAATCTGTCGGGCAGACATCAACATACGAGGAGTTTACTGAATCAGTGCTTCAGCAAACACGAATGATGTATACATCTCCTAACCTGAGTACCCGCTACCGCCTTTTGCCCCTCGATGTAAGTACGCCTATCTGGATGCGCGGTCCTGGTGAAGCTACCGGAGCTTTTGCGTTAGAATCTGCTATGGATGAACTGGCACACGTACTGAATATTGATCCTATTGAATTCAGGCTGAAAAATTATACAGAAAAAGATCCTGACAATAACCTTCCTTGGTCCACTAAATATTTAAAGGAATGTTATCAAATGGGTGCTGAACGAATAGGTTGGAATAAACGCAGAATGCAGCCAGGGACTTTAAAAGAAGGCGACTGGTTGGTTGGCTACGGAATGGGCGTAGGCACTTTTGGTGCACATCGCGGCGGAGCAACAGTAAGAGCAAAACTTCACGCTGATGGACGACTCGTAATGCAATGTGCGGTTACCGATATTGGCCCGGGAACAGGTACAGCCATGGTACAGATCGCGTCAACCACGCTCGGCATCGAACCTTCGCAAATCGTGTTTGAACTCGGACATTCTGATTATCCCATGTTTGGCAACCAGGGGGGGTCCTCTACGGTTAACAGCGTAGGATCGGCAGTACAGGCTGCATGTAATAGTTTAAAACAAAAGCTTAAAGACCTTGCATCGGCTAAAAATGCTTCCCTTACGACTGCTGACCCAAAAAATATTTCTATCAAAAACGGGCAGTTAACCATAACCGATAACTCTCTGAATGTTGCTCTTGCCGATTTCTTCAAGCAGAACAACCTGCAGGAAATGGAGGTAACAGAAGAGTCAAAACCGGGGCAGGAAGCGAACAAGTATTCAAAATATTCTTTTTCTGTACACTTTGCCGAAGTGCATGTTCATCCGAAGACCGGACAGGTGCGGGTAAAAAAAGTGGTTACAGGTGCAGATGCAGGAACAATCATAAGCTGGAAAACGGCAGCCAATCAAATGATTGGAGGTGTAACCGGCGGCATAGGTATGGCACTGCAGGAAGATGCTTTTATGGACCACCGCTTTGGCCGTTATGTTACTAAAGACTTTGCAGAATACCATGTTCCTGTTCATGCCGATGTTCCACATATTGATGTGTTTTTTGTAGACAAACCAGATTACATCGTAGATCCGATAGGCACAAAAGGCCTGGGAGAAATCGCGATTATTGGTGTAGCTCCGGCAATTGCAAATGCGATCTTTAATGCAACAGGAAAAAGAATTAGAGAATTACCGATTACGGCCGATAAATTAATATAGAACCATGATTTATTGGATCTGAAAAACGGATTGGGATGAAATAATAAACGGCTATTTCATCCCAATCTATAAAAATCCATTTAATCCTGGTTCATTTATTTAATCTTCATACTAAATCCCAACCCTATCAAACTCTTTAGTTGAAGGCCCGGGCTCTTGCCTTCTTTGCCGAACAATTTCACGTCGTCATCATAGATAACGTCGAGATTGTAGGTGGCAGAAAAGTATCTGTTGATCTTGAATGTAAAATAGTTTGTCATGAACAGGTCTATATTCCAGGGGTTCTCAAAATAATTGCTGAACAAGTCGGTCCTGCCTTTATATAGTACGTTTTCGCCTATTGGCTGAACCCAGTTAATCGAGGAAAATGCACCAAACTCATTATAAGAATTTCTGCCAATAGGAACGCCATATGCTCCCTTTGCTGCAAGTCTTTTACTTGCAACAACTACCAGGCGGTCTGTTACGGGCGAAATAAAGGCAGAAAAGTTAGCAGTAGGTTTATAATCAAATCCTGCAGCTAGTAGAAAATAAGCCGGCGAAAGAAAGGTGGAAGAAAAGTCTCTTCCATTATCGTAATACGAATAGCCGTCGAAAAGCTGGGTCCGGAAATTAAACAGACCCGAAAGAAACCACCTGCCGTCGAAGTTATAGCCATACTTCGACAACACGTCTAACCTGTCGTCGTTTTTACGGCTACCTGCGCTGGTACTTTGAAGGTAACCAAAATTAAAATCGAGGTTGTTATCCCAGTTAGCTTTTCCTTTCCTGTAAAAGAGGTAATAATTTATATAGCTGTTCAACGCCATTGCAAATTTATCTCCCCCCGCTGCCCAGTTTTTTAAAGTCCCTTGCGTACCGTTCAAATTTATCGTCCCTCCTTTAACCCAGGTCCATGGTACTGTATCGGCCGCTGTTTTGTTTACGGAACGGTTTATTTCACTTTGCAATTTTTTTACAGTTATGTCATCCTGTGAAAAAGAAGAAAATGCTGTCAAAGCTGGTATAACAAATAGTAATAGCTGTCTCATTAATTTTAAAGTATTACAGGTGAAGCAAAATTAGGCTGAATAGATACTTAATATCTGTTACTTATGATTGTTTTACCCACATCAAATTTGTCATTTGCATGGTAACCAGTATTTTTGCACATCTTTTGTAAAATCGCTTGTATACCGCGACATTCATTTAATCTTTGAAGTGAATTCAATAGTAAAAGCTGCAACATTATTCAAATTACATAACATAACGAAACTATGGCTTACGACGTAATCGTTTTAGGAAGCGGACCAGGTGGTTATCCTGCTGCTATCCGTGCCTCTCAACTTGGTTTTAAAGTTGCCATTATCGAGAAAGAAAGTCTTGGCGGCGTTTGTCTTAACTGGGGTTGTATCCCAACCAAGGCTTTATTGAAAAGTGCACAGGTATATGAATATGCAAAACACGGAGCTGCATATGGTATAAATATTACAGGTGCTTCACAGGATTTCCCTGGTGTTATTAAGCGTAGTCGTGGTGTTGCTGATAAAATGAGCAGGGGCGTGCAGTTTTTAATGAAGAAGAATAAGATCGATGTGATCATGGGTTACGGAAGGCTGAAAGCCAAAGGACAAATTGAAGTAACAGCAGCAGATAACAGCAAACAAATTGTTGAAGCTAAAAATATAATCATCGCTACAGGTAGTCGCGGAAGACAATTGCCGAACCTGCCCATTGACGGTAAAAAAGTAATCGGTTACCGCGAAGCAATGTCTATAACTACGCAACCCAAAAGTATGATCGTAGTTGGAAGTGGAGCTATCGGGGTTGAATTCGCCTACTTCTATAACAGCATGGGAACAAAAGTTACCATTGTTGAGTTTATGCCACGCGTTGTTCCGGTTGAAGACGAAGAAATTTCTAAAGAGCTTGAAAAACAGTTTAAGAAACAAGGCATTGAAATCATGACCAACTCTACCGTAGAAGGAGTTGAGTCAACAGATAATGGTGTGAAAGCAAGGGTTAAAACTCAAACCGGCGAAATAAGCCTTGAAGCCGAAATCGTATTAAGCGCGGTAGGCATTGCTGCAAATATTGAAGATATTGGCCTCGAAGCGCTTGGAATAAAAACTGAAAAAGGAAAGATCGTTGTAGACAAATACGGTCAAACAAACGTTCCCGGCTTTTACGCAATCGGCGACTGTACTCCCGGCCAGGCCCTTGCACACGTTGCCGGTAAAGAGGGAATTAACGCCTCTGAGCACATCGCCTATGTTGAAAAGAAACATGCCCATGCTCCTGAAGGTATCGATTACAACAATATTCCTGGTTGTACTTATTGCTCTCCCGAGATTGCCAGCATCGGTTTTACCGAAAAGGCCGCAAAAGATGCAGGATACGAAATTAAAGTGGGCAAGTTCCCCTTTATGGCCAGCGGTAAAGCAAGCGCAGCTGGTGCAACCGAAGGTTTTGTAAAGGTAATTTTCGATGCGAAATATGGCGAATTCCTCGGTGCTCACATGATTGGTAACTCAGTAACCGAAATGATTGCTGAAGTATCGGTTGCCCGCAAACTCGAAACTACCGCACATGAAATACTCAATGCCATTCACCCCCACCCTACAATGAGTGAAGGTTTGAAGGAAGCTACGGCTGTTGCGTATGGTGAGGCGATTGATATCTAGAACCTTGATTAATTGGATTTGTATTGTGATTAGGATGAAATCGCATATTCTGTTATAAAAAAAGGGCCGTTCATCGCGGTCCTTTTTGTTTTTGTATAAGTTTTGAAGAAGAATTGGTACCATAATTTAGGATAATTATTAAGCTTTTGTTGCGTCGCACTCTTGTACTGATAAAGCAACGGCTCATAAGCGAACCCCAGGTTGCGTGGGCAATGGTGATCAATACCCGGCTTTGAAGATTTTTCCAGCACCAAAGTGCAAAAAAATGCATTATAATATCCCACCAGCTGCTTTATGCGAATGTAAATTAAGAGAATAGCAGGATAATTTGTTGCCTGAAAAACAGCTTGTACAAGTGAGTGACACAACAGGCGCC
>JAQBNO010000153.1 GCA_028288485.1 Segetibacter sp.
CCATAAATGCACCAAAGTCTGTGATGTTTTTGATAGTACCTTCCAATACCTGGCCTTTCTCAAGCTTAGACATAATCTCTGCTCTTTGAGCTTCGATATCGCTTTCAATAAGGGCTTTGTGAGATACAACGGCGTTCTTAATTGCTTCGTTAACCTTAACAACTTTGAATTCCATTGTTTTACCAACGAATTGGTCGTAATCTGTAACCGGCTTAACGTCGATTTGAGAACCTGGTAAGAATGTTTCCATACCGAATACGTCAACGATCAAACCGCCTTTAGTTTTGCTGGTAACAATACCGGTAATAACTTCACCAGTTTTGTGTACTTCAACAATACGCTCCCAGGCTCTGAAAATCCTCGCAGATTTACGGCTAAGGTGAAGGTGACCTGCCCTGTCTTCTTTTTCAACAACCATTACCTCAACGTCGTCACCAACAGCAAGGTTAGGAATGTCGCGGAATTCGTTCAAAGAAACAAGTCCATCACTTTTAAAACCAATGTTTACAACCACATCAGTTTTGGTTAAAGCAACAACGCTACCGTTGATGATTTCACCATCGTTGATTTGTACGAAAGTGTTGTCATAAACGCTGTCATACTTTTCTCTTTCTTCTTTTTTGTAAGTACTAACGTTGCGTTTGTCAATACTCCAGTCAAAATCGTCGTGAGCAGTCTCAACGCGAACTTCAGGTTGAGTGTGTGTTGCTGGTATCGTAGCAGGTGCATCAGCTACGGAAGCTACCTTGCCTTCAGCAGGAGAAGGATCGTTTCCGTCTCCAATAGAAACCGGAATTTCTTCCACAGGTGCATTTGTTGTCGCTGTAGTCGCTTCAGGTGCAGACGGTTCTGCCACTTGTGCGCTCTCCTGTGATTCAGCGTTTGGGTTAACAATTTCGTTTTCTTGCATAAATAATCCCGAGAGTTTTAATTCGGGCTGCAAATGTAAGAAAATATAGAAGAAAAACAGCAAATGAAAGATTAAAAAACGAGTTGCAAGATGCAGTTACCAGGCGCAGGTTATAGGTTTCTGGTTACCCGTTCGCCTATGGAGGTAACTATTTTTAAGTTTTTTTGTTCACGGGCTTCATCAACCCGGTTTATCATCGTTGCGACGCGAATTACCAACACTATCAAGGAAAACCGGACTAAAAATGCCACCCGAATTATTTGTTACATAAACATCGAAGGGATTTGAAAAACTGCACTTCCCGAATGCACTATCTACGCTTGCCTGGATTATATCAGAAGGTGATGTGTTGTTACGGGTTGAAGCAGCATCCTGGATCCCAAAAGAATTTGTAATTGAATGTGCTACCTTTTCCAGTATAATTAAGGCTTGATTAATAAGAGGAAGACATCCGGAAGCGTTGCTATTTTTTAAGTGCTCCTATAATTGCAACTGCCTGCTGGCTATTAGAAAAGAAATGATGTATTACCAGTGGTTTCTGTGCAGACCGCATAGCAACCTTTAATTTATTGAGCTGTTTCTGCCTGTTGTTACCGGGAACCGGAATTACTACGAATGGAATGTTATAAGTGGCCAATAATTTTCTCTCTGCTTCAATCCTCGGCACTTGTTCAGGATCTGTTGAATCCATTAAAGAGATAACTTGTTGTACCCCTGCACTAATTACATACCCCATATATTCTTCGTCGGTAGGATACGGTGTAAAAAATATCTCATTTCCGATCGTTGTTACCGGTCCTCTTTCTAACTCACCCAGGTTACTTAAACTGCGCGACGTCCCGCTCTTTTCGGTTGTGGCTTTTCCGCTATAACTGTTAATCAACCGCTTTACCAGGTTAACCCGGTCTTTTCCCAAATAACAATGAACGTAGTATTTACCCGAAGGATTCGCTGCTATTTGTTTTATCTTATTGATCGCTTCTTCATTTTCACTTACCCATGGCAGCATTGGAATACTGATTAATGTAATCCCTGCATCTTTACACAACTCCTGTTCTTCTTTTAAAAGAGTAGGTTCAAATGGAGTAACGGCAGGATGCAACAGGGAAATTACTGAAGTATAACGCTCTTGCTTTAGATTCTCGAGATCGTCTTTCGAAGGGTAAGAACCGAATGTAAACTGTGCATTACTGGTATCCTTTTGCTGAGCAGAAAAATTGCTCAACGTTTTTGGATTAATTAATATTAATAGCGCAATTGTGGCCAATGCCGCAGAAACAGCGGGAATGATCCATTTTCGTTTGCGATCGACTGTTTTTATTGCTTTCGCGGCAATTAAACGAGCTATAAAAAATGAAGAAATTACAAACAACACAATAATCGCCTTAATCAAAACACCTTCTGTATTATCTGAATAACTTTGGCTCCGCGAAAAATTTGCGATCCACCTTACCGGTCCAAGTAAAGTTGTTGCGCCAATAGCAAAACCAATGCATAACCAGATAAAGGCAAATAAAATAACGTTCCTGAAGGATAAATTAAAAGACATATTCAAAAAAATTAAAGGCTACCATTAACACAGGGTCAATAGAGTTTCATCTTTTAAAACAAAATTCCTTGCAGGTTATTGTGTAACCCAGTCTCAGGGCATAAAAAAAGCAGCTTTCAAAATAAAAGCTGCTCTACTATCAACCAAAACGACATCATCCTTATTTCCTACCATTCCATAAAAATCACAAAATCCTGGTTCTATCATTTATGTATCTCACTGGTGAAATGAAATTCAATTTCGGGATTGTTTTGTCTTTCTGTATTTAAAAACCATTCACTTTGCGCCAGGTACACCATATTTCCGTCCTTATCTTCACCGGTATTTGCCAGCTTGAACCGGGCAAAATCCTCCAATTTTTTCTGGTCTTTTGAAGTAAGCCAGCAAGCTTTATAAAATGGCAAATGATTAAATTGAACCGATGCACCATATTCATGCAACAATCGATACTGGATAACCTCGAACTGCAGTTCGCCTACGCAACCAATGATCTTTTTTGTACCCCCGAACTGCGTAAACAACTGAGCAACACCTTCATCAGTTAACTGGAGTAATCCTTTCTCCAGCTGCTTTGTTTTTAAAGGATCTTTGTTTACCACCTCCTTAAAGATCTCTGGCGAAAAGGTAGGAATGCCGGTAAAGTAAAAGTCTTCCCCTTCGGTTAAGGTATCTCCAATCTTAAAGTTACCCGTATCAAATAAACCAACTACATCTCCAGGAAACGCTTCATCAACCACCTCTTTATCTCTTGCGAGGAAGCTGTAAGGATTGCTGAAACGAACATCCTTATCTATACGTACGTGATGGAAATATTTATTCCGCTCAAACTTGCCGCTGCAAACACGTAGAAATGCAATTCTATCGCGGTGCTTAGGATCGAGGTTAGCGTGTATCTTAAAAATGAAACCGCTAAACTTTGGCTCTGCAACGCTTACAGCACGCGAATTGGTTTGCCTGTCTCGTGGAGTTGGAGCAATGCGGATAAACGTATCCAGCAACTCCTTCACCCCGAAATTGTTAACGGCGCTGCCGAAGAAAACCGGCGCCACCTTTCCAGTAAGATAATCATCTATATTCAGTTGTCCGTAAACGCCGTCGATTAATTCTACATCTTCCCGTAAAGTTTCAGCGTCGCGTTCGCCGATTTTTTCATCCAGTATTTTATCGTTTAAATCCCTGATTTCAACGGTATCTTCATCTCCTCCCTTAGTACTCGCTGCAAAAAGGACCAGGTTCTTTTCATGAAGGTTATATACACCTTTAAATTCCTTACCCTGGTTAATAGGCACAGTCATCGGGTGAAGCGAAATTTTCAATTCATTCTCTATTTCTTCCATCAGGTCGAAACGGTTCTTACCATCGCGGTCCATTTTATTAATGAAAACAATTACCGGCGTATCACGCATCCGGCAAACTTCCATCAGGCGACGAGTTTGCTCTTCCACGCCGTTCACGCTGTCAACAACCAACACCACACTGTCCACCGCCGTAAGTGTTCGGTACGTATCTTCTGCAAAGTCCTTGTGGCCGGGAGTATCCAACAGGTTAATCAGCATTCCTTTGTATTCAAAGCTCATTACCGACGTAGCCACCGAAATACCACGCTGCCGCTCAATCTCCATGAAATCGCTGGTAGCGTGTTTTTTAATTTTATTGCTCTTTACGGCCCCGGCTGTTTGTATTGCACCACCAAACAACAAAAACTTTTCGGTTAAAGTTGTTTTACCCGCATCGGGGTGGCTGATAATCGCAAACGTCTTACGCCGGTTTATTTCTTTTTCGTATTTCATTTATATAAGTAAATGGTCGATGGTCAATAGTCGATGGAAAGACAAGTCAAAAAAGTTCCACCTGTCATCCGTCAACTACTAACCGTCAACTTTGTTTTCAGCCTGCAAAGGTAACGTATGGAGAGAAATGTTTCGAGTTTAAACAAAAGCAGGAAAAATGATTAACAACTCAATTACAATGCTTTGCATTATTCGTCGTTGTTTTCCACCTCGCGAAATTATCAGCAAGTAGTTTTTATGTAGCCGGCAGAAGTAATTGGCGTTAGACATCGTTGCCACGCTCGCTTGTACCGTAACGCATTATTCACCAGGACCGCGAGCGAAGTCGAAGGGTACCCTGAGCTTGTCGAAGGGTACCCTGAGCGAAGTCGAAGGGCACTCTTGTACAATTCTTACATTAATCAACGGCCTTCATGCATCAATAACTACTCCTTTTCATACAAGAGAAAATGCTGAATTGGAAGAAATTGACCGTTGTATGATAGTTTAAAGCCGTTCGCACCCAGCTCTTTGTTCAATTGTGCAACTGTTGTCTTATGTAAAGGCCTTATAGCCACCTTCGGATCTTCGCCTTTATATTCTATCAATAACAGTTTACCACCTTTTTTGAGTGATCTTCCTATTGCCTGCAGCATTTCAACCGGATATTCCAGTTCATGATACACATCAACCATTATTGCAAGGTCAACGGAATTAACAGGAAGGTTAGGAGATGTAGTACCGCCTTTTATAACCTCAACATTTGTATTCTTCAAGTTCTTCTTCCTGTCATTGAGTGCGGTTATCATCTCATCCTGTATTTCTACTGCATACACTTTACCTTTTGGAACCAATGGAGCAAGTTTAAAAGTATAATAGCCGGTTCCCGCACCTATATCAGCAATTACACCTGTTAGCGGGAGTTCAATTTTGTCGATAGCAACTTGCGTGTTTTCTTCCTGGGGGCGACTATTTCTGTCGAGCCATGCAGAACCAGAAGGACTAATCACATGGGCTATTTCCCTGCGCAAATAGAATTTTCCTAATCCGCCCGGGGTTGCAGGGCCGTATGTATAAACAGAGTCTACGGTACGATTCTGACCAATACTTTTTATTGCAATAATGTTTCCCGCCGTAAAACAAATAACGGCGATTATTGTATTTATTATTCTTCTTTTCATATTAACGTCTAATAAACTAAAAGATAGCCCAAAGAGATTAGAAAGGTTCAGATCCATAATTCATTCATTTTCTCTGGCATTTATTTTATGTATTATTTACAAATTCTTTTTCTATGATAAACAAGTGTTTTGGAATAACCCTTTAAATGAACAGCATTGGGATTCCCAACATTGTATAAAGTCTTTAAGGTGATGCTATAATGATAATCGAACGTTTACTCCCAACCTTTCCGATTCAAGGCAATAGGATTGCCAGGGTACACCAAATCATTTTTTTAAAACAGGTTCCAGTACACTCCACACATTTTGTGCAACTATTCTAGCGCCTTCTGCAGTAGGATGTATGGCATCTGCCTGGTTTAATGCTCTAACACCACCTACACCTTCAAGCAAAAAAGGAACAAGAACCATATCATTTTTTTCTGCTAAATCGGGAAACATTTTCCGAAAATCATTGGCATATTTTTGTCCCATATTTGGCGGCACTTGCATTCCCGCTAATACAAGTTCCACTTGCGGATTTTTTGCTTTAACCTTATCAATAATTGACTGAAGATTTTTCCTGGTTTCGGCCACCGGTATTCCGCGAAGTCCATCGTTCGCCCCAAGTTCCAGGACAAACACATCTACCGGTTGTTTTAAGATCCAATCTATGCGTGCATTTCCTCCTGCTGAAGTTTCACCGCTTACTCCTGCGTTTACAGATTTGTAATTTAGATGCGTCGAATCTATTTTTTGTTGAATTAATGAAGGGAATGACTCAGAAGGGTCTAACCCATAACCGGCAGTTAGACTGTTACCAAAAAAAAGAACAGTTTTTACTGGTTGGCCTATAGCAGTTGCTGTTTTCCCGACGCCCTGCTGCTCTGCGGGCTTTGTCTTTTTATCTCCTTCCCTGCAGGCAAATACAAACAGGAGCAAAAGAAATATAGAACCTGCTCCCGATAATTTCGTCGTATGTAACTTTTCAAACATGGTATTCTTCTTAAAATTCATTCTATTTTAAAATGTCCTTTAGCACCGCCCACACATTATCAGCAACTATTTTTTGCCCCTCTGCTGACGGATGTGCGCCGTCGGGCAGGTTTAGCGCTCTTATACCACCTACTCCTTCCAACAAGAAAGGAATAAGCGCCATATTATTTTTCTTCGCCAGGTCAGGAAACATGCCGCGAAAATGATCTGCATAACTTTGCCCAAGATAAGGCGGCACCTGCATGCCCGCTAACACTAATTTTGCTTTTGGATACCTTGCCTTTACTTTATCAATAATAGATTGAAGATTTTTTCTAGTTTCAGACACGCCTATCCCACGTAGTCCATCATTTATCCCAAGCTCCAACACGAAAACATCGATCGGCTGATGCAGGAATGTATCAATACGGTAATTACCTCCTGCGGTAGTTTCTCCGCTTACTCCTGCATTAACTCCTTTATAAGGAAGTCCCATTGAGTCTATCTTTCGCTGTATTAAAGAAGGAAAAGACTGGGCAGGGTGTAAACCATAACCGGCTGTAAGACTATCGCCAAAAAATAAAATCGTTTTTACCTCTACATTTGAAGAAGAGCTTTCATTCTTTGATCCCTGGTTATTCCCACTATCTCCTGCCTGCCCCCTATCACTACCTGTTACAAAAAAATCCGTCATAAATATTATTACAGTTTGTATTTTTTCAATCAGTTCGCCTCGTCCCTGTTTTACGTTTTCTGCACGTCGTTGGTCGCGAGTCGGCAGTTTTTTGCCGCTATTGTCATCCTTAATTCAGGACCCTGCCGCTTCGAATTTGCCTTTCACCTTCTACCTTCTGTCGTCTGCCTTCTACCTTCTGAATGTAGACTTCTGACTTCAACCACTCCACCACTCATCCACTCTCCCACCTCCCGACACCTTAAACCCTACCCCTTCCACCTTATTCACCAACTTTCCAGCCACCTTAACTTATTTCCATTGCTTAATAAAGTATTTTTACTTCAATCGACTACATTACAAGCAAGATAAATTTAAACGATTTGGATACGATCTTAAACATACAAAACGTCAGCAAAACCTATCAAAGTGCAGGCCGTACATTAACCGTACTTGATAATATTAACTTTTCGGTCGAAGCCGGTTCCACCATGTCTATCGTTGGTCCCTCAGGAAGTGGTAAAACTACTTTACTCGGTTTGTGCGCCGGTCTTGACCGTTCAAGTGCAGGGATGGTTGAGTTACATAACATTAAACTGGATGGGTTAAATGAAGACGAGCGTGCCCAGGTGCGCAATCAATACGTTGGATTTATTTTTCAGAGCTTCCAGTTAATGCCAACTTTAACGGCTTTGGAAAATGTAATGGTGCCCCTGGAACTGAGAGGTGAGAGAAAGATAAAACACATTGCATTGGACCTGCTCGATAAGGTTGGACTTGCAGATCGTGGACATCATTATCCATCTCAGCTTAGCGGCGGCGAACAGCAACGGGTTTCACTTGCACGTGCTTTTTCAAATAAGCCAAGAATTCTCTTTGCAGATGAACCGACAGGAAGCCTAGATGCAGAAACAAGTGAAAAGGTTATTGAGTTAATGTTTGGCCTAAATAAAGAAGCAGGAACAACATTGATATTGGTTACGCATGATGCAGACCTGGCTTCAAAAACACAACGGATTATCAGGATAAAAGGAGGCAAGGTTATTTCGGATGAGCGCACAACCCGGGAAAATTAAACGCAAAGTGCGCAAAGAAAAGCGTGAAGATTCGCAAAGACTATGCGTTTTTCTATGCGGCATTCTTTGTGTTCTTGGCGTTAAAAAAGCAGAACATAGGGAAAGCCGATTAGAATTAATACAAGTACAAGTGAGTGACACAACGATGTTGACCGATGAACAAATGCTGGTGACAAAAAGACCTAACCTATACATAGAACAGAATGAATTATAAAACGTCTTTGAATTTACGGTGGCTTTTGCTGATGGCGTGGCGCGACAGCCGGCGTAACCGTTCTCGTTTGTTGCTGTTTATATCTTCCATTGTTTTGGGTATTGCGGCGCTTGTGGCCATTTACTCATTGGGAGACAACGTAAGAATGGATATAGACAGGCAGGCTGCAGGCTTAATTGGTGCAGACCTCGAGATTTCAACAAACAAACCTGTTGAACCGCAAATGAAAGGTTTGCTTGACTCGTTGGGAGACAAGAGATCGGAAGAACTTTATTTTGCATCGATGGTCTACTTTCCCAAAAGCCAGGGAACACGGTTGGTGCAAGTACGGGCGTTGAAGGGCGAATTTCCTTACTACGGTTCATTGGAAACAACACCTGCAGCAGCAGGAAAATCTTTTAGAACAAGGCAGGCAGCATTGGTTGATAAAACGCTGATGCTTCAATACAAAGCACAAGTTGGCGACAGCGTAAAAGTTGGAAATATATCGTTTGTCATAGCTGGAACGTTACTGAAAGCACCGGGGCAAACGGGCCTCTCTACTTCAGTTGCACCTGCAGTATATATTCCGCTTGCCTACCTCGAACAAACAGGGTTGTCCCAAAAAGGCAGCCGCATCAATTACAAGTTTTACTACAAATATAATAGGCCGGTTGACATTCAGCAATTAGTAAAAACCCTTGAACCGAGGCTTGACAAAGAAGGATTTAATTATAATACTGTTGAAAACCAGAAAGAAAATACCGGCCGGTCTTTTACCGATCTTACCAACTTCTTATCGCTCGTCGGCTTTATTGCCCTGTTGTTAGGTTGTATTGGAGTTGCAAGTTCCATTCATATTTATATAAAGGAAAAAGTAGGTTCAATAGCTATACTTCGATGCCTAGGCGTAAAAGCAATGCAGGCTTTCCTGATCTTCCTGATACAAATTGTTGGAATTGGATGTATAGGTTCGATAATAGGAGCTGCGTTAGGAACGCTTGTTCAGCAATTTTTGCCACTCGTTCTAAAAGATTTTATTGCTGTTGAAATAACTACAGCAGTATCATGGTCGGCTATTGCCGCAGGAATTGTGCTCGGAATTTTCATATCCCTTTTGTTCGCTCTATTGCCCCTGGTCTCGCTGAGAAAAATTTCACCGCTCAACACACTTCGCGTTTCACTGAATGAAACCGACATTTCGAGGGATAAAGCCAAATGGATCATTTACGGATTGATACTGCTATTCATTGTCTTTTTTACTTACCTGCAATTGGGCGAATGGCTGCCTACGTTCTTTTTCACCGGCGGCATTTTGATAGCCTTTTTCATACTTACCGGCATGGCCATGTTGCTGATGTGGCTCGTCCGAAAGTTCTTTCCATCGTCGTGGAGTTATTTATGGCGCCAGGGGTTATCGAATTTATACCGGCCAAACAACCAGACAATCATTCTGATTGTCTCTATTGGACTCGGTACTTTTTTTATCTGCACCTTATTTTCTGTTCAATCCATTTTATTAAACAGGATCACTTTTTCGGCAAGTGGCAACCAGCCAAACATGGTACTTTTTGATATTCAAAGCGGGCAAAAAGACCAGGTAGCGAACCTTGCAAAACAATATCGGTTACCAATACTTCAACAGGTTCCCGTTGTAAATATGCGGCTTGAGCAAATAAATGGCAGAACGGCAGCAACCATTTCCAACACCGACAGCAATTCAAGAAGGGGAGTTTTTACACGGGAATATCGTGTGACCTATCGGGATGCTTTAACCGCTTCAGAAAAAATAACGGAGGGAAAGTGGCATGGAAAAACTGAAGGGGCAACCGGAACAGCTTATATATCGATAGAGCAAGGTTGGGCAAGACGGCAAAAGATTCAAATTGGAGATACGATGGTGTTTAATGTGCAGGGAGCAATGGTACCAACGATTGTAGGAAGCTTTCGTGAAGTGGACTGGAACAGGATACAAACCAATTTCCTGGTCGTTTTTCCTACTGGTATACTGGAAGAAGCGCCCCAGTTTCATGTGTTACTTACCAGGGTGGCTTCAGACGAAGCATCAGCACGTTTTCAACAGGCAATGGTTCAGCAGCTTCCTAACGTGTCCATCATCGACCTTGGCCTTGTTCTTAAAACGCTCGATGACATACTTGAAAAGATAGGGTTTGTCATTCGTTTCATGGCAGCTTTCAGCATTATCACAGGTTTGGTTGTGCTCATTGCTTCGGTGTTGATCAGCAAATACCAGCGCATCCAGGAAAGTGTACTGCTACGAACATTGGGCGCAAGCCGCAGGCAAATATTAGTAATCACTGCCCTTGAATATTTCTTCCTGGGAGCGTTAGCTTCTTTAACAGGAATACTTTTATCACTAGCCGGAAGCTGGGCACTGGCAAAGTATACGTTTAAAACAGTCTTTGTTGTTCAGCCTTTGCCGTTAGTCGTAGTTTTTGTATTAATTTGTTTATTGACCGTGGCGATTGGGTTAATGAATAGCAGGGGCGTTTTGAAGAGGAGTCCGTTGGAGGTTTTGAGAGGGGAAGGGTGAGTTTTTTCTGTCGACTGTCGACATTCGGCTGTCATTTTTTTTGGTTACGAGCAGTATCAAGATAAAGAGACATCGTTGCCACGCTCGGTTCAACGGCAATTAAAGATGTAGCAACCCGAAGTAACGGGTCGCTACATCTTCAGAATATTCGTTGATAAACAATACGACTAATATGACCTTATTCTTTTATCATCCTCACCTGGTGCTTGTACCCTTGCACCCAGCAATTGAACTTCGTACGCTCCAGGCGATAAACTATTGGTAGAAAGCTTTAAACATTCGGCGCTTTTTTTTTGACGCCAGCATCTCTTATCAATACTATTTTGCCAATACGATTAACAATTCATAGGTAACAGGGAGTATTTGAAATTTTTCTTAATATTGGTTTTCGCCGGTAAACCGAAGCTTGCTGCACCATTGCCAGTAACAGTAATTATGAAGCCAGTTCCAGATGAGCCTCCATTCGAATTGCAGCCACAGGATTAACAAAATCAGAGTAATCATAGAAATATACATTCCATAAAATCAGAAATAATAAAAATGCCGCTTCCATTTTGTTTCGTTTAATGGTTAATGAATATTGAAGAGAAATAAATATTTTAACGCTGCCGCGAGATGGGGCTTGGAAAGATTAACCGGTAATAATTTTTCGAAATCCCGGCGCAGCAATGAACTGTTTAATTTTTTCAGACAAAAAACGACTTTAATTGATCGTCTTGCCTTCTCTTTTTCATTTAATGATGTAAACTTCGAAAAGTATTCTTTTAGAAGAAATGGGAACATCACCGTTTTCTAATGGAGGATTTAACGGTAAGGCTGGTGAAAAAACACCGGTATTAAGAAGATAAATTTTATAAGAAGTTGCAGCAAAATTTTTATGAGCTGATTGGCCATATGATTTATGTACTTAAGTGCGTAAGATGTTGAACAACGTTCGATATTGTTTGGTTGGGAAGGTGAATTCAATATTCAACAGTACAAGAGACCGACATCACCTCCAAAGGAGTCATTAGTCAAAGGGATCCGTGCGGACAACTATGATGAATGATGAAAAAAGGCTGGCTCGCAAAAAAATAATCGTTTAACTAGATGACATTGGACCATCTTAATGCCTACGTCCCTAATCTAGCTTGCTAATCCAATAAAACTCCCTCTGCGGACCATAAAAAACCGTGATTTTCACGGTCATTCTGAAAAAAACAAAGAATAATATTGCTTGATGAATAATTGGTTGCAAGCAAACAAGAAACTCCTGTTTATAGTAATGACACTGCAGGCCCGGCTTGATATACGCGATTTCTTTTTAAAGAACGCGGTAAGAGAGATTTATGAAAATATAGGCCAGGTACTTAGCCTGGTCAGGATGCAACTTGCTATGTTGGATTCAAATAACAAGGAAGACAACGACGGGAGTTTAAATTCTTCGGGAAACCTGGTGGGTCAGTCAATAAGAGATCTGAGAGCTATGAGCAGAAGCTTTTACCCCGACACAGATATTTTAAAAGAGGACGGATTGACTCAAGGCTTTGAAAATACCATAGGAATTCTGTACAAAAAGGATAACGGGGCAGTCAAAATAAAGGGTATACGAAAAGAAGTACAGCCTGAGCTAAAATTAGTTACTTTTAAAATGGTCCAGGAAATATTAATCGCAATTAAAGAAATTGAAGGAGATTTTATTAGTCTGTCCATTTCTTATATCAAAGAAGCAGTGAAATTCACCATCAGTTATAATGGCGTATCAATAGAATTAAATGGAGAAAACGAAAGCAATTTTACAAATCGCAGTTTAACGTTACAGGAAAGGGCAGAACTTATTGAAGCGAGGTTCCAGGTTAGCAGAAATAAGACGGGAATAACTCAAATAAAATTAATATCACCTTTAAATTTCGCTTATAATGACTAAAAGTACAAATCTTGCTTTGGTTGATGATCACGCTCTGCTTAGAAACGGGTTAGCTACTCTTGTATCAGACCTTGGATATCCTGTTCTTTATGAATGTGGTAACGGCAAACAATTGGTTGACAAGATTGGCAAGAATTGCGTGCCCGATTTGATTTTAATGGATATCAATATGCCGGAAATGGATGGATTTGAAACAACGCTTTGGCTGAAGAAAAATTATCCATTGGTAAACGTATTGGCATTAAGTATGTATGACGATGAAAACTCGATCATCAGGATGATTAAGAATGGAGCAAGAGGCTATATTTTAAAAGACAGCAATCCTAATGAGTTAAAGGACGCCATTGACTCAATAATGTCTAAAGGCTTTTACTATTCCGATTTGGTATCAGGCAGGTTAATACGTTCAATACAAGACGACGATGAGGAGGAAAATAATAACAGGAAACTGGTGATGGGTTTAAACGAAAAAGAAATAGAGTTTCTAAAACTTGCGGCCACTGAAATGACCTATAAAGAGATCGCTCAACAGATGCATTTAAGCCCCCGTACAATCGACGGTTACAGGGATGACCTGTTTCAAAAACTCAACATAAAAAGCCGTGTGGGGTTGGTGTTGTTTGCTATTAAGAATGGGATAGTACATTTTAACTGAAGCTCTTGATGGAGTTGTCTTTCTGTTTTTAACTCATAAAGGTTATCGTAATAATTAAGCCTCTTCAAAACGTTTTTTTCATATATTTATCTAATTCTTAGCCACCTTTAAATATTAATTTTAGTTATGCCGGTAAAAATTACCAACGTCTATTCTGATCCCAAAGAAGGGATTATTAATAAAACCGAAATGGACACTGCTATCAGGAATTTCGACGACAGTGTTTCACTAACAACCCTGTCTCCCGACTTTACAGCAATTAAAACAGAGAGTTGTTTTTTTTCCAGGACAGAGTTACTTAAATTATTAGGAATGGAAACTGGTGACCTTCCAACAAATGGAATTGGAGGTTTGAGAATTCATTTCGCTATACATCCCGAAGGTCAGGTATCCTGCGAAGGTGAAGATTACTCTAATAAACTTGAAACTATAATATTTGCAACAGACAACGATGCAAAAGATTTGAGAGAAATTGATGATTGGATGCTAATTCCGGGTTATAACGCTTATGACATTAATAAGGCAGTACCACCGCCGTGTTGCGGTAGCATTAAAGGCTAAAAACTATTGAATGCATCTTCCCGCGTTCTATATTACTTTAATCATCGCTTTTACTTTTGCAGTTGCTACCTATAAAAACATTAGGCCTGATTATTTAAAGTTATCGTTACCATATTTATTTATAAACCTGGTTGCAGAAACGTATGGAACAATAACAAAAATAAACGGAATTAGAAATGTTTGGATTTACAACATTGCAACTACTATTGAGTTTGCATTTTACTATTATATATATTTCCGGGCACTAAAAGGCCGCTTTGCAAAAAAAACGATCTTTCTTTTCTCCTTCCTTTATTTTCCTTTCGCCATTTTTAATATAATTTATATTCAAGGCATTAATCATTTTCATACAAATGGTTTTTTGATTGGTGCGCTTTTTTTAATTCTATTAGTATTCGCCTACCTGCAGGAATTAATGCAAACTTCACTAACATATAGTCCTCTAAAAGAAAAAATGTTGTGGATTTCTATAGGAGTAATTCTTTTTTATATTGTCAGCTTCTTTTATTTAGGTCTTTTTGAATTTATTGATAAGAATTACCCACATTTAGAAAATATCTTTGATCAAATATTAAACATTCTAAATGTTTTCCTCTATCTAATGTTTATAATTGCATTTTATATTAAAAATGACAAGTGATGTAAGTTTTTTATTAATTGCAGCAACTATATTATCATTTCTTGTCGTAGTCTATATCATCGTGTTTTTTTTGTTCCATTTAAAGAAGAGCAAAAGCTTCCAGAGAGAAAAGGAGCAGTTACAAATGACTTTTCAACAAGAACTTTTACGAACTCAACTCGAAATTCAGGAACAAACATTTTTAAAGATATCACAGGAAATTCATGACAATATTGGCCAGGCCCTGATACTGGCGAAAATGAATATCACCTTAATTGATATAAATAATTCATCCAACCGCCCTGAAAAAATAAAGGAAACGGAATTTTTGTTAGAAAAGGCAATACGGGATTTACGAAATTTAGCAAAAACAATAAATTCCGATTATATAATCGATTTGGGTTTACTAAACGCAATTCGATTCGAAATAAACCTAATTTCTAAAATTGTCCCTTTTCAAATTAATTTTTCTATCGAGGGTGAGGAATATGAGATTGAACAACAGTATGTTCTGATCATTTTTAGAATTTTCCAGGAAATTTTAAATAATGTAATCAAACATTCAAAAGCAGTGAAAGTTGATATAATTATTGGCTATAAAAAAGAAGGATTTGTATTGGAAGTAATTGATAACGGACAAGGGTATACTCCTTTTTCCAAAAGTGGTTTAGGTATTAATAATATGCATAGAAGATCGCAGCTGATCGGGGCTATTCTAAATATCAACAGTACAGCCGGTGTTGGAACTTCCGTTAAATTATTCTTACCGGCTTAAATACACAGGCAACCATTCAATGATTTAGAATTTTAAAGGCCGTAAGATTATAACTTCGAAAACATATTTTCTTCCTTACAGCTACTTTATTTCAATCAGTCTCTAAGTGCCTTTACAAAGGTTACTCTTCCAGGTATGTTTTTCAAGGGGAAAAAGACCTCGTTTCTTAAAGGAAAAATCCTTTCTGTTAACGAGCCTATCATCCTAAATAGCCACTTTAAAACAGATTTCCACGTTACAATAACCCCACATTGCAAATTCGTTCGCAGCGTAACTTCCAGTCAGCAGATATTTTATTCATCACATTTCGATGCAGGCTTAAGTAAAACGGCTTTGACCAATAATAAGTTCCTTCCATTGTCTTCTATGTGCCTTTCTTGTAATTTGCTCATTCCCTTACAGCCACTTCCTTACTCAACTTCCCTGCCTTCTTAACCAACTCGAGAAACTCTTTGCGATAACCTTCCCTATCATTCAGTAATGCAGTAGAGGTAAGTTGTTCGACCTTTCTATAACTGCTGTTTCCTTTAAACTCAGAGTTACGAAGTAACATACCAAACTGGGCAACTGCTGCAGCAAAACGGAGATTATCAGATGCTGATGATATAGAAGTTTTTTGGTCCATAACAGGATGTTGCAATAGTTTACTTACAGTGCCGTCAGGTTGTTTGTACCGCAACTTTATATTCATGAGCTCTCCGTTAAAAGTTCCAGGTTCAATTTTCTGTAACGACTTCCGGTATCGCGGGCTATCAACTGAATCAAGTTCGGCACTTTCGATTCCTACTGGAATAATTTCATATAATGCGGTAACCGTATGACCACTTCCTAACTCGCCTGCATCTTTTTTATCGTTGTTGAAATCTTCTTTAGCGAGCATCCGGTTTTCATAACCAATCAAACGATAAGCCTGTACCTTAGCAGGATTAAACTCGACCTGCAGCTTTACATCTTTTGCAATCGTAAACAACGTTCCGCCAAATTCATTTACAAGTACTTTTTTAGCTTCGTTCTGGTTATCAATGTATGCGTGGTTGCCGTTGCCTTTATCGGCCAACTTTTGCATTTTGGCATCCTGGTAGTTGCCGGTACCGTAACCTAATACGGTAAGAAAGATTCCACTTTTTCTTTCATCTTCGATGAGCCTTTCCAATTCATCATCGCTGCTGATACCTACATTAAAATCGCCATCGGTACAAAGAATTACCCGGTTGTTACCATTCTTCATAAAATTTCCTTTCGCAGTTTTGTAGGCTAATTTAATTCCCTGTCCGCCTGCTGTTGAGCCACCTGCTTCAAGTCTTTCAAGTGCCTGTTTTATCGTTGCTTTATCTGTTCCAGTTGTTGGCGCCAGCACAAGTCCTGCGTTGCCGGCATACACTACAATTGAAACTTTGTCCTGTTGTCTTAGTTGTTCAGTCAGTAATTTAAGTGATGCTTTAACAAGGGGAAGTTTATCTTCAGTTTCCATACTGCCGCTTACGTCGACCAGGAATGTCAGGTTGGACGGAGGCAGATTTTGAACCGGCATTTTTTTACCTTGTAAACCGATGCTTACAATCCTATGCGCTTCGTTCCATGGACATTTTGCTATTTCGGTATTTATGGAAAACGGCTCTTCACCAGTTGGTTGTGGATATTGATAGCCGAAGTAATTGATCATTTCTTCAATCCGAACTGCTCCTGCAGGAGGCATTTTATTATAGTTAAGCATTCGACGAACGTTGCTGTAAGATGCGGCATCAACATCGATTGAAAAAGTAGACAGTGGGTTATCGATTGGTTTTAAAAACCTGTTCTCCACAATCCGATCGTAGCCTTCGCGATTAAAATCATTCTTGTTGCGTCCCGGAATATCAAACACCTTATCATATTCTTCAGACCGATACATTTTCGCTTCTTCGTGTCGCAACATTGGGGGAGCAGATGCGACCATACTCCTCGAACCTCTGATGCTTATTCCTGCTGCCTTCCCTTGAAGTTGACTACCATATCCAACTACAACAGTTTGATCTGAATTTTGACTTGAACGTTTTAATGTAACAACAAGTTCCTTTTCATCTTTTACTGCAATTTCAACTTTTGCATACCCTAAAGAAGTTATAGCCAGCTTGCTTCCTATACGGGGAACTTTAATTGAAAATTCGCCATTACTTCCTGACGATGTTACATTTTTAGTTCCTTTCACAACTATTGAGGCACCAATAACAGGTGTACCAGTTTCATCAACAAGTCTTCCTTTTACAATAAAACTATTTGTATAAGTAAACGCGAGGATAATAAATGCAAGTACAACACCGAAGTACAAAGAATATGTTTTCATAACAAGCTTGTTTGCTTAACAGATGCCTGCTTGATTTAGATTACATAATATTCTTTGAAATTTTTTGTAAGCAAAATATGATGAGAAATTTTTTGACGTTTACGTTTAATTACTTCCCGAACCCGTCCATTAAAGAATTACAAGTACAAGAGTGCGACGCAACAACTGCGTCCCGCGGATTAAATGTTGGCTACCAAATCTTCTTTTTCCTTACATTCGGGATCGATTTGATGGGAATTTTAAAAAGCATACGAACCTCTCCCCTTACTGATGCTGATTTACTGGCGCTTTACCAGCAAGATCAGCAACAGGAAATTTTAGCACAATTATTTCTGCGTTATAACGACCTGGTATACGGTACTTGTGTGAAATACCTTGAGGACCAGGAAGCAGCCAAGGATGCGGTAATGAACATTTACCATGAGCTGGTTGAAAAAGTAAAACATCATTCTATAGAAAACTTCAAAAGCTGGCTGTACGTAGTTTCAAAAAACCATTGCCTGATGCAGCTACGTAAGAACAAGAAATTGCCGACAATGGAATTTGATTCTCAAATTGTGCAATCGGAAGACTTTTCGCATCTGGATGGTGTGTTTGAAAAAGAACGACAGTTAGACAAGCTTGGAAATTGTATGAAAAAGTTAAACGAAGAGCAAAGGCAAACTGTTAGGTTATTCTACCTTGAAAGCAAATGCTACAACGAAATTTCAACAATAACAGGCTTTGACTGGAATAAGGTTCGGAGCCTTGTACAAAACGGAAGAAGAAACTTAAAAATTTGCATGGAGGACAATGGCTGATTCATCATCATATAGTCACCACGATATTCGACGATACCTGCAGCAGAAGATGTCGGCGCAGGAAATGCATGCATTTGAAAGAGCGCTGATGGATGACCCGTTTCTTGCAGATGCAATAGAAGGTTATTCAGCAAGTGACGAAGTTTTGGCAGAAAAACATTTGGCAGCTATTGAAAGAGAAATTGCTGGTAACAAAGAAAAGGCGAAAGTTGTGCCGCTGCCATCGAAGAAAACAACGTGGTGGAAGGTAGCAGCCGTTGCATTTGTTATAGTTACAGGCGGCGCTTTATCGTATTCCATCTTCAACGAAAGTGATAAGGATACGAATGATATTGTTGCCACAAGAAGCCGGGAAAGTGCGGTTGCCACTGACAGTATCGGGCCTGTAGAAAAACCGGTCGCAAAAAACGAGCTGTTTGGCAACAAACAATTATTGCATAAAAACGAAGACAATAGGGTTGTTGAACAAAAGGCGAAAACGGGCGCAATACAAGAAGAAAATGCAATTGCTTCAACAAGGCCTGTAGCAACAGAGCCAGAAGCTGCTAAACCACGCATCGGTGCTATCGTAGAAGGTGATGCAGCAGTGGCACAAACAATGGCTGCACCCCCTTTTAACGAACCGCAAGCGAAAAGTATGGCGCGGGCTTCTGCCCCGGAGAACAAAGAGTTTAGAGGACAGGTTGTAACTAATACCGGTGAACCGGTACCTTCTGCCAGTATACGGGTGAGGAACGATAGAATTGGGACGGTTACAGACGCAAAGGGAAACTTTAGTTTTATGGCGCCTGATACGGTTATCAAGGTTAATGTAAATGCTGTAGGTTTCACAGCAGCCAGCACAGAAATCAAAACCAATTCTCCTGCCAACAAGATTATCCTGGACGAAAACAAAGCCTCCCTTTCAGAAGTGGTAACTATCGGGTATGGAACAAAAACAAAAAGAAGCAACGTGTCGACTGTAAAAGGTGATACTGCAATAGCTGCCGAACCAGTGGGCGGATGGAAGAATTTTGAAAAATACTTAAACATCCAGGTAGATAGTTTAAAAGCTGTTGAAGATGATGAGTTTCATAACGAGATTATAGAACTTGAATTTAACCTCGATAAAGAAGGCCGCCCAACTGAGATAGAGGCTAAGCGTACTGCAGACCGAAAAATGGCAGAAAAGGCGAAACAAATTTTGTTGAAGGGGCCTAAGTGGAAGAATGAAAAAAAAGGTAAAAAGGTAAAAGTTATAATTTCCTTTTAATCATCCATCTTTCTTTCACATGTCTTAGGTTTGCAAAAAACATTCACGATGAAGAAATTTCTGATTATTGGCTTTGCCGCTGCCTCTTTACTTACAGCAGAAGTTAAAGCTCAGGTAACAATGCCTGCTCCAAGTCCTACCCAAACAATTATACAAGATTTTGGAATGGGCAAAATAGAGTTGACCTATAGCCGTCCGGGTATAAAAGGTCGTAAACTATTTGGTGCAAATACTGAGCTGGCTCCTTTCGGCAAACCCTGGAGAACGGGTGCAAATGCTGCTACTAGAATTCGCTTTACCGACAATGTAACGATCGGCGGAAAAACGCTTGATACTGGTCGCTATGTTATTTATACAGTTCCTGCGCAGGGACAGTGGGATGTTGTTTTTAGCAAAGGAAACGCATACCCCGGCGCCGATGGTTTTAAAGAAAGCGATGATGTAGTTCGTATTAAGGCAACTGCGGCTGCTTCAAAAGGCAATGTTGAAAATTTTACGATGCAGTTCGCTAATATTAAAAACGAAAGCTGCGAGTTGCATTTAATGTGGGGTAATACCGATGTAACCGTTCCTATTACAACCAATATTAAAGACCGTATTCGCACCCAACTGGAAGCTGCGTTGCAAGGTGGTAAAAAGCCTTATAGCCAGGCTGCAGGGTATTATTACGAGTATGAAAAAAATTATCCCAAAGCGCTGGAAAACATTAATAAAGCGATTGCAGAAAACCCTAAAGCTTATTATATGTATTTAACGAAGGCAAGAATTCAAAAAGATATGGGCGATAAAGCCGCTGCAAAAGCAAGCGCACAGAAAACCGTTGAACTTGCACGGGAAGCTAAAAATCCTGATTATGTTACTTTCGGAAACGAGTTATTGAAAAATCTTAAATAGAGGATGTTTTAAATTTTAAAGGCCCTGCAATTGCGGGGCTTTTTTATTTGCATAAGGATAAAATATCTATTTTAGCCACTAAAAGGTTCTCTATCCCTTCAAATTTTAATGATAAACCTTTTCCAGATATTAATTCAGGCTCTCCAACAAATGAACATTCCTATATGCTTTCTGGTAGTATTGCAATGAGTGTTTATATTTTACCAGGAGCTACCCGTGACTTCGATTTTGTCGTTCATTTACAGGAAAAATACCTTGAAGCTTTAGTGGCTCATTTTGTAGAAGGTTATTACTATGACTTAGATGCAGTGAGAGAAGCGGTAAAAAGGAAAAGTATTTTCAATATAATAGACCACGCGTCGGGATTAAGGGCAGATTTCGTAATTCTTAAAGATACACCTCATCGCCAAATGGAATTCAGCCCCAGAACAAAGGTTGACTGATTTTTTGCTTTCTAAACTGGTATGGATCCAGGATTTCAAAAGTAGCATTCAAATAGAAGATATAAAAATTCTTCCACAGCTCGAAAGTTTAAACTGGACTTATATTAATGATTGGACGAGATGATTAAAACTAAATACCTTTAACTTATGTTGAAATTGACAGAC
>JAQBNO010000188.1 GCA_028288485.1 Segetibacter sp.
GCTTAGAACCGACGCATTTTGATACATCGATGCAGTGTGCGACGCAACGATGATGAATAATGAGCGACTGCTCACCACCAAAATTCCTGTCTTCTTAGTTGCGGCTTCCTACTTCTCCCCGCCAACCTCCTATGTGGCCGACATTCCTACCCGCTGTTTAACATGCTTCGGCTGCTCAACTTCGCTCATCATAAAGTCAGCAATATCGCCGGCTGTTATAAAATTTTTATTAGGAGTAGGTGGGTAAGTATCATTTGTAATATAATTACCGGTTGCATCTTCATCGTTTATGGTGGGTGCGCAAACAAAGGTCCATTCCAGCGGTGATTGTTGCAGATTCAGGAATGCCTGGGTATGTTCACGCGCAACCGGGAGGAACTGTTCGGGAAATTCGGGTTCTTCCATTACAAAACCGCCGCCCGCCGCTTCAAGCGTACCCGATCCACCTAGTGCGACAATTCGTTGCACACCTGCTTTTTGCATTTGTGCAGCAATGTTTTTGATGCCGAGGCTTCGGGTTTTATCAACACCGTCAAATGCACCACCCAATGCTGACAACACCGCGCCTGCACCGTTCACCGCATTATATACATCCTCTTCTTCAAATACAAATCCTTTTATTACGTGGAGCTTGTCATTTTGCAGGTCTTCATCAATTAACCCGGTTACGTTTCTTCCGAATGCACGAACTGTATGGCCCTTAGCCAAAGCAGATCGCACAATTCGTTTACCTACCTGGCCGGTTGCGCCGAATACTGTAATTATCATAGTGTAAAGTTTAAATAGCTCCCCGCGCTCAAGAGAGCTAATTATGTTAGAAAATCAATATTTCCATCATCCCTTATCAGGCGCTTCGTGCTTCATTTCAAAATTTCCTACTTTCTACCACTCGCATCCAACGGGATATTAAGAGGAAAGAAAAGTAAAACATCATCGAATTTCAAAATTAAAAGGAATTCGAGCAGTAAGCTTCTAATCTTAAAGAAAAACTATTAGCAGTATATATAATCGAACTTTTAACTTTGCCTGCTGAAACAGGAATATGAAAAGCAGCATAACAGAAGAAACAATTGGCGTTGCAGATAACATGGCAGAAAAAACGGTTTTTTCCATCCTGCTGACCATTAGTTTTTCGCATTTATTAAACGATACTATCCAGTCGCTGATACCCGCCATATATCCGATGGTGAAAGATAGTTACCGGTTAAGTTTTTCGCAGGTGGGATTAATTACGCTCACCTTTCAGCTGGCTGCCTCGCTATTGCAGCCTTTTGTTGGTTTTTATACCGACAAAAAACCGCAACCTTTTTCACTTGCTGTTGGAATGGGGCTTTCATTGATTGGGCTGGTGATACTGGCGCTAAACCAGAGTTACCAGGTCTTACTTGTTTCAGTAGCATTAATCGGGCTCGGATCATCGGTGTTTCACCCCGAGGCAAGTAAGGTAGCATTTATGGCGAGCGGCGGAAGAAGGGGTTTAGCGCAATCGATTTTCCAGGTGGGGGGCAATGCAGGCAGTGCCCTTGGCCCATTACTGGCGGCTGCTATTATTATTCCTTTTGGACAAACAAACATTTTATGGTTCTCGTTACTGGCATTACTCGCTATCATTCTGCTGATAGTTGTAGGTAAATGGTATAGCAGCAATAAACACCGGATCAAGGGAAAGAGCCGTGCATCTCATATGGAAGGACGGCCTGTTATATCGCAGAAAAGGATAACTGTTTCGATCGTTATTTTGCTGGTGCTAATTTTCTCGAAGTATTTCTACCTGGCCTGTATGTCGAGCTATTATACTTTTTACCTGATCGATAAATTCCAGGTATCGGTACAAAGTTCGCAGGTGTACCTGTTTGTTTTTTTATTTGCGGTAGCAGCGGGAACATTGTTGGGCGGTCCTTTAGGCGACAGGTTCGGCCGAAAATATATTATCTGGTTCTCTATATTAGGAGCCGCTCCTTTTACGCTTTTACTACCGTATGCTTCCCTATTTTGGACCAGTGTGCTTACGGTCTTCATTGGTTTCATTCTCGCTTCTGCCTTCTCAGCTATACTCGTATATGCGCAGGAACTAATTCCCGGAAAAGTTGGTATGATTGCCGGCTTGTTCTTCGGCTTTGCTTTCGGTATGGGCGGAATCGGTTCTGCATTATTAGGCGCCCTGGCCGACCATACCAGCATTAATTATGTGTTTAAGGTTTGTTCTTTTTTGCCATTGATAGGAATTCTTACCGCCTTTTTACCAAATATCGGCGGCAGGAAAGGGTGAGCGGTCGAGAATAGTGAGTAGCGAAGAGCTGATTGTGCGGCATTCTTATGTTCATTCACTGTGTGCGGAACAAAATAACAAACAGTACAAGTGAGTGACACAACGATGATCAATAGAATTACTACTGTTGGTGCCAGGAGAAAAAAACCATAGCAAAGCGAACATCGGTATCAAATATTGAACAGCTCATTAAGTTAGTAGTCTCTTCCGCCCTCAACCTTCCGCCTTCTGCCTGTTGCCATCTACTTCCGGGGCTTGCTCTTCTTCAATCCTGATATCGTCGCCGCTTTTTTTCGCCTTGTACCTATCCCATTTCCTGAAGAAAAAGAAAACACCCGAAGCAAGGCAAGTAGCAGCAAATACATAAAGGAATAATTCGAAGGCGTTCTGTAACCTGTTCTCCGTTGTAATATCAGCAGAATTGGAGATACCCGCCCGAATTTCGAATTGATCAAAAACTGCTTTCTCCTGCGGACTTCCCTTTGAAATCAACCCTGCCCGTGGCGGGCTATCCCAGGGTGGCAGGAAAATGCCGCGTATAGCGCTGTCGGTAAGTGCAATAAAATTAGTTCCGTTTAAACTATAATAGAAGGAGACGTAATAAGGCGCGGTGACTCTCATTTGTAAATAAACTTTCTCCCTTGGCGGGATCCGTGTTATTCCCCTTAATGTGTCGTTACCATCCTGCACTTTTAAGATTTGGATTTGGTTCTCCTTCAATAAAACTGCTAAAACATTTTTGTCGTCCCCAATGGCTGCAAGGCCGGCAAGAGCATTTGAGCGGCCAGGAATCATTGTAGCCGTGGCAGTATAATCGGCACTGGCTATTCTTTGGCCAATAAAACTTCCGGATGTAGAGGGTGAAGCAAAAAGCTGAAGGGTTCCGTCGTTTAAAACATATTTGGGATTATCAAAAACGCTCCATTGAAAAGATTCATTCAATTTGGTTTCTTCGAAGTCATCCACCATTACCTCGTTCCTTTGCACCCCGCCGTGCGCGGGATTTATAAATTCGATCCAGTCGTCGGGAGTAAACCTGAATTCCTGCAGGAGGGCTTCGCGACCTGTAAATGCACTCGTGACCCTATCGTAGCCGTGATAAAAGAAAAAGAACCTGCCATTCCTTTCTATCGGCGTTCCATGTCCTTTGCAGATCCAGTTGCCTGTATCTACAAGAATAGGATTGCGGTTATACTTCTCCCAGGGACCGGTAATATTTTTAGCTCTTGCCACACCGGTAACGTAATCGCACCTTGAACCACAACAGCCGGCTGCAGCATAAAAAGCATAGTAATAATCGCCACGACGAAGAAGGGAAACTCCTTCAACCAGCGACTTTTCCCATGGTGCATCATTTCTGAACAATTCTATTCTATCGCCCAATAGCGCCGTTCTTGTTTCATTCATTTCCTGCGCCCAAATAGGTGTCGGCCTGTTTAGGCTGTTGGCATCTTCCTTCCAGATTAAAAATAATTTACCACTTGTATCTCTTGCCGGAAAGGCGTCTATAGAACCAGCTTGCTGGCAAACCAGTGGACCGAGATCTTTATAGGGGCCTTCCGGCCTGTCTGCAGTTGCTACCCCTACACACAAATTACCATTTTTTTTATGGGCGGTATAATAAACATACACCTTACCACTGTCGTAAGTTATTTCGGGCGCCCAAAAATAATAATCGGCCCAGGCCGGCCTTTTATTAAAGATGTACCCTTTCTGCTTCCAGTTTAACAGGTCTTTCGAATAAAATAAAGGGAAGGCCGGGAACCAGTTAGAAGAGGTAGCACTTGCCCAATAAGTATCGCCGATCTTTACAACAGAGGGATCCGGGTTTGCACCTGGCAAAACACGCTTTTGTGCGTGAGAAATGAAAGCGGATAAAGTTGTGAAGAATAAGGCAATTAAAAATCTTATCATGAATTCTATTAATGCTTCTTGTATTTATATTTATTGGATTTCCATTTGCTGTAAAAACCGCACCGCCATATATCATGCCATTTTTTGAGGTAAAAAAAAGAGTTGATCAATAAAACCGGCTATGGGGTGTCCCAATAAATACCGCTTCATTCGCTAAGACTCCACACAATGGTTCATCTTTTTCTTTCCGTTTACCTTCGCTTATTCCTTTGCCTTGTTGCCGGAAATTTCGCTATTTTTTTATGAATTTGAGGACAGATAGTTCACCGGTAAGCAGGTTTTGTAAGTGAATGAAGTAGACGCCTTTAGCCCACGAACTAATATTTACAGTACAAGTTCTTCGTGCTGTTGAAAGAAAGTTATTTGTGATAAGTTGACCTGTACTGCTTCTGATGGTTGCCTGTACATTTTTCGCCTCTTCATATAAAACTATTTGTACAAAATCAGTAGCAGGATTTGGAAAAACCCGGGCAAACGGTGTTCGAGCCGAATTATTTAGCCGGATTACTTCTGAGTAAAGTTTATCTCCTCTTAAAAACACCTGCACAATGCGGTAATAGTTATTTCCATCAGCTGGCGAATAATCAGAAAACGTATATGACTTTCCATTAACATCGTGTGAAGGTCTCACTTCACCTAATTCTGTATAATGTAGTGCATCATTGCTTCTTTCCACTGTAAACCTAATGATTTCATCGAGCTTATCTACTTCCCAGCTAAGGTCATTCCTGTCACCATTTTTCGAGGCCGAGAAAGAAAATAAACGAACGGGCAAGGTTGTATTTCGAGAACAAACTGTAAGTACCTCAGCATTATCAAACCGTTGTTTTGAAGGTATGGTACCTGAATTGAACCCATTGCCGAACCCTATCGCCGGCCAGGGAGAAGAAACATTCCAAAAACCAGGGGTACGGCTGTAATAATATGATTTATCATAAACAGTATCGGTTCCGCCCGGAATGATCGTATTATTTTTATTGTTACCGTATTCAAAATTCCCATTTCCATTCGTAACATAGTTTCCTTTATTAGAACCTGTACCCGTAATTTCATTCGATACTATATTCAGGCTGTCGCCAGATCCGCTGGAAACTAAAAACCCATACGACTCAGCCCTGTTTCTAAGAAAGGTATTGTAAGGCCCATTGATGTAATGCGATACATCCACTACTATATTTTGCCCTATATTCCCCTCGATTAAGTTAGCGTAAGGATAATTTCCATGAAGAACAATATCACCCGAAAGATCAAAAGGAGAACGCTCTGATTTAAAAGGTTCCCGGGAATAATTATAGGCGAAGACATTGCCGTTGGCGCCGCTTTGAAAAAGCATTGAATGTCGTAAATGGCTGAAGATGTTGTTTTCAATCAAACATTCGCCCGAAGTGAACTCAGCAGAAATTCCATAACCCTGGCCGTTAGGGCCGTAACCAAATGATCCGTGAAAATAAGATCCGGTTATATCAATGTTGGTACTGGTATTCAACTCAACATGCGCAAAGTTGCAACTATCACTCTCAATACCTTTTACCCAGCATTGCGCGGCATACCTAAATAAGATATTCGATGTTTGAAAGTCGGGAGCGACGGTTGAATCGAGCCGCTTTATTTTAAGACATTCAACGCCAACACCTGTGGCCATTTCAAGTCGCTGCATCCGTGGAAAAGCACTAAGAAGGTAACTTCTTCGTAAAGGCGTATTGAAGATAACGGTATCGCCGGCTATCTCTTTAATTTGCAAAATTTGCCCTACGGTGTAATGAGCATTTGATACAAGCGCGGAGTCGTTTTGAAAAATTTTTACATAGTCATTTTTCTTAAAAAACGAAGGATGACTTACTGTCACCATTTTTTTATCTTTCAGCCCCGCGGAAGTAACAGGTACAATGTCGTTTGTTGCATTCCCACTAATAGTTATTAAGTTACTTCTCCTGCCTAAATTAAAGCGCAAAGTGGTTGACGTAGCGTCCTCACCTCTTAATACAAGTCCGCTTCTTAAAGTAATGGGAGAAACAAAAAAATACGTGCCTGCGGGAAAATATATTACGCCGCTATCTCCTCCCAAACTGGCAATAGCATTACGTAAGGCCCCATCACTTGAAATTTGTCCATTTCCCAATCCTCCAAAGTTTGTTATATTAACAACACGCGAATAAACAGGCATTGAACCTTTAAATCCGGCAAGCGTCCAGTCCACTACCCTATTGGCAGGAATAATCTGGGCAACTACTGTCGGGGTTATTACTACAAAATAGAAAAGGATCCCAATAAACCAACTATACGTTTTCATCATAATATCTGGAAGAAACAAGATTATTAAACCGCGTACCTGCAGTTACGATTCCTGCATGTACATTAATTCATCTCCTCCTGTTTTGGGTTATTTTTTGTCACCGGCATCGAAACTCCGATGAAGCATCGTTGCGTCGCAGTACGTTCATCGGTCGTGCTTCAATGTAGCCCTGCAAGTAAAGATATTGATGCTTTTAAAATAAGAAGCAAGAGGCCGATATTTAAAATTCGACCAACGAAAAAAAGAGAAGGAATTGCTTTATTACTCTTATCGAATAAGGAAAATAATTGCATTTGACCCCGATTTCAAATTTTGCAGATCAAATCAATATATGTTTCCACATCATTTCTTTGATAATGTCACACTCCAACCCGGGCCACCCGATACTTTAAATTTTTCTGAAAAACTTCCTTCATTCAGGGCGAACGAAACATTCAGCAAGCTGTTCAAATAACACAGAGGCTTGCCTTTTTCTACAGCAGAAAAAGTAGTAGTATAAGGCATAATGCCGTCATATATTTTATTTTTGCCGTGGTAGATAACTACCTGCACAAGATCGCCATAATTTAATCCCAGTTTGTTAACCGTATTACCATCAATATTTGTCCACACATTGCCGTACTGAACGTCGAGAATGGGAACGTTGCCTTTAATGATTCCATTTTCAACGACAGCTTTTTGAAAATCAATAGTAACGACACGTGCCGGTAATTTTGGCCCCACTTCCCTAAAATTTATGCTGCCGGCTGCAAGTCTTGCCCCGGCGTAAGCATATACATCACGACCATGAAATGTATATGACTCATTAGAACCGGTGCGCCTGTTTCTGGTTTCATCAATTTCTCTCAGCTCATCGATACCGAGGTTTTGTGCTACCAGTGTGAGCGTGCCGTTGTCAGGAGTTACGAAAAATTGACCCGTTTTGGTCTTCAACACGACTGATTTTCTTTTCGAGCCAACACCCGGATCAACCACAGAAACAAACACAGTTCCTTTAGGCCAGTATTCAGCAGCCTGGTGCAGCCTGTATGCCGCCTCCCAGATATTATAAGCCGGAATTTCATGCGTAAGATCGAAAAGTTTGAGGTCTGCTGACACTCCCATTGCCACGCCCTTCATTGCCGACACAGCCCCGTCTTTTAGGCCAAAATCACTTTGAAAGACCACTATCTTATTTTGCGCTGATAGTTGCTCCGCTAATATACCCGACGCAAGAACGAGGAAAAGTGTGGAAATCCATTTCATTAAAATGTTATTCGAAGATCAAAGGTTAAATGCGAAACGTCAAACGTGAAATGAGAAATGTCAAACGCCAGAAGTGAGAGGAAACAGTGGTAATGTCAAAAGTGAAACGCTTAAGGCAAATTAGAATGTCCCTTTCACGTTTCACTTTTAACGGTCACCTTGAAGACCTTACATAATGGTGGTCTTCTTTTTTATTTCATCAGGATCATCACCGATCTCAGTTTCAGTAAACGGATCATCGTCATCGTCATCATCGTCGTCCTCTTTACCGGGTTTATGAGGTAAGCCGGGATCTTCCCCTGGTAATGCATCCGGTTCAACTTCAGGTTTTTCCTTTGGTGTCGGACCAGGTGTTTCATTTGGTTCAATTTCGGGCTCAATCTCTTGCGCTACAAGCCCATTTAGTATTTCTGAACAGTTTGTCATCTTAAATGTTTTATACAATTTACATAATTAGAGTTCCAATAAAAAATCTTCCTATAATTTCCAATCTTAACAAAGTAGCATTAAAGATCACCTTCGTATAGATAAGTTTTAAAATGAATTTCGGGATACCAGCTCCACTTCCTGCCGCACCTGGTAAGTAATCTTCCTGCTTTTAACCCTTCCCGTTAACACAACCCCTTTATTGGTGCCGGTACCCGCTGTTGAAGCCGGCTTTTCTTCTACAAGGTCAAACTCCAGTTGCCATAACTTATAATCAGGTTGAGGTCTGATAAACACCATTCTTTTATCTTTTTTACGTTCGCCTAACTGCAAAGGTATTGTTTCAATCAGGGTTGCATGAACAGCATAGATACTGCCATCAATGATAGCGGTATCCCAGATAGGTGTAACTCCGGGAGCAAGTTCAACATATATAAAATGAAAAGTTGCAGAATCGCTTTTTTCATTATAAGCATACAGCTTTTGGGAATATTTTTCCTGCGCCTTTGATATAAAAAAACAGCACATAAAAGCGGTTATAAACAAAAGTTTCATAGAATCTATTTTACATGTTTCTCTAACATCAAAAAGTGTTTTTTTTCACCGTGTAAAAGTAACGTTTCGGAGTTTCTTATAGAAACGAGGCGAAACATTAGGAAAATTGTTGAATAAAGATTTGCGGTACAAGCTTGCGCCCCTTCGACACGCTCAGTGCAAAAACTGCCACGCTGCTATGAAAAACTGCCTTTGAACCGAGCGTGGCAACGATGTTACATCTGCTTCCCCAGGCCCGGCCCCAAAAAACAACTCTTATTAATTGTTGTATTAGCAATAAAATAATAGCCTCGATCTTCTTTCTTGTGTTCGTAAGATTTACACGACTAAGGCCGTTTTCTGTCTAACGAATACTTCCCGGCACCCTGAAATAGTAATAAAACCGAAATAAAAAGCATTGACAAAGGTGAAGTCATTTGGTCAAATGTTTGGCCCCAGTGAACCATTAATACAGCTATTGTAAAATTTATGATCATTAAAATCGCAGCATATCGAATTTGCCATCCAAGCAGGTAAGAGATACCGGCAAACAATTGGGCATAAACAGAAACGATTGCAGAAATCAGTGGCAGTGGAAAATGAAATTGCTCTAAAAAATCTTTGAACTCGATCATTCTGTCCCAATTAAGAACATTATCGATAACACCGTATATCAAACGAACGCCGGTAAAAAGACGTAAAATAAAAATTCCAATACCAGGATCATTATTTAAATAGCCGAAGAGTGATTTCATCAGGGCTTTTTGTGTATAAAGGAGTTCGAATTACTCGTGTATTCACTTAAAAGACTCGTAGCGTGCTCGCATAAAGTTGAAAATGCCATATAAAATCACACCGAGTCCCAAGGCGCCCAGCAAATAAGAACCGTACGAGGAGTGCTCTAAAAGATCAAAGGCTTTGGCAGTATCCCCCGCTTCTTTAGCATTTGCATGTATGGCCGATTGTAGCATAAGGTAAGCAATCAGCAGCCACACAATGCCCCGTGAAACATAACCGAGAGCCCCCGACCGCAACAAGGCGGCTGAAGCTTTTGTGTGAAGATTTAATTTACTAACATGCTTCTGGTACTTCTTTGAAAGTCCATAATAGGCCTGGTAGATACCAACCCCCGCAATTATTACAGCTACTGCGCCTACCATCCATTGTCCAAAGGGCTTATTCAGCAATCCGGCCACCATATTTTCGCTTGAACCTGCACCATTGCCCCCTTTTTTATTGAATAGCATTTTAATGGCAATTAATGCGAACGACAAATAAACAAGGCCACTTAGAAGATAGCGGATCCTGCTGCTCAGGCCTTTAGCATTATTACCCTTCTTTTCGGTATCGGCAAATGTTTGAATTGCTCTCCATAAACAATAACAAAGCAGGCCTGCAGCTATTAAACCAAGAATTATCTTGCCTCCTGCCTGTTGCTGAACCAGGTTGAAAACGCCCTCTTTTGTTGCCTGTTTATTCGAATCTCCGGCTATGTCAAAAGCAGCCATAAAAGCAATTAATCCTAAAAGACAATATACAACTCCTTTTGCAACCAGGCCTGTTCTTGCTATGGTCGTAACCCATGGTGACGCGGAAGATTTGTTTAACATGTTGATTTTAATAACTTTAATTCAGTTATATAAAAATCAAACCTTGCCCTTTTTTGAATAACATCAACATTTGAAAAGGTTACGAATACTTTGCTTATTGTAAGTGTTCAACTTACTTTATAAAGCCCAACAAATGCAAAAAACTGCCTGCTAAAGGAGCTTTTGCATTTTCGACGGCGTAGATTACTTACGCTTTGAGTTACTAATGTTTCCTGGTTATATTATAGCGGCTTTGTTTGCAATAGCTCATCTATATCATAGCGAACTCCGTTTTTAAAAACAGTCTCTACATTCCATGCATCTTTAATATTAGCCAACGGGTCTCCGTTTACAATTACAAAATCGGCCAGTTTACCCACCTCAATCGAACCAAGATCGTTACTACCCCCACAGCCTCTGCAGACCATAACGTTGCTGATCTTAACGCTTCAAAAGGTGTTAGCCCGGCCGCTACGAAAGACTGCAATTCAAGCCTGTCTATTAATAAAACAAGCGACAGCACTCCGATGAATTTAAACGGTACGGAATGGGATAACCTTGCATTAACAGAAGGTAAAATTTATACGATATTTTGAGTGGCGATGCGACTTCTTCCATCGCAGTAAAAGCAATACAGCACAATTAAATTTGTCCCGGTTATTATTTAGGCGTTTGTAAATACCCATAGTTCTCTCGCAGGACTATGGGTATTTTTTTTGTTACCAGCTCCTGTTTTTTAATGCAGCCCCGGTTGTGTCACTCACTGGTACTGTATATTTTATGGCGACTTTTCTTATGGGAGAAGTTGAAGACGGAAAGACTGCCTGGCAAAAATTCATAAAAATAACCAGGAGTTTCGCTACACATTTTGTTCCTTCCAAATTTTCTTTTAAAGAGTTTTAGATAAAAGAAATAGCGCTGAAAGGGCAGCATATCCAAGAACAGGGCAAAGCCCTGTTACAAATAACAGATGGAAATTAACAGCCCTGAAAGGGCGTAATAAAACTTCCGATTTACGTGAACCTATCACCTCGGTAAATGTACATATCGCCCTTTCAGGGCCGATAAAGCTGGAGCGCTTATATTATGCCGCAGGTCTTTGCCCTGGGCCGACATATCTTGCCCTTTCAGGGCTCCTGGAATGCTGGACGGTTGTATTTTATATCGCAGGGCTATGCCCTGCGATATAATAGCTTGCCCTTTCAGGGCTTACTCTTCATATTGCGACACCCGCTTCATTAACCATCTCGCCTTTCAATAATTCATATAGCCGTTCAAATTTTTCGAACCGCTTTTTATATACTACATGATTATGCGGATTCGGTTCGAATGATGACAGAATCCTTTTTTCAAAACGTGTTTCAATATTCATTGCTTCCGCGCCTAACATTACGGCACCTAATGCCGAACTCTCTATAGTGTCTGAAACCAAAACTTTTCTATTGAATACATCTGCTAACATTTGCAAACAAAAATCACTTTTAGCAAATCCTCCTGAAGCGTGTAATTCGGTCACCTCCTGCTTTTCTATTAATATTCTACCAATACTATACATGCAATAAACTATACCTTCAATTGCGGCCCTTATTAGGTGGGCTTTTGTATGTTGAATGCTTAGACCAAAAAAAACACCTTTGGCATTTGAGTTCCATATAGGCGCCCGTTCACCTAAAATATATGGAAGAAATAATAAGCCGGTGCAACCCGGTTCAATTGTTTTTGCCAGGTCGAAAAGTTCCTCGTGGTTATCCTCTGTTTGTAACAGGTCTTCCTTCAGCCATTGTAATACCACGGCGCCATTATTGTTTCCGCCGCCGGCTATATATAAATCGTCTTTTAAATGATAGCAAAATGTTCGCATTTTTTCGTCGGTCGCCGGGGCAGAAACTACAAGCCGTGCTGCACCGCTTGTACCGATAGTTATTGCCATTGTTTTACTGTCGACGGCTCCGGAGCCCAGGTTAGAGAGTGCGCCGTCGCTTGCACCGATCACGAACGGAACATCACCGGGAAATGATAAACCAGGAAGATTTCCTTTATAATAAAATGAAGCTTTGGCTGAAACCACTTCTGACAAACGGGAAGGATCAAGTTGAAGGAACTGGAGAATTTGCTCATCCCATTGCAAAGTTTTGGTATTCAGCAAACCCGTTGCAGAAGCTATTGATGTGTCTACTACAAAAGAACCGAACAACTTCAAAAAAATATACTCCTTAATGCCAATAAACTTATGGGCTGTATGAAACAGTTCCGGCTGGTGTTCCTTCATCCAGAGCAGTTTGCAGAGGGGGGACATTGAATGAATGGGAACGCCGGTTAAATGATAAAACTCGATTCCCGTATCACTGTTTCGCAAATTTTCAGCCACAACGTCGGCCCTGTTATCTGCCCATATAAGGCATTGGGAAAGCAGGTCTCCTTTTTCGTCTACTGCTATTAAACTATGCATAGCTGCACTAAAAGAAATAAACGCCGGGTAGTCGGGGGCAAAAGCTTCGGTTACCTTATTAAGTCCGCAGATCACTGCCTGCAAGATCTCATCCGGATCCTGTTCGCTCCGGTTTGGCTCCGGATGCTGCATGTCGTATCCGACTGAAAAGCTTTTTATGACTTCCCCGGTCTCGGAAAAAGCTACCGCTTTTGAAGAAGTGGTTCCTATATCAATGCCAAGGTAGTAGGTCATCATTTGGTTCAGCTATAATTTATTGTAATTCCGCACGTTCAGTTATTATACCAATTGTAGCGGTTTCATGTATTCTCGGTCATGGTCGTCAGCTACGAAGCCATCTCCTGCACAACCAGGCTTACAATTAGCAAGCCCGAAAAATAATAAGAGCAGATGGCTTCGTTCCTGGCAATGGCAGTTGCGTTTTTGTCATTCCGACGCAGGAGGAATCCCACTCGCACTAAAAGAGATTCCTCGTACCTCGGAATAACAAATTCATGTTATCGTATCATTCAAAAAATTCCACTCAGGATTAAAGCTATTAATCAAATCAATCTTCTTACTTCTTCTCCAACCTTTAATGTCCTTTTCTCTATTAATAGCATGGTCGATGTATTGGAAACGTTCAAAGTAGATTAAGTAAAAAACATTATATTTTGCAGTGAAGGAGTTCTATTGAACCAACGGTACAAGTGTGCGACGCAAGCAAAGCTTAACAGCATTAATATTGCCGGGCTCCAAAAAAACTTCTTCGCTTTCTTATTTCTAATAATTTTTTTGCTCCTAAACAAACAGGTTCAGAGCAAGTACTCCCCCCAATCCCACAACTCCCACAATAGTTTCCATAAGTGTCCACGAGCGAAAGGTATCTGCGACACTTAACCCTAAATATTCTTTAAACATCCAGAAGCCGGTGTCGTTTACATGGGAACACATGAGGCTTCCTGCACCGATTGAAATAACCATTAACTCGGGCTTCACATTCATCGTGGCAATTAATGGTTGTACAATGCCTGCTGCAGTAAGACCAGCTATGGTGGCCGAACCAATAGAGATGCGAATGACTGTTGCAATTAACCAGCCTAAGAACAAAGGAGATAAGGTAGACCCCTGGAAATAATCGGAAATAGCATTGCCGGTACCACTATCAATCAGTACCTGTTTAAAAGCACCGCCTGCTGCCGTTACGAGGATAATCATAGCAAGGGCATTGAAGGAGGAAGTAGTGCCCTCCATGAGTTTTTTTACACTAATGCCGCGAAGAACACCGAGCAAAAGCACGGCGGCTAAAACGGCAATAAGCATGGCAATTCCCGGATCGCCGATAAACTTTACAAATCTTAAAAAGCTTGTATCTTCTTTGATCAACATGCTGCTGATAGTGGCAAGCGCCATTAAAATAATAGGAATTATCGCGGTAAATAAACTTATTCCAAAGCCCGGGGGAAGGCGCTCAATATCAGCATTTCTTTGAAACATTCCCGGGGGAGGAGTTGCGATAATCTTTTTCAGGAATTCAGGAAAAACAATACCGGCGGCAAGCATAGCCGGAATGGCAACAATAATTCCGTATAACAAGGTTTTACCTATATCGGCTTTAAAGATAATAGCTATTGCAGTAGGACCGGGATGCGGTGGCAAAAAGCCGTGTGTAACAGAAAGTGAACTCGCCATGGCTACCGTTAAATAAACGAGGTTTTGCCGGCTACTTGCTGCAATAGAAAAAGCAAGTGGAATAAGTACAACAAATCCGGCATTATAAAAAAGAGCAATACCCACCACGAAGCCGGTAATGAGCAAGGCTACTTTTGCATTTTTTACACCGAAGATCTTTATCAGTTGAGAGCTTATTTTTTGCGCGGCACCTGTTTCGGTAAGCAATCCGCCAAGCATTACGCCAAAGCCTAAGATTAAAATGAGTGACCCTAATGTACTCCCAATGCCATTACTTATTGAAGTGATTACTTTTTGCAAATCCATTCCGTTTGCGACACCAACAAAGAGAGCTGCTATGATCAGCGAAACATAAGCATTGAGCTTTACAAGGGTTATCAGCAACAGTAAAAAAACAATAGAAAACAGCAGTACAAGAATAGTCATGGTTTTGGTGGCAATGTTAGTTGATTAATTCGCTCAGTTATAGCCGGTAATATATCAAATGTTACCCGAAATAAAAGTAAATAATCAGACTATTTATCTTTTGTATGACTTGTAAGGCATTAACAAAAGGACTGCCATGTAAGCTTTTTACCACAGCAGGGCCACTCTATTGGTGGCGATAGTAAGCAAAAGAAAAAAGCAGTTCTATTTCGATTTCTCTTTTTCCTGCCGCTGTTTGTTTCTTTGTGCAGTTCATATTTCTCCTTACCATCAGTTATTTGTTGATATAATCTTTACCGGTCCTAACAACCCTGAAGGCAGCAAGGGTGAAGCGGCCTGGTAAAATGGCATTGTTGTATAAGTAATCCTGTTTGTTACTCCGGGTTGCGCATCACCAATTAAGCGGTTCACCCAAAGGTTAGTAACTTTTACCGCAATGGTATTGTTGCCGGGTTTCAGAGCACTGGTAGCATCAATACGGAATGGCTTTTTCCATATAATACCCAATGATATTCCATTCACCATAACTTCTGCAACATTACTTACTGCTCCGAGGTCTATCCATAACTTCGAACCCCTGGTGAACCAGTTTTTATCGGCAGTAATTGTTTTTGTGTAACTACCTGTTCCTGAGAAATATCTTACACCGGCATCTGTGTTTTCAGTCCATGAAGCTAATTTTTCAAATTTTGCGCTTTGTGGTGCACCCCTACCTTCCTGGAAATTCACCATCCACGGGCCTTCAATGCTCACAATCGGCTTTTCTGTTGTTGCAGGTTTTGTATAAGCATTAATGGTTGTATTTTCTTTAAACACAATAAAATAGGCGTCCCAAGATTCAAACTTGAGTGGAATAATGGTGCGTCCGTCTTTGATTTGGTAAGATACTTTTTCCTTTTTGCCTGTTTGCGGATGCCATAGCTCTGGCACTTTCCCTGCTATTTTAAAACTTACCTCAGCAGTTGTTGGGCTTTCGCTTCTGTTATCTAACCAATAAATGTCGGCTTCAGATTTTCGATGCCTGAATAAAATTTTGTTTCCGGCATTTTTAATGATCACATCCGGCTTAAGGTTCACTGCTTCAAAAGAAGTTACGTTCGGGTTTTTCCAAATATCATTAGCGATTTTCTGAAACTCGGCGTCATTGTCTAACATACCGGGCGATCTTTCAGGCTTCGTACCTACTACTTTTACCCCCGCGTCTGCCAGGACTTTTATTTTTTTCAGAACAGGCAAAGTCATCAGTCTCGAACTCTCATCCAGCATCAATACCCGGTACGTGTTACCGCTTTGAGCTACCAACTTGCCATCTTTTGCATGAATCGCATTTAGAAGAGCCGACGCATTCACAAAATCAAACTCAAAACCTTGTGGAATTGCGGGCAGTTTAGTTTCACAAACAGAGGTAATATTATTGTTTTCGCCATAGAAATACAGGATATCTGCTACGTTTTTGCCTTGCTGAAGCATGTAACAACTTCTTCCTAAATAAGCCATCCACGCTTTGCTTTGCTCTGCCCAGGTTTCCTGGCGGGTAAGATATTGTCCGAAGGGCCCGAGAGAGAAACCGGGCTTTTTATCATCTAAGGGCTGATGCACTGAAGTATGAATCACAAAACGATTTAATCCTGAAGCCATTTCCAGGTCTGCTGTACGTTTTAGCTTTTCAGGGTGAAAACTAAACCCATTACCGACAGACGTCATAGACTCTGCCGCTACGAAAGGTTTCCCATAAATATTTGCCACCGAAGCCGACTCGCGAATATCTGCTTCGCTTCTTGGCTCTTCATCGGCCCCACCAGCCAAACTACCGGGAGTCCACATTGCCGACATCGGAATATCTGCATTACGTTTTACATCCATACCATCTGCTAAATAAATACGCTTGTTTTCGTGCGATTCGGTGTATCGTTTCATGCCTCTTTTATGCAGCTCTTCACCAATTACATCATAGTGACTTTCGGCAATCAATTCGCCTATCGTTTTTCTAAAGTCCCAAAGGAATTTTTCACTTGATTCTATACTTTGAACAACTCTACCTGTAAGTACGGGAAGCCAGGTCAAAATATCATAGCCACGTCTTATCTTAAATTCTGCAGGAAACGTCTTCGTCCAGGTCATGTGTCCTGCTTCGTAGCTATCTAAAATCATGTATTGCAGTCCTTTTGTTCCCATCATACCACCTGTGGCATCTTTATACATATCGAGGTAAGTATTGATATATTTTCTCACGGCTTCTTTATCTAACTTATCAACCTCCAACCCGGTAGCTTCGGGCGATGCGGGGTGATTTTGACGACCCGTAAGTGAATAACCTAAACGGATAACAGTCCAATTGCCTTCTGGAACAGTCCAGTTGAGGCTACCGTCGGGCTGCATTTTTGAAGTCAGATCAATGACTCCGCCTTCAGGGATAGCATCAGCATTTTGAGGCATAAATGATTTAGTATCTTCCTTCCACGGTGTGAACCCGGCTTTATCCTCAAACTGGTCAATTCTGTCGCTGGTGTGCAAAACAAATTCGGCTACATTTACGCCATCAGACTTTTCAGCCACCGGATTTCCACCCAACATGGCTGCAAAAGGGTTGACTGGCGGAGGCAATGTTTTATAAGTCATACGCCAGAGTTTGGCAGTTGTAGCAGGAAAACTAACTGTATTCTGTGGTACTATACTGCCTGAAACAGCAACGACTTCTTTAAAATCCACACCGTCGTCGCTCACTTTCAAAATCCTGTTTAATGGCCCGCCGTTGAAATCTTCCATAGCTAAGTGAATAGCACCGGTTATTGAAACTGCCTTAAAAGTTTCAGGTGTTTCAAATTCATATTGAATCCACATATCTTCATCCACTTTCACAGGCGGCAGAAAGGCACCATTGTTCAAATCACCATCAGTTAAGTCTTTCACATTGAAACTGCCTCCACTTGTGGTTAGCTTTGGTTTTAACTCGGTAAAATGCTTATCGGTATTAGGCAGGCGACACGCAATTACTGCAACATCAGAAAAATAGGTAGGCAATATACCCGGAGATTCTCCCAGCATAGTTGTTTTAGGTAACTCTACATTTTGAAATCGGCCTGTAGTGAAAGCCGGCTGAGACAATTTTCCATTAAAGACTTGCCCCCCTGCTACCCTTGTTTCCGTCCAAACGTATTTTTTCATAGCATCCTGCGGCTCTACCCACGGCCCGCCTGTTACACTCCATCCCGGCGACCCGGCGATTGCCATTTCGAGCCCCAATTTATCCGCCAATTCAGTTGTGAACTTAAAGGCGTCTTTCCAATCGGGAGTCATGAAGACTAATTTTTTCGGCACAACAACAGGTGTAAAAAGGCTCGCATCAAAGTTTTGAAAACCTCCAATTCCGACCCGCTTCATCCATTCCAAATCTTTACTGATACCATCTTTGGTAATATTCCCATTCATCCAGTGCCACCAAACACGCGGCTGTGCTGCATTGCCCGGGCTTTGAAATTCCTTGTATAGATTGTTGTTGGTTTTTGCGGTTCTCGTTTGAGCAAGCGTTGTTGCCGAGAGAAGAACTGCCGCTAATGCAGAAACAAAAGTTCTCATTTTAATGATTTTAATTATCGATACGGTTGTAATGCAAGTGTTATGTCGAACTGAAACGTCAAAGGTCAAAATGGGCTGGTTCTTTTTCCCGATTAAGGGATCACTTTTGCCGTTTCGTGAAACGACAATTTTAAGTTGACCCGAAGCTGGTAAGCAAACAGCACCGCGGCTCTATTGCCTTATTTTGCGTTTGGTACTTTTGACTATTTACGTTGCTTGTTAAGCAGGTATTGATTGAGGACCAGGATTGGTTTAAGTAAAAGGAAAAAGTGTTACACCAGCGTGTTGCTTAAGAGCTAGACATAACGATGAGACGAGAGAAAAAGAAGAGATTTGCAAATTGGGACAGAAAGATAAAATTCATTTTCATTACAAGCATTTAAATTGGTTTGAAGTTGAACGCCTCCTTAAAGTAATTTTACTTAGCGTAAGATTACCCGGTGCAATTAACGTAACACGCAATTAAACACTGTCCTCTACTGTCTGCATACAGGATTTTCTATTTGAAGAAAGGCAATAAAGATGTTAACCGGCAAGGCCAAGGAGCAACAGTGATGGCCAAACAACTTCCTGAAAAAAAACGATTCTTTTCACTGCCGGCCGGGCCTGAAGTTAATATAGGAAAGCAGGATAAAATACGTTTTAAAAGTAATGGAAGACAATACCAGGAATAGTATCCCGGTAAGGTTCATCAAATACCGGGCAGCAGCTTTTTACATCGTCAACGGTATGCAGGGCACCTCCAACTCTCTGCTCCAACATAAGCGCTCTAAGCTTCTGTTGGTTGTTTCGCCTAACGCCCTTCCCGTTCTTTTATGTTACACTTGCTTTTGCTTCCGCCATGGCAACCTTTTTCTCCTCAGCTACTTTTTTCTTGTCGCTCGAAAAATTTACCAGGATCACGCCCGCCAGGATTACAACAAGTGCAACAACCTGTTGTGTTGTAATGGCTTCATCTAATATCAGCCAGCCTAAAAAAACGGCAACCACAGGGTTTACATATGCATAAGTTCCAACAAGGGATGCCGGCCGAACGCTTAACAGCCATATATAAGACATATAGGCAACTAAAGACCCCATAATAATGAGATATAATAAAGCTATAATCGACGGCCACGAAACATTCGACATAACGAAATCCTTTTGTTCATTTCTTAATATCGCAGCCAACACGCCAACTATTCCGGCCACGATCATCTGCACTGCCACTTTCATACTGGTAGATGCTTCCACTACCTTATATTTTGAATACAATGATCCAACTGCCCATCCAATGGTACCAACAATTAGCACAAAAAAGCTGATCACCTTCATTTTGCTACCTGAAAGGTCGATACTTCCTTTTCCCGTAAACAGCATGAGCACTCCTGCAAAACCCACAATTATACCTGCAATAATAAATTTATTAGAAAAGTTATATTTCCAGTGTTTTTTATCCAGAAGCACAAACCAAAGCGGTACGGAAGCTACTACAATCGCCGCCAGCCCGGTTGGCACATATTGTTCCGACCAGGTTACGGCACCGTTACCTAAAAACAACATGAGAATACCGCCTAGGCCGATGGTACAAAATGTTTTGAAGGAAGGAAGTTTCTCGCCTTGAAACAAGCACCAGGTAAAAAGAATGATTCCAGCTCCAAGAAATCTTGCCGCCACCATAAAAAATGGAGGAATGCTTTTAATGGCAATCATTATTCCCAAATAAGTTGAACCCCAAATTAAATACAGGGAAGCAAATGCCAGTATGATTATTAATTTAGAAGGTTCTTTAAGTGTAACAACTCGCTTCATAATGTCGGCTTCTGGTACTTTTCAATTTGTTACGTAAATAACAACACAGCTTGTAAAAAGCTCGCAAGTTACTCTTACAATTCCAAACCGTAAACAAACACAAGCTTTTCAGCCTCCGGGATATTTGTAAGAATTCAGCAGATGGTTACTGTGGTGTGGGTACCGGCATCAGTTTCCATAGCGCCATCGTTGCTACGCTCAGTTCAACTTTTAATTCTTTAATAGAACTTAACGTAGCAGTTTTTACCCTGGGCTGCGGAAGGGTAGCCTGCGCTAAGCCGAAGAGTCGCAATCCGTTCATCTTGCAAACCCATGTGCAGCTTTTGTTTTCGATGCTAAGGTTATTACTATCTCGAAAGAACTTTAAGCAATGCCTGCAAAAATGATATTAAAAAAAGACAAGAAAGTAGTCCTTTAACAATTAATATTTAATAAATTTATTCTGGCGTTCATACTCCCGTAATCCGCTTACCAAAAACTAATACTGACTGCTATGTTCCATTTGAAAAAACAGGGGCGATCTCCCCTGCTCACTACTTTACGCAAAGCTTTTCAAATTGCCAAACAATCTCAAAAAGCTAACAATCCTCCTTTTGATGAATTGGTGGAAATGCACGCGCAACCACATTTACACCGGCGAAAGTTCGTTGGCGATGTGGTAAAAACAGGTGTTGCAATAAGTGCAATGAGCATTTTTAATGCATGCCGGAAAGCGGATGAATTAATACCACCCGCACCTCCGCCTAACCAGTTGGCCGGAAGAAAAAGCAATCAGCCAAAGATTGCAATTATCGGTGCCGGAATAGCAGGATTGAATTGTGCGTACCAGTTAAAAAAATCGGGACTTTCTTCTGCGGTCTACGAAGCCTCCAGCCGCATTGGAGGAAGGATCTTTACTAAAAAAGATATATTGGCTCCCGGATTGTACACAGAGCTTGGAGGAGAATTTATCGACTCGGAGCATAAAGACATGCTGAAGTTGTGCAGGGAATTCGGCTTACAATTATTGGATACCCAGAGTAGTGAAGAAAAAAGATTTGTAAGAGACAGCTTTTATATAAACGGAAGATTTTATTCTGAAGCCGAAGTGATAAAAGCGTTTCGTCCCTACGCTTCTCGTATTGAAGCCGATATTAACTCGTTACCTGATGAGATGACTTATGATAATTATAACGCTGCTACCTTACGTTTCGACAGAATGAGCATAAATGGATACCTGAACTCGATTGGAATGACCGGCTTTATCAGGGAAGGTATTGAAACGGCATACCTTACAGAATACGGGTTAGAAACAGATGTACAATCTTCTATCAACTTCCTTTTCCTGTTTTCAGCTGATACCTCGCAGGGGTTTGATATTTTTGGAACAAGCGATGAACGATATAAAATAGAAGGCGGCAACCAAAGGTTGACAGACCTGCTTTACAAACAGGTTAAAGACGACGTTAGTACCGAACATCAATTGGTAAAAATAAAAGAAACGCGTGGAGGTTATTCACTGTTTTTTAACAAGGGAAATGGCGCTACTACCACTGTAAATGCCGACATCGTTGTGTCAGCCATACCTTTTACTCTTTTGAGAGATGTAGAATTAGATGTGGATCTTCCTGGCTGGAAGAAAAATGCGATAAAAAATCTGGGTTATGGCACCAATTCAAAATTGTTACTGGGATTCAACAAAAGGGTTTGGCGAAACTATGATCATAGCGGCAATGTTTATACTGATAAAGCAATTCAAACCGGTTGGGATAACAGTTGGGCGCAACCGGGCAAAAGCGGGGGTTATACCGTCTTCCAGGGAGGTAATAAAGGACTTACTTTAGGTTTAGGGACACCAGAGTCGCAAGCTCCAAAATTTATTGAACAGCTTAATCAAATGTGGCCAGGAAGCCGGAGCGCTTATAATGGCAATGTAAAAAGAATGCATTGGCCCACTTATCCTTACACCAGGGGCAGTTATGCCTGTTATAAAGTAGGCCAATACACAACCATTCGCGGAGCAGAAATCAAGCCTGTAGGAAATCTGTTATTCGCCGGCGAACATTGCAGTGCCGACTACCAGGGATTTATGAACGGCGCAGCAGAAACAGGTCGGTTTGCCGCTGAAAAGATCATTAAAAGAATAAAAGAATCGAAATACTACGTTGTTAATTAAGCAAACAGCTATTTTAAAATTACGAATTACGACCTCGTAAAGAAGGCTTAAGATATTTATAGGTCAGGCATTAAGAAATGAAAGACCGCCCACACAGGCAACTGTCATTTTACTCAATGTATTTCCGCGGGGTACACCAGGTTGTAGTGAAAGTAGGCACAGGCTTGATATCTTACCTTTCAAAGATTAAACACTTCGGGCTAAATAACGATGAAATACAGATGCTGAAGTCACAGTAGCAGTGTTTCCTAATCAAAGCGTAACGAAAGAAACGGGACGTGATCGTTTCTTGCTCGAATTTTTCGGCGCCTGTCCCGTTAGTTAACGGGAGTTACTTTTTTTGTTTCTCCGAAGGAGTCTCCGGAGGAGTCATTCGAAATTCGACAAGACAAAGAAAGTGACAAATTCTGCATGTAATAAGGCTGGAAATAAAACGACGTCCTGGAATATGAGTTTAAGTATCGTGCTGGTTTTTTGTTTCGGGATCAAAAAAAAACACACACCTATTGCAAATTCAGCAATAGTTTCTCCTCGTTAATAATTGAAATATTTTTCCCGGAAAACGAAACGATCTTTTCCTGGGTAAAGTCGCTTAATACGCGGAAAGTAGTTTCATAAGTTGTTCCTACATATGAAGCAAGATCATTGCGACTCAGGATTATATTAATAGAACCTAATTCACTTACTCCAAACCTTTCTTTAAGTCTCAATAGTCCATAAGCAATACGACCTCTGACGGTCATGTGTGCCAGGTTTCGCATTCTCTTTTCCGATTCCTGCAATTCCTCGGCGTAAAACATTAATAAGTTAAAGGCGTATTCGTGGTTAACTTTTAAAGTAGAGAGAAAAAAATCGAGGTCGATAAAACAAACCGAAACTTCTTCAATTGCGGTTGCTGAAACAGGGTAGATCATTTCATTTCCCAGGCCGCGGTGCCCTACAATATCTCCGGCTCCTGCAAAACGAACAATGAGTTCTTTATCAGTTCCCCATTTCTTGTGAACTTTTGCTTTGCCCGAATTTAAAAAATAGATGCCTGTTACAACTTCATCTTCTTTAAAGATCAGTTCACCTTTTTTGAATTCATATGTTTTACGGTTAACATCAAGAGCGGGTAACCATTCCTTTAAACATCCTTTGCACAAAGTACAGCTTTGAAGATCACAGTTTTTTTTCTTCTTCATCGGTGCAAGATAACGAAGACGGTATTAGCGACAAAAGTAGCGGGGTATTTTGAACCGCAAAGCTGCGAAGTGACAAAGGAGCACAAAGGTTTTTCTATATTCTTAGAGTGTTTGCGATCGATAAAAAATAAGTTGCTCGAAGAATCACAAGATGAACGTACTGCGACGCAAGGATGCTCAATAGCAGCACTTAACCACGGTCCCCCCCAAAAAAAACAACTGCAACTAAACGTTCTCTTTATATAATGCAGTTTTGTTCGTGTATTCTTTAATTAACGACGGATGAAGATTTACAACTTCGCCCACCATTATAATCGCCGGGTTGGTTAAACCAGCGTGTTGTGCTCTATAATAAATGTCCTTTACCTTACCAATAACCATCTTTTCTTTATCTGTAGTGCCATCCTGTATAATGGCAACCGGGGTTTCTTTTTTTCCATGCTCTGCAAAAATCTCCATGATTGTTTCAAGCTTACTCATGGCCATCAATATTATAACGGTTGCAGAAGATTGAGCAGCCAAACGAATATCGTTTGAAATTTCGCCTGACTGAGTAGTTCCGGTTGTTACCCAAAAGCTTTCATTAATACCGCGACACGTTAATGGTATCATTTGAGCAGCCGGTACAGCGAGTGCACTGGAAATTCCGGGGATTACTTCCACCTCTATACCCATGCTTCGTGCAGCTTCAATTTCTTCCATTGCCCGTCCAAATACAAATGGGTCGCCCCCTTTTAATCGAACAACACGACCATGAGAAAAAGCATACGCTATTATAAGGTCATTTATTTCTATCTGAGAAAGTGCGTGACAACCGTAACGCTTTCCAACAAACCGCTTTACGGCTTGCGGAGAAGCATATTCTAAAAGCGCATTGTTTGCAAGTGCATCGTATAATATAACATCTGCACTTTTAATTACTTTAATCGCCTTTAAAGTAATTAAATCAGGATCTCCGGGACCGGCTCCAACAAGGCTTAATTTTTGTTCTTTCATATATTAAAATTAAAACGATTTGAACTTTTTTTTTAAAAAAAGTCTACATGTTTCTTATTTTCATAATAAAAGTACGTATTTTTATGAAACAAATCACAGAAAACGTTCTTTTTTAGCATACACAATACTAAAAACATTACATAGAACGTTTACTAATGTGTTCTAACGCCCAAACGAAGCTTGCCTGACTGATAACTTATCTCATTATTAAAAAGTAATAATATGAAGATTGTAATCATCGGCAATGGCATGGTAGGCTACAAGTTCTGCGAAAAGCTGGTAGCGAAGATGAACCGAACCCATGTAAACTCAATCACTGTTTTCGGAGAAGAAATCAGGCCTGCGTATGACCGGGTTCACCTGAGTGAATTTTTTGCGGGCAAAACAGCAGACGATCTTACTATGGCGCCAAAAGAATGGTATGCCGAAAATAATATCACCTTACATCTCGGTGACCCTATCCAGAATATTGACAGGGAAAACAAAACTGTCCACTCCTACCACGGCATCACCATACAATACGATTACCTTATTATTGCAACGGGCTCTGCTGCCTTCGTGCCTTCAATTCCGGGGGTAGAGAAAAAGGGCGTCTTCATCTATCGTACCATAGAAGACCTTGAGATGATGACAGACCATGCAAAAAAGGCTAAAACAGGTGCGGTAATCGGTGGTGGCTTATTGGGACTCGAAGCAGCTAAAGCAATGATAGACCTTGGCGTTACAGATACCCATGTTATTGAATTCGCCCAACGCCTGATGCCCCGCCAAATTGATGATGCAGGATCTGATATACTACAAGCCAAACTTGAAGACCTCGGCTTAAAAATTCACACAAATAAAAATACATTGGAGATATTGGGAGGCGACACCATCAGTGGGATGTTGTTTTCTGATGAAACACATATTAATGTAGATATGCTGGTTATATCTGCAGGCATTAAACCAAGAGATGAGCTGGCAAAACTTTCAGGACTTGAAACCGGTCAGCGTGGGGGTATTGTGGTAAATGATCACATGCAAACCAATGATCCTTTCATATTCGCTATAGGTGAATGTGCTTTGTATAAAGGCATGATCTATGGTCTTGTTGCACCCGGTTATGAGATGGCTGATGTAGTGGCAACGAAACTTACAGGCGGAGAAAAAGCCTTTACCGGCTACGACATGAGCACCAAGTTAAAACTGATAGGTGTTGATGTTGCCAGCTTTGGTGATCCATTTATTTCCAGCGATGATACTAAAAGCATCGTTTTCCAGGATGCGGTAAAAGGCATATACAAGCGTATAAATGTATCACAAGATGGAAAATACCTGCTTGGGGGTATACTTGTTGGAGACGCAGAAGAATATAACATGCTGTTACAGACCACTAAAAATAAAGTTATACTGCCTCCACATCCTGAAGATGTGATATTAGGTTCACGTGGTGGAAGTGAAGGTGCAGATACCGGGGCGGGAGTTTTAAGCCTGCCGGAAGCAGCAGTAATATGTAGTTGCGAAGGTATTACCAAAGGAAATATTTGTGAGCAGGTAATTGACGGAGCCGAAACTGTAGATGCAATTAAAAAATGTACAAAAGCAGGAACGGGTTGCGGCGGTTGTGTTCCTATGATCAAAGACCTTGTTTTGAATACATTAAAATCGCAGGGAAAATACATACGCAATGTAATATGCGAGCACTTTAATTATTCACGCCAGGAAATATTTGACCTTGTTAGAATAAAGAAATTAAAAACCTACGATGCAGTTATCGATGAGATCGGAAAAGGTGATGGCTGCGAAGTATGTAAACCTGCCGTTGCCTCCATTCTTGCAAGCCTTTGGAACGACATGGTTCTTAATAAAGGACTTGATACTGCCCAGGACAGCAATGACCGCTATCTCGCCAATATTCAAAAAGGGGGAACGTATTCAGTAGTTCCTCGTGTAGCCGGTGGAGAAATAACACCAGATGCTTTAATACTAATAGGACAGGTTGCCAAAAAATATGGCTTATATACAAAAATAACCGGCGGCCAACGGATTGATATGTTTGGTGCACATGTAAGTGACCTTCCTGATATCTGGCAGGAGCTAATTGAAGGCGGTATGGAAAGCGGGCACGCGTATGGCAAGTCGCTTCGTACCGTGAAAAGTTGTGTTGGCTCTACATGGTGCCGCTTTGGTTTGCACGACAGCGTAAGTTTTGCGGTGCAAATAGAAAACCGGTACAAAGGCCTTCGCGCTCCTCATAAAATAAAGTCAGGAGTGTCAGGTTGTGTGCGCGAATGCGCAGAAGCGCAGACTAAAGACTTTGGCCTGATTGCTACTGAAAAGGGATGGAACCTATTCGTATGCGGAAATGGTGGTTCTAAACCCCAACATGCAGTGTTGTTGGCAAGTGATATTGATGAAGAAACTGTTATTAAATACATCGACCGTTTTCTTATGTTCTATATCAGAACTGCAGATCCTCTAACCCGTACAGCAACCTGGCTGAATAAAATGGATGGTGGTATCAACTATCTCAAAAATGTTATCATTAACGACAGCCTGGGTATTTGTGAAGAACTGGAACAAGACATGCAAAGATTTCTTGCTACTTATACCTGCGAGTGGAAAGAGGTTGTTGAAAATCCTGAACTACGCAAACGTTTTACTCACTTTGTAAACGCTCCTAAAGAAAAAGATCCTACAGTAAAATTCGAAACAGTAAGGGGCCAGAAAAATGCCGCTGACTGGAAGTAAGCCGCTGCCCCCGCCAGTACCGTCGCGAACGGACCTAAAGAGGTGAAAGAGAGCTTTACATTATTACACCTAACATTATCTACCCCAATTTTTACCCATTATTTCCCTAAGCCCCCTTTAGGGGGTTCGGGGGTAAAATGTTCTACTATGAGCAAAACACTAACTGAAACTACTACCTGGTTCCTTGCTTGTAAAACAAGCGATGTAGCCGAAAATCTTGGTGCATGCGTTAAATACAAAGATGACCAGATTGCGATTTTCAACTTCAGTCGCCGTGGAGAATGGTATGCTACCCAAAACCTTTGTCCGCACCGCATGCAAATGGCATTAAGCAGGGGCATGATTGGAAGTACATTAGACAATGAGCCAAAAGTAGCCTGCCCTTTTCACAAAAAAACATTCTCGCTGGTAGATGGTCATTGCATTACTGATGAACACGAATGCAGGCTTAAAACTTACCCTGTTAAAGTAGAAGGTGACGACGTTTTTATTGGCATTTCTCAAGATGACATAAACATGGATGCCTACGGTTTTTAAATGACTCTTCCCCTTAAATATCTTCCCTGCTATCATAATTGCAATCGCTCTAAACTTAATTAACATGAACAAAATTTTCACAAGTACGCCACTCCTTATTCTATGTATTGGGATGTACAAAAACACGTCAGCACAACTGTCGCTTTCGGCCCAGCTGCGAACGAGGACTGAATTAAGAGACGGACAAGGCGCACCCTTACCAAAAGGCGCTGAGCCTGCATTTTTTACCTCGCAACGTACCAGGTTAAATGTGGGCTATAACATGTACCGGGTAAAGTTTGGATTAAC
>JAQBNO010000022.1 GCA_028288485.1 Segetibacter sp.
TCCTGCAATTCCTGCTTGTTGTTGATGATGGTTTAGTGTATTAAAATCAACAATTAGAGCGTAATTGTAGTCAACAGAAATTAGTGCTGGTTGATCAGCACCAATACGTCCTGTTTTGCTTAATGGCTTCAACAGGCGCGGCATCTTTCTTTGCACTGTCCTAAACAATTTGTTCTCGCGTCCTGATTAATAACAATACTTATCTTTCATCCTCCAATGTGGCATAGTTTAAAGCTGCTACAATAACCGCTACAATACAAAAAATATGGAGGTATTATTTCACGAATCTCTTTCCAACTGGATCCTTATTGCATTGGCTGCTTTTATTATCGGTCTTTCCAAATCTGGTATAAAAGGGATCGAGATGATAAATATTACCATTATGGCAATTGTCTTTGGAGGTAAAGCATCCACCGGGGTTGTATTGCCGTTGCTTTGCTTCGCCGATGTAATGGCCGTAAAATATTATCACAGGCATGCACAATGGGGCCATTTCTGGAAACTGCTACCGTGGATTGCTGCAGGAATCCTTGTGGGAGTATATGTGGGGAAAGACCTCGATGAAGCGATCTTCAGGAAGGTTATGGCAGTCATCATCATTGTTACAGTAGCACTATTGCTGCTGATAGAAATGGGAAAGAATGTCACTATTCCTGAAAATAAGTTTTTTGCCGTCAGTATGGGGTTAATCGCAGGATTTACAACAATGTTAGGTAATCTTGGTGGAGCTTTTTCTAATATTTATTTCCTCGCGACCCGCATGCTCAAGAATGATTTTATAGGTACCGCCGCATGGATTTTTTTGGTCATCAACTTTTTTAAATTGCCTTTCCAGGTTATTTACTGGCACAACATTACAGCCGCCTCACTTCGCATAGACCTCTTCCTGTTACCGGCACTAATCCTGGGTTTCTTTTCGGGCATTGTGATTGTTGCAAAAATAAAAGATGAGAGCTATCGTAAAATCGTCTTCCTGTTAACGATAATTGGTGCAGTATTTATTTTCTTTAAACGATAGGGCCTTTTCGATTTTTATTCTTGCGGGTTCCTCAAACTATAAGATGCTACCGGAACCAACAGTACGAGACTGCGACCCTTCGACACACTCAGGATAAACTGCCACTTTCAATGATGCATTTATAGTACAAGCGAGCGTGGCAACGATGATGCCGGAAGAGCCATTGTTCGGAGCCAAAAAAAGCGTCTAAACACCATTTGTTCCCGGGTTTACATTGCGTGCGTTCACTTATCCTTTTTCTTCTTCTCGTCCTTACCGCGGTCAGCGGATACAAAAAATTTCATTGTTCTTTATGTAACTTCTTCATTTCCCGCATCCGTAAGAAAAAACGGTTATGAGAATAATATACCCATCATTTTTAGCAGTGCTGCTTTGTTTGTCTTCTGTTGTACTTGCCCAGCCAATAACAGTAAAAGGAAAAGTAATAAACGATGCCGGAAATGCTGTTAGAGGTATTAGTATTATTGAAAAAGGCACAACAAAAGCAGCTTCAACTGATAGTGCCGGAATGTTCTCAATAGTTGTCTCAAAACTTCCTGTCACATTAAGTTTTACAGGGGTAGGTTTTGAGGGCTTTGAGTACCTGGTGACAGAAAAAAATAAGGAGGCTATTGCGGTCACTCTTCAAACAAGCCGGGCAGCGTTGGAGGATGTGGTTGTAGCAGGTTATGGAACGACCAGGAGACACGCATTGGTTGGTTCAACTTCAATAGCTGCGACAAAATCGGTAAGTGTAAGATTGGCCGGGCCGGAAGTTAAAAGGCGTACAGGCACGATATACATGAAATCACCAGCCCCGGTAAAAAACCAGGCATCACGATCAAAAGTGTTAACGGCAGGCGAAGTAAGTGATTTTAAAAAGTGGAAGCTGTGGTCGGATTACTCAGAAACGGAATTCAAAACCTGGAGTGAACATTGGGGCATTGCAACAAAAAAGCGCTATTGTGTGCAGGTTCAAAACCAGGAGCATAAAGCGATGGTGTCAGAAAAAGTTTACCTGGTTAATTACCGTACAAAAGATACGGTGTGGCAGGCTGTAACCGACAACACGGGTAAGGCCGAGCTGTGGGCTGACTTAAATAATGAACAAAGTGAAAGACCGACTTATTCTATCGTTTGCCAAAACCAGGTAATTAGTTCTCCGGTTTTGTTCGAAGACGGCATTAACCGTATTACGCTAAAAAAGTCTTGTAATATTTCCAATATGGTTGATATCGCTTTTGTGGTCGATGCTACGGGAAGCATGGGCGACGAGATACAATATTTACAAGACGAATTGCAGGACATTATCAGCAAAACCGCCGATAAGTATACGAGCATTAAGCTTAGAACGGCCTCCGTCTTTTACCGCGATCAGGGCGATGAATACGTCACCCGTTACAACGACTTTCAAACCGATCCTTCAAACCTAATCCGGTTTATTAAAAAGCAATACGCCGCAGGTGGGGGAGATATACCGGAAGCTGTGGAAGATGCCTTAACAACAGCAATGGACAGCCTGCAATGGAATGAAAACGCCCATTCAAAAATTCTATTTCTTATTTTAGATGCACCTCCACATGATGCCGCAAAAGCAAAGATGAATGTGCTTATAAGAAAGTCTGCTACGAAAGGCATCCGTATTGTTCCTGTCGTTTGTAGTGGCATTGATAAATCAACTGAATACCTGATGCGTTGTGTAGCACTTGCCACCAACGGAAGTTATGTTTTTCTCACCGACGACAGTGGTATCGGCAACCCGCATATCAAGCCGACTACCGACGAATTTACAGTAGAGCTGTTGAACGCTTTACTTCAAAGGCTGATCGGCGAAATGATCTATGTGCCTTCGTGCGACCAGCAAAAAAGGGCAGAGCCTGTAAATGAACCTGGAAATAAAGAGGTAAGAATTGTTGTATATCCTAACCCTACCCGGGGTGATCTTACGATAGAATTAACAGGGCAGATCAAAGAAATTTTTATCACTGATTTTACAGCGAAGGTTTTGATGAGAATAGACACTGCGAACAAGAAAAACAAATTGAAGATTGGTTTAGGAAATTATCCTTCCGGCACTTACCTGGTCAAATACTTTACAGAAGAAAAAGGCTGGGGTGTGGAGAAGGTCGTGTTGATACATTAAGATGATCGATCTTATTGGTGCAGCTTCGAAAGCCTTTTTGTTCCGAACACAGTACTACTATTAAACTACCGTTGCGTCGCACTCTTGTACATTTTGTAGTTCAGTGGGCAAAGATGCCTATCCCTGTTGGATCAATAGGGAAGTGGGAATGTCATCTTACTTCCTTTTTGCTTTGCCCCGTTGTTGTCCCTTTTTCGACTGCAAGAACAACTGTGCAGGAGAGGGATGCAACAATGTTAATTGAGATTGCTGTGTTGGCTACAAAAAGAACGTTTTTATTGATGTGGCTATAACGTCCAGTTTTGTTTTTCTACTTTTAATAAAAAATCATGTCTGCAGAAAAAGGTACCAAAGAAAATCCATGGCAGCTCAAAACTCCACCGGGAACATCGGAATATGAAATGTATAAAGAGGTGAAGGACGGAAAGGAAGTAATTGTTTGTACGGTAGGAAAAACCGTTTTATTATATGATGCATTGTGTTTGACCGACCTGCACAGTATGCTTAAAAAGCACGGCGACTGGATGGAACTCGGCGGTGCTGACGAGCAAAAAACTGCAAAAGATGGAACGGTGGAAGCGTGGGGGCGGTCAACGGAAAATCCATTGGGAAGCTGGTATGGTTTAAAGAAAGGATTCCGTGGCCGCTTTGGTGTTTACATTCCTCCGTTGATGGAAGAGCTCGGGTTAGCCGAGTTGGAACACAACCCGAAAAACAACCGGATGAGGGTAAAATAATCGATAGCCGGTTTGAACGTTTTAGAACGAATTACAGGTTAAGCAGCTTAGAAGCAACAAGTTGGAAAATGGCTAAACGATTACTGGCACGTTATTGGCCTGTTGGGCGTAAACCAATATTAATTATGAAAAACAATTATTTCTCAACCATAGTATCATTATTATTTTTACCCGTCGTTTTCTTCATCGCCTGTTCCAAAACCACCGACGACACTTCAACTACCCAAATAATTATTCGTATGACAGATGCTCCCTATAATGCACAGGAAGTAAATGTGGACATCCGTGCGGTAAGGGTAAACTTTGCCGGTGACAGTACGGGGTGGCATACCTTAAATACAACTGCGGGGGTTTATGATCTATTGAAATTTCAAAACGGAACAGATACGGCACTTGCTTCCGGCACTGTTCCAAGGAGCAACCTGAAGGAACTGCGGTTTATTTTAGGAAGTAATAATTCTATCAAAATAAACAATGTGGTCTATCCTTTAACCATTCCAGGCGGCGATGAATCGGGTCTTAAAATAAAGGTGAATAAAAACCTCGCTTCATCATCTGATAGCTTACTGATAGATTTTGATGCTGATGCTTCAATTTACATGACAGGAGCAGGACAATATCGACTAAAGCCTGTTATTAAGCTGAAGTAGAAGAATTGCTTTTCGTGGCTATAATTGAACCAACAATTGAATACATGAAAAGGTAAAAGTATCATCACTAAAGACTCGAAGACAAGAAGTTTGCACATGATTTGGTACTTGTTGTCGTCGTGTCCTGGTGTTTTAATTAGTTGAATAGGCTTACTGCTGTACAAGAGTGCGACGCAACGAAAGCGTTATAGAAGCGCCTTTGCCTGGCCCATAAAAACTTCCCTACCTATCGTGGTAGTAATTATTGGCTCAACTACCCGAAGGGTACAAGTCAGGCGGCTCGTTTTTAAGTTTTATTTCGATGGGATGTAAGGCATTTGTGCGATCAATAAAAATGAACGCATCGTAACGTTTGGGAATAACAGAAGGAACGTGGTAAGGAAACTGAACCGCGTCAGGATGATAAACAACGCCGATAGCACGATTGCCAATAGGCTTTTTAAAAAATTTATTTTCCCTGATGTCTTTCGAAAGAACGATCTTGTCGCTACCATTGAGCTTATGCAGAATTTCTTCCCAACTGCCTTGTTCTGCCTCAGGTACTTCCATCTTTTTAAATGGCTTTCCCCATTCTTCTGCTGCGATCACGGTTCCCTGGTACGTGCCAAATCCAACAATAAATACACTGTCCTCACCAATTTCTTGCCTCACCAGTTGGCCCACGTTTACTTCACCGCTTGCTGCCATATCAGTATAACGTGCATCGCCCACGTGCGTATTGTGTTCCCAAACTATTGCCTTAGAACCCGCACCGTGAAAGGCGAGCAGCCGTTTTAAAGTTTCAGTCATATGCCTGTCGCGAATATTCCACGACTCCGTTCCACTGGTCACCATAGCCCTGTAATAACGTTCGCCGTTGAGCGCTACCAATGCATTCTGTTCCATTACAAAGTCTGCTTCATTTTTTGTTGTTTTGTCATCACTCAATTTCTGAATAGATCGCCAGAAGCGATTCGTTTCTGCACGACAGTCATCCTTTAAATTAGCGACTGCTACCGCATATTCCTGCGCGTCGGCACTGTAGGGTTTAAAACAGTCATGTACTTTATTTGCTGCTTTTACAACGGAAGTTTCAGCGCCGCGCAGGTAAGGCATTACTTCACTCATAGATTCCCACAGGCAATAAACATCTAAACCAAAAAAGCCCACTTTATCTTTTGCAGCCTTTGTTTGATTATAATGGTTCAGCCATTTAACCAATGAAGCCACTTCGTAATTGCCCCACATCCAGGTTGGCCACCGGTTGTAATTCTTTAGCAATTCAACCACTGCCGTACTGTCTTTTTTTTCCCCTTTAATGAAATTATTTACACGATAAGAATCGGCCCATTCGCTTTCTGAAGCAATAAAGTCAAATCCCTTTTCTTGTATAAGTCTTTTGGTTATGGCCGTACGCCAGTCGTAAAATTCCGCCGTTCCATGTGTTGCTTCGCCCAGTAACACTACCCTTGCATTACCAACCTGCTGCATTAGTATGTCAAGATCTTTTTCATTTCGAAGAGGATGATGAGGTATCGTTAAGCGCACCGAATCCTTACTGTCTTTTGCAGAAGCATAACGGTAAATTGAATTTGTATCTTCTGCCACCACAGAAACTGTATCGTTTTGACGATTTGGATTTCGACACGACAAGCACATGGTGGTAAAACCAACGGCGATGAATAATTTCTTCCACACTGCATATTCTTTGCTATCCATATGGTCTTTTGGTGAAATATTACAATTAAAGGGCCATGAAGGCCTAGGCAGAAGATGGAAAGCAGAAGGTGTAAAAATTGTGTTGCCGGCAATTTCGGAAAAGACATATACCATACAAGCAACAGCGACTGTAAACGGTAAGGAGTACACACAAGGTTATGATTTAACTACTCAGCGCTATGTCGACCAGGCGCTATTGTATCATCCTGCTGTTGCCGGTATTAAAGGCATTAATGTAAAGGTTATACCTGTTTACGTACTGGTTTGCAACTCAACGTGTTGGTATTTTCTTTTTTTTGATACCGGCATTTGTTCTTTTGGAAACATCGTTGCGTCGCACACTTGTGCTGTCGGTGGTAGATTGGGCTGTTCGGCGAAAGACCGTGATCGTTCATCTGCCGATACTTAAGCAGTTTTACCTTTTTTCAAAGGTTTGTGCTAGGGATTTTAAAAAGGCTCTTATGACAAAAATAGTAAAGGGAGAAAAACGGATAATGTCCGGTCTTCTCCCTTTATTATGTCTCTTTATTATATCTCTGCCTTCAAAAAATTATTTCATCGTTTTTACAACCTCTCTAACGTACTTCACACTTTCAGCTATTTCAGGTGCATTGGTCATCCAATTATATTCGTATTCGGCAAACATAGGACCTTTAAAGTTTTGTCTTCTCAGCTCCTGTAAAACTGCTTTTATATTTGATATTCCTGTTCCCCAGGGAACATCGTGAGGGCCGGCAGGAGGTTGAGGACGGTTGGCAGCAGCTCCACCCTGAGCGCCTGCAGCAGTGGCGGCGCCACCTTGTCCCGGAGTAGCTGGTCTTTGAGCGTTTTGTCCCGGTCCCGGCCGGCTTAATTGGAAAGCTGTATATTCTGCACTTGGTTTTTCGTGCAGGTCTTTCATATGCAGTTCAAAGATCCGACCCTTGAGTTTTTTTAAGCTTTCAATAGGGTCAAGTCCAGAACGGATGAAATGTCCAATGTCGGCACAGGAGCCTAATCTTTTGCTATAACCAGCCGTGTATTTAATTAACGTATCAGGGCTCCAGTAACGGGAAGGCCTGGGATGATTATGAAAGGCCACATTCACCTGGTATTGGTCGGCCAATTGTGAAACAAGCGGAATAAACTCAGGTTCCGGTTCGGTGGCAAACTGCTTCATGCCCATCCCTTTTACAAATTCAAATAGCTGTCGCCAGTCAGCTTCGGTTCTTGGGGTTACTACTCCGTAAGATACCAGTGCAAGGCCTTTGTTTTTAAACAATTGCAACACTGAATCTCTTTTGCCGGCCGGCATATGAAAATCAAGCGTCCCTTCTATTCCGGCCCCGATTTTTTGTCCGGGGAATCCTTGAATATATTGAATTCCGATACTGTCGGCTTTATTCAGTGCCTCTTCTAGTGTGAACATGCGGAACGAATAGGCTTGTGCACCTACCTGCCATCCGAATGATTCCGGTGTGTTTTGAGCTTTTGCATCTTTTGTATTGTTTACAATTGCAAAGACTAAAAGCAGAACGGAAAATTTTAAATAATACTTCATATAGCTTTATTTGTTTAGCGGTCTTAAAGATATTATTTATTGCAACGCAAATTGTAATCAACACGATAGTTCAAGTAATTAATTTACCATTAATCAGATAGAAACTTTTAAGCGCTCGTTGATACAGTGGCACTTCTGCCTGGTACCAAACACATCATCTCTCAAACGTCTTATATGATTATTTCACTTCAAATTTTTTTAAAAAACATTCAACTTTCTAAAAGCCGGCTACAAAACCAACTCCAATTGATTTTTGTCGTGTAAATTGAAAATTTATTTGTTCACCTTCGCGTACAATTTCAAACATTACTGTATGACGAAATCGATTTTTATAGCAACAACAGAACCGTATAGCGGTAAATCAATAGTTGCGCTGGGGCTTGTGAATATGCTGCTGGGGAAAGCGAAAAGGATCGGTTATTTTAAACCGGTTATAAACGCCGATCCTGCTGAGAGAAAAGATGCACACATAGAAACTATTCTCCAATACTTTAACCTTGATGTTACTTACGACGATACTTACGCATTTACCCGGCCCCAGGCAATGCGGCAAATGGAAAATGAGGGACAGGGAGGAATGATGAACACCATCATTCGAAAGTTTAAGAAGATGGAGGATGATTACGATTTTACGGTAATTGAAGGCAGTGATTTTTTGGGTGAAGGAACGGCGTTTGAATTTGAACTCAACCTGTCAATTGCTAAAAATTTAAGTGCGCCGGTGATCATCGTCAGCTCGGGGGAGAACAAAACAACCGCAGAAATTGTAAGTGCAGTTCTGAATGTATTCCGTGGTTTCCTTTCGAGGGAAGTACAGGTTTTAGCCATAGTGGTTAATAAGATAAACCCCGACCAGGCAGAGGATGTTCGGCAGCTTTTAACAGACCAGTTAGCAGAAGGAACTATTATTGCCGTTATTCCTGCCAACAAATCGCTGATGAGCCCGTCGATGAAAGAAATTCATGAAAACCTGAATGGGCAGCTTTTGTTTGGCGAACAACAACTGGCCAACCAGGTAGACAATGTCGTGATTGGTGCCATGAATGTTCCGCACTTTCTGAACCACATTAAAGAAAATACGCTGATTATTACACCCGGCGACCGGGGAGACATGATCATTGCTGCTTTGCAGGCAAATCTTTCTACCAGTTATCCAAAGGTCTCCGGTATTATTCTTACCGCAGGTTTTGAACCGGAAGAACCAATAATGCGGCTGTTAAAAGGTTTGCAAACGGTTATCCCTATTATTTTGGTTACCACAGGCACTTTTGAAACATCTACAAAAGTTGGTGGAATAAAATCGAGAATAACGCCGGATAACACCAAAAAGATCCAGATTGCTTTAAGCACTTTTAAACGCGATGTGGATGTGCAGGCGCTCGACCAAAAGATCGTAACGTTTAAATCTGAAGGAATAACCCCCCACATGTTCCAATACCAGTTGGCAAAGTGGGCGAAAAAGAAGATCAAACACATCGTGTTACCCGAAGGCAATGAAGACCGGATTTTAAAAGCAACTGCGCGCCTCGTAACTGAGGAAATCGTAAAACTTACTTTGCTTGGCGACCCTGAAGAAATTGCTGCTTCCGTTAAGCGCCTGGGTCTTGATCTTGATCTAAACCGTATCCGCATTATCAACCCTGCCAAATCTGAATATTATCATGACTATGTGAAAACGTTGTACGAATTACGCAGGAATAAAAACGTAAACCTTGAAATGGCAACAGACCTGATGACTGATGTCTCTTACTTTGGTACAATGATGGTTTTTAAAGGGCACGCAGATGGAATGGTATCGGGTGCTGTTCATACAACTCAACACACTATTCGACCTGCTCTGCAATTTGTAAAAACAAAGCCGGGTATTTCGGTTGTTTCTTCGGTCTTCTTCATGTGTTTGCCCGATCGGGTTTCTGTTTTTGGCGACTGTGCCGTTAATCCCAATCCCACTGCAGAACAACTCTCTGAAATTGCCATCTCATCGGCCGAAAGCAGCAGGCGTTTTGGTATCGAGCCGCGAATCGCCATGCTATCTTATTCATCGGGCTCATCAGGCGAAGGTGAAGATGTAGATAAAGTGCGCGAAGCCACAGAGATTGTAAAACGCAAACGCCCCGACCTGAAAGTAGAAGGTCCAATTCAATACGATGCAGCCGTTGATCCTGTTGTTGGTAAACAAAAGTTACCCAATTCAGAAGTAGCCGGCCAGGCAAGTGTGCTGATCTTCCCAGATTTAAATACAGGCAATAACACTTACAAAGCAGTACAACGCGAAACAGGCGCACTGGCAATTGGCCCGATGCTTCAGGGACTTAATAAACCGGTAAACGATCTCAGCCGTGGTTGCACTGTCGACGATATCTTTAATACAGTCATTATAACAGCGATACAGGCGCAGGAGGAGTGAGGAAATTGTGAGTTGTGGGTGGTGAGGTGTCTTGTCTGTTGTCCGTGGTTTGACGTTCGGGGTCTTTTAATAAATATTTCAATCGCTTATAAATTATATGAACATTTTTGTAGTTAATTCCGGTAGTAGTTCGATTAAGTACCAGCTATTTAAAATGCCGCTTGAAAAACCTATTTGCAGCGGTTTGCTTGAACGAATTGGACTGGAAGGTTCGGTAATAACACATAAGATCTACAAAGACAATAAAGAAAAGGTCATTAAAAAAACGATCGATCTTCCCGATCACGAAGCAGGATTAAAGGAGGTGGCCAGGTTACTAACCGACCAGGTCAGCGGTGTAATTCGAAACCCGGAAGAAATTCATTGCGTTGGCCATCGCGTAGTGCACGGCGGTGAAACATTTGCCGAAACAGCCATTATTACCCCACCCGTAAAGGAGGAAATTAAGAAGCTTTTCCCGCTTGCTCCATTACACAATCCTGCAAACTATATGGGAATAGAAGTGGCAGAAAAGATCTTTACAATGGCAAAGCAGGTAGCTGTTTTCGATACCGCTTTTCACCAGTCAATGCCCGAAAAAGCTTTCCGGTTTGCTATTCCCGAGTCGTTTTATACCGACCTTCGAATTCGCAGTTATGGTTTTCACGGCACGAGTCATAAATATGTAAGCCAGCAGGCGGCCAAGTATTTACATAATGCAAATGCAAAAATTATCAGTATTCACCTCGGTAACGGCTGCAGCATCGCTGCTGTTGATGCGGGTAAGTCGATAGATACCAGCATGGGATTTGGTCCATTAAGCGGACTGATCATGGGTACCCGTTCCGGCGATATTGATCCCTCGGTAATTTTTCACCTTGTAGACGAGCTGGGGTACGAAATTGAGCAGGTAAAGACATTATTAAACAGGCGCAGCGGTATGCAGGGGCTTACCGGATTTAGCGACATGCGGGATATTTCAAAGGCTATTGCCGAAGGCGATAAACAAGCCGCTCTTTCTTACGATATGTATGCTTACCGCATCAAAAAATACATTGGTTCGTACGCGGCCATTTTAAATGGCGTAGATGCAATTGTTTTTACGGCAGGTGTAGGCGAAAATGATGCAAATGTGAGAATGCGCGTTTGCACTAACATGGAATATCTAGGCATTAAGCTCGATGAAGGAAGAAATAACATCAGATCAGGTGATCTGCGAGAAATTAATGCAGCCGATTCGCCGGTAAAAATACTGGTGGTCCCGACCAACGAAGAGCTTGAAATTGCACAACAATGTTTCGAATTATTAGGCGAATAGTGTTGCCGGAAGGAATTTTTTTGGTACCGGCGAAAATAATTCTCAATTAGGAATTATTCAATTACCAGTTTCCTAATTCTCCCATTCTTAAAACCTACTGTACACCTACGGTAACCTGCACAGCTAATTTTAAAAACTTCGAAGTGGTTTTCCGGTTTTTCCAGTAGAGATTATAATTAAGGTCAGAACCTCTTAAATATTTACTGATGTCGGGGCTGGTCGCAGGAGTTACGGTAAGGGAGTCTGAAAAGGTGCGCGGGAATTGGATGATGGCAATATCGGTAGAAGCGGTGTCATTAAAAATTCTCATGCGGGCCGTTTCAAAATTTGAAAGGTTGTTCTGGTGGTCTGCATTTAATGCCTTAATGGTCAATTTTTTTACTTTCACAAAATGAACTGCATCAGCCCCGAAAGTACCGGCAGTATTAGCTTTTATGGTGCTGTCCATATTAATATGTGTTTTTAAAGCACCAACGGGAATTTCATCATTTAAAACTTTTGGAAGCGGAGGAACAGTTAGCCTTATTTCAGGAATGTTTACATTAAAAGACGGCAGCAACTTTTCTTTTATTTCATTACAAGTACAAGATGAAATAACAAGTGCTATTAATAAAACAGGTATTCTGTTTTTCATAGTTTACTCTTTGCAATAATCAGCGTGCAATAGGTATACCAGTAATTATTTCATCTGATGGGTGTGGGCCAATAAAGCCGAAGCTCCTCGTTGATTTACAGATGAACGAAATGCGACGCAACGACGATGCCATGAAAAGGCAGTGCCGGTACCAAAAAAACGAAGGATAAATCCGTCGCCTACTTAATTAAACCTCTTACAATTTGCATCATATGGTCATAATGCGACCCCCTCCAATAAACTTTTTTGCAATTGCTACACCGGAAGAATTCATTGAAATATTGAATTGTTTTCGGCGGAAGTTCTTCAAGCACCACTTCTTTTTCCACCGACTCAATCTCTCCATTGCAAGCCAGGCATCTCTTAAAAGGCGCTATTAATTTTGACAGGTTAAATTTTTCTATCACTTCTTCTGCCTGCTTTTCCGGCTTCTGCGATCGCAGCCAATAGCCCCATCGCAGCGATTTATGCTTTAGTAAACCAACATCACGGGTTAGCACAATCCTGTTTTCATTTTCCGCAATCGAAGCAATCTCTTTATTCGAATAGTTGTTTTGGTAACAGGTATCGAAGCCAAGTATTCGGAGTGCTTTTGCCAGTTTGCCAAGATGAACATCAGCAACAAAGGTTATACGATCAGTATTGGGAGGTGAAATTGAATAATACGGGGGAAACACCGGGTTTTTAAGCGCGGGATAGACTTCTACCCGGTCATTATTTTTTAGGGGGTAAAAAAAGCCCACGGCCTCGGCGTTTGCTAAAATGACATCAACTTCGGTATGAGGAATCCCGATAGCTTCAATAGCATCTTTAATGGCAGGGGTGCCGCTAAATTTGTATGTAACCAGGCTGCCTTGAACTTTTGCAGAAAGAAAATCGTTCAACGAATAAAAAAAACGAAAATGCGCATATTGAAGCATGAGGACATTCTGTACTTACCAGGTTAATTATATTCCTTCGTGCTCGCTGCTATTATCATGTTTGTCCATCGTTTCTAACACCTTTTCAGGATTTATATCTCTTGCCAGTTCTTCAAATTCAGCGCTTTTTGCTTCCTCTATATCAAGCTTTTTGGCAATAGCGGTAACTAAAGTAATGAGCCTGGTCACTTCATGTTCGGCTAACAAACTGATATGTAAATCTAAATTTGATCGTTTGTTTGCCAGTACATTCATCCGGTTTTGACTAATAAGGACAAATGCCGTTAAAAAAAGTGCCTCAACAGAAGCAAAAACGCTTAACGCAACAAAAGATGGATCCAAAGGTTTTATACCGGCGGCACCACTATTCCAAATGATCCAAAGCACAATGAGACCAATGTGAACATAAACAAAAGCCATATTACCGGTAAAACGTGTAATAGTATCAGCGATCTTTTCTTCGTTGGTTTTTTCTTTTTCTTCCTCCTTGCTAAGATCGATCAATTGCTTGATGTTTCTTTCCATTATTCCCGCCATAGCGGGACTTTCATCTGACAGAGGATCTCTTGTAGTATCGTTTTCCATGAAAAGTAATTGTGTTCAGACTAACAACACAGTGCCAAGGAAAGTGGTTCGCGGGATATGGATATTGTAAGAAAGTTAAGTATAACACAACTGCCGTTATCGGTAATTTTTTACACTCCTTTCACGTTCATTTTCAAAATGTATACACCTTCCGATGCTGTTATAAATAACGTGTCCCTCTTTTTTCCGCCAAAACAAACATTTGCGGTCCATTTTGCGTCAACAGCTATATGTTCAATCTTCTGGCCATCGCTATTATACACCGTTACACCTTTTCCCGTAAGATAAATATTGCCTTTGTTATCAATCGTCATTCCGTCGGACCCCTGCGCGGTAAAAAGTATGGGTTCCCCTAAAGTGCCATCAGCACCGATTGCATACTTAAAGGTTTTATTTCCGCCTATATCACCAACATACAGGTATTTGCCATCAGGTGTTCCTACAATTCCATTCGGCTTAACCAGGGTTGAAGCCACTAATATTGGTTCTTTACTATCTTTTGCAAGATAATAAACCCTTTCGCCTTCTATATCCGGTTTTGTTTTCCACCAGGGACGTGGATACAAGGGGTCGGTAAAGTACATTCCCCCTTTTGGATGAACCCAAACATCGTTCGGCCCATTAAACCTGCGGCCTTTAAAATCGTTCACTAAAACCGTTGCTTTTCCTGCAGGGTCTATCGACCATAACTGGTTTTGCTCGTCAGAGCAGGTAATCAGGTTTCCCTTTGCATCAAAATACATCCCGTTTGCCCTGCCTGTTTTGTCCAGGAAAACAGAAAGCTGGCCGTCTGTTCCATATTTCCATATTTTATCGTTTGGCTGGTCGGTAAAAAATACGTTACCAGCTTTATCTGCTGCAGGCCCTTCCGTAAAATTGAATTGCTTGGAAATTAACTGTATCGAAGCCCCTTCCGCAATAATAGCTGCTTTTGACTCACTGGTATTTGTATTCATCTTTCTGGTGCTGCATGCATTTAAAAAAGTTACAAGAAAAATAAAGAAGATTAGACAACCGGCGTTATAACCATTTTTCATGCTAAAAAGTTTAATTGAGGTAAACGGAATATTTATTAAATTTTTTTGACGAAAAAAACAAGCCACGGTTAATAAACAACCGGTAGCGTTCTTTCTTTCACGTTCTGTCGATAAAAGTTGACGTTTGTTATGCTCATACTCCTCGGAACTGTTGCTGCTACCTGCGGTGTCTGCGAATAAGTTGTCCACGATGTGGTATCAGTAACTGAATAATATATATTTAAATCCTTCCCTGTTATTTCCGCTTTGTCTATTGCCATCGTAATTACCCTTTTCGAAGGTTGTAACACGACTGCTACAACACACTGGCTATTAAAATTGGGAGCAGGGGCAGTGTTTGCTATCGTTTTTGTCATCGAAAAAGTAGTATAAAAGTCTTTCTCGCTAACGAGGTACATGTACTTAACAGAATCAGGAAATGTAACACCGGGGTTTAAAATAAAGTTGTTTAATGTAACTACTCCAATTCGTGATGCAGTCATTTTCGTGCTTCTACAACTGCAGGCGGTTAACAATAAAGTAAATGCAATAATACGTTTCATCAGAGGTAGTAAGAAATTAAAATTAAAAATGCGAACTGCTTATTACAGTTCAATATTAAGATAAGTAATCAAAACAGCGGGAAGTAAAAATGCGCGCAGCAAAGTGCGGTTTGAATACAATTTTCTGTTTTGCCGGCAGGGTAACTTTATTATACTTTGCTTGCGACGCTCCGTTCAGGTTTTGGTTCTCTGTTTAACGCTTTTAATACGATACTCTTTTTACAACATGTTCAAGGCATTATGTCATGTGAAACCGGCAACGTGAAAGGTCAAAAATGACAAGTCCTTTTCCCGGATTATCGCGATCATTTTTGACGTTTCATTTTCCACTTTTCACGTTTCACCAAACGACAATTTAAGTTGACTTGGCACTGGTAATCCCTGTATTTATATAATTTTCTTAGGCACTACTAAAGAGGCAAGCAAGGCGTTATCGTGCCGGGTGTGCGGCCTTTTGTTTATACGTTACCAACCTTTTTTCTGCAAAAACTTTCTCTTTCGTTATTGTCTTTTGTTGCTGCTTACTGTTGCCGGCAGAGCCTCCGCTAATGTAGGCAAACTCGAGAATGCAACCTTTGCACGCATTACCTTTCGCATGCTGTTCCGAAGGGCCGGAAGTGGTCGAGCTACTGTCTAATGCAAGGTAAAGCTTAGTGCCATCGGGCGAAATGGCAATATCACGGTAGCGTACGGCGCCTTTGAAGTAATTGATCGTATCACCCGTTATCCCGTTACCGCTCTCATTTAATTTTAACCGGATCAGTTTTCCTTCCTTCAATGTGGGAATAAGCAAAGAATTCTTCCAGCCCGGAATAGCCGAAGATGTGTATACATCGATGCTGCTGGGAGCTTCCGACTTCCAGGTAGGTTTATTGGGGTCGCTGTTTTTTGTGCGCTTAAAAATCTCCGTCAAATAAGAATGGCTGGTTGGATACAGGCTCTTAATCGGATCACGGTAATTGGCCGGACCTATAGCAGCGGCATTTTCATTTTCGCTAACAATAAGAGGGTAGGTGGTGTGCCAAATTCCGGGTAAATTGGTACGGTCAGAAACAGATGCTGCAAGGCCGTTGTAATTGTTGTCGTTGTAACCTAAAATCAAAGGGTGACCATAATTTTTGCCCTTTTCAATAATGTTAATTTCGTCGTCGCCATACGGGCCATGCTCGCTTGAATAAATTTTGGCTGTACCACCCACAACAGCATAAGATAGCCCTTGTGTGTTTCGATGTCCGAAACTCCAGACTGCATTCTGCCTGCTGCCTGTAAACGGATTATCATTAGGTATCCATTTGTCAAATGTTCCGTTGTCATTATCCTGCTCAGTATTAAACCGTAATATTTTCCCTTCGTATTTTCCAATTTCCTGCGCATAGTTTGTTCTTCCGCCGTTGTCGAACTGGCCGGCACCTAAATCTCCGATCGTGTAAAAAAGAAAGTCTTTACCGTCAACAGGAGCAATCAACATCCTTCCTGCATTATGGTCGCTGCTACCTGCAAGGGTGTCGCACAAGCTAACCGGGTTTATTAGTTTTTGGGCCCTTACATTGTAATCGTACCGAACAATTTTTGTGGCAAAGAAATAGCCGCCAAAGTTCGGCCTGTTACCATCTCTTACACTATTGGCACTGTCGAACCTGTAGAGATAACTGAGGTAAACATATGGCTTTCCGGTCAGCAGTTGAGGGTGCAAAGCAAGACCCATTAAGCCGCCCTGTGGCCACGGCTTGCCTCCATCCTGGTCGTCAGAAGTTTTATCGTACCTGGGAAAATTTCTCTCCCCGGAAAGATCAAGCAGTACAGTTTTTTCCCCGTTTGACGGATTGATCCTGCAAACTGTATACGTTTTTGCTTCTGTGATCCATAAATAATTATCCGGTCCGTAAGTTAATTCCCATGGGTCGCTCAATTGATCCTTAACGACACGCATTGAAAATACTTCCCCCTGTGCACCTGTAACTGTTTGAGCCTCTGTTCTCAATAAAAATGATGCTATAAAAAATACCGCTGTGAAAATCTTCGACATGCGTGATAGACTTTAAATAATAAGTGTTGTAACCCTAATTCAGGGTATTGTAGAAATACAAGAAATTTGCCATTAATGAGGAAGGAATTGTATTTAAACAATGAAAAGAAGTGAACCATGACCGGAGAAGAACTTAAGATGGCCACAATTTTGCCGGTAAATTGAAATGAACACCTTATTTCCATTGGAGCCTGCATTCCCGGAAGGCTTTGTTTACATCCCCGGTTTCATTACACCTGGAGAAGAGGCGGAATTATATAAGCAGGTGTCAAAAGTGGAACTGCACAATTTCAACTTCCAGGGATTTACAGCCAATCGAAAAGTGGCAAGCTTTGGTTACGATTATAGCTTCGAAAATTTAGGTCTTACTAAAGGAAAAGACTGGCCACCCGCTTTTGATTTCCTGGTTGAAAAAGTCAGCAAGCACCTTAATATAAAACCGGTTGAATTTGCAGAACTGCTGGTTACAGAATATCCTGTTGGTTCAGTTATTAACTGGCACCGCGATGCTCCTCCTTTTGATCTGATTGCGGGCATTTCTCTGATGTCTGATTGTAACTTTCGTTTACGTCCGCACGACAAAGCAAAACAAGGCCGGGGATCTGTTATTTCATTTCCTGTAAATCGCCGGTCTCTTTACATTATGCGTGGGCTATCAAGAACAGAATGGCAACATAGCATTAGTGCGGTAAAGCAAACACGTTACTCGATTACTTTAAGAACGTTGAGGAGGGGGTAGTTTGGTGAAAATTGATGAACCCGTGAAGCCTTTGTCTAATGTTTGTTCCTTCCATAAACTATTGTCATTTCCATTAATTTACCTTTTAAAAGTAAATTAATTATTAATTATGCTTTATTCATCAACCCCACGTTAAGGCCGCGAAGTAGAGAAAAATAGTTAAGATGGAGTTACGAAAAATTTTTGAACTGCAATTTACTCAGCTTCCCTTCTTCCCTTTGCTTGCCGAAGCAATTTCATCCAAAGCCTTTACCAGTTTATCGAGGTCTTTTAACGAGGTATAAACATGTGGCGTTACCCTAACGCAACTAATGTTTTCCCAAACAATGCTGGTTGTATGGATCTTGTATTTATCGAACAATTGAATTCCCAATTCACCTGGCGTCATACCATCAACTGAAACGCCGCATATGGCACAAGCATATGCCGGCTTTAATGATGTATGGAGCTTTACTTTCGGAATGTCTTTGGCTCGCTCTGCCCAATAATTTTTTAAATAATGGATTCGTTGCTGCTTTCGTTCGTTGCCAATACCGTTATGAAAATTGATGGCTTCGCCAATACCTTGCTCAATCGGAAAGCTCCTGGTGCCCAGCGTTTCGAATTTCCTGATGTCGCTGCTACGAGGTTGATCATTACATAGCAATGGCCATATTTTTTCTATTTTATCTTTTTTAATCCAAAGCATTCCACTTCCTATAGGAGCACTTAAAAATTTGTGCAGGCTGGTGCCGAAATAATCTGCCTCAAGATCGGGAATCTTGAAATTTAAAAGTCCGAAGGAGTGTGCCCCGTCCACCAAAACTTCAATGCCTTTTTTACGGGCCATTTGTGCGATCTTTTTTACCGGCATGATCTGGCCAACCCAGTTAATAACATGCGTAATATGCAGCACTTTTGTAGCTGGCGTTATGGCATTTTCAAAGCTCTTTACTATTTGCCCGTCATTTTCAATGGGAAAGTCAAAGCTTATTTGTTTATATACAATGCCTTCCCGCAAAGCTCTCTGCTTCCATGCCTGTATCATATTCGGGTAATCCTGTTTTGTGCCGATCACCTCATCACCTTTCTTTAAGTCAAGGCCATAAATTACTGTATTTAAAGCTTCGGTTGCATTTCGGTTAATCGCAACTTCATTAGCGTCACAGCCGGCAAGGTCGGCCAGTTTTTCGCGTAATGGTTCACGACCCATGTCCATAATGCGCCACATATAGTACGACGGACCTTCGTTCGCCATTTTATTATACCTGTCTACAGCTTCCTGCACCACTTTTGGCGCGGGGCTTACTCCACCATTATTTAAGTTGATGATGCCTGGGTTTACCGAATAAGCCTGCTGGATGAAGCTCCAGTAATCTTCGTCCTCCGCAGCTTCGAGCGGCGATAGAAGATCGATCTTGTTGCCTGCAGCTTCAAAGCCGCGGGCATGAAGTTGATTGACTAAGCTGTTAGCCGAAAAAGCACCGGCAAGCATTCCTGCCTTTTGTAGAAAATTCCGACGCGAAGTTGTCATTCACCGTGTTTTTGTAGCAGGAAGTTATCACTTTTAATAGGCTTTTCTATTAGAAATTTTACAACGGAAATGGCCAGTCAAATTACAAACAGTACAAGTGAGTGACACAACGATGTTGACAGTAGTGCCTAAGCTAAGTACATAAAAGAAAAAGACCTTGAAAATCAAGGTCTTTTTCTTTTATCGGTTACCCTGCGTTCGATACAGAGGCTAAGCTTTCTTTGTTTTTTGGAAACTGCTTTTGGGAAGTTTAGTATTCGTTTTAGGAGCAGCGGCCTTGAACAGAGGGTCGTCGGTAAAAGGCTGGTTTCTAATCCGTTTTCCGGTAGCAGCAAAGATGGCGTTGGCTACTGCTCCGCCTGTTGGAGGAAGGGCAGGCTCACCTAAACCGGTCGGGTCAATTCCATTATCAACAAAGTAGGTCTCGATTTCAGGAATTTCCTTCATGCGAATAAGGCGATAAGTATCGAAGTTCTTTTGTAAAGGTATTCCGTCTTTAAATGTTAGTTTGCTATACATTGCGTGTCCCATACCGTCTACAATGCCACCCATTACCTGTTGACGTGCGCCGCTCAGGTTAACCACCTGGCCGCAATCTGAAGCGGCATAGACCTTCTTAACCACGGGTTTTCCCGCTTTCATGACAACTTCACCTACCTGGGCAACATACGAACGATGCGAAAAGTACACGCTGAAGCCTTGAAAAACGCCTTTTTTTGTTCCCCAGCCCGATTTTTCAGCTACCAGTTTGGTTACACCTATCATCCTGTCAATATCATATTTTACGGCGCCTACAGGTGTAGTTTTTGCTTTTTGTAAAAGATCAAGCCTGAATTGTACGGGGTCTTTACCTGCTGCACGTGCAACCTCGTCGAAAAAAGACTGCTCAGCGAAAGCTAAGAAATTAGTGATGGGAGCACGCCAGGCGCCGGTGGTAATCGGCGAAACGTGTTCAATAGAATCGATCAATAAATTATCAACAGCTCCCGAAGGAAAGTTGTCTTCGCGTGTAGGGTTGCCTGAGTTAATGCCGGCACCTCTCAACCGGTACCCGGTCATATTTCCTTTTGCATCTAACGCCGCCTCAAAGCGGTAACGCACAGCAGGACGGTAACTACCTCCTGTCATATCATCTTCACGAGACCAGATCACTTTTACCGGCGCTTTTATCAGGCTTGATAATTCAGCTGCTTCTGTTGCATAATCTGTTTTAAGCCGCCTTCCAAAACCGCCACCGAGTCGTGTAATTTCTACGGTTATTTTATTTTCAGGAATGTTTAATAATTTAGAAGTTGCCTGGCGGGCACTTCCCGGGGTTTGGGTTGGACCAACAAGTTCTACACCGTCTTCGCGAACATGTGCAAAAAAGTTCATAGGCTCCATCGGGCTATGCGATAAGAAAGGGCATTGGTATTCGCTCTTAACAATTTTAGCTGCATTTTTAAAAGCGGCATCCGTATCTCCATCCTTTCTGCGAACAGTTGCGGTTGGGGTATCTAATAATGTTTTAAAAAGTTTGTCATGATCGGCAGTGCTCTCAATATTGCCTTCTTTTTCATATTCAATTTTTAAAACTTTCCTGGCCTTCATCACTTCCCAGGTAGATTTGCCAACCACGGCCACATTGTTCTTAAAAGTAACCACATTAACTATTCCCGGCATCGCTTTGGCTGCCGTATCATCTACAGATTTTATTTTTGTTCCAAAGGCCGGGCGTTGAAGCATGGCATACAGCATTCCTTCCCGGTGAAAATCCAAACCGAAAAGCCCTTTACCTGTAACAATATCGTTATTAGCTACGTTTTTTATTTCCTTACCAATCAGTTTGAAATCTTTCCTGTCTTTTAATTTTACATCTTTTGGAACCTCTAGCTTTGAAGCGTCTTCTGCAAGCTCTCCATAACCGAGTTTATTCCCCGTTTTTGAATGTATTACAAATCCATCGGCAGCTGTACATTCTTCCACCGGAACACTCCACCGCTGAGCTGCAGCCTGGATCAGCATAAAACGGGCAGTAGCACCTGCGTTCCTTAAAAGCTTCCACGAATGAGGAACTGCCCCGCTTCCGCCGGTTACCTGGCGGTCGAACTTACTATCTAACGGTGCCTGCAATACTTTTACTTTCGTCCAGTCTGCATCCAATTCTTCTGCAACTATCATGGGAAAAGAAGTCATGATATTTTGCCCGAGCTCCGGGTTCGGTGAAAGGATGGTAATGGTACCATCGGTTGAAATAGACAAATAACTATTGAAGCCTAAGCCACCTGCTGCACCTGCTGCTTCGTTAACAACTACCGGTGCTTTTGCCTCTGCACTCAACCAACTAAACCCGAGTAGTAATCCGCCGGTGGTTAGCGAAGAGATCTTTAAAAATTCCCGCCTGCTATTTTTATTTACAGTTGACATAATTAAATTTTAGTACTGGCTAATTTAATTGCTTCACGAATACGGTGGTAAGCGCCACAACGGCAAATATTGCCGTGCATGGTTCCTTCTATCTGTTCCGTTGTAGGATGTGGGGTCTGCTTTAAGAGTGCAGCGGCAGTCATTATCTGACCGGCCTGGCAATAACCGCATTGCGGAACATCTACTTCATTCCAGGCGAGCTGTAAGGGGTGATCCCCGTTTTCTGACAACCCTTCAATAGTAGTGATTTTGGAGGATCCAACAGAAGATACCGGTAACATACAAGACCTTACGGCAGTGCCGTCGAAATGTACGGTACAGGCTCCGCATTGAGCTACTCCGCACCCGTATTTCGTTCCTACTAAACCGAGGTGGTCTCTCAATACCCACAACAAAGGAGTATCGGCCGCAACATCTGCCTGCTGCTCCTTCCCGTTAATGTGAAGCTTAAATATGGCCATGACTTTATCAATTATGAATTATATATAAAAATAAGGAAAATAGGTTTGCTCGAAAAATCTGATCGGTACAATTTCTTCCCTGCGCCGAAATTAAATATTTGGAATAGTAATCAGGCCGGGGAAAAGATGTTTTTCTGCAAGAGTTACCAGATGATAAGTTGCCTGATGATTGTCAACACTTTCATCCCGGAATAAAACCGTTTATCATTTTCACCAATTTATGTGATTGTATTAATTGTCTCATACGATAACCTTCGGGAATAAAACGCTAAAAGCAATTACATGAAAATGCAGTTATCCAGCTGTCTATTGGTTCTTACATTGATTGGTTTTCTTTTTTCATGCAAAAAAGATGATAACAATGTACCACTTCCTTCTGAAAAGGCAATAAAATTGGTTAAACAACTGGTTGCATCTACAACCGACTTTATCAATTATGAATATGACTCCTCAGGACAGGTTACAAAATATATTACACAGTGGCAAAACGTTGGAGGAACGGTAAGCCGGTTAACAAACGTGTATAAATATGCCGGCAAAAAATTGGTGAAGTCGTCCAATGAAAGTGGATATGGAACGTATACTTATGCTGGTGATCTTATAAGTAGATCAGAACATTTTGCTGCGAATGGCAAAAAAATATCTTCGTTGACCTATAGTTTTAATGCTGCCGGACAGCTAACTGAAGTGACAGAACAAATTGCAAATCCGTTTGATGACGCACCAATGGCAACGAGGATAAGTTATCAGTATTACGCGAACGGTAATTTAAGTCGCCTCGATTTTGCTCACCGTAAAGAAACAACTGGCTCTTTCATCATCAACTTCTCTAAAGTGTTCGTTGAGTACGATAATAAACCGAATCCTGAACCTGATGGAGTTATAGGAAACTTTTTGCCGGGTGTAATTTTATTAATCAATAACCCGGTTAGAATAAATAATCTGTCCGCCGATGGAAGCCCAATGGGCTACTCACGTTACGAATATTCTTATAACGAAAAAGGCCTTCCCACTCGAAGAAAGCAATTTATTGCTGTAGGCGATCTTGAACAGTCGCCGATATCATTTCAATACGTGTATTAGTGGTATTCGAAGATCTTTTAAAGGAAGGCTTCAATTTGTTTCAAGAGAATTAATGGTTGAGCCGGGAGCCGTTACTTATTTGCAGGCCTGTTCAGCCACCAGCCAAGCCAAATGCCACAAAGGCCCCATGCAGCAAACAGGTCTATCAATTCTGGTCGTATAACTTCCCACGGAGTTTGCATCCAGATGTTGCTGTTGTACCAGGCAAATAGGAAAACAAAAAACCCGATGCCGATACTTTTAAGAAAGACGGTAAAAAAACTTCCCCGAGTTTTGCCAATGAGCCAAATGAATATGATAACACATAAAAAAGCGGTAGTAAAACTGCGAAAAGCATTCATGGCCATATCATAGTCGTCGGCGGCGTGGTAAGTTACTAAAGCCCATGGCTTTCCTTTCATTCCTTCTTCAAACTTTTGTACATCTTCTTGTGACGAACCCAGGTTGGGTCTTGGGACAAGGTATTGGCCATCCTCTTTAAAAAATGCAGAAAGTGCTTGAATGACGTTTTCCTGCCCCGCAACTTGTTTGTATGCCGGATCGTGATGGCCCATAAACATATGCGAGACCGCCTGCCAGCCGAAAACAAGAATAGCCCCAACGAAGGCGCCAATTAAAGTTTTTTTCATAACATTCTTATTAAGTTTAAAAGACAAAATATTAAGAATGAATTTGAAATGCAACACTTCTTAAATTACAACTGGCTGGTATCTTTTGAGGAAAGTGTAGGAAAACAGCAATATCGCTACAATTAATAGTAATGGGCAAAGCAACGAACCTTCAAATCCAAACTTTCCGCCTGTCCATAATTCAGGTCCGGTGAGCGATTGCTGTAGCACGCTGGTTAGTTTTAAGCCGCTGACCTCGTAGCCCAAAAGAGGTCCCTGGAAATAATTCCAGGCAAAGTGAAAGAAGATGCTGAACCATAGATTTTTGGTGAAGATGTAGTTTAATCCCATCAGTACCCCTGCCAAAAAGATATTTATAATGGCAAAAACAGTTACATCAGGATTTGTTCCATGAAAAGCTGCAAATAGTAGCGCTGAAATACCTAATGCAACCCATTTATTCATCGATTGCATTAAATTGTTTAACAGGTAACCGCGAAATGATAATTCTTCCACAAAAGCTACAACAACCATTATTGCTATTTCCAATAATAAAGGGCCTGCATCTACACTAGCCGAAATGAAATCCAGGTAACCTAGTGCGACCAGGATTAGTGAGCCAATTCCGAGCATGGCAACCGATGCAAAAAATCCAAGGCCCGCTTCATTGCTGTAGCCCTTCCAGGTAAATCCAAGGCTTTTAAAACTTTTCCTGTCAACGACTTTTCGCATCAATAGGGTAAAAAGAAATACCGCAACTGCCATTGAAAAATATAACAGTCCAAAGTTGAGTAGACTGTCATTGGTTGCCTCGGCACTTCCTGTGAGTTGCATTATCGCGAGGACGACAATTGTTTGAGAAGCCACCACAATTAAAAATACAGCTACGAAATAAATGAGCGCTCTTAGCCATCCTTGTTTAATCAGCGGTTTTGCTATTGTTTCCATTGTTATACTTATAGTTGATTATGGTTAGTTGCATGCCTTAGGTACGATTGTCTTGTTCAGTACAGAAAACAAAGTACAAGAGTGCGACGCAACGATCGCCGAATTGAAGCAGAATAGCCTGGTCCATACAAAAATATTACCATCCGGTAAACTTACCCTTTTGTTAAGAATAACCACGAAGGTTAAAGTACGGCTTTTTGCGCCATCAGCTGTTATGGCTAATTTGCCTAAAATTAGTCCAGATGTTTGATAAGTATAATTATACCTGTGTTGAAAGGTTCTTGCGGTATGTACAGGTTGATACGCAAAGCGATCCTAAAAGCACAACCTCACCTTCTACTGAAAAGCAAAAAGACTTAAGCAAGATTTTGGTAGGGGAGTTGCAGGCAATGGGAGTTAAGGATGCCCACGTAGACGAGTACGGTTATGTATATGCAACAATTCCATCAAATACCGATAAGCCTGTTCCCGTTATTTGTTTTTGCAGTCACGTAGATACTGCCCCTGATTGCAGTGGCACGAACGTAAAACCGATTCTTCACCAAAACTATGATGGAAAGGATATTACGCTGCCGGATGACAATACGCAGGTTTTAAGTGCCAGGGAGTTTACCTATTTGAAAGAACATATTGGTAACAGCATTATTACTGCCAGTGGGAACACGTTATTAGGCGCAGACGATAAAGCCGGGGTGGCTGAAATAATGGACTTTGCAAATTTCCTGGCGACACACCCGGAAGTGAAACATGGAACCATAAGATTATTATTTACGCCGGATGAAGAAATAGGAAAAGGTACAGCCAACCTGGATATGAATAAGCTGGGTGCCGACTTTGGATATACTTTGGACGGCGGTGAATTAGGACACCTGGAAGATGAAACTTTTAGCGCCGATGCTGCCGTTGTAACTGTACACGGCGTAATTGCTCATCCGGGATACGCAAAAGACACCCTTGTAAATGCAATAAAAATTGCGGGGGAAATATTAGACGCTTTGCCGAAAAAAGAGTTTAGTCCGGAAACAACGGAAAAGCGGGAGGGCTTTGTGCACCCGGTTCGGGTAGAAGGGCTGGCAGAAAAGGCAACGATTGAATTTATTGTTCGCGATTTCACACGTGAGGGCTTGAAGGCAAATGCAGAACGGCTTAAGAAGATTGCTGGAGAGGTTTTACAAAAACATCCGAAAGCACGAATGGAGTTTAAGGTAACGGAACAATACCGGAATATGAAAGAAGTGCTCGTTCAGCACCCGCAAGTGGTTACATACGCGGAAGAAGCTTACACGAAAAGCAAAGTGAAAGTTCACAAACAAAGTATTCGTGGCGGTACCGATGGCAGCAGGCTAAGTTTTATGGGTTTACCATGTCCGAATTTATTTACGGGAATGCAGGGCATTCACAGCAAAAAAGAATGGATAGGAGTGAGGGATATGAAAAAGGCTGTGGAAGTAATGGTTAATCTTGTACAGGTTTGGGAGGAGAAAACTACGCGAAGCCTCTAAAGAGGCTTTTGTAGGAGGCGTAGATAGATGTATTGCGGAGTTTGAAAGAATTGGTTAAGAAGCTGTAAGTTAAATTAATCGCGACGTGGGCTTCTTATTTGTACATTAGCAAATTGTACTCACTCTAAACCTTAAAAAATTGGATACATTAATTTCTTACTGGTGGTTGATTCTTTTAATCATCATTGTTTTTAGTGGCCTGGTGACTGTAAGACAAGGAACCATTGCCGTTATAACCATGTTCGGTAAATACCGTCGTATTCTTCTTCCGGGGCTTGGTTTTAAAATACCGCTTCTTGAACAAATTTATAAACGTGTTAGTATTCAAAATCAATCTGTAGAACTGTCGTTCCAGGCGGTTACTGTAGACCAGGCCAACGTTTACTTCAAATCGATGCTGTTATACTCTGTTCAAAATTCGGAGGAGGAAACGATTAAAAGAGTCGCTTTTAAATTTATCAGCGACAAAGATCTCATGCAGGCTTTGATACGTACCGTAGAAGGTTCTATCCGTGCATTCGTTGCTACTAAAAGGCAGGCCGAAATATTGTTGTTGAGAAGAGAAATTGTTGAATTTGTAAAAGGACAGATCGATCATTCTTTAGAAGACTGGGGTTATCACTTACAGGATCTGCAGATTAACGACATCACCTTCGACCAGCAAATTATGGACAGCATGAGCAGGGTAGTTGCCAGTAACAATTTGAAGGCCGCGGCAGAGAACGAAGGCCAGGCTTTATTGATCACAAAAACCAAGGGAGCTGAAGCCGAAGGTAATGCTATAAAGATTGCCGCTGAAGCTGAACGTGAAGCGGCCAGATTGCGCGGACAAGGTGTTGCGCTATTCCGGGAGGAAGTTGCCAAAGGTATGAGCAGTGCGGCGGAGCAGATGAAGCAGGCAAACCTCGATACGAATGTTATTCTCTTCAGTATGTGGACCGAAGCCGTAAAAAACTTCGCTGAATACGGTAAGGGAAATATGCTTTTCCTTGATGGTAGTCCCAGCGGTATGGAAAATACAATGAAGCAGATAATGGGTATGGTAAAGCAGAATAACGACAAAAAATAAACGGATTCCACAATGTGAAAAAGCACCCTCATTTTCGGGTGCTTTTTTCTTTTTATGCACATCAATAAATAGTGATACCGATGTATAATAGTTTTACGTTGGTTAGCTGTGTACTGTTGATAGTGTTTCCAGATAAAAGCGAGCGACAATTCTACGAATTTCTTCCTTTTTCTGCCTGCTTTTTCTATGGAAACTGTTGACCGTACCGAGTAGCTACAGCAAAACTTTAACAACGAATGAAGCAGCGGCTTATAGTTAAAGCCATTACATTCGTTTCATTCGTAAGCACGAGCATTACAAATTTCGATAAAACCCAACGGGAATTTTTAACGCATTAGTACCGATAAAACAATAAACCAGAATGATTTGGAACTTACTCCAGGCTAATCCACAGCTATTAACCGATAGTACTACTGCAGCAGTATCAGCGCTACCGGCCGAACAGATCTCCCTTTGGAGCTTATTAAACAAAGGAGGTTTTATCATGTACCCTTTGTACCTGTTGCTTGTTGTTGCAATCTTCGTTTTTTTTGAGAGGCTGATCGCCATTCGAAAAGCCAGCAAGATCGAGGATAATTTTATGAGTATGATCCGCGACAACATTATGACCGGTAATCTTTCAGCGGCCCGTACGCTTAGCAGGAACACCAATAATCCCGTTGCCAGGATGATCGACAAAGGCCTTCAACGTATTGGTAAACCAATTGATGCAATTGAAAAAAGCATGGAAAATGTGGGTAAGCTCGAGATGTATAAAATGGAGCGAAACCTCAGCATCCTTTCACTGATCGCCGGTATTGCCCCTATGTTCGGTTTCCTCGGAACTATTGTTGGTATGATACAGTTGTTTTACGGTATTTCCAGTTCAGGGCAGTTTACTTTAAACGATATTGCCGGTGGTATTTATGTAAAAATGATCACGTCTGGTACAGGATTAATAGTTGGTTTGCTGGCTTATATTGCACACAACGTTCTTACTACACAAATAGACAAAACAGCCAACAAAATGGAAGCTGCAAGTGCAGAGTTTATCGATGTGCTGCAAGAGCCGACGAGGTAGTGGAATAGTCAGTAAGTCATTTAGTGAGTGGTGAATTGTCAGTAGTGAGTTACGAGTTGGAATTAGGGGGGTCTATTTAAGGCATTTTTTTGGTGACAAGCTTTATAGCCTTCAAGCGAACATAGTTGCGACGCTCCGTTTGAAATTAGTATTCCAATTGAACAGCTTTGCGCAGTTCTTTTTGTCTTATCCAAATTTCATTCCTGACATACGGCGTAGTCCAAACATCATTATCGTTAGAACGTTGGTTGTATTAATAGTTAATTGAGTTGTTACTATAATTGTAGAACTTTTAAATAAATGCCTGGTCTCCCTCTCCCACAGGAGAGGGATTGAGGGTGAGGTTAATTATCATGAACATTCGAAACAGATTAAGAGCTCATCCCGAAGTGCACACTGGTGCATTGAACGATATATTGTTTATCCTTTTATTATTTTTCCTTATTGTTTCTACATTAGCCAATCCTAACGTAATAAAGGTATCGAACCCGAAAGCAAAAAGCGATACAAAGTCAAAGCAAACAGTTGTAATTACTGTAGATAAAGATCAGAATTTATACTTAGGTCAGAGGCAGGTTGGAATGGACCAGTTAGAGGCAGAGTTAAAAACCTATTTATCAAAAGATACAACTTCCAAAGCTTCTGTCGTAATTAATGGCGACAGTACCTCTCACCTTGGAACCGCTATAAGGGTAATGCAGGTAATTAAGAGATTAGGCGCAACGCCGGTAATGGCGGTGGATAATAATGGAGTCAAATAAGCTTTTTATACACCCCGCGCAAACATTGGTGCATTAGCTTATTCTAAGCTGCACGGTGGAGAACGTTTTTCGATAATGAGAGATTTGATTGCGTACCCCGTCCTTTTGCGCGCTTACTTTAATTTACATTCTTACCTTACAAAGTCATCCATCACTTCATACGTGTTGTATGGGAGCCAACATTTGTTTTTTCGAGGTAATTAAACCCCCGGTTCTTTACACGCAAGGCCGCCATTCTCAAGATTTTTAATGATGACTGAAGAGTGTACTGAGACGCCATAAAAAGGTGTGATGGTATCGTAATCGGGATGAGAATTGGGCAGGACGAAAACATTCCTTCTTTGCAGCCACCCCGGACCGCTGCTCCGGAGGCCTTTCCTTATAATTCCCTTGCAGTGTTGCGAGGGTGCGGCAACAAGGAAGAGAGGCGTTATAAATTCAGGGGGATCATTGAGAAATTCATTAGCACGCGTCTTTCTATTTTGTACCTTTAAGTAGCACTAAAGCTTGTTATATGAAACTTCCAAGAAAAATTCCCGTTGTTCTTATTCTTTTGTTTTGTGTTGCTTTCAAACCATTCCACCACGGTTGGGCAAACTATGACCAGGATAAAACACTCGACTTCAAGGCAACAATCCAGGAATCTCTTTATGAAAATCCTCATGCTTCTGTAAAAGTAAAACAGGATGATAAAGTATGGTTAGTCATCCTGGCCCCGGTAACCCGGATGACCGCGCGGGGTGTAAAGGCTGACATGCTTAAAAAAGGAGCAACCATACAAGTGGTGGGATATCCGCATAAAGAAGTTAAAGATGAAATGCGGGCAGAAAGAATCTTCGTTAACGGCCAGAAATATGAACTGCGGTAATCTTGTTACTGCTTTAGAACCCCGTTATGATCGATACTATGTTACAATGGCTGGAGGATTCTTCCGGTGCTGTTGTTATCCGTCAGTCACTATGGCTTTATCCAATTCTTGAGGTCGTACATATAACGGGCATTGTTTTACTCGTAGGACCTTCCTTTATGTTTGATCTGCGGTTATTAGGATTTTCAAAACATTTGCCCGTTTCAGAATTAGCACAGCATTTGTTGCCGTGGTCGCGAAGAAGTTTATTACTAATCATTCCTTCAGGCCTGTTGTTATTCATAACAAATGCAGTTACCCTTGCCTATGACCCTGTTTTCGTGGTCAAGATGTTATGTCTTGTTTTTGCCGGCATTAATGTGTGGGCCTTTCACCTGTTTACCTTCCGGTCTGTCTCTCAATGGAACACGAACACGGTTTTGCCAAAGGCTGCAAAAATCGCAGCAGGTATTTCAATAATAGTGTGGCTTGTAATTATTACGTGTGGACGACTGCTGGCGTATTAGAGCTGGGGCGATCGGTTTATCGCTAAGTTTTTCGTACCTCCCGCGAGATCTTAAAAGTAACGTAAAGTCTACTTGTCTTTTTAATCTTTGAGTTCTTCGCAGCCAAAGCCGGCATTCTGCAGGTTTTTAATAATGACGGAAGGGTGTACTGAGACAGCTTCAACCCGAAGGATGTTATCGCAATCCTCCAGGTCGAAGTTCCATTTCTCAGATGTATCCATCAGGTTATCCAGTAAAGGCTTAACCAGCCGGGCTTTGTCGGTTGTTGTTACCGATGTTTTGAATACCAACACTGTTTTCATAAAGCTTCCGTATTTATCTGTCCCAGAAAGGAGGAGGTTCTGTGCCAAGTGAACGCAGATACACATAGCCTTGCCCGCGGTGGTGAATTTCATTGTCGATATAATAAAGGATAGAAGACAGAACAGTCCCTTCATATTGTCCGAATGCAAGGATGGTTTCATGAAATCTTTCGTCCGGAATTTGTGCCCAGTACCCGTTGATTTCTTCCGTAGCTTTATCCCAGAGCGCGAGAATATTTGCTTTGCTGTTCGCCTCGTTGATCTTTTCATTCAATGGTTCAGCTTCAGCCGCTCACCACTCACGCTACAGTTTGTAAGGACGCGCGGAAATAACATCGTGCAAGGTGGTCGCTATAAGACCGATAAGGAGATAATTGCAAACTGGAAGATTATAATTACCAAAAACAAAGCTGCCACCTGTTAATGGTGGCAGCTTTGTTTTTAACCTAACAACTTATATTTATCAAAGTACAGAGACATTGAAAGCCTCTAAACCTTTCTGACCTTGCCTTGTTTCAAATTCAACTTTGGCTCCGTCATTGAGAGAGCCTCCGTTTAGTCCTGTGGCATGGATGAAATAATCTTTTCCTGCATCACTTGTAATAAACCCAAAACCTTTTGTTACGTTAAAGAACTTAACCAATCCTTTTTCTTTCATGATAATTTTTATTAATGGCTGAAGGTAGTCGTATTATCGTGTGAAGCAATAGAATGAAGCATATTCGTTTGTTAATTGTCTAAACGCAGGGGTTGTAGCTGCGGTTATACCTGCAATAGTTCTTTCATTGTTCCTATTGGCCGGGCCGAATAACAGGTTCAATGGTGTTGCTGCAACATTTAGAAAGGGATATATAATGCGATTTGCAGGTGAAGAACACCCAGTACTAGCAGTACAAGTGAGTGACACAACGATGTTGAATAAAGTTACCTTGCCCACTACCAAAAGAAAAAACTACAAATCCTCCACAACACCTTATCAAGGTATTAGCAAGTTTTGAATGTGCTTCCGCCTGTGTGAAAGGTGGCATTGCTTTTCTCATGCCTGCATCCGGAAAATGATTTTATACAGAATTATGAAGTAAGGTTGACAGTGGCAGTTACGCTGGATTGCCGGAACTTTTAGAAATGAAGGAGATGGAACTTAAATTGTTGTTTCGAATTATACTCGATTGATGGCAAGGGAAACTTGACCACATTCAGTGCTCCTAATGCAAGTTTCAGCAATCTATTCTTTGTCCTGATTTTCGTTAGATCAATATCAGGAGCAATATAATATTGACGGTACCTGGCAATATCGGAACGATTGAAAGTCATATTGCCTAGCTCGTCGGTGTAAGCATTGTAGGCTGCGCCAAACATACCATCGGCACCATACCCGAAAGCAACACTTAGCCACGATGGAAGGCTGCTTTCCTTCATAAACGATTTCAAATTTACACTCAGCCAATAGGTTTGCCCGTTGTAATCTTTTACGATGCGTTCCTGCCAGCTTTGGCCATATATTTTAACCGTATGCTTATTGAGCTCGGGGTCTGCATAATTTTTTCCATGCGCTGAGAACTTAAAGTGGATCCGCTGTTCCTTCCACGCAAGTTCCTGGCCTACTAAAATGCCACTGCCTGCGGCATTGGCTGCAAAGTCGCCCCAACTCCATCCCCAGCCGTCGCTAAACCCGTCTAATGTTTCAAAAATAGTCTGGTAAACAGCACCGCTGAGACCTCCGATCCATACGCGTTGTGAACGGCTTGCCCCGGCCCAACGCCAGAGTTCCATACTGGCATAACTTTCAATATAGGCGCTATATGCGTGACCGACTTTGTCGACCTGTTTCCATTGGTGATTGTCGTTAAAAAAATGAAAACGGGTTTGAGGATACTTTTTGTACCATCCAAAATATAATGCAGCCATCGATGTTGGATACGCGAGAATATGACTGGCTGTAACCATTCGCATCCTTTTCCTATTGCGGGCTGTATCAAATGGTTGAATTCTTTCTAAAGGTTTCAGTGTGCCAGGGTAAGAAGTTGTATCATAATGAAAAGGTAAACCGGGAGTTGTTGAGGATGTCGCGTCTTGTGTGTACGCGGTTAGTGGACAAAGAAAAATAACGAAAATGAAAAACTTCAACAACCATGATTTCATAAGAAAACTATTCATCATTTATCAAACGTACGTGGTAAAAATATATTTCGATCCTATTTGAATGCTTTAATCATTAAATATTCTTAAGTCGCTTTTTTACGAGATACCGTCCTTTTAATGCAGCGGGGGAAGTTTGAAAAACTGGAAAGCACGTAGAAGATAAGGTAAATTCGATTTTACAGGCATGGACATAAATAATAATAGTCCTGTCTTTACTACGGCAGGTTTTTTATACTTCCATATGCAGTCTTTTTATTGTATCCCCTGTCTGAAAAACCCGGATTTATGGCTTATCCATTTTTAACCCCAAAGTGAACTGGTCATTTACCTTCTTGTAAAGCGGTAGAGGAGCCTTGCATCTACAAAATCGGCAACATTTTTATGTGCAAGTAAATTAAAGCCGCTATAAAAATGTGAATTAAGTTTATATAGCAAACCCCAACGGTGGTAAAGAAGTTGTATTCGGGTTTGATTGAAAGTTTCCAGAGCTTTCGTCTGCTTATGCGTATAAATACCTAACTGCTGACTGAAAATAATACGTCGAAAAACAAATTGGTGACCAACCAATATTCCAGCAAGTACCGACGAACTTCTGTCGTTGTATAATCTTTTGGTGCTTGCCATTGCGGCATCATAATAAAGCTCTGCCGACAACGACAGGGCGCTGATAAGCGAAACCCTTTTAGTAAATTGTAGAGTTGCACCTGCCACCATTTTACGTTGTCGTACCCCGTTTACATTATACCCGACTTTAGGCGAATAAAAAGCACCTGCTTCAAGGGAAGTCTTTTCCTTCTTCCACGATTTATCGGTTTCTCTTTTATACCGTTCGAGTTTATTATTGCTTGCATGATAGCGTATAGCAAGGGAACCTCCGTACCAGTTTATGCCCCTGTTAGGCCTTTCAAAATCGCCATTGCTGTTGTGCTGAAAGCTCAACATGGCACCTAAACTTATTCGGGGTGAAACATGATAACTGATACCGGCGCCTAAAGCCAGGTAAAAGTTTATCGCCAAACTGTAGGTATGATTTTCAGGGTTTTTTAAAGAATCGAAAGGATTGGTAAGATAAGATAAGCCGGCGCCTCCTTTGAGGAAAATGGACGAATTTCTACCTGTCCTGTAATTCGGTTCTATAAAGTAAGCGGCAGAATAAGCCTTGCCAAGTATGGGCGTATTAAGATCAGCTATACTTATAGTTACACCGGTTCTGGGGTAGCAATAGCATTTTCTCCAGGTAATAGAATCCCGGAACTGTTTCGAAATTTCAAATTCAGCGGCTCGTGGATTGGCTCCTGAAGTATTAGCTATTAAATTAGTATGGATAACAATAGAGCCGTACATGAGCCTGGCAGCAAACACTTGATTGGGAGATTGATTGATGCTAACACTATCCGTCTGAGCTATAGACTGTACAAATAAAAAGCCTGTGAACAGAAATGTACTGAGGCTCTTTAAAACCCATTTGCGAAATAATACTGATAGCATAGATGTATTCACCCTGGCAAATTAAGCAATTATAAAAATGGCAGGCATTTGCGGATGAATTTTGTCTTTGGGTGTTACCGCGGAGACGAGGTGAGTGTGATGAAAAAGATCCAGTGCTTTTTTACGTTACGGGAAATAACGATAGACGGCTTTTCGGTGCATTACAGTCGTCAAATCAACCACGCCTTTTTGCAGGAAAAAAACCGATACGATAACTTTCAAGTTTAATTCTATAAGCATTTTTATAACCAGTGAGCTTTTTGAAGTTGCTATTTCCCTGGTACTTTTGGCAGCGTCTATTTGTTCAATAATTTCTGCTATTTTATGCTGTAGCTCAGTGGAAAGCCTTTTTGCTGCTTTAACAAATGAGAGTGAATTTCAACCTTCATTTTGAAGAATTCATCTTCTTAATAAAATTCTCTTTCTCGTCCTCAGTAAGTTTTCGCGTTTTTTGGTCTGTTTTCATTTGGTAGCAGAGTGCCTCTTCTTCCTGTGCTTCTGTATAAAAGTCCATATTCAAACCAGACAAAAAGCTTCCACTACCTTCTCTTCCTTTTTATTTTTAGTTCTTATAATGTATGCTGGCATGAAAACACCTTTTGGTAAATCTACGAAATTAGCAGATGGTTTATTAGCCTAGACTTATTTTTTCAAATCAAGTCGAGCCTGGTTTTGTCTCAAGGCTTTTTATAAGGACTTTACCTTCTCCGCAAGCGAAACAATACAACGGATGACACCAGGGTGCTGAAAAAAGGGATGCTTTCGACTTCCAAAAAGAAATAATCGCTCACCTTCTACAGCAACTTATCCGGTGTTATCGGCAAATCCCTTACCCTTTTGCCGGTAGCATTAAAAATCGCGTTTGCAACAGCTGCTGCTACGCCTACGATACCGACTTCGCCGATTCCTTTTACGCCCAATTTGTTAGGGATGGTGTCTTTTTCATCGATAAAGATGGTTTCAATGGTTCCAATATCGAGGTTGGAGGGAACGTGGTATTCGGCCAGGGAGCGGGTAACAAAATTGCCCCAACGAGGATCGAGAACAGACTCTTCGGTTAATGCCATTCCAATGCCCCACACGTTTCCACCTATAATTTGAGAACGGGCGGTCTTTGGATTCAGAATTTTGCCGGCACCGGTTACGGCAAGGAAGCGAGGAACTTTTACCATGCCGGTCATGCTGTTAACCCAAACTTCTGCAAAGTTCGCATTGAAGCTGTGAGATGAATAATTACCTGCATCTGCCGGCGCTTTTGCATCCACCCTGGTTTCAAATTCAGTAAGCTTTTCGGTAAGCATCATTGTGGCAGCCGTTGGACGGACAAAAAACTGTTTACCTGATTTTGCGATCAACTCATCCGTAATTTTTATGCATGCATCGTTTACAGCATTGGAAAAACTGGCTGCACCTACCGAACCAACCGAACCGGCAGCAGGCGGCAAATCGGAATCGCCTATTTTAACAGTGATCTTATTAATGGGCAGACCTAAAGCATCGGAAGCTGTTTGAGCAATAATGGTGTTGGAACCGGTTCCAAGGTCGGACGCGGCCAGTTCTATCGTTGCTTTCACTTCGGTGCCTTTGCGGATTAATTTCACTATCGCTGACGAGTTTTGCTGACGTGCAGGGTAGGTTCCGCAGGCAACGCCATAGCCAATTAAATACTCCCCTTGTTTATTTTGTCGCGGTTCTATTTTCCGCTTTTCCCAGCCGAAGGCTTTGGCGCCTTCCTGTAAACATTGCACCGTTGTTCGTGACGACCAGGGCTTGCCGTTGGAAGGGTCTTTAGCCGGTTCGTTTTTCAGCCGGAACTCGATTGGGTCCATTTTTAGTTGGTAGGCGAGTTCGTCCATGGCTGATTCAAGGGCAAAGCTGCCGGTTGATTTGCCGGGGCCACGGGTGTAGGTTGGCAGAATAATGTTCATGGGCACCACCTTATAAGAAATGAGTGAGTTAGGCACTTCATACATCACTTTTGAACAATCGCCGCAAGGCTCTACGAATTCGTTGTTAATGGCGCAATGAGTTGTTGTTTCATGTGCCAATACAGTCAGTTTCCCGTCTTTTGTTGCCGCAAGCCGCATCTTCTGGTGATTTCGTTGACGAAGCCCAACCGAATTAAACATCTGCTGTCGGGTGAGTGCGAGCTTTACCGGGCGGTTGACTGCCTTAGCTGCAACCGCAGCCAACACCAGGTTTGCCCACTGTCCACCCTTTGAGCCAAAACCACCACCGATAAACGGGGTAACAATTCGGACGTTTTCAGGCTTAATGCCGAGCGTTGAAGCAGCCGCTCCCTGGGCTCCGTTTACAATTTGTGAACCGTTGTAAAGTGTCACCTTATCACCTTCCCAAAAGGCAATGGTGGAGTGGGTTTCCATGGGGTGATGGTGTTCTATGGGTGTTTCATACACTGCTTCAATTTTATATTCAGCGTCGCGGAAAGCAGTTTCCACATCGCCACGTACAGCGTCCATGTTATTCTTGGGTAACACTGCTTCTTTCTGGTGCTTTTCAAAATCAACCTTTGGTTCCGCCTTTTCGTAACTGACTTTGACAAGACGTGTTGCATAACGTGCCTGTTCAAATGTTTCGGCTACCACCATTCCTATATGCTGGCCATGAAATTCAATAATGTTGCTCTGTAGAAATGCACCACCGCGAATTCCTCCTTTTTCATTTAGTTTAGGTGCATTTTTATGAGTGATCACCGCTAATACGCCCGGTGCTTTTTCGGCTTCACTTGTATCGATACCGGTTATTTTGCCAGCGGCTATCGTGCTTTTAAAAATAATCGCATGGGCTGTATTTTTAAGTTTATAATCCGTTGCATAAGTGGCTGCACCTGTTACTTTTAAAAGTCCGTCGACACGATTTATCGATTGTCCAATAGCTTTTTTTGGTTCGCTCATCTTAATGTATTTTAATAAGGCTTATTGTTTTGTCGCAAAGACGCAAAGGAATACAACGCAAAGGCGCAAAGAAGAAGCAATTGACGTTGCGCCTTGCTCCTTGGCGTCTTTGCCGGAAATTTTCTTAACTGGCTTTTCCTCCATTCATTGCTTTCGTTAAAGCAAGGACGATAGCCCTTGTGCCTAATTCAATTTTAAATTTATTGTGTTCAAGTGGTTTTGCCTGTTTCATTTCTATTTCAGCCGCCTGCCTGAAATTAGCTTCAGTCGCTTCTTTGCCTGCTAAGAATTTTTCTGCTTCAAACGCCCTCCATGGTTTGTGCGCCACTCCGCCCATTGCTACCCGGGCCTGTATTATTTGGTTGGCATTCATTTCAATGGCGGCAGCAACTGAAACAAGTGCAAATGCATAACTGGCGCGGTCTCGTACTTTTAAGTAATAAGATTTAGGAGCAAAATTATTTTTAGGGATTTCAATTGAAGTAATCAATTCCCCCTGGTTCAGGTTGTTGTCTTTTTGCGGAGTATCGCCGGGTAAACGATGATAATCGGCAAAAGGAACGCTACGGATCTGTCCGTTAGCACCTTGCACCTTTACGACTGCATCGAGGGCAGCCAGGGCCACACACATATCAGAAGGATGAACAGCAACACAGTTTTCTGACCAGCCAAAAACGGCGTGCATACGGTTAATTCCTTCAAGGGCACCGCAACCTGTCCCTGGTTCGCGCTTATTGCAGGGCATGGAGACTTCGTAAAAATAAGGGCAGCGGGTGCGTTGATTAAGATTGCCGCCGTTGGTTGCCATATTGCGAATTTGAGCAGAAGCGCCTGCAAGGATTGCCTGCGTTAAAAGCGGAAAACTTTGACGTATTAATGGATGGTTTGCTGTACCAGTATTTTTGCCAAGTCCGCCGATTGATACACCTCCTTTATTCATGCCTTCGGTTATTGGTTTGATCAACGTAAGGCTTAGCTGGGTGATATCAACCAGTTCATCTGGTCGCTCCACATCTTCCTTCATGAGATCAAGAATGTTGGTGCCGCCTGCAAGAAATTTTGCATTAGGGTTGGCCGTCAACATTTTAGTGGCGGAATTTACATTGCTTGTTACAGAATATTTAAAAGGTCTCATTAGTTGTCTTTTTGTATTTAGCCGCTTTTAAATTTGAGTTGATTGTTTTTGATCAACGAAGTCCCACGTTTGTGCCACCGCTTTTCCACTGTGAACTTCCTTGATTGCATCAACAATATTTGGGTAAGCACCGCAGCGACAAATATTACCAGACATACGTTCGCGAATTTCATTATCTGTTAGCTGAAGTGAACCAGGCTTAACACGAACATCGGGAGTAACATAACTTACTTCACCGTTTTTAGCCTCAGTCATTAAAGCTACCGCTGAACAAATTTGCCCTGGCGTACAGTAGCCACACTGGAAGCCATCGTGTTTAAGGAAGGCGGCCTGCATCGGGTGAAGTTCGCCGCCTTTAGCCAGCCCTTCAATTGTAGTGACGGACTTACCAGTGCAGGTTGCAGCAAGCGTAAGGCATGATAATACACGCTTTCCGTCTACAATAACTGTACAGGCCCCGCACTGTCCATGGTCGCAGCCCTTTTTTGAACCGGTTAACTGTAATCTTTCACGAAGCGTATCAAGCAAGGTCATCCTTGAGTCGACGTCTAAAGATTTTTTTACACCGTTTACTTTAAAAGCGACATTGACGGCGTTTTCTAAGTTTACAGGTAATTCAGCATTCAACGGGTCGTTGATTGAACGGGCAAACACCTCTCCGCCAAACATTTGCATGGCTAGTATTCCACCGCCTGCAAGGGTTATTTGTTTTAGGAAATTTCGGCGTGCTTCATTAAAATCTGTAAGGTCGTTTTGGTCTTCACACAAGAGTTGGCCGAACAGTTGTTTTTCATCTTCGGTTAATTCCTGGTTTTGATTTTCTTCGGTCATAATCGATTGTCCTTTTTATGTTGGCAGGATTTAAAGCTAAGGAAATTTTGGGTTTTGTTTAGCGTTCAAGTTGGCCGGTTAACAGGTGAATGCCTTGTTTGTAGTATTACACGGGAATTAACGATATTGTTTACAAATCATTCCAACCCCTTTTCGATTTCTTCGATTGTTGGTAAGCTGCCTTTCAGTTTTTCCGGAATAGCCTGCGTGAGTTCATATTCACTATACCAATTGGTTTGTTTATTGCTCGCAAAGCATATTCTGCTACCACTTTATTTCTTTCTTTGCATATAAGAATTCCTATTGAAGGACCGTCGGTGGAATGCTTCAATAAGTCGTCTACCGCATCAAGATAAAAGTTTGGTTTTCCTGCATGCTCCGGGGTGAATTCTCCCTTTTTAAGTTCAGCCACTACAAAGCATCTGAGTTTAAGGTGATAGAAAAGCAGGTGAATGTCGTATTCCTTTCCGCCTACCTCAACGGCGTATTGCGTGCCTACACAACTAAAACCAGCTCCTAGTTCCAATAGAAATTTAATAATATGTTTTATAAGGGCTTCCTCCAGGTCCTTTTCCATGTACTACTGAAAAGGCTAAGAAAGTCAAATTTATAAGGGTCTTTAAGAATTTCTTTTACGAGGTCACTGTGAGTAGCTGGAAGGGTATTGCTAAAATTTGTTACTGGCTTCCCCTGCCTTTCATACAGCCTGCTTTCGACCTGGTGCACCCATGACATTCCTGCTCCAGGCTAGGTTCAGCTGTTTTAGCTATATAGAAGGACCTGGCGTTTCATCCTGCACCTTGTTTAAGAGGGTGATGTGGGTAGGCTTCAGCAAAAGCCCGCATGTATTTCAGGTTACGGGAAGAAAAACCCTTCATTTCCGGAAATGCCTTTTTTAAATCAACTGAAAGCCTTTCGATAACTTTTGTACCCCATCCTTCATTATCCTGTTGTTCAGGAATATTTTACCTATACGCCAATATAAAACAAGCATTTGTTTGTTGACAGTTAAAGCAGCGTTTAATCGTGCTGCTTCTATCTCCTTTTTTAACCTGCTAATCACCTGTGAATAATTACTTAATCACTCATGCTATTTTTATTGTGGCGGTTCCCTTGAAGTGTATTCGAGTATCTGTAAACACAGCGACGGAAATTATCAAAACTTACGAAACGATTTTGATGCATCATACCATCGAATGGACAGAGCATGATTGAAATGTAATTTACCTTTTTAGGCTGCCGCGTATCCTTTGAGGCACCTGGATTAAAGTAAGGAGCGGGCGGACCTGCCGAACCCGGCACAAAGGTACAAGTGAGTGACACAACGGAAGTTGAAAAAAGATATTCGGCCGGCCACCAAAAAAGCAACTATGAGCCCTCGTTCCCAAACGTTTTTTTATAAGCCATGATAAAGATGGCACCCAGGTTTTTATGCGGCGGAATATAGTCGTCGAAGCGGTCGTTGTTGCCGAATAGCTTGGCAAATTGCCGCCACTTCTGCGGCCAGTTAAGATCTTTGCCCAAACGCATATCATCGGTAAGATTAACAATCATAGGTTGATTAATGGTGCCGCTACCTACCTGTTTACTGGCGATAATATGCGCGGTAGGTGCTATATTTAAAACCGCGCCTATATTGTGGTAACCACCGCAGCTTCCCAACAATACAATCTTAGCAGTGGGTGCAAGCTGTTTTATAGTAAACCGTACAAAATAACTGTGTCCCCTGTGAATAACGACTGTAGGACTTAAACCTTCATCATCGAGATAGTTTATTAAGTCGGCCTGTGCCTTTGCATCAAGCTCCTCGGCGGCATTAAGGGGTTTATTGGAGTAGATGGTAACCGGGGCGCCCCTGACAGCATTAACTTCTATCCACTCGCCTTTATCCGTTATCTTCCAGTTTGAATTACTATAAGCGGCCCTGAAATTGTTGAATTCAGCGTTGCCATCCTTGTCGCCGTAGAAGAACTGTTGTATGATAACGCGTCCGGATGGGTCTTTAAGCGTAGCGTTTTTGATTGAGTAAACGGTGGGAATGCCAAACTTAGCAGAGATGTCAATTTTGCTGGCAGGATCGAGGCTTTCAAATATGCTGTTGAGAATATTGTAAATTGTAATTCCCCTTTTGTTATCACCTTTCGACAGTTCGGCGTAGCTCTTTTGAACAGTTTGTAGTATCAGTTTACGCAATGGCTCGTTGCTAATACTTGCATAAGAATCTGCAACGTCAACGGCGTTTTCAAGGTTTACTGTTTTCTCGAGGTCCGCCGCAAATGTTTGCATAAGGGTTTGGGCATTTCTTTTATTCATACTGCTAAGAAAATGATCGAGCCGGTTATATCCTGCCGCCATCTTAATGAACTTCCTGAAGAAATCGTGGTTTACAGTGGCCAGCAAACTATCACCGTTTGCAACCTTCAACCGTTGAAACATTCGGTCATACACCTTTAAATAGCTGCTTGTATAAATCTCGGGATCTCCCATTACACACAGGTAATACAGCTCCTGCGCGTTTAGCGGCTCCACTTCCCGCATGCGAACGTTATCGGGCGCATTATGCAAGCCGTTAATAACATTTATAAAACCCTCCACCGCCCTGGATTTGATCATTCTCGACAATGCAGACATTTCAACCGGGGTATCTCCGCTACGAAAGCGGCCGGCATAATCAATCTCTGTATTAACCAGCATTCTGAAATACTTGTACTTATCCTCCATGTTTGCCTCAATCTCTTCCATGGTCATCTTTCCCCGGTAGAGGTTATCGAGGAAAGGGAAGTACAGGCGCCCGGTATTCATTCTTGCGAGTTTGCTGATCGTATTTACCAGGGGATCGGCATGGTGTTGAATACGCAGGGCAAGTTCATCGTTGGACTGTGCATACGAATACAATTCCTCGGAATTTGAATAAGCAACGGTTTTTATCAGGCTATCAGCATAGGGCATGTTTGGATTTCTTTTAAGGGTCGGCAAAATCTTAAATGGTCTTATTGTCCGTGCTTTGCTTGATACAACTCTCCGGCTTTCTGCAAATCCCGGGTTTCCGGAAAAGATAGAAGAGCTTAATAAGATTTCGCCTATTTCTGCCGATGTAGACTCAAACAAACTTCTGATAGATAATCCTGCTTTATCAAGCTCCATTGCTGTTGCAAAAGCAGGTATAAGTTCAATTATCTGGTCTAACTGCATACCATCTTCAGTACCGGCCGTCGTTGCAAAAGAGGTCAACACTTCGTTCAACCCTTTTAAATATCTCATTTTTCCATTAAAGTCGACGAGGCTGTCTGCTTCAATATTGTTCCTGATTTCATCTACTTTACTGAACAGAGCAGCAGTTGCTTTCCGGGTAGTTTCTTCGTTGCCTACATTAAGTTTATGGTCCTGCTTATTATCAAGCAGGTCAATTTTTCGCTGATTTTTTATGATGCTCTCATGAAAGATCATACGCATCAGGGGTATTTTCTTTTGTACCTGGGCCCATGCTGTTAACGAGATTATTGTAAAAAAGGGTATAAGGAATATTTTCAACTTTGCAGATTATAACTTCAAAAATATTACAATAGGCTTTATGTATGATGTTATACTTTGCGCTGCATAAAAGTTGGTGTAGTGGCGCGGGTAGTGCAATACATTTTTTTGAGCGGGCTGTATTGCTACTATGAATCATTCTACTCATGAACTCGTTTTTGCTGTCTTGATTTTTAATTTTTTTTGATACCGGCTTTTTGTATTATAAGAATCATCGTTGTGTAGCGGAACATTCGCCTGTTGTATGAATTTAACTTCCTGGTAACGTGCTATTGCTTCAACAATTGAAAGGGGGACTTCTGCCCTTATAGTATGATAAATTGTAGCGGGATAAATTACCTTTCCTCCAAGTGTCTTAATACGTGCAATAAGGTCGTCAGTAACTTCGGCATTAATATCAACATTAAGATTATCTGTTTTGTCCTCATTTATGTTGAGGGAGTCGCGGTTGGCACGAGCCGGCGTTTGGTTGCTTTTATGGTCATTAATTGCCTGCAACAGCTTTGAATCTATTTTCTGCTGTAGCAGTGTACGGGCATTTTTGTTCTGCAATAAGGAGGGGATTTGTTTCAACGCTTTCGGTTGACGTTGAGCTAAAACGTCATTACAGCAAAGATGATCAAAGCCACTAAAGTAACAATGATAACCCGGGATGTATCAAACAAATTTGATGCTAACAGTTAATAGCAAACATGTAACTAAAGACATAGGACAGTAAAGACAAAAAGATTAAAAAGTAAAGTTGAAGTATTATTCTAAACTGCTTACTTACTGTACTGTAGCACGAGAAAAAGTGAGCAAAGTGGCAACGGTCTTCTATTTCTTACCCGAAACCGCATTGAATTCCTTTAGTCTTGGTGATACCCTTACATAATAAAGCCTCCTGCTTTCGGCAAGAGGCTTTATTATGTGTTTGAGAATTAAAGTCAGGGTTATTATTAACGGGTAACCATATCATTTACAAGTTTTTCATTCTCACCAGCCATTAGCAATAGTTGATGCCTGAATAAAAGGCAACAGGTTTCTATTTCTACGGTGTTATTTTCTAAAACAGTTACGTGTGCAGCGTCTCCGTGAATATGGCAGGTTAGTGTTTCAAGTCTTTGCTTAAGTTGAATGCAGTCCATTGTATAGGGTTTACTTTTTAAACGAATCTTAACTAATATTATTACCTGTTTTTCGATTTTTAGTATCGTTCGATAAAAGTAGCAGTTGTTATTTTGGTATGCAATCCCTTTAAACTAACCACAGTAGTTTTTCGTGGAATTTCTCTCAACAATGATTGCTGCCCTGTCAATCATCCTTACATTAAACGGCAGGTCACACCTTTGCCCGCGCATCGTCATCATTTTATAACTGTAGAAAAACGGGAAATTGTAAAACTTAATTGGAGTTGAAATCCCCTTTTTAATTTACGGTAGTAAGGATTGCACAAAAAACAATGACGGCTGAGGCAATAAGAGCTTCGATGAACAAAAATGCTCCCCTGCCCATACCAACGTTCGCATTACCGGTGATTTCGATCTCACCAGGCTCAACAATATGAAAATTGTATCTGGCGATAACGATGCAGGTAAAACCTATGTGAGTATAGTAAGTTCGCCCCTGAGCTTTACTAATTGTACTTTTACCGTAAAGGTTTTAGGCTATTTTAATCCTGACGATGGAAATTTATTAAGTAACTCAAGCACTGTTTACAATACCAACTTTACCGGGTTGGCGGAAGCTAGTAAAACCGTACAAGCGTGCCGCGGCGGCGCGGACGATGTTGAATAGTGAACGATTGCTAAGTACAAAAAAAACCAGTAAAAAGTGCCATATTCCTACTATTACTATAACGGAAACACCGTCAAAACAGGCACGGAATCCACACATAAATTCCCTTTTTGTACATTATTTTTAGTAACGTACCACGCTTTGAATTTGCGGCTTTACCGGTTGCTGTAACACCTTTACAGAAGCAAAAGGCGTTTGAATAATATTTCCGCCAGGAAGTTCG
>JAQBNO010000094.1 GCA_028288485.1 Segetibacter sp.
TTGATGTTACTGGTGTCGATTGTTTCATCACGTTGAAACTTTCTTTCAAAAACTCATAGCGTTGCGCCATGAGTTTTTTATACGAAGTATATTTATTTCTATTTTTTCTTCATAACCAGGGCCGTTCTATTTGTAAGGTAAACGCTCAAATTCTGGTCATTGTCCGTTACATAATCAATCGAATCATCCACCCTGTCGAATCCCCCGAATTCTTTTCTGTCTGAATTTAGTATTATGCGGTAGCTACCTTTTTCAGGTGCCCGGAACTTATAGCCAAAAATGGAATTGTTAGGGCTGAAATTGAAAATGAATATGAGGTTGTTCCTTTCAAAGATGATCACTTTATTGTTACCATCCATCTGAATTTGGTGGCCACCTTGTGAAGCTAGTATTTTATTCTCTCTAATAACACGAACCATTGCCTTGTCCCAATTATCGAGGTACTGGTATTTAAGCTCCTTGTTATCCACCAGCGACCATTGTCTCCTGGCATAATAGTGACTCCAATTGTTCCCTTCCCTTGGAAAATCGACCCATTCAGGATGGCCAAACTCATTACCTATAAAGGTAAGGTAGCCTTCGCCGCCAAGGCTGATCGTAATGAGGCGGATCAGTTTGTGCAACGCGATCCCCCGGTCGACTACCATGTTCTGATCATTGACATGCATATGGTAGTACATGTCTTTATCCATCAACCTGAATGCAATACTTTGGTCTCCCACAAGCGCCTGGTCGTGCGATTCTACGTAAGCAATTGTTTTCTCCTTATAACGACGGTTGCCCAACACCGACCACATTTCGTATATGTCCCACTCCTCATCTGTTTTTTCTTTAATTATTTTTATCCAGTAATCAGGTATTCCCATACCCAGCCTTAAATCGAAACCGCATCCTCCGTCTTCGGGGCTTCTGCATAGGCCGGGCATTCCGCTTACGTCTTCTGCTATAGAGAGTGCGTTCTTTTTAAATTCATGTATTACTGCATTAGCCAATTGCATATAGGTAACAGCGTCCCAATCAACGCCCTCTTTAAAATATTTATCATAATGATCAAAAGAGGTATGTCCGTGGTGGAAGTACAACATAGAAGTCACCCCATCAAAACGGTAGCCGTCGAAATGGAACTCTTCGAGCCAATACCTGACATTAGAAAGAAGGAACTTTTTCACTTCCCATTTTCCATAATCAAACAATTTGGAATCCCAGCCTTCGTGGTACCCTCGTGCACCGGCATGAAAATACTGGCTCTCGCTTCCATCGAACTGGTTGAGACCCTCCGAATGATTTTTTACAGCATGAGAATGAACGATGTCCATTATAACGGTAAGCCCCATACTATGTGCCTTATTCACCAGGTACTTCAGATCTTCAGGCGTTCCAAACCGCGAAGATGGAGCAAAAAAGTTTGATACATGATAGCCGAACGACCCATAATAAGGGTGTTCCTGGATTGCCATGGTTTGAATGGTGTTGTATCCGCCATCTTTTATTCTTGGTAAAATATCGTCGGCAAATTCCCTGTAGCTTCCAACCCCCTCCCTTTCCTGCGCCATTCCTATATGACATTCGTAAATGATGGGTTGCTGAAAATTTTCAGAGGGGTCGAAACTGTTGTCCGTCCATTCAAAGGATTCTTCGAACCATAACTGCCCGGCAAAATCATGGGTAACCTGATCTTGAATTACTCTTGTTATATAAGCCGGAATCCTGTCTTTTGATCCATTGTCTCCTTGTACATTTACTTTCACTTTAGATCCGTGCACAAACGTGTCTTTGTATTCATCGTAGGGAAGGAAGATTTCCCAGTCTCCGTTATTGTTCCTTTCCATTTTATGCTTCGTTCTGTCCCAGCCGTTGAAGTCTCCCATTAAACTTAACTGATGGGCTTTGGGAGCCCATTCTCTATAGGTCCACCCTTTTTTTTCTTGATTGAAAAGGATGCCATAGTAATAATGTCCCGTAGCAAAATTCAGCAAGCTTCCTTCCGCATCCTCAATTTCTTTGCGTGCTTTTTTATAGCGAGCAAAACGCCCATGAACATCATCAACGTATGGAGTTAACCACGGATCTTCCTTGATTATTGAAAGCATTTCGACTTGACTCATAAATAATAAACTTATAGGTGGGTACTAAATTAACAAGTTTGCAATGGTAAGCAATCATTTTCTTTTGTTGCGCTACATTTAATAATATTTTTATATGGTGTAATGTTTCTGGTATGTTCATCATTCAAGCCGTAGCGAACACTTGTCATTACATCCCGGTTTAATAGGTGTTACTAAAACTGTCACTGCTGTGTTAACCGGGAAAGTGGCGTAAATTCCTGTTGTAAACGTGATAATGTGTTTGAATATTTAATTAAATTAGCAAAGGAGCTTTCATCTTCTTTTACACTTCTGCAATTACTTCCTAACAATTTACCGATATGTTGAGAACAGAAATTCTACGCCACATCCTGCTAGTGTCAATTGTACACTCTGTTAGCCTGTCTATTTTTTCGCAGGATATGGATAATCTTAGGCTAAAAGATTTCAAGCCTGTTTCTATCTATAAGGTGCCGCAAACAAAGATTGTAAAGGCAAAGTATCCCATTATAGATTTTCATTCTCACGATTATCCTAAATCAGCTGTTGAAGTAGATAGTTGGGTAAAAAGGATGGATGAAGCCAATATTTCAAAGACACTAATTCTTTCATATGCTACAGGCCCTAAGTTTGATTCGATCGTCCGAAAGTATTCCCGCTATAAAGACAGGTTTGAACTTTGGTGCGGCTTCGACTATACAGGACATGGGCAGCCGGGCTGGGAAAAACACGCTGTAGCAGAGCTCGAAAGGTGCTATAGACAAGGTGCAAGGGGAGTTGGAGAATTGGGTGACAAAGGTTTAGGCGAACTTTATTCTAAACCTGCAGCTGGCTATGGTTTACATATAGATAACCCTGCTATGAAACCTTTGCTGGAAAAATGTGCGGAGCTTAAAATGCCTGTAAGTATTCATGTAGCAGAAGATCAATGGATGTATGAAAAAGCCGATTCTACAAATGACGGGTTAATGAATGCTGCAAAATGGAAAGTCGATTTAAATAAAAAAGGAATCCTGGGGCATGATGAACTGATCAAAACACTTGAAAATGCAGTTAAAAGTAATCCTGAAACAACCTTTATTGCATGCCATTTAGCGAATACCAATGCAGATTTGACTGTACTTGGAAGGCTCTTTGATCTATATCCAAAGCTGTATGCCGATATTGCTGCAAGGTTTGCTGAATTTTCCCCCGTCCCCAGGTTTAGCAAGGTTTTCTTCGAGAAGTATGCCGACAGAATTGTTTATGGTACTGATATGGGATCTGCAAGCGAAATGTATCAAACTACTTTTAGAATCCTGGAATCGGCCGATGAACATTTTTACGATCACCGGCTCTTTAGTTACCACTGGCCTTTGTATGGCCTGGCGTTAAATGACTCAACGCTTAGAAAAATTTACAACGAAAACGGTAACCGGATTTTACGTCATTAAATTCCCTTCCTATCGCAAATGCTGCGGCAGGAATTGCATTCCATTCGAAAAAGCCGATACTTTTTACAATGGCACAAGTGAGTGAAATCACCAAAGGGATCCATTCGGACAACGATGTTCAAAAAATGAACCAACTGCCGGCTCCATAAAAAACCCGCTTAGCATTCTTTTTTCCACCTACAGCGATACTTATTTCGATGTTTTTAGCAAAACGAGTATTTTGATCAAATTGTGAAATCAAACTGTCTTGGATTATGGCCTGGTGCCAAAGCCATACGAGCGGATAAATATTTTAAACTTTAAGAATACGGTCTAAAATAATTTCTGCTTTAAGGCAACCAAATTTTGTAAGGCTCGTATTCTTTAAGACCGAACCCAGTACCGCTAATAAAAATTGCAACTGTTATATTCCATATTCGAAGGATGTCTGGCGAACGATCGCAGGAGCCAGAAAAAGCTTTATGAGCGGTACTACGGATATGCGTTGAAAATTGTGTTCCGCTATATATACCGCTATGAGAAAGCTGCAGAGGTGGTTAATGACGGGTTTGTAAAAGTATTTAAATCTTTTACAAAGTTTGAGTGCTCGGAAAGCGAGCACCTGGAAAAAATATGGATGGGATGGATTAAAAGAATAATGATCAATACAGCCATTGATGAGTTGCGAAGAACCAATATGATGCCTGAAATTGGCAGCTTACCAGACTATATCTGGGAGCTGCAGGATAACAGCCAGGGTGCAGACCAGAAGATATTATATAAGGAGCTGATCGCACAGGTAAAGAAACTACCTCCCTCTTATCGAATAGCCTTTAATATGTATGTTATCGATGGGTTTTCTCATGCAGAAATTGCCGAAAAATTAGGCATATCGGTAGGCGCTTCAAAATCAAATTTAGCAAAAGCAAGGATGCAATTAAAAAAGTTTATCGATAGAGAAGACGTGCAACAAAAAGATATATGCAGTTTTTAAATGACGATATGGACGAATTGTTCAGGCGGGCCGGCGAGGAGTATCCACTAAATACAAACGGTGCGGACTGGGATAAAGTGATGCAGAAGTTACATCACAAGGAAGAGGTATCACCGGAAGACAAGAACAAGAAAAAAGATTTCAAATACCTATTGTTGTTATTGCTACTGCCGCTGGGCTTTATAACCGGAAGATATATTGGCAAGGATAGCAAGAACAACTCAACGGAAATTAATAAAAAGACAGCCGAACATCCGGGTGCGAGAATCACGGCACCGATCGCAGACAGAGAAAAAACCGGTACAGGTGAATCCCCAACCAAAGAACCAGCTTTAAACGACGAATATAGTAAAGTAAATAGCAACACTGTTTCCCGGCACCCCGACAAGGGCACCGTAAGTGTGCACAATGAAAAAAATAATGCAGCAGTCTCAAAATCAACAAAAAGGTCTTCATATTCTGAAACATCAATAAATAAATTCGATGGTCCCCTTTCTGATAAAACTTCCGGGAGTTTTGCTAATGATATCGAAAGTAAAATTGATAAAGTTGCGGGGAAAAGCGATGCTGCCGTTGAATCAATGGCCGTTCCTGGTTCCGGAAATGACCCTGCCGATTTTGATACAACATTAGCTAAAAATGATGTAAGTAAAAGCAGTTCACCCCAATTGAAAAAAGATCCCGCTGGTATAAACACATGGCAACACACCAACAGGAAGGAGCCGGTGTTTAAGAGAGGTCTTTACTATTCTTTTGTATTCGGACCTGATGTAAGTACAGTAAAGTTTCAATCTTTAAGTAATGTCGGTTATAGTGCCGGATTACTCTTGGGCTACCGGTTTTCTAAGAAAATATCTGTAGAAGGAGGTGTATTGTTCGCCAGGAGGAATTATTATACCGGTGGCGAATATATGGACACCAGCCGCCTTAAACTTCCGATGCATAGTACGGTATCAAAAGCAGATGGAGCCTGTAATATGTTCGAATTTCCTTTAAATCTTAAGTATAATTTCGTTAGTAAACGAAACCATTCCTGGTTTTTGTCGGCAGGGGCATCGTCGTACCTGATGCAGAAGGAAGATTATGATCTCACCTACACCCGGTATAACCAGCAATACAAGAAAGGCTATTCCTATAAAAATTCATCGCATGACTGGCTTTCTGTTCTGAATATAAGTGCAGGTTACGAAACATTATTAGGCACCCATTCTCACCTGCAAATTGCCCCCTACATAAAACTTCCGTTACGGGGTGTTGGAATTGGCAAACTGCCGGTCACAAGCACAGGGGTGTATGTAAGTATTAGCCGCCCGTTCCGGTAATAATCTTATTTGTTGTAAAAATTTTAGTATGCAAAAAAAAATGGCTTTTTGCAGGTAGAATATTATGCCCGAAATTTTGCTTGCCCCACAGGTTATAGATAGTCGGTCCGATAATCCTAATAAAAATAAATAAAGCCCCGAAAGGCCAAACCCGTACCAATTTATGATTACCGTTTAAAAAATCCTCTATGCAGTATCTAAAAAATCGATCTGTGGCTAAAGTAGGCCTTATGTGCCTGTTGCTGGCGCCGTCTTGTACCCATGAAACGATCAAGCCAACACCAACTCCCCAACCTTCGGTTCAATTAAAAACAAGTGCTAATTTGGGAAGTTATTTAGCAGACAGCCTTGGCTACACGTTGTATTATTTTTCAAACGATTTTGATGGAAACAGTAATTGCACGGGGGGTTGTCTTAATGTATGGCCGATTTATTATGCCGGCGATAACCTTACCCCGTCCAAAATCTCCACCGGCCTTGATATAGCAGATTTTGGCACTATTACTACGCCTGCCGGCACCAAACAGACTACTTATAAAACATGGCCATTATACTATTATGCCCCGGTGGTAGGTGGCGTTAATACCCGTGAAAATGCAGGTGAAACAAAAGGTGAAGCGGTCAATAATGTTTGGTTTGTAGGTAAGCCCGATTACAGCATAATGTTGGTGAACACACAGCTTGTAGGGAACAATGGCAAGAAATATAAAAGCGATTATACCGAGGGAACCGGTAGAACTCTTTATTTTTCCGATGCAAATGGCGTTACACTATATGGTTTTGCACCCGATAGCTTTAATATTAATAAGTTTACACGAGGCGACTTTTCCAACAATTCTGTGTGGCCTATTTACGAAACCGACAAAGTAATTGTTCCCTCAATATTAGATAAAACGTTGTTTGGTACTGCAACTGTTTTTGGCAAGAAGCAACTGACTTACAAAGGCTGGCCTATGTATTATTTTGGATTAGACAGCATGAAACGCGGGCTTAACAAAGGAGTGAGTGTACCGGTGCCGGGTAGATGGCCTGCAATGGTAAAAGATGCGCCAACAGCCCCCAGGTAAAGCGCTTCTGCCATACATGGAAAAAGTTCTGCTTAATGCGGAACTTTTTTGTTCCATAAGGTGAATAGCATCATGTGTAGCAGGTGAATTGCTCGTGATTAACGAATTGCACAGCAGCGAAGGAACCTTTTCACTTTACTAATGAAGCTTCTTTCTTACTATTAAATCAACGCCTTTTCTTTGTAGCCATCCTAAGAATATCTATTAAGCAGCCGTTGCCACGCTCGCTTGTACTGTAACCCATTACTCAACCTGGCAGTTTACCGTGAGCTTATTGCAGGGTGGCACTCTTGTACTAAATTTCTTCAATCCGCCTTGCAGGTACAATATTATAAGTAATTGACTCTGTTACATACTACTCTTCAACATTAAGCCAATTGAAATTTTGCTATTAGTGCCACACCGCATGGTTCATCTTTTACATTTAGCACGCCTGCAACCCCGAACAGAATAGGTAAATGCTGTAGTTTTACAGCGGTCATAAAAAACTGGCGGATCATGAAAATCATACATACAGATATTTATCGCTATAGCATTCCAATGGTACCATTTGCTATAGCTACGGGAACAATGAACTATGCACAAAATGTTTTTATACGCGTTTACACTGATGAAGGTATTTACGGGGCCGGTGAATGTTCCGCCTTTCCATATATAACCGGCGAAACACAGGAAACATGTTTGGCCATGGCAAGAGATTTTGCAGATTTATGGAAGGAAAAAGACCCGCTTGATATTGCTACACGCCTGCAGGAATTAGATGCGTTTGCTGCCCGTAACTCAACTATTAAAAGTGCCTTTGACATGGCTTTGTATGACATTGCCGCAAAAGCTGCTAACCTGCCCTTATACCGGTTTTTAGGCGGATCCAAGAGATTGGTAGAAACTGACATAACCATCGGTATTGGGCCGGTAGAAAAAATGGTAGAAAAAGCAAAGCAATTTGAAGAACAGGGAGCACAAATTTTAAAGGTAAAAATTGGTAAAAATGCTTACGAAGATGTTGAAAAAATAGCACATATAAGGCACGCAGTTAAGCCTCACATGAAAATACGGGTCGACGCAAACCAGGGATGGGAGTATGAAGACGCGGTGTTTGCATTACAGGCGTTGGATCAGTTCGACATAGAGTTCTGTGAACAACCTATGCGAAGCTGGTACGATGATTATTTACCCGATTTATGCCACAATGCTGCAGTAGATGTGATGGCTGATGAAAGCTGCTACAATTCTCATGATGCAAGAAGGCTGATACAAACCAAGTCATGCGATTCGATCAATATCAAGCTGGCAAAATCAGGCGGCATAACAGAGGCATTAAAAATACACAACCTGGCAGAGGAAGCTGGAATACCGTGTATGATAGGAGGCATGCTGGAAAGCCGCTTTGCCGTAACGGCCAATCTCCATTTTGCATTGGCTAGCAACAACGTTCAGTTTTACGACCTTGATACCTGCCTGCTTGGCCACCTCCACGATCCGGTTATTGGTGGAGCAACTTATCACAAATTTATTCTTGATTGTCCTGACGCTCCCGGTATTGGCGCCGATGTTGACGACGCATTTTTAAGGAAATGCGATCATTGGAAAGTGTAGTAGGGACTAAGTTATGTTTGGTAACTCTTGCGCTTCTGGTATCAGCCCGATAAAAGAATTATTCTTAATCTTATAGCATGCAAATTCCGAAAATCGAAGCAGTAACAGTTATTGGAAAATACAAGCTTTATATTAGGTTTTAAGATTCAATTGAAGGTGAGTATGACGTAAGCGATCTTGCCGGTAAAGGAGTTTTTAAAAGTTGGGAGACCAATAATAATTTTTTTAAAGTTTCATTTAGCCCTGAATCAGGCGCCATTACATGGCCCTGCGATGTAGATATTGATACTATTAATGCTGATTGCAAAATAAAAGGTGTTGATGTTGATCAATATTTAAACTCAAAGCAACACTATGCAGCGTATTACCAGGTTTTACGGAATTATTATCCGGATGTATTGGAACGATCACACCCCATTTCCAAGCAATTTATGGCGACTTTGAAATCCTTATCCGCATTCGCTGACCTTTCAGTTTATTCCGGATCATTTCCATCCAGAGCCCTTGCCTTGGTAACGGAATGGCCATCTCTACATTAAACGGAATTGTTGGAAAACTGGAACTTGTTACAGGAGGAAATGCCCCCTAAAAAATAGAGCCTTTAAAATAAACATACTTTTCTTTTCCGTTCATTTCGGCGCGTACCCGAGTTTTAGAACCGTGTTTACCAGCTCTTCCCTGAAAATCATCTTAATAAGAAAGCATATCACTCCTGCATATTCTTCGCTTGCTTAAACAGGCACAACCGCAAAAGTGAGTGACACAACAATGCTGATAGTAGCTGGATGTTGGTCCCCGAAAAATTCCTATAAAAATACAGTTGGCAAAGCAACAGTTATCGCATCGGTAATTGATCCTATAATCAAAGCCTAAGAAACTCTTATAAATTCTTAATGGCTATTTCTGCCATAAATATAAAAAACCTCGTCAGAAACAGTGGACGGAGCTGCAGGTTTATATATAAGGCTATAACCAATTTTATTCATTAAAGAATCATCTTTAGGGCCGTTGAAAACCATTGTTTGAATGTGTTCTTTTGATGCGATATTATAAATGTGGGTATAACTACATGGTTTTCTTTTATCGTTAAATCTAATAAAGCTTCCCTTGCCATGAATGGTACAATAATACACCTGCCTTATTCCCGCATAATGCAAAAGTGCCATCCCTTCAAAATCGGGATGAAGAATGATGCTACCATTATTTCTATGGCTTCTGACGAGGAAGGATGCGGCATCTTTTGCACCTGAAAAAGCGTATTTTATTTCCTTCACATGAACAATAACAGAACCGGCGAACTGTAGCAGCAACATGGCTTTAAACAAACGATCGAGGTAAATAGATGGTTTAACTGTAGTGATATGTGAAGACCGGTAAAGCCATAAAGTAGCTATAAGCAAAACAAAAAAAGCGCCTGTATGTCGTAAAAGTCCTTTATTGAATACTATGTACATAAACAAGAAAAGACTTGCAAAAGATGCGGAAAAAAAGAGCAAAATGGACGGTGATCGCTTTAATGAAAACAGGACAAGAATAATCAAAGTCAACGTTAACAATAACGGTACATAGAGGAACAGGTTTTTCGGACCATGGTGGTTAAACAAACCGGAATACACACTCGACCCCCAATAATTTTCATTGGTAAAAGGATTTGGAAAGTAGAATATTGCTTCAGAAATTTCCCTTGACACGCGAAGGGTTTTATTAAAGCCTACGCCTATTGCTAAAGTAAGTTTTGGCGTTCTGTCTGGAGGCGGTATCAGTTGTAACAGGGCCGTGATAAGAAATAAAGAAAAAATAAGTATTGAACTATAAAAAAGAGCACGTTTATAAGATGCCCTTTGAAGTAATGGAAATGAATTTGATAGAAAGTAAATAAATAACCAACAGCTTATTATAAGCATGTAAATATTACTGTTAGCGCTAAGACCTAAGAGTAACGCTGAAAATAGTATTCGATTTTTTGAATGGGCTTTATAAAACGTCGTTACGGCAAGAAACAGTAAAAAAATACCGGGTGAATAATTCCTGCTTATAACCAGGTATTCGAACGAAAAGAAGTAGGAAAAACATAACAGGAATTTTTCGAAAAAAGTAAATGGTGAGTAAAAGACGATTAGAGCCGCTACAGACAACCCTATACTCATATGAACTACCTGTATTGTGTAAATGGAAGGAAACAGGTGGTAAGTAATATACAATATAAAGTGCCATAGAATTGGATGTCCCTCATACCGCACATTCTGCCATAAGTCTGCAAGACTTTTGCTATCCCTGGCCAAAAGAAATGCCTGTGATTCATCGCGCCACATTTCGTGGTAACACATAGTAACAATGCCAATAGCACAGGCAGCAGCAAACAAGAGGAGAAGGTAAAATGGCCTTTGTTTGTTTATGCCACGGTAAGATTGCATGCAAGATGAAGTTTGATTTAAGCCGATGAAGCGGGAAGTTTTGAAGCAACCGCCATTAAAAAAGATCAGGTTCGCAGGTATGAGGCTCCATTTAAATCAACAATTCCACCAGTCATAAACTCTAATCCCTCGCAGGCAAAAACAGCTACTATCCTCGCAACTTCTTCTGGTGTAGCTACCCGGTTTAACGCGCTTTGTTTTTTAATCAATTCGCCCGCTTTACTATTCAGGTACGCTGCTGCCATATCTGTTTCTACAAAGCCTGGTGCTACCACACCTACTGTTATATTATATTTTCCAAGAGCAACGGCCAGCGATTGGCTTAATGCATTTAGACCGGCCTTGCTGGCGCCATAAGCAGGATGGTCGGGTTCACCACGAAAGGCTCCTCGCGAAGAAATGTTCACTATTTTTCCGTGGTTTTGTTTTATCATCTGCTGCGCCGCAAAGTAACACAGGTTACTAACGCCGGTTAAATTGGTAGTTATGGTTTCGTTCCACGCCCTTTGCCACTCTTCAAATGAAACTTTGTCTATTTTATGTTCTATAAACACACCAGCATTATTTACCAACACATCAAGGTGTTCGTATCGTTCAGTCACCTGTCGAAAAAGTTCCCTTATATCTCCAGGTTCTGAAAGATCGACCTGGTACATGCTATGGTTTTGCTGATTGTGCAATAACTCCAGAGTTCGCTGTGCCTCAGTAAGGTTTGACTTGTAAGTAAAAATTACATTGGCATTGAGGTCTGAAAACAGCTTTGCACAAGCCCTGCCTATTCCTCTTGAACCGCCGGTGATTAAAACGTTTTTGTTAGTAAAGTCAGTAAGCATAAAATGTTTTGCTGTAACAATGACGGCAAAAGTAAGCAGATGCTTATGACCAGGAAAGATAAATGAATTTGGCTGGGAGAAAACGATCAATAAAAGATGGCAGGAAGTTATTGTGATCGTGCTGTTCGCACTCCGGGTTTAGCTAATTTTTATTTTCGGGGAACAAGCTGAATTTCTTTAATCATCTCCGGTTGTCCGGATGGATTCCTTTGTCTAATGACTCCTCCTTTGGAGGTGATGTAAATCACTTGTATTTTTTGTTCTGAAAGCGGCAGAAAGCAAACGAAAAAAGCTGCAGTTCACAACACGCATCGACTAGCTTCCATCATTGCCGAAAGTATAAATAGTGTAAACCATAGTAATGGTTCGAATAGTTATACCAGTATTTATAAATTGGGATATTCGAAACAACAATACTGCGAGACTTAGTTGAGCTCTGCCTGTTTTTTTACGCCTGATTTGAGGTGCTTTAGAATAGAGCTTCTTCTTTCAAAAAAAAGAACAATGTCGGTGAAGTCGGGTTCAAGATATCCTCCGTCTTTTAGCGGCAATTTTTCTCTGCCTGCTACGATATCAAAAATGTGCTTGAAAATGACCAGTTTGGCTTGATAGGTAAGCGGTTCTTTCGTGTCGGAATAAACCAGGTAGTTCATATCATAAATGATACGGTTAAGCGTATACTTCTTGTCTTTTGCCAGAATGAATCGCTTTGCCAATTCATTTGCAACATTTTCGAGTTTTGCCATTTTCTTCTATTTAAAATTGAACTTCAATAAAGCGTAATCCTGAAGAAGATACTATTGGTTATAACCCGGAAGAAATTTCTTTTCCCTTGTCTTAACCTAAGAAGAGTTCTTATAATTGCAAACGTTTTTTACGTCGCCTTATTTTAAGTGGCAAGAATTATTAGGGAATTTAAAAAGTTATTGATTAAGGCAAGTGCCGCTGCTCTTTCGTGCTGGAAGACTTAAGGTAAAAAGAAGATTTGAAAATACAAAGGAAGGCAGTTTTAAAGGGTGGATTCCAAATTGTCGCAATTTTTCGCTTCAACTGGATCGAAATCAGAGAGTGATTTTCTACAAATAGCGTATGCACTGCACCGTAGAAGATGGAGGAATAAATAACAGACGAATCACGAGATACGAATGCGTATCGAATTGTCGCAAATCTTGGCCAACAAGGAAAAAGGAATTAGGGGCACATGAAAAACTCTAGTACAAGAAACCTGATAGCTCTCGGCGAACAACACGACGAACGACATGACAACTTGTGCTGTCAAATGCATCATTTCAAAAAGGATTTCTAATGCTTGTCCCGAAACACGCTGTAGAGGAATACGCGGGCTAAAAGCAGGAAGTTAAAGCTATAAATTCTATTTCTTTTTGTTATCAAACGCCAGGTTGTTTGAAAAGAAAAGCAGCATCTTTTGCTTGATTCGTTCTCCAACCCTGTTAATATGGTTTCCCTCGTAGATCTCGAAAGTGTGTTTGATGCCATACTTATTCAATTCTTTGTCGAGGGTTTTTATCGTGGCGGCAATGCCTGCATCCTGCGCTCCTGCATCAAAGGCAATTGCCTTTAGTTGCTTTAAATTCCCGATATACTGGTCGAGGCTTGCAAGAGGGCGATTGGCAATTAGCTTAGCCTGTACCTCCGGTTGCAGTTGCCCGTTCTTTACGGGGATCTGCAGGTAAAACGGTGGATTGGTTGGATCGGGAGACCATGCAGCGGCAGATGCAAAGGAAGCCTTAATTCCAAAATCTGCTTTTTCAAAATCAGCAAACGTTTTTATGGCTTCCATTTTAGCTATTGTCACTGAGTCGCGGGGATTATTAAAATCGGGCGCAAGGCAGCAAGGACTAAGCATATAAATACTTGAAAAAATTTCAGGATGCTTTTCGCCGATTCGAATCGTTCCGTAACCACCCATTGAATGTCCGGCAAGTCCACGACTTTCGGGCTTAGCGATGGTGCGATAGTGGCCGTCGATATAAGAAACAAGTTCTTTGGCTACATAATCCTCCCAGTTACCTGTGGTAATAGAATTTGAATACATGCTACCCTGAAAACGGGTGTACGCATTCGGTGTAACTAAGATCATTTCCTGCAGGTTGCCGGCAGTAAATACACTGTCTACAATCGAAGGCATATTGATCCAGTGTTTTACAAATCCATACCACTGTGCATCATTATCGGTGTAGCCATGTAGAAAATAAACAACCGGATAACGGCGGCCAGGATTTGATTTATAGCCGGGTGGCAGGTAAACAGACACGTCCCTATCCGGGTCATCACCTTCCAGGTTTCCTTCAAGCCCTTTGCCGTGGACTTTAATTCGCTCAACACTTCCCTTAAGTAAAGGTTTCTCCTGGCTGTTTACCGAAGGAAATACAAAAAATAAAAGGATAGCCAACAAAACTACCCTTGTTAAATACTGAGATTTATTTATCATGAAAACGTGTATGTTTTTACTGTAAATCAAACGCCCTAAATACCCCGGAAGGGGACTTGAAGCGCACAAACAAGGTGGCTGCACAATGGTTTGCGGTACAAGTGAGTGACACAACGACGATTCCTATAGTTCCTCCTGCCGGTAACAAGAAATATAAAACCGCCTTATCTTCTGCCTATAGCTAAACCAAACTGGCCACTCTATTATTACCTTACAACTTCCTTCCTGGTACATCAAACATCTTACTTCCTACATCCCGGGTTCTTCTTGCCATATGCCAGTTAATACTTACTACAAAGTAAGAATTTTCTCGTACATGGCGTTCCAAAATCGGTTTTATTGGATTTACCGGGCTATCTGAATAGGTATTTGCACAATATAAATATGGGTTAGGGTTATAGACAACGTTACGAATAACGGGTGTCAGGACGTATTTTTTTGTTAGCCGTCACAGGAACTCTATTTTACATCCGTTGCGTCGCACCCTTGTACTGATGTGCTTCCCTGGACGACGTAAAAGAGCCGGTTTACTATAACGGCCAAAGGCACTTAAGGCAAATAGCCCAACTCTACATACTGGCTGCAAAAGAAGAATTAAGGGCCCTGACTTTGTCGGCTTAAGAGCGGCTTCACGATGCGAGTTGCTCCTACGCATATTCTGCTCATACGTATTACTGCTAGCTGGCTTTTTCTAAAAGGTTTTTTTAATTCGTCATCAACCGAACCAAAAATCAGTATTCTCAAATGAGAAATCTTTTTCAAACCCGGCCTTATTCTGTTTCTTTATATTTTTAAAGCATAATATGAGCGACGATTTAAACGCAGTACAATTCGCGGCAAAAGTGAAATATGAAGAGGTAAATTTTGTTGATACTACAAAAAATGTTTGGAACTATTCTTTGTTTTCGGAAGAAGACGTCCGGAATTTTCGGGAGGGTGCACATTATAATGCTTATAAGCAATTTGGTAACAAGCAATTGCAAGTATTGAATAATAGAGGAACCTATTTTGCGGTGTGGGCGCCTAACGCAACTTTTGTTTCTGTAATGGGCAGCTTCAATAATTGGAACAAAGAATCGCACCCTTTGTTTGTGAGACTTGATAAATCTGGTATCTGGGAAGGATTTATACCAGGGGTTATGGCTGGAGTGACCTATAAATACCACATACACGGCTTTAATGGTTCAAGGCTCGATAAAGGCGATCCTTACTGCCATTTCTGGGAAAAAAGACCTTTCACAGCCTCTATCACCTGCGATGTAGAATACGACTGGAACGATGAAACCTGGATGCAAAAGCGGGCAAAGCACAATGCCTTAACAGCACCGTGGAGCATATATGAGGTGCATCTTGCCAGTTGGATGAGGCCAAATAAATTTGATGAAAACAGTTATAATTCCTACAACGAAATAACCGAACGACTGGTTCCTTACGTGAAAAAAATGGGGTTTACACACGTAGAATTTATGCCGGTAATGGAATATCCTTTTGACGGTAGCTGGGGTTACCAGGGAACCGGCTATTTTGCACCTACGAGTCGCTTTGGTAAGCCGCAGGATTTTGCGGCGATGGTTGAAGCATTTCACAAAGAAGACATTGGCGTTATCCTGGATTGGGTTCCATCACATTACCCCTACGATTCTCATGGCTTGTATATGTTCGACGGCGCCCACACCTACGAATACGCCGACATGCGTAAGGGTTTCCATCCCGACTGGAACTCGTATATATTTAATTACAAAAGAGGGGAAGTAAAATCGTTTCTTATCAGTAATGCCAGGTTTTGGTTCGAAAAGTTTCATATAGACGGGTTTAGGGTAGACGCTGTTTCGTCTATGCTCCGCCTCGACTACAGTCGAAAAGAAGGTGAATGGGAACCCAATGAATTTGGTGGAAACGGTAACCTTGAAGCCATTGCTTTCATTAAAGATTTTAATGAAACCATTTACCGCGATTTTCCCGACGTACAAACGATTGCAGAAGAATCTACTGACTGGCCAGGAATTTCCCGACCAATTTCTGAAGGGGGAATTGGCTTCGGAATGAAGTGGATGATGGGTTGGATGCACGACACCCTTAACTATTTCAAGCGTGACCAGTTCGCCCGCCCGTATCACCAGGACCAGCTCACCTTTAGCATTGCTTATTTTAGTCATGAAAATTTCATGCTTCCGCTGAGCCACGATGAAGTAGTACACGGCAAAAGCCCTATGATTAATAAAATGCCGGGAGATAACTGGCAGAAGTTCGCCAACCTGCGCTTACTATACACCTACATGTACACGCATCCGGGAGCAAAGCTGCTCTTCATGGGAAACGAGTTTGGCGACACCAAAGAGTGGGATTATAGAAGCGAATTGCAATGGGGACTCTTAGTCCATGACCAACATCGCTTACTACGTGATTGTGTAAGAGATCTCAACCTGTTTTATTCCGGGGAACCTGCTATGCACGAAAAGCAATTTGGATATGAAGGGTTTGAATGGGTAGATCTTAATCACCGCAAAGAATGTATCCTAAGCTATAAACGTAAGGGCAACAATAAAGAAGATGACTTGTTGGTCGTGTTAAATATGCTCCCGGAGCCTCGTTTTGATTACGAGATTACCGTGAAAGGTAAAATAAACTGGAAAGAAGTATTTAACAGCGACTCGAAAAAATACTGGGGAAGCGGCGATATTTTTAATCCTCACGTAAGAGCTTCGATTATTAACAAAGAAGATAATATGATTAAACTTACATTAAATTTACCCCCATTGGGCGGAATTATTTTGAAATAAGGGAATAATTGTCTCACTTTGGGAAAAATTACCGGTTCACTCAAAAAGTAAACCATAATCCATATTAATGAAGAAATTATTTATCTCCGCTTTATTCATCGGTTTTTCAGTTTCAGCTTTTTCTTTCAATGGTGACGACAGTGCTTCCTATTACATGCAAAAGGCAATTGAGCAAAGCCAGGCACGTAAAGTTTGGGAAGCAGACAAAAGTTTTCAAAAGGCTGTTAAGTTTAGTCCTTCAAACGTTCAAATCAGGCTGGAATATGGCAATTACCTTATTAATCAACGAAAAGCATTTGCTGCAGTTGAACAGTTTGGGAAAGTGTTGGAAACGAACATCAATCATTCTGTTGCTCTCGAAAAAATGACCTTGTTAAGTTTCCAGCTTCGCCGCTGGAGCGATGTGGTGATGTATGGCAATAAGCTGTTGAAGAACGCACCTTCAGCCGATGTAAAGTATATGATCGGCAAAAGTTTTTACGAATTGGAGAACTATGGCCAGTCGCAGAAGTACCTAAATGAAGCACTTGCGCAAAACCCACGGAAGTTAGAAACAGTAACTTTATTAGGCAAAGTATTAATAGAACTAAGTAATTACAAGCAGGCAATTGCAGTGTACAATCAAACCCTGCAGTTAGATCCTAATAATAACGGGTTGATATATGAACTTGGATTGCTTCATTATACACTGAACCAGGAGAAAGAGGCAATCAAATATTTTGAACTGGCTGCAGAAAAAGGATATAAAACTGACCTTGATTATTACGAAAATCTTGGATTGGCTTACCTGGACAACGACCTTAAAAAAGGTATCCAGACTTTAAATAAGGTATTGGAAGCAAAACCAGGCAACGCAGAAATTATGTTCCAGATAGCGCAGGCGTATTATAAAGTCGAGAAATTCCAGGACGCTGCAAATACTTTTTATAAAATATACCAGAACGATCCCACGAATAGTCGTGCTTTATATATGACCGGTGTTGCTTTCCAAAAGAAAGGTGACAAGAACAAAGGAATTGAACTGTGCGAACAGGCTATTAAAATGGATCCAAATCTGGCACAGTTAAGAACGCAGAAATTGATATTTTAAATATACAATATCTTAAAGAAAAGAGGCGGTTGAATTTCAACCGCCTCTTTTCTTTTTAAACCGCTTGCTACCTCTGGCCTGGATTACTGTAGTTAGTAAATATTTCAGCCCTACCTTTTCTCATTGTCACGTGTTTGTTCATCTTCTCATTAACTTTATCATTGCATGCTTTTTAGCTGTAGAAAAGCAGGAACTGATTTTCTGATTTCAATACCAGCTTTTTCAACTACGGGCATCATCGTTGCGTCGCAATCCTTTCATCGGCATCGCGAGTAGCAGCAAAAGGATAATCTTAGTTATTTCTTGTTT
>JAQBNO010000095.1 GCA_028288485.1 Segetibacter sp.
AGAATGGTTAAGTGAAGAATTTAATAGGATTAAAAATACAGTATTGCCGGGAGATGGAATAATTTCAGGAAAGGGGGAAGCGACTGCGATGAAAGCTACAGGTGAGAAAAGAGATGCCGATGAACGGATTGCGACCGTTCGAGCGGCTCAGGACGAACTGCTATGCTGCTAAAAGACTGTGAACCGCTTCAATGTATCGGAGGCAAGTATGGTGCTCCTGGTACTGAAGCTGGTACACCCAAAGTTCTCATTATACGTACCTTATAGTAATAGGAGAGCAGTATATGTAAAAAAAATGTACAAAAGCTCATAAATAAAAAAGAGATGAACCGATTTTCATCCGCCCATCTCTTTTAAAAAATCTGGTATAGTTTACACTTGTTCGGTCTCCACCATTTTTACGGCAGGAATAACAGGCTCTTTGGTAACTTTTACTTTGCCGCGGTTTGCACGGGCAACACGCGAATAAATTGAAATGTTTTTGTCGAATAAGAAACGGAATAGTAAACCCGTGTAAGAAGTATGATAACCGAGTGTATCGTAATAAGAACCTGCAATTTTTTTCACCTTTGGCAACCTGTTCCAGGCAACGGAAGGAAAGTCGTGGTGTTCGTTATGGTAGCCAACATTCAGGTTAACAGTGTTTAAAGGACCGTAATAGCTCTTCGTTTCCTGGTCACCGTGCGTCAAGTAGTGCTCCTGCACCCAGCGGGCACCTAAAGGATGAAGACCTACCGAGAAAAAGAAACCTGCCACAAGGTATACTGTACTTTTTGCGCCGAGGAAGTAAACGATAGCAACCATAAAGCTGAGCTGTATAACCCAGTTAATGATGGTCCATTTATCCCAGATCGCTATTTCCTTTAAACGGATCGGCCTCAGCAGTTGGAAAATCGGGTAAAACAACAACCAAAGGGCTTTGCCGATACGTGAATTGTCGATCAGCCTTGCTTCCCACTGGTAAGGCATGTCAGCATCTAACTCTTCAACTCCCTGGAAGGAGTGGTGTTTAATGTGATATTTTTGGAAAGAAACTGAACTTGGAAAAACCAAAGGCAGGTTGGCAAGAATGCCCGACCAGGTATTTAAAGTTCTGTTCTTAAAAAGAAGGTTATGAGCACATTCATGAATACAAACAAAAAGTGTATGACAGGCAAATGCGCCAATTAAATAAGAAGCTAAAAAAATACCCCACCAGGGCGCATCCTTCAGCAAAACAGCTGTAGTAATCTGGACTGCTACACAAAGTAAAATGACGAGGATCGTGTAAGGGTTCCTCCCAATCAACGCCCTGATCTCAGGATGTTTTGTAATAATTTCTTTTGTGCGTTGTTTGTGTGGTTCACTTTCATTGGACCAAACGAAATTTTTTTCCAAGCTGCTTATGTATTTTGTTATGAAATTGGTTACAATTTATGTCGATATTGCTATTCAAAGTGCAATTCGTGCTGATTTTAAGGTGATTGAAAGGTTAAACAATCAGCTTTTTAAAACTAAACCATTCGCCGTGTTACCTTTACCTGCTGTAGATCAACACCTTATGCCTCAACTTCCATCGTATTCTTATTAGCCAGTTGTCCGCAGGCAGCATCGATATCTTTGCCCCTGCTGCGACGAAGTCTTGCATTAACACGTGCCTTCGCCAGATGGTTCATAAATTTCTCTACCGTTTCTTCGTCAGGCTTCTGAAATGTAGCAGCGTCAATTGGATTGTACTCAATAATATTAACGAGGTCTGCGGGAACCTGGCGGTAGATCTTAATGAGTTCATCAGCGTCTTTAATGCTGTCATTAAAATTTTGAAACAGGATGTATTCAAAAGTTATCTCGTTTCCGGTTTGCTGATAGAAATAGTTGAGGGCTTCAATTAACGCCTTAATATTATTGCTTTCGTTGATTGGCATAATCTCGTTACGCTTTACATCGTTTGCTGCATGTAGGCTAAGCGCAAGGTTAAACCTCACCTTGTCATCCCCCAGTTGCCTGATCATTTTTGCCACTCCTGCTGTCGAAACGGTTATGCGTCTCGGGCTCATTCCCAAACCTTCCGGAGAAGTTATTTTTTCAATTGCTTTCAATACATTTTTATAATTCAGCAAGGGTTCCCCCATGCCCATAAACACGATATTGCTGAGCTTTTTATTGTAAACCCTGTTTGCCTGCTGGTTAATTAAAACCACTTCATCGTAAATCTCGTCGAAATCGAGGTTACGTTTGCGTTCCATATACCCGGTAGCACAAAATTTACAGCTAAGGCTGCAGCCAATTTGTGAAGAAACGCAGGCAGTTTGGCGGTCATCTGTTGGTATTAAAACGCCTTCTGTAGCAAATCCTTCTTTTGTTTTAAACCGGCTTTTCACGGTTCCGTCTTCGCTGTATTGTGTAGTTTCTACCCGTAATGCGGGTAGTGTAAAATGTTCGTTAAGTTTTACCCTCAATTCTTTGCTGAGGTTCGTCATAGCCTCAAAGCTATGCGCCTGCTTTAGCCACAGCCATTCATACACCTGTTTAGCCCGGAATTTTTTTTCGCCAATTTGTTCAAAATATTCTGTTATCTCTTCCAGGCTAAGGTGGCGTATATTCTTCGCTGATTTCATTTTGCAAAGGTAAGATAGCCGACTTCTACAAATCAATTCTAATATGTAAAGTTTTCTGAAATAGCGACCGTGGTGAGGGGGAAAGGAGAGATGGAAGATTTTTTTTGTGTGACAAGGCTAGAGAATATGAATTATACATTGTTGTGTCACTCACTTCAGCTGCAAAACTACAATAAACAAGTTGACAGTTGTTAGTTGAACGTTTACAGAGGCAGGTTTTACTGCCATCTGTCATCCCACAACCGTCATCCCAACTCCACGGGTTGGCTCAGTTAGCCAAAGCTTCTGCCTTACACCGAGAGGGTCTGGAGCGGTTTTGTTATATCAGGCCTGGGCATTCGGGTACTATTCAAATAAAAGTTTTCGTGATTCATCCACTAATCACTAATTGTACATAAACTTTTAAATCTGCTGCATTAACTCTAATTCAAAAAAATGATTTTGCTATAATAATTCTTTTGAATTAAGCAAGTGTTTTTTTTGTTAATAATGGTATATATTTAAGTTAAAACTATATATCATGAAAGTAAAACTTTTACAACTTTTTGCTTACGCGTCCTGTTTATGTTTGTTAACCTGGTCTTGTAAGAAAGAAGCCTTGGATAATGTAGGTCTTCCACCGAATAGTGCAAATTTGACGGCGCCACCGCCCACACAGAGCTCAGGTGCGCGATCATCAAGGCTTATTGCTAAAGCGGGATCTATTCCCAAGGTGGATGAATTCTCAGATTATCTTTCTAAGAGGATTGCGCGTGCCAGGTTAAATAAAAATGTAGTGGTGCCCAGCCAGTGCGGTCCTACTGCATTGGATAAAGTAATCGATAAATATTTTTCAAAGTTTGGTCCTCTTGAATTTGACTGGTTCTTTGAATACATAGTCATTAACCAGTTTTCGACACTAATTGACGTTTCGAAACAGTATTTTGGAGCAAACGGGCAATACACCCCCGTTGTTGTAAAACACCAAAAAACTTTAGAACCTTTTTGGAAAATGTTTAATGAAATAAAGATAAATGGTCAACACAACAGTACACTTAATAGTAGGGACAAAATAGCTGAGGTACTTATATATTTTTTTGGATTCCCCACTGCAGATGCTTATGCTTTTGCAAATGAAATGATAGCTATCAACATAATAAGTCCTGTATTTATAGAAACGCCCTTACTTTCGTTTGACGCATTTGCTACTACGAACGAATTTATTCCTCTTGATGCGGATCTTATAGTGTTGAGTGATGGAATAATAGAAGCGCTTTCCGAGACAGGTATTGGAAGTAACGTAGTTGTTGGAGGTGTTTTGTCGCACGAGTGGGGACACCAGGTCCAATTCAATTACTCTAAAAAATGGTATGGTGTTGAATTAGGTGCATGGCCCTCTACCCCTGATTTTACCCGGTTCACTGAAATGGAGGCGGACTGTTTTTCGGGTTATTATTTAACCCATAATAAAGGAGCCCAATATAACTGGAGACAAATTGCACAGTTTTTATATTTATTCTATACCATCGGCGATTGCGCGTTTACTGATCCGGGTCATCATGGTACTCCTAATCAGAGATTTGCAGCCTCAAGATTGGGATTTTTAATTGCGGAACTGACATTTCCGAGATCTAAAGTACTTTCTGCAGACCAGGTTCACGAGCTTTATTCGGCTGGCTACGATCATATTATAAAGAATAGTATCAACTTGAAACAGGCATTGGCGCGTTTGAAAACAGAGGAACTAAAAGCAATATTTGCGAAGATCGTAATTCGTAAAACAGAATTACAATCTATTGCCAATGGCAGCATTGATAAAAACACTATAGAGAACCTGAGGTAATTGACCGGGTTTTAATATTTTGAAAAAGTTGTGCAGCACCAGCGGCACAACTTTTTTTATTGCTCTAACCGAATGTAATTACGTAATTAGTTTTTACCTCTCCCTTTGCTTTTATACTTTCCTCTTCCCCCCTTATCATAACCCCTACCAGATCTATATTCCCTGTTGTCATAAGAATCATCCCTGTCGCGGTGGCCCCTGGAATATCTTTTTGCAGATTTGGAACCGTATATCTTTTTTGCCTGGCCCGGAGGCATGTTACGGGTATTTCCAATAACTCTTCCATTCCGGTCTATTACCGTTCCGTCCCTGGTTACTATAACGTCGTCATTCCTTCCGGTTGAGGGATAAGTTGGATATGGACTTGAACCGGGATAGGATTGGTTGCTACAGCCCGTTAGGACAGCCAAAGCAGAGATGACGATGAGGCCGAGTAAGTTTTTCATGATAATTTTTAGCAGGGCAAAAACGAAAAGTGTGCCAGAAGGGAGCTTTTTAAAACTGCATATGTTAAATGAAAGGGATAATAAACCTCAAGTTACAGTTAGGTGAATGCTGGCAGATACCGAATTTTGCCTGTTGCTGAAAACGTGATTCAGTACATATTACTGAAATCACCTCCAAAGGAGTCTTTAGACAAAGGGATCCATTTCGGATAACGATGTTAAATAAACATCTCTATTGATCACCAAAAAAACCGATTTAAGATTGTTTTCATCACGCATCTATCACATTTTTGACACTTTTGGCAACCTGAAGCCGTTGTGGTACTCCTTCATAAGGTACTGCCTATTTATATCTTTATCGGTAAATGCATTTTTTGAATCATCCCATTGTAATTTTTGACCGCTTCTATAAGCGATATTTCCCATTTGTGCCACCGTCGCTATATGAGCACCGGCCTGGATGGAACAATTCAGGTCTTCCATTTTGCGCGACTTAATTACGTTTACAAAGTTGACCATGTGCTTTTCGAGACCATTGTCTGAAGATTTTACGAAGGGCTTACTTACTTTGTTTTTGCCCTGCCGCTCTTCTACCACTTCCCAGCCTTCACGGCTTAGGACCAGAGTTCCGTTATTACCGATGTAAGCAATGCCATGTTCGCGATTATAAGGTCCGTTATTTATACCCATAGCCGAATCCCAGATCATATTAAAACCGTCGAATTCGTACATCGTGGTCAGCGTATCAGGCGTTTCCTGGAACAGCTCCGGATAAGCGTAACGGCCTCCTAAAGCAGAAACAGATGTTGGAATGGACGCTTTCATGCCAAGCAGGCCATAGTCTAATAGGTGCACACCCCAGTCGGTCATCAAGCCCCCGGCATAATCCCAGAACCATCGGAAATTAAAATGAAAGCGATTTGCATTAAATGCACGGGTTGGGGCAGGGCCTAACCATGAAGCATAATCAACACCTGCCGGAGGCGCAGAGTCTGCAATTACAGATGCGGGTTTTGCCCAATCGAGGTAACACCATACTTTAACCGTTCTGATATTTCCTAATTGCCCGCTATGCACAAAATCTACAGCATCTTTAAAATGCTGCTGGCTACGCTGCCATTGCCCCGCCTGAACAACCTTATTGTATCGTTGTTGCGCCGTTACCATAGCCTGGCATTCTCCAATAGAATTCCCGACAGGCTTTTCTACATATACATCTTTTCCGGCTTCACACGCATGCGTCATCATTAATGCGTGCCAGTGATCTGGCGTACCAATGATCACCGCATCAATATCTTTTTGATCCAATAAACTCCGGTAATCGCTGTAAATCTTCACTTTTGAAGCGTCTACGTTCATTTTTCCCAGGTCAGCGATTCTTTTGCCGATAACGTTTTTGTCGACATCGCACACCGCTACCAGGTTAACTCCCGGCACTTTCAATACTGCAGAAACGTCGGCCCAACCCATTCCGTTGATGCCTATAGCACCAACGTTAATTTGGTCCCCCGGCATTACGCGATTTTTGAAAATTGCAAATGCTTTGTTATTCGCAGCAGAAGCTAAAAATCCTCCACCCGTTAGCAAGGCAGCGTTTTGTAAAAATTTCCTACGGTTTGTCATCGTTTCTGTTTTCAGTGCAGGCCAAAAAGGAAAGTACGGAGACCTGTGTAAATTCCTGCAAAAAAAAGATAGTCATGTAGATTAATTAAAAGCGCCTGATAATACAAGCGACGGAGAAGCCATTTGAATTCGTTTTGTTCTTTGGGCAACAACATATTTTATTCAAATAACTCGTTAGGCAATTCCGTTTGTGCAATGATAGTTTGTTCTCCTGTGCTTAAGTTCTTAACTACACACTTTCCTTCCTGCAATTCTTTACTGCCAATAATAACAGCGTAAGAAATCCTTTTTTTATCAGCATATTTAAACTGCTTATCAAACTTTGCATTTTCATGATAGATCTCACATGCAATTCCCTTTTCTCTTAGCTGCTGCATTAGTAAGAAGGCAGCTTTGCTTTCCGCTTCTCCCAGGTTAAAGAAAAGGACTTTTGTACCTGTTTGCACTTCAGCAGGAAAAAGTTTCAGTTCTTCCATTACATCGTAAATTCTGTCGACCCCAAAACTTATTCCTACACCAGGAACATTTGGAACACCAAATAAGCCGGTTAAATCATCATATCTTCCACCACCGCCAATGCTACCAATTTGGACGGCTTTTGCTTTTATTTCGAAGATAATGCCCGTATAGTAGTTCAGTCCCCGGGCCAGGGTAAAGTCAGTTGACACTTGACTGGTTACAGATGAAGGAAGGAAGTTCAAGATGAATTCTATCTCTTCAATTCCCTTTTTGCCTGTATCCAATTCGCCCATCATTATTTTTAAGGCTGCTATTTTTTCCTCCGTACTGCCACTGATTAAAAGATAATTTTCTATTGTTGTTACCTGGTTCGATGCTAAACCTCTTTGAGATAATTCTTCTTTTACTTTTTCCATCCCGATTTTATCCAGCTTGTCAATCGCGATAGTTATGTCTATCATTTTATCGGCACCACCACATAGTTCGGCTAAGGCCGCTAATATTTTCCGGCTGTTGATTCTTATTTCTACGTCTATTCCCAGCTTTTTAAACACAGTGCTATATATACTTGTCAGTTCAACTTCATTTAACAAGCTGTTGCTGCCTACAACATCAGCATCGCATTGGTAAAACTCGCGGTATCTTCCTTTTTGGGGCCGGTCGGCCCGCCACACCGGTTGGACCTGGTATCTTTTGAAAGGTAATGTGAGTTGTCCAAAATTCATGGCTACATACCGGGCAAATGGAATGGTAAGATCATATCGCAATGCCCTTTCTGTAAGGCCCTTTATACTTTTTCCTTCAAGTATTTTGGCAAAATCTTCTTGAGCCTGTACATGTTTCGCGGGATTGTCTAAACCATTGTTAAGTATTTTGAAGATTAGTTTATCACCTTCCTCCCCATACTTTCCCATTAATGTGTCCAGGTTTTCCATTGCCGGAGTTTCCAACGGCTGAAAGCCATATAATTCAAACACAGAACGAATAGTGTTAAATATGTAATTGCGTTTTCCTACTACTTCTGCAGAGAAATCTCTTGTGCCTTGCGGTAACGTCGGTTTCATGTTAAACCCAGTCCCTAAAGGGACCTCTTGATTTTAAAATTTCGAAAAATTGTGTTTAGTTTAAACGCTTATAGAATCGTAACTTTTGATAGTTGCCGCGTCTGCTTCGTCAATCATTTGGTATACCTTGTGAAATCTCTCTTCACCCGGTACCATGAGCCCTGAACTTCCTTGTTTACGGATATCATCGACTTTATCCTCCTCCATTATTTGCCTGCTATTTTTTATCAGGTCATGATAATTCTCTCGATCCGCAACATAGATCTTATCCAATTTTTACAGGTCATCCTGGTCAAAATGCCGCAATTGTTGTTGCAAATCTCTATTCCATAGCGCCTGGCCACTTTTAAGCGAATAATAATGAGGCACAGACCCAAGGTTATGGCCGAGAGTTCCTGCACTGTTTATTTCCTGATCCAGGGCCTGCTTTTTCTACCTTATCTCTTAACATACCTTCAGCTAAACGGCTTTCTGCATAAATTTCGGAGGTAAACCATTAAAATTCAGGCGCAAAGATAAAGGAAGAAAGAATGGCGCAGAATGATGAATAGTGAACACTGGAAAGTGCTGTTTATTAAATCTAAAAAGGCGAAGTTGATTAAAAATCAATGGAGACTCATATCTCATTTTGAGAGGAGGAAGTGATTTACTTTCAGTTACATAACCTACTGGTACCATTTTTTTTCCTTTTTTAATGCTGACTGTAGTAGCTGCCGATGAACGAAATGCGACGCAACTATGTTTAATATTGTTAAAATGCCTGTCTCAAAAACATCTGTCTTAAATTGCGAAAGATTTTCCAGTTTCAAGACGCTTCGATAGTTGTCGCGGTCAATTAACTTTCTCTTATTTAAAAACTTTATGGATTTGGTTTCTCTTTGCATCTAAAGTAGAATCACCTGAATTTTTACCGGTGGTGAAAGAATTATTGTACAGGGAACAACTCGATAATATGGTGTGAATGTTGACCGAAAGTGGCGCGGTAATTGCCTCTGAAATAATAGAAATGGAAGAATTCGACACCTGCAATTATTGAAATTCTCAACTCAATTGAAACTGCAGAAAAAAAAAGATGAGTAAGGAATCTTTAGAAGCGTACCACAAGGAGTTTTAAAAAGATCGAATAATTATAAAAGGTCACAGAGAATTTTCAGCTTCAAATTGAAAAATAAAAACAGTATTATTGCCGGATTTTAACCCAATCCATTGATCTGGTATGAGTTAATAAGGCAATTTTCATTCGAAAAGTATTTATATTGCCAACGTTTAAACGGATATAATGGAAAACGACTACAGGGAGAAAAGAAGCAGGAGTTATGGAACAATGCGGTCAGTAATGGATTACACGATGGGTGTATTATATCTTGCAGGCGCATTTTTCCTTTTTTTTGCTGAAAGTTTTGGTTTTGAAATGCAAAGCTTTGACAGAACATTCCGATTTATCTTTGGAGCGATATGCGGGGTTTATGGTATCTGGAGAATTTACAGGGGTTATAAGAAAGATTATTTTTAGACATGAAGAAATGGACAATTTTACTGGCAGGAATAAGCTTACTACTTGGCGGGTGCAACAATGATTCAACAAGCAACAAAGCTTCTGATCCCTTGGCTAATAATACACTTCGGATTAGTGTTGATGAAAGTTTTCAACCTGTTATGGCAGAGCAGCTGAAGGTGTTTGAATCGGCATATCCTGAAGTAAAGGTAATTGCCGAATATAAACCTGAAGCAGAGTGTATTCGTGACCTGGAAAAAGATAGCACAAAAGTTATTATTATTTCAAGGGAACTAAGCCGTGATGAAACAAAATATTTCGATGCCAAAATTGAGTTTAAGCCTGAATTCGCCCGATTAGCCAAAGATGCAGTTGTAGTTGTTGTAAACGCAAACAGCCCTGATTCGATTTTCACTGTTCCGGAAATTAAAGATCTTCTGGCTGGTAAAGGAAATAGAAATTTAAATGTTGCGATCGATGGAAATACTGCTACCAGTACTGTTCGATATTTAAGAGACTCCGTTTTGCAAGGTGCAGGTTTCGGTAAAAATATCACAGGGGCTAAAAGTAGTGCCGATCTGATTAATTATATTGCCACCACGACAGGTGCTGTAGGCTTTGTTGGCATTAGCTGGATGACGAACCCGCAGAGCAAAGAGCAGGAGCAGGCTTTGACAAAAGTTAAAATGGCTTTAATTCAATGTAAAAATTGCGATAAGAATGTGTTTGCTAAACCCTCGCAACAAACAATAACATTTGACCAATACCCTTTGGTACGGGGATTGTATTACGTGCTCAAAGAAAACTACGCCGGTTTAGGATCAAGGTTTGTACAATTTCTCTCCACTGAAAGAGGACAATTAATATTTCGAAGAGCTTTACTGGTTCCAGCAAGAATAGGATTTAACCGGAGAACCACAAACATTAAAGAAAGTGAATAAAAAACAACATCAAAAACTAAGACACATGAAGAAACTAACGACTTTGCTTTTAGCGTTTTTGTTTACAGGTAAGCTGTTGATAGCACAGACCGCTGATGAAGGCCGGAAGAGCTTATATTATGGACGAACAACGACTGCAAAGCAAACATTGGAAAAAGCCGTAGCTGCTAATCCAAAAAATGCAGAAGCGATTTACTGGTTAGGTCAGACATATTTAGGCATGGAGGATATCGCCGGGGCAAAAAAGGTGTACCAGGATGCATTAACCGCCGGCGTTAACGAACCGCTTGTTTGGGTAGGTATGGGTCATGTTGAGACCTTGGAAGGTAAAAAAGACGCTGCCCGCCAACGTTTTGAAGCTGCTATTACAGCCACTACAAAGAAGAAAAAAGAAGACGTAAATATCCTAAATGCCATTGGCCGTGCAAATGCTGATGGTGCTGCCAACATCGGAGATCCTGCTTACGCCATAGAAAAATTAAAAAGAGCAGCTGAACTTGATCCTACCAACGCAGACGTATTTGTAAATCTGGGCATGAATTACCTGAAATTAGGACCCGATCAGGGTGGTAACGCTTATGAAGCTTATACCAATGCTCTAAAAGCAGATCCAAATAATGCAAAGGCTAAATTTCGCCTTGGTAAAATTTTTGAAAGCCAGGGGAATACCGACAGGTTTTTAGAATATTATAATACGGCAGTAACAGGAGACCAGGCTTATGCACCAGCATACCTGGAATTGTATGATTACTATGCCAATCGTGACGTAAATAAAGCCAAAGAGTACCTTGAAAAGTACATCGCAAATTCAGATAAAGATTGTAGCACAGATGCAGCTTATGCTGATTATCTTTTCCGCGCGGGTAAATACCAGGAGTCGCTTGAAAGGGCGAAAGCAATGGAAAGTGGTCAATGCAAAAACTTCCCTGGCTTAAAAGTTATCTATGCATACAACTACGATAGGTTAGGCGATAGTTTACAAGCGAGAACAAATTTGGAGTCTTATTTGGCTACCGTTCCTGCAGAAAAAGTGAAACCAGCTATCTATGAGTTTGCAGGTAACCTTTTACTTAAGTTTCCCGGCCAGTCTGCTTTAGCAACCTCATACTTAGAAAAAGCCATGAACGCAGATACAGTTCCTGCAAACAGGATTAAATATATAAACACTATTGCTGAATCATTAGGTAAAGCGGGTGCTTATGGCGAGCAGTTGAATTGGTACCGTAAGCTCGCTGCAGTTAAGCCAGAGTTAAGCAACCGCGATTTGTATCTTTATGCTGATGCTGCTATCAGGGCCAACAACTTTGCGGCGGCCGACAGTATAAGCAGGCTTTACATTCAGAAGTACCCCGACCAGGAGTATGGTTACTCTTTGCTTGTTCGTGGTGCTAAAGCCGCTGACTCAACAGGAGCCGGACCCTTTGACGAAATTCAACAATACATTGATTTCTTAACCCAGCAGGATGCCGCAAAAAATGCTTCAAAAATAAAAAGCCAGCTTTATTATGTAGCCTCTACAGCAGCTGACAAAATGAAGGATTATCCAAAAGCGTTGGATGCTGTAAATAAAATTCTTGCAGTTGATCCTGCTGACTCTTTCGCAACACAGGCAAAACCTGTATTGGAAAGAGCGGTAAACGGGAAAAGTGCAGGTGACGGTGGAACTCCTAAAAAGACCACCACCCCGCCAAGAAGAACTAAGTAAACTTTTCTTTTCTTAAAAACTCCCCGTTATTTTTAACGGGGAGTTTTTATTTTACGTAATCTGATGAGAGTTCTTATTTTTACATCGAAAATTCAATACATGTACTTTTTAGATGCTGCTGTTAACGAGGTAAGTTCTTCTGCAAATTATTTTCCAATCGGGCTCCAGTTCCTGTTTGCCATAGGCTTTATAGCGGTAATGATGGGTGCTACTCACTTGATGGGTCCTAAGAGAAGTACAAACGACAAGCTTCAGAATTTTGAAAGCGGTATTGAAGCCGTTGGAAATGCACGCCAACCTATGGCAGTAAAGTATTTCCTGGTTGCCATCCTTTTTGTATTGTTCGATGTAGAAGTAATCTTTTTCTACCCTTATGCTGTCAACTTTCGAGAATTAGGTTGGAGTGGATTTGGCGCCGTGGCAATGTTCGTAGGGTTTTTTCTTGCAGGGTTTTTCTACATCATTAAGAAAGGTGCGCTACAATGGGAAGATTAGTTTTTTACTAGTATTTTTTGACCATCCTTAGATTAAATATTATACATCGTTATCCGAATTGATTCCTTTGGTGATCTCACTTCCTTCTGTACTACCAACCATTGTTCATCTTCCAAATACGCCAAACATTATTGTTTACACGCCTGCTTGTTAATTAGGAACTGCGAAAACGATAGGAGCGGTCTGGGGGCAATATGGGCGTGATATATTCTCCTTGCATACAAAAGAGTAATCTGGAACTTTTTTTGCATAACATAATTCATTATTCAGTTCTTTTCAATTTTAGCAAAAACAAGCAGCTGGAAATTATTATAATGGAAGGTGAATGTGTTGAATGATTTATTTGAAATTCATGCACTTGTCCTACTTTTGCGGCCTAGCATGAGCGCCTTTTGGCTTTTACACTTTTAATAAGATAAATTTGTGCGTTTTTGGTTATTTTGAGGAGTATTTAAATCAGACAAATTATGGCTCGTCCGGTAAGATTTCAAACACACGTTAAGGAGTTGGAAGCTCCCGAAAGTTATATGGGTGAAGGTTTTATGGCTACATCTTTCGATAAAATTATAGGATTGGCTCGTAAAAACTCTATGTGGCCTTTACCCTTTGCAACAAGTTGCTGTGGTATCGAATTTATGGCAACAATGGGTTCCCATTACGACTTATCTCGTTTTGGTAGTGAAAGGCTGGGCTTCTCTCCCCGCCAATGTGATTTGTTGATGGTAATGGGGACAATTGCGAAAAAAATGGCGCCAATAGTTAAGCAGGTTTACCTGCAAATGGCAGAACCTCGTTGGGTAATGGCCGTCGGCGCATGTGCATGCTCAGGAGGTATTTTTGATTCTTATAGTGTACTCCAGGGGATCGACCAGGTGGTACCAGTAGATGTTTATGTGCCAGGTTGTCCTCCACGCCCCGAAGCAATTATTGACGGGGTATTACGCATCCAGGACCTGGTGCACAACGAAAGCCTGCGTCGGAGAAATGGTGATCAATACAAGTTGCTGATGGAAAGCTACGGAATACAGTAAATGTTTAGTTGGAGAATTTGAACTTTTGAAGACGGCAGATTTTTAAATGGCCTGTTTGAATGTTCGAATTATGTAATTTTCAAACTCTATAGATGGTTTTAACTAACGAACGTATAAAAGAACGTTTACAAGAAAAATTCGGAGAAGCAGTGGGGGTGTTTGAGGAGCCATACGGCATGCTAACTTTTACGGCTGCCGCCGAAATGAATATGAAAGTAATGCAATTCCTATTCGACGACGAGGAGTTGCGTTTTCAATTTCTTACAGACCTCTGCGCAGTGCATTACCCTGAAAGGATAGGAGAAGAACTTGCTGTTGTCTATCATTTGCATAACCTCGTAGATAATGTTCGTATAAGGTTTAAAGCATTTATTCCTGTTGCACATCCTGATATTTTTACTGCCACCAGCTTATACGAAGCTGCCAATTGGATGGAAAGAGAGACCTATGATTTCTATGGTGTAAATTTCCTCGGTCACCCTAACCTCAAAAGAATTTTGAACGTTGAGGAGATGGATTACTTTCCGATGAGGAAAGAGTTTCCTTTAGAGGACCAATCAAGAATTGATAAAGATGACGAGATGTTTGGAAGGGGTGGAGATCTTGATTACGGAAATAAAAGGTCGGAAAACGCTGCAACTACAATTAATGAAGCAGATAAAGATCGCACATGGCAATAGTATTATATGGACAGTGTTTTGAAAGACATATTAGACTGGCCAAAATTGCCCGACTATGTAAATGAGTTGCAGCAATATTTGCTTTTGGAAGAAGCAAAAACAAATGTTTTTTTTTGAACATGTTTGAGATGATAAAAAGGCGGAATTTATTAACGGAGAAATAATATGTTCTTCGCCTGCAAGAGAAAAACATACGGTGGTGATAGCCAATCTAAGTGGCATATTTCAACAGTTTGCAAGAAAGTATAAACGAGGCGTAGTAAGAGGCGAAAAATTACTTATAAAACTGCGACGTAAGATTTTGAGCCGGATATATGTTTTTTTCCCAAAGAAGTCGCCGATACTTTTAACGACGATACCATGTTTTTTCCTGCGCCGGATGTGATAGTTAAAGTGTTGAGTGAAAGTACTTAAAAGAGGGATAGAGGAATTGAGTTTGCCGATTATACGTAGAATGGAGTTAAGGAATATTGGCTGATAGATTATAAAAAAGGTTTTATTGAGCAATATTTTTTGGAGAATGATGTTTTCATTTTATCTGAAAAGGTGCAGCATGGAACAATTCATGGCGGGGTTTTAGAAGGACTTGAAATTCCATTACAAGCGATTTTTGATGAGGTTGAAAATGAAAAGTTTCTTGGAACAATTTGAGGTGTAAACTACTGTCTATGTGAGCGACCCTACCCGTCCCGCTTACGGAATCGATGTTAAATAGAATTATTCCGATAGGTATCGGAACTGACTACATAAAAAATAAAGAATGTCTCTTGTAGAACATCATAAAAATCTTCCCGTCGGAAGTATTGAAAAGACCACCACCACGTTAAACCTGGGTCCTACTCACCCGGCAACACATGGCGTGTTCCAAAACATATTGGAAGTTGATGGTGAAAGAATAGTGGATGCAGAACAAACGGTGGGTTACATTCATCGTGCATTTGAAAAAATTGCAGAACGCAGGCCTTTATACCAAATCACGCCGTTAACCGACAGGTTGAATTACTGCAGCAGCCCAATTAATAATATGGGATGGCATATGACCTGCGAAAAACTTTTAGGTATTTCGTTGCCTAAAAGGGTGGAGTATCTCCGCGTAATAATAATGGAGCTCGCACGTATAGCCGACCACCTTATTTGCAACTCGGTTGTTGGCGTAGATACCGGTGCTTTTACCGGTTTTTTATATGTAATGCAATACCGTGAGTTGATTTATGAAATTTGGGAAGAAGTGTGCGGCTCGCGGCTTACCACGAATATTGGCCGTATTGGTGGCTTCGAAAGAAACTTTAATGATATAGCCTTTAGAAAGCTCGAAAAGTTTTTGAACGAGTATCCAAAGGTGCTGAAAGAGTTTGAAAACCTATTCAATCGCAACCGTATTTTCATGGAGCGTACTCAAGGTGTTGGCGGAATCGCAGCTGAAAGAGCGCTTAATTATGGTTTCACTGGCCCAAACCTACGGGCAGCAGGTGTTGATTATGATGTTCGTGTTCATTCTCCTTACAGCAGCTACGAGGATTTTGAATTTGAAGTCCCGGTAGGGAAGACAGGTGATGTGTACGACCGCTTTTTGGTGCGTAACGACGAGATGTGGCAGTCGATGAATATAATTCGCCAGGCCTACCAGAAAGTGCAGGAGTTTAAAGGAAAGGATGCTGAAGTATTTCATGCCGATGTTCCTGAATACTACCTACCCGAAAAGAAAGACGTGTATACAAAAATGGAAGCCCTTATCTATCACTTTAAGATAATAATGGGTGAAACTGATATTCCTGTTGGTGAAGTATATCATAGTGTTGAAGGCGGTAATGGCGAGCTTGGTTTTTACCTGATCAGTGATGGTGGACGTACTCCTTACCGTTTGCATTTCCGCAGACCATGTTTTATTTATTACCAGGCATACACCGAGTTAATAAAGGGCAGTATGTTAAGTGACGCGATTATTTGTATGAGTTCCCTTAACCTGATTGCGGGTGAAATGGATGGATAATTTTGGTACAGGCCGAAGTTCCTTGGTTGGTCATCGTTGCGTCGCATTTCGTTCATCAGCTGCAATTCTATATGGCTTTTTCCTTAGTCGGGTAGTTTGCAGTTATAGTTTAAAAAAGTAATCGTAAGAGATAATGTCGTTACAGTTTTCAGAACAAAGTTTATCAAAAGTGCAGGAGATGATTGCACGTTACCCGGAAGGAAAACAAAAAAGTGCCTTAATTCCTGTTCTTCATTTGGCGCAGGATGAATTTGGAGGCTGGCTCGATGTTCCTGTAATGGATTATGTGGCCACCTTACTGAATATCACGCCGATTGAAGTGTATGAAGTAGCTACTTTTTATAGTATGTATAACATGAAGCCGGTGGGCAGGTACCTTTTTGAAGTGTGCCAAACAGGTCCTTGTATGCTTAGAGGAAGTGATGACATCATTAATTATATAAAGACCAGGCTTGGAATTAGTGTGGGCGAAACTACGCCCGATGGCTTATTTACTTTAAAAGCTGTAGAGTGTTTAGGCGCCTGTGGTTATGCCCCTATGATGCAGTTAGGAAAGCACTACCGCGAACATTTAACGCCCGAAAAAGTAGATGAGATCATTGAAGAATGCAGGAAACTTTCTGCTATAAATAATTAAATCAATCTTATTATGAAGCAAATCCTTGTTTTATTACTAGCGACCTCACTTACCATCCCAGGTTTTGCCCAATCTTCAGGTAAGGAAGGCGAAGTATGGGTAAGAGTGGAAGCGTTAAATAAAGCTATATTCGAAGCAAAGGACAGTGCAGCAATCAATGAACTGGTAGCGGACGGTGTTACTTATGGTCACTCCACCGGGCTTGTCGAAGATAAGCCCACTATGATTCGTAACGCGGTGGCGAACGAAGAGGTTTATTCAAATCTAACTTCGGAAAGGCTGGTGACGGTGGATGCAGGAAAGGCAATAGTGGTTCGGTATATTTTAAGAGCCTCTACAATAAAAGCCGGAAGTCCTTCGTCTTTGAATATTAGTATTATGCAGGTATGGGCAAAGGACAAAGGCAAGTGGCGTTTGTTTGCACGGCAGGCTGTAAAAGTTAATCCTAAATAACTTTTAAAATGAAACTAACTCCATACATCCACTTCCAGCGAAGGGCTGAGGGAGCGATGAATTTTACGCCGCGACTTTCGACCGAAGTATTGATATTAAAAGGTATGGTGACCGTGCAATGCCAGCCGTTGAAGATTACCTACAAAAGGTTTTACATGCACGATTGGTTTTTGGAGAAAACAGGATTCTGATTTCTGGTACTTTCAAAGGAAACGAAGTATCTACAAATGGTAACATACAATTATCTGTTGAAATAACTGAAGCAGGTGAAATTGATGAAGTGTTTAATAAAATGGCCGAAGGTGGAACCGTTAGAATGCCGTTACAGGATAGCTTTTGGGAGCAAGGTTTGGAATGCTGAAAGATAAGTTTGGGGTGAGCCGGAAGGCGTAAAAATGTTAATGGAAGATTTTGAGGAATTGTGTAAGTGTTTTTAAAGCAAATTGAATAGAGATAAAAAGTACAAGTGTGCGACGCAACGATGTACTCTAGAATGGAAAAAGCTGACTAACAAAAAATATTAAAAAAGTCGATGTAGGGCTTATGAAATTATTAATAGATAAAGCAAATATTGAGGGCATCCGGTTTTATAAAGCATACCGTGAAAATGGTGGATATGCATCTGTAGAAAAGGCTTTTAAAATGTCTCCGGCAGATATTGTGGAAGAGATTAAAAAAAGTGGTTTACGAGGGAGGGGAGGTGCAGGATTTCCTACAGGAATGAAATGGAGTTTTCTTGCAAAGCCTGAGGGAGTTCCCCGTTACCTTGTTTGTAATGCCGACGAGAGTGAACCGGGCACCTTTAAAGACCGGTACCTGATGGAGTTTTTACCCCACCTTTTAATAGAAGGTTTAATCGTTTCATCTTTCGCACTAGGTAGCAACAGGACCTATATCTACATCAGGGGCGAATATGCCTGGATTACTGATATTCTTGAACATGCCATTGCTGAGGCGAATGACAACGGCTGGCTTGGTAAAAATATATTAGGAACCGGCTTTGATTGCCAGATCTATGTACAGCGTGGTGCTGGTGCATACATTTGCGGCGAAGAGACGGCTCTAATTGAAAGCCTGGAAGGTAAAAGAGGTAATCCAAGAATTAAACCGCCATTTCCGGCTATTAAAGGTTTGTGGGATTCGCCTACGGTAGTAAACAACGTGGAAACGTTAGCTGCAGTAGTGCCTATCATTAATATGGGTGGAATGGAGTATGCTAAAATTGGAATGGGTAAATCAACAGGAACAAAATTGATCAGCGCCTGCGGAAATATTAATAAGCCCGGTGTGTATGAGATTGATATGACCATCAGCGTTGAAGAGTTTATTTATAGTGATGAATATTGTGGTGGTATTCCGAATGGGAAAAGATTGAAAGCTTGTATTCCCGGTGGTTCTTCAGTGCCTATTTTACCTGCAAACCTTCTACTAAAAACCGCCAAAGGTGAAACACGGCTAATGAATTATGAAAGCCTTTCCGACGGCGGTTTTGCAACAGGAAGTATGATGGGATCCGGGGGATTTATTGTTTTGGACGAGGACCAATGTATTGTTCGTCATACACTAACGTTGGCCCGTTTCTATCACCACGAAAGTTGTGGTCAATGCAGCCCATGCAGGGAAGGTACTGGCTGGATGAAACGCGTTTTGTATAATCTCGAATACGGTAAGGGTAAGTTGAGCGATATTGATCTTTTGTGGGACATTCAAAGAAAAATTGAAGGAAATACGATCTGTCCGTTAGGGGATGCAGCCGCTTGGCCGGTTGCAGCAGCAATCCGGCACTTCAGAGACGAGTTTGAATGGCATGTATTAAATCCTGAAGAAAGCCAGGTTCGGAATTTTGGTTTAGCGCATTATGCTGATCAACTCGAAACCTTAACAGCATAAAATCTAATGAAGGTTCGTAAAGTTTTCATTTCTCATAGTTGGACAGATGTTGGCGTTAATATTCAAACGAAAGCTGTAGCAAAAAAACTTTCAGAAAATTATGAAGTTATTTTCTTGTCTCAAGCAAGAATAGGTGCACCGGTTATCCAGGAAAATAAAAATCTAAGGGTGATTGAATGGCCCCATAAAAGGCCGAACACCCTAAAAGACTTTTTTTTTGCTTGTAAACAAATAATAAAAGAAAAACCCGATGCCTTTATAGTACATTTTGGAGCGACAAATGTATCTATGTTAGCATCATGGCTGCTTAGGGTTAACTATCGAATTTGCTGGATGCATACACTTTCAGGCCAGTTTTATTCAGATAAAGATGATGAAAAAGTTGCGAGGAGGAATGTGGATAAAAGGAGGTGGGTCTATAGCCTGGCGACAAATGTGATTGTTTTAAATGAGTATGGTAGAAGGGATGCAAAAGAGGGCTATAAAATACCGGAAAAAAAGATCTTTAAAATTTACAATGGCATTTACCCGATACCTATGGCCACGCACCGGCAGGAAGGTGTAAAGTCGATCAGGTTTATTGGTAGGCTCGATAAAAGCAAAGGATTAGATGTTGTTTTAGAGGCTTTTGCAAGACTGTCAACAGGCAGAGAGGATGTACGTTTAGATATTGCAGGTGCAGGTCCTGAACTTGAACTGCTGACGACTTGGATCATAGAACACAAACTTGAAGATAAAATAACCTATCACGGTTATTTTACCGATTATGAGCAGTCCCGAAAATTCATTTCTGAAGCTTATTGTCTTATAGTTCCCAGCCGCATTGATAATTTTCCAACCGTTATCCTCGAAGCACTTTCTGCTGCGGTGCCCGTTATTGGATCTGACGTTGCGGGTATTCCTGACATGATTGAAAATAACAAAGACGGTTATTTGGTGGAGGTCGGGAATATTCCGGCTTTTGCAAATGCAATATTGTCATTGGTTGACAATGAAGGATTAAGAAATGAACTGGGTAAACAGGCCAAAGAAAATTTTGAAACAAAATTCAGCATGGATCAGCATGTGAAAAATGTTGAAGGTTTTATGATGGGTTTGTTCAAAGATTAAAATAAGGGTCATAAAAAGTAACTTTTTGTAGCCAGGCCTGTAATACTACTTTAAGGCTTTACTTGCGTCGCACTCTTGTACTGTTTTATCCATATTCAGCGAATTCAGGCTAGTATTAATGTTTTTATTTATTTATCCTGGTTAAGTTAAAATTGATGTGTTGTTAAAAGATAAAACAATATTTATTGCCCACAACTGGTCCGACATTTCTGTTTGTCAGCAGTCAAAAGCTTTGGCATTTGCACTATCAGAAAATAACAACGTATTTTTCCTGAATGCAAAAAAGAATTTAGCACGACCTCAACGAATTAATCAACGACTCGAGGTACTAAATTGGCCTGGTAAAAGGCCAACAGGTATAAAGGATTTTTTATTTGCTGTAAAGTTGGTACGTAAGCATAAACCTGACATTATCGTTGTTAACTTTGCGGCGACCGATATCCTGCTTGTTGTTTCGTGGATGTTTTCCGTCAAAATACGGGTCTGTTATTTTCATACCATGGTTGAACAGCATATTGAAGATAAAGGATACCTTTCTTTTAGGCAGCGTTTTAATATTTGGCGTAAATCATATATTTATAAAAAGGCGACTCATATGTTACCTGTTTCTACTGCTTCTAAGAAAGACTTTATTAGATACTTTCGCGGAATTGACACAAAGAAGGTGCACGTTTTCGCGAATGCTTTAGCCGATACTAACCAGGTTAATAAAAGCGATGGGCAGTTAATAGGTTTTATCGGGCGGTTAGACAGGTCGAAAGGGGTAGACATTTTGATTGAGGCTTTTGTAAAAGTTGCTGTCTTGTTACCTTCAGTACGATTGGTCATTGCGGGAAAAGGGGTTCTGGAGGAAGAACTGAAAGCTATGATAAAACTGGCCGGAATAGAAGATAAAGTAGAATGGCGGGGAGGTATTGCTTATACCGAAGTACTGAAGTTTGTTTCTTGTCTTAGCTTTCTAGTGGTTCCAAGCCGGATGGACAATCTGCCTACGGTAGTTCTGGAAGCTTTTTCAACCTGTACACCTGTAATAGGTGCAAAAACAGGTGGAATTCCAGACATGATTGAAGACGGGTTTAACGGAAGGCTATTTGAGCGTGAAAATGTGGATGACCTGGTAGTGAAAATGAAAAGTTTATTAGATGATGAAGTTGACAGGAAAAGAATGGGTGAAAATGCAAGAAAAACTTTTAAAGAAAAATATTGTATCGATCAGTTGCCCCAACGGTTTGAAAATTTGTTAGAAGGTACAATGAATTAAAATTTTGGAATTAATGTCTGAACAAAAACAATTATTTAAAGTAACCATAGACAACATCACCATTGAAGTGGAGCCGGGAACGAGTATTCTTTTGGCGGCCCGGAAAATAGGAGGTGATGTTACACCGCCTGCCATGTGCTTTTACAGCAAATTAAAGGGTAGCGGGGGAAAATGTCGTACGTGTTTGGTAGAGGTGGCAGCAGGTTCAACTGCCGACCCCCGGCCAATGCCGAAACTGGTAGCAAGCTGCCGCACCAACGTAATGGATGGAATGGTAGTTAAAAGCATCACCAGCGAAAAAGTTATTGAGGCAAGGAAAGGTGTAGTTGAATTCTTATTATTAAATCACCCTTTAGATTGCCCGATCTGCGACCAGGCGGGCGAGTGCCATTTGCAGGACCTCAGTTACGAACACGGCCGCGAAGATACCCGGTACGAATTTCAGCGCCGATTGTTTGAAAGAGAAGATATCGGGCCTTACATTCAATTGCATATGACACGATGCATACTTTGCTATCGTTGTACATATATTGCCGACCAGATCACTGATACCCGCGTGCATGGTATTCTTGACCGCGGTGAACATGCACAAATCAGTACTTATATTTCCAAAGCCATTGATAATGACTTTAGCGGAAATATGATTGATGTTTGCCCTGTAGGAGCACTTACTGATAGAACATTCCGGTTTAAAAACAGGGTATGGTTTTTAAAACCAGTAGATGCACACCGCGACTGCGATAAGTGTTGCGGTCGCGTTACTTTGTGGAACCGTGGTAACGACGTCTTCCGGGTTACGGCAAGAAAAGATGAATGGGGCGAAGTAGAAGATGCACCTGACGGTAAGCCGGGATGGATCTGTAATACCTGCCGGTTCGATAAAAAGAAAACCAGCGACTGGATTATAGAAGGCCCGCGGAAAATCAAAAGGCATTCAGTTATTTCTGCCGGCCATTATGAAGGCGTTAAAAGACCTCATGAAACAATTGCGAATGTGATGGGTGGCCGTCAGCCGAAACTACTAATGGACATTCATTCAGTTAGCGAGGTAAATAAGCCTTCAGTTCATTTGAATGCAATTGAAGGTCCGGCAACGGGGGAAGTTTTTGAAAAAGAAAAATGATAACAGGAATAATAAGAAATAAAGTGTTTTGGCTGAAGTTAAAGATGACTACGCCTTTTAGAGAAGTAAAAAAAGATGGAGTCGTTTTATGACGGAAAGTAGACGAGATATAATCGAATACAGATCAAAAAGAAGTAATGAAACTTTTAAAGAAGCTTTATTACTTTTTCAAGCCGGCCCTTTTAATGCCGTTGTAAATCGACTCTATTTTGCAGCCTATTACACTGTTTCTGCTTTACTTTATAAAGGTGAAGCTTTTAGTAAAACTCATTCAGGTTTAAAAACTCTATTTCATCTTAATTATATTAAAACCAACAAGCTGTCCACCGAAAATGCCAAAATTATAAAGACTTATTCGATAACAGGCAGGACGGAGACGATTGAGATTGTATAGTATTTGCTAAAGAAGACGTTCAGCCATTAATTGAAAAAACAAAAAAACTGATTAACGAAAAAAGAAATTAATAAACGAATGATTTTTTTACAGATTGACATCGCTTTACTGGTAGAAAAACTTGTTTTAATAGGTGCTATCATAACCGCTTCACTCGTGATAGCTATGTATTCAACCTACGGCGAACGTAAAGTAGCTGCTATTTTGCAGGATCGGAAGGGACCGAACCGCGCAGGTCCGTTTGGGATTTTACAACCGCTTGCCGATGGAGGTAAGCTTTTTTTTAAGGAAGAAATTATCCCTAATACTTCGAGTAAGCTATTGTTTATTTTAGGTCCGTGTCTGGCAATGTTAACGGCAATGATGACGAGTGCAGTAATTCCATGGGGTAACGAAATTCATTTTACCTTATTTGGAGCCGATCGTCATATTCCTTTGCAAATTGCTGATATTAACATCGGCATGCTTTTCATCTTTGGCGTTGTTAGTACAGGCGTGTATGGAATTATGATCGGTGGTTGGGCAAGTAACAATAAGTTCTCTTTAATGGCGGCCATGCGCGGTGCATCGCAAGTTATCAGCTATGAACTTGCCATGGGACTTTCTTTCATTGCTTTGTTAATGCTGACAGGCTCCCTTAGCATGAAAACAATCGTGGAGCAGCAAATACAAGGCGGAGTATGGAACATATTCTACCAGCCTTTAGGTTTTCTGATCTTTCTTGTTTGTGCTTTTGCAGAGTGTAACCGCGCCCCATTCGACCTATCGGAGGCCGAAAATGAATTGAACTTTGGTTATCACCAGGAGTATTCGAGCATGAAACTGGGCTTTTACCTGTTTGCTGAATACATCAACATGTTCATCAGCAGCGTTATTATGGCTACTCTTTATTTTGGTGGTTACGATATGCCTTTTGTAAACGAAGCCGCCCTTCCTGTTAACATAGCGGCAATTATTGGAATAGTCGCATTGCTCGGTAAAGCCTTCATTTTTATTTTCATATTTATGTGGGTTCGCTGGACGCTACCACGTTTTCGCTACGACCAACTAATGAACCTTGGATGGAAATCGCTAATTCCACTTGCATTGGTAAATATGTTTATTACTGGTGCCGTTATCTTGTGGAGGCAAGGATAGAAGCCCCTGCAAACCTTTCCTAAGGGGGAGGCTTATGAGAGTGTGCTGTTGCGGAGGCTGAAATTGAACCGCAAGTGGAGGGGGGATTTATGCATTAATTACTTTTTCTATTGTTTGTTTAAAAACTGTTTTTGGTACAAGCGAAATCGCTCCGGTTAAACATCGTTGCGTCGCATTTCGTTCATCGGTAGTAAGGATATTAAACAAGGAGTATATTAAAGTTCTTCGATTTATAGTTGAAAATTGAGAATCGAATATTAAGGTTTTAGCTGTAGTTCGGTCCATTAAATGCTTGATGATCTATTTTCAATGTTCAATTTGGCGAGTGAAAATTTAAAACTGAACAAGCGTTGTTAGTACAAGTCACCCCCGCCGTGGCGGGAACAATGTAGAGAAAAGATAGAATGCCTGCGAACAATAATGTATTCAAAGTCCCTTTAGGGATTTAGGGTAATAAATAAAGTTGGTGGGTAAGGAGTAGAAAAATATTTTTGCAAACCTTTTAAATAAGCTGTTGGTCTTAATTTGACCAGCATTTATAATATGCAACCGTTAACAAAAAAAGTAAAACAAGTAGAACGAAAGCCCATGAGCTTCCTGGAAAGGCTATACCTTCCGGCAATTTTCAAGGGCATGGCTATTACGTTTAGTCATATATTTAAGAAAGTACCTACCGTAAGTTACCCGGAAGAAAAACGTCCGTTTGCAAAAGTATGGCGTGGATTACACGTATTGAACCGGGATGAAGAAGGTCGCGAACGTTGTACTGCGTGTGGCTTGTGTGCGCTGGCTTGCCCCGCAGAAGCAATAACAATGGAGGCGGCAGAAAGAAAAAGAGGAGAGGAAAATTTGTACCGTGAAGAGAGATATGCAGCAAAGTATGAGGTAAATATGTTGCGTTGTATCTTCTGTGGTTTGTGTGAAGAAGCTTGCCCTAAAGATGCCGTTTATTTGAGTGAAACATTTGCGCCTGCTAATTACCAGCGCAAGGGATTTATATATGGTAAAGAAGAGTTGTTGATACCTAACCCGCTTACTCAACCCGAAGAATATGAAAAGGCAAAAGGGGAACGAGCACCGACAACACACTAATACCAGACATACTAACCGCAACTAATGAGTACGATTGAAATTTTATTTTGGTTCCTGTCTGCCCTGGCACTTTTAGGTGCTACGATGGTTTTAATAAGTAAAAATCCTGTTCACAGTATTCTGTGGCTTATAATAGTATTCTTCGCGATTTCCGGGCATTATGTTTTGTTGAATGCTCAATTTCTTGCAATAGTCAATCTTATTGTTTATGCCGGTGCTATCATGGTGCTGTTCCTGTTTGTTGTGATGCTCATGAACTTAAACAGTGATTCTGAACCAAAGAAAAACAACCGGTTGAAGATGGCTGGAGTAATTTCAGGAGGCTGCCTCATGCTTATTATGATCGATGTGGTAAGGAGCGCTTCTGAAATGCAGAAAGCTACGGCAATGCTGAAAGAAGGAAATATTGGTTTGATCAGAACTTTGGGAATGGCATTGTTTAAAGACTACGTGGTACCTTTTGAAATAAGCAGTGTTTTGTTTTTAAGTGCAATGGTAGGTGCAGTGGTGATAGGGAAGAAGGATTAATTCCCGGTTCCGAAGCGGGAATACCGGGCGGTTACAAAAAATATTTTTAACAACTACATCTATTCGATGTGGCTTAAATAGCCCCTTTAGGGGTTGGGGTGTCTATGCCAATAACATATTATATAACACTGTCGGTCGTTTTGTTTTGCATCGGGGTCGTAGGAGTACTTACGCGCCGGAATGCGATCATTATATTTATGTGTGTTGAGCTGATGCTCAATGCTGTTAACCTAATGTTGGTGGCTTTTTCGAAAATGCACAATGGAAATGCAATTGCATCGGCTCCTAATTCCACTGTTGGCATCGACGGGCAGCTATTCGTGTTTTTTATCATGGTAGTGGCTGCAGCCGAAGTTTGCGTTGGTCTTTCCATTATTGTTATGATGTACAGGAATACGCATTCGGTAGACGTAAATTTCTTAAATAGATTGAAAAATTAGCCACTCACCGGCTCTCCCCCGCAGGGGAGAGAGAAGGAAGGAGGTATTGTAAATTAAAAATATTCCTATACTCCTCCCCTCCGGGGAGGTTGGGAGGGGGTTCACTATGAGCAAACTTGTTTATCTGGTACCATTGTTTCCTTTGATAGGCTTTCTTATCAATGGATTGGGTCGTAAAATACTCTCAAAATCGTTGATGGGCCTCATTGGCTGTGGTGTTATACTTGCATCCTTTGCCGTTAGTCTTGGTATTTTTTTCGAGGTAAAACAAGATGGCTTTCAACCCCAGGTGATCACCTTATTTGAATTTATCAAGCTTCCTGCTTTCACCATACCTTTTGCTTTCCAGGTCGACCAGCTATCATCTTTATTCTTATTAATTATTACCGGTGTCGGTTTTCTTATTCATGTGTATTCAACTGCTTACATGCAGGAAGAAGAGGATGAGCATTATGGCCGGTATTTCTCTTACCTTAACCTGTTTGTTTTCTCGATGTTGCTGTTGGTGCTGGGTGCCAACTATGTTATCATGTTTATTGGCTGGGAAGGAGTAGGGCTTTGTTCGTACCTGTTGATCGGTTTCTGGTTTAAAAACAATAACTATAACTACGCAGCTCGCAAGGCTTTTGTTATGAACCGCATTGGTGACCTGGGCTTTTTACTGGCTGTGTTCTGGATACTGGGTAAGCTTGGAACAGTCAATTATTCTGATGTTTTTGCAAACGCTTCAACCTTCAGCACTTTCGAAGTAACAGCTATTACATTATTGTTATTTGTAGGCGCTATGGGTAAAAGTGCTCAAATTCCTTTGTATACCTGGCTGCCCGATGCGATGGCCGGTCCGACCCCTGTATCTGCACTGATACATGCTGCAACCATGGTTACCGCCGGTATTTATATGATCGTTAGAAGTAACGTGTTATATAACATGGCTCCGGTTACACAAACTGTTGTCGCCGTAATCGGCCTCGCGACAGCTTTCCTTGCGGCTACAATAGCATTAAAGCAAAACGACATCAAAAAAGTATTGGCTTACTCAACAGTTAGCCAGTTGGGATATATGTTTTTAGGTTTAGGCGTCGGTGCCTATACAGGCGCGGTTTTTCATGTAATGACACATGCTTTCTTTAAAGCCTTATTGTTCCTTGGCGCCGGTAGTGTTATTCATGCCATGCATCACGAGCAGGATATACGTAGCATGGGCGGACTAAAGAAATACCTTCCAATCACGCATATTACCTTTTTGCTGGCTTGCCTTGCAATATCAGGAATTCCGCCTTTTAGTGGCTTTTTTAGTAAAGATGAAATACTGGCTGCAGCATATGAGCATAATAAAGTATTGTGGGTGGTAGGAGTTATTACCGCAGGAATGACCGCCTTTTATATGTTCCGGTTATACGCGATGACTTTCCTCGGTCAGTTTCGCGGAACTCACGAGCAGGAACATCACCTGCACGAAAGTCCATCCGCAATGACCATTCCTTTAATCATTTTGGCCATCTTGAGTGTTGTAGGTGGTTTTGTTGGTATTCCCGAAGTTTTCGCGCCGAATGCACATGCACTTGAACATTTTCTTTCACCCGTTATTGCTAAGTCTTCTGAAGCCGCTCATGGTTTGGATCATGGAACAGAATATATGCTCATGGGCGTTTCTGTTGGTCTTGCCGTGATCGCCATTATTTATGCCTGGACACGCTTTAGCAAAAAGCCTGAAATAGCAGAACCTCAAGGCGCAGGAAAATTCTTTGCAGAAAAATGGTATGTCGACGAACTCTACGATGCAATTGTAGCCAGACCGTTATTGGCGATGGCCAATTTCTTCAAAAATGTGATAGAAAAGAGTGGAATTGATGGTATTGTAAACGGCGTAGGACGGGGAGTAAATTATGCAGGAAGACAAATTCGCTTGATGCAAAGCGGCCAGGTAGGAAATTATATCCTGCTAATGGTACTAAGCATGGTACTGATGATCATCCTCGTGTTCTACGGTAATAATTTAAATCCTATCCTAAACTATTTCTCTAAATAAACTGCAGGTAAATATAAAGTATGACCACTGTTTTATTAATTGTTGTTCCTTTACTCACAGGCTTGCTGTCTTTCTTTATAAAAGAAGAAAGGAGTGCAAAAGCATGGGCTTTGTTAAGTGCAGTTGTTACACTTGCGATTTCCCTCATCACACTTTTTCAACACGGCAGTTCAGTTTCCTTCGATGCTTCGTGGTTACCTATGTTAAGTAGCCGTTTTTCTGTTTCTTTAGACGGAATGGGGAAAATGCTTACACTTTTAACTGCGGTTTCTTTCCCTGTTATTTTTGCATCAACATATAATAACAAGTATAAAAGTCCGAATGCATTTTACGGGTTTATGTTACTTACCCAGGCCGGTTTGATGGGTGTATTCTGTGCAACGGATCTGTTACTGTTTTACTTCTTCTGGGAACTTGCGCTGATCCCCGCCTATTTTCTTTGTTCTAAATGGGGGGGTGAAAAAAGAATCGCAGTTACTTTTAAATTCTTCATCTATACCTTTTTAGGTTCACTACTAATGCTCGTGGGTATTTTATATGTGAATTTTAAAACACCGGGTCATTCTTTTGCGATATCGGCGTTGCAGAATTTAAGTTTAACAACAGGTGAAGAAAACTTTGTTTTCTGGTTATTCTTTATCGCCTTTGCTATAAAAATGCCTGTATTTCCTTTTCACACCTGGCAGCCGGATACGTATGAACAAAGCCCCACTGCAGTAACAATGGTACTAAGCGGCGTTATGGTGAAAATGGGCGTGTTTGGTGTAGTTAGGTGGCTTTTACCAATGTTTCCAAACGCTTCTGTAAGAATGGCGGATGTAATAATGATTATGGCCGTTGTCGGAATGATTTACACGAGTCTTATAGCAATCAGGCAGGATGATATGAAAAGATTGATTGCCTATTCCTCCATTGCTCACATAGGTTTAATGGCGGCGAGCCTGTTTACAGGAAGTGCTGTAGGAATACAGGGCGTACTTTTTCAGATGTTTGCGCACGGCGTAAATATCATTGGGTTATGGATTGTGGTAGATGTTATTGAACAACAAACAGGAACCCGTAAATTAAGCGAGTTGGGCGGGCTCGCACAGAAAGCGCCAACCCTGGCAATATTGTTTGTTGTTATGGCTTTTGCCAATATAGCGCTCCCTTTAACCAATTCGTTTGTTGGCGAGTTCCTCATGTTTAACAGCGTTTTCCAGCGAAGTGTTATCTTGGGCGGTGTTGCAGGTATCAGTATCATACTTGCTGCTGTGTACACTTTATGGATGGTGCAAAAGATATTTTATGGTGAACTAACCGGCAAACAAAATTATGAGATCAACGTCCCGGTTAACACACAGCTAATGCTGGGTGTTTTGGTAGCAGTGGTGCTGATTTTTGGAGTTTTTCCACAGCCAATGCTCAACCTTACCAACGATACTGTTACAAAAATTAGTGCACAAATAAAATAGCAGGCAGAATCAAGGTTTACTTATGAATACGATTATACTTTCGGCGATTTTTGGGGTGGTAATGATGTTTTCTGGCATTTTTATACATAACCGTTCTGCTTATAAACATATAGCAGCTGCAGCCCTATTGGTGTTACTCGTATTTAATGTTAGTGAAGGCAATGGATTTTCCCTAATAAATGTTGACGTAAAATATTTTCTTCATTTCGAAAAGTTCGGGCTGTTATTTAATAGCATCTGTATTTTCTCCACTCTAGTATATGTAATGCTTAGCGGAAAGGAAATTGAAAAAGTGGGAAACAATGTTGCCGAATCATATGCTTTGATATTTTTTGTTTTGTGCGGCGTTGGTATAGTTACTTCTTACACCAATTTACTCATGTTATTTATAGGTATCGAGGTTCTGTCTATTCCATTATACGTTCTAACGGGCAGCGATAAAAGAAATTTGAAGGGAAATGAGGCGTCCTTGAAGTATTTTTTAATGGGCTCATTTTCTACCGGTATCCTACTGATGGGTATTGCGTTGTTGTATGGTACAGCAGGTACTTTTTTGATTGAACACAATGGTACCCGTATGCTTTCTTACCTTGAAGCATTGGGATTGGTGCTGCTTTTTATCGCCTTATCTTTCAAGGTCTCTGCCGCCCCCTTTCACTTTTGGACCCCTGACGTTTACGACGGCGCACCCGCTGTGTTTACCTCTTTTATGGCTACGGTTGTAAAGGTTGCAGGTTTTGCGGCTTTTATAAGGTTGTTCGAAGCACGTACAGGAACTATGGGAAGCCAGACTGATCGTCTTATTGGAATAGTGATCGTTCTAACTTTGGCCTTTGGAAATCTAACTGCGGTTTTCCAGCAAAGCGTTAAAAGAATGCTTGCTTATTCAAGTATTGCACAGGCAGGTTTTATGATGTTTGCAATATTTGCTGTAAACGATACAGCCAAGGAAGGACTACTTCTTTATGCTGCCGCTTATTGCCTCTCTACTATAGGGATATTTGCCGTGCTTGCAAAAATGGAAGATATGACCCTGGAAGGTTTTAACGGTCTTGCAAAGTCCCAACCGTTAATAGCAGCTTTGGTTACTATCTTTTTTCTCTCCCTTGCAGGGATTCCTTTAACCGCCGGCTTTTTTGCAAAGTATTACATGCTTGCAGCTATGGTAAAAACCGGTAATTATATTGGCCTTGTTGTAATCGGCGTTTTGTTTGCAGCGGTTAGCGTTTATTACTATTTCAAGGTCATACAGGCGATGTATTTTAAAGATGGAGATATTGTTCTTGCTCCGGTTACTTCCGGCTTCAAATATTTATTGTTGGGGGTTGCTGTAATAATCGTAGTGTTGGGAGTTTATCCCAATGCACTTCTCAGTCTTCTCTATTTCTAGCCTCACTTAATATTTAGGTTTTGATTTTTTTGGCGCAAGCATTATAATAAGTGTTGAACATCGTTGTGTCACTCACTTGTACCTTTCGATCGGTATGCAGCCTCTCCCTAAATTATTATAGTTATTCAGCCCATTATAGTAGGTGACTGTAAGAAAGAAAACTTTAGTTTGCACAAATAAAATCAGGGGCGATTTTTAAATACTTAATTAATCAATCTCCCTGAAACTTAATGGAACAGTGAAGGTTCCGGATCGGCTCTTGAACACTTAATAAAGCCAAAATCGAGCAGCGACTTTGTTTCCCTCGTCATATTTAATCATCGAAAGCAGGGCTCAAAGCTAATCCTTCCTGTATTTACTGTTTATTTTCATCGCCCTATTCTTCCTTGCGCTTCTTTCTTATCTTTAGTTATTAAGCTAGTTATTATGGGCATGAAAAATTCCGACATTTTATCATTGTCTTACAGAACGGTTAAAAGCAATAAATTAAGAACGGGAATTACAGTTGCCATTATTGCTTTTGGAATCATGGCTTTGATCGGCATTATAACAGCCATCCAGGCCATGAACCAGAGTTTGAAAGAAAGCTTTTCGACTCTGGGAGCCAATGCCTTTACCCTGCGTTTTAAGGAGAGAAATATCAATATAGGGGGTAACAACAGCAATGTGTCAAAGTCGAAGAAGGGCCAAAAACGTAACAAGAATTCGAATGTTGGAAAAGTTATTACTTATACCCAGGCCAAATTATTTAAAGAAAACTACAAATTTCCTTCTTTGGTGGGCTTGCAGTTGTCGGGGCCCAATTCTCAAATTGCCAAGTACGGAAATAAGGAAACAAACCCGGTGGTTCGTATCACCGGTGGTGACGAAAATTTCCTTTTAATTAATGGATTTAGTTTGCAATCGGGCCGCAACTTCAGTAGGTTAGATGTAGAGACAGGGCGAAACGTTTGTTTGTTGGGAAGTGATGTGGCGAAAAAGCTATTCCCTAAGAACCAGGAAGCGTCTGTAGATAAGATTATAAGAATTGCAAATATTCCTTACCGTGTAATTGGTTTATTAAAATCGAAAGGCAGCAGCCCGTTTATGCAAATGGATAAGGTGGTAGTCAGCAGTTATACGAATGTGAGGCGATTGCCTAATGCCGGGTCTTCGTATACGATCAATGTCATGGTGAATGATATTACTCGCCTCGAGCCTGCCATTGGTGAAGCGACGGGAACGTTTCGAGCGATACGAAGGTTGGATTTAAAGGACAATGAAAACTTCTTTATTGATAAAAGTGATAGCATTGCTGAAACAATGATTGGCCTGTTGGGAAGTATTTCGGGTTCTGCGGGAGCAATTGGTTTAATAACGCTGATAGGTGCTGCAATAGGACTTATGAATATTATGCTCGTGGCGGTAACGGAAAGAACCAAAGAAGTTGGACTGATCAAAGCGTTGGGTGGTACACGAAAAAGCATAAGAAACCAGTTTCTCTATGAATCTATTATTATTAGCCTACTAGGCGCTTTTTTCGGAATAATACTGGGTGTATTGATTGGAAACCTCTTTTCAATGGTTTTGGGAACAGGGTTTGTGGTGCCATGGGGTTGGGTAGTAACAGGAATAATCATCTGTAGTATAGTAGGATTAACCGCAGGCCTGTGGCCGGCAATTAAGGCGTCTAAATTAGACCCGATAGTAGCACTGAGGTACGAGTAGATGAGGTAAACTTTACAGCTGGAACCGGGAAGCAGGAGATAGAAAGCAGGAGATAGGAGGTAACAAGAGAAGAAAACAATATCGAAGAAGTAGAATATTGATTGTCGGTACAAGGGAGTGACACAACGATGTTCGGGGAAGTGCCCTACGCCTGTAACCAAATAAAATAAATTAAAAAGCCCGGTAGTATTTGCCGGGCTATTAATATATCAAAGTTTTGCAGTTATCTCTTCGGGTCAAGAGCTTCTTTAATTCTTTCCTTAAGATCTATCAAATGAATCTTACTCATCTTGTCAGTTGTTCCTGCAATAGCGTTAGTCACTTGCATTTTTAGTTCGCCTAACTGCAACCGGGCAATAGCCGGAATATCAGTGCGGCTTAGTTCGCTTGACGATAAAGAATTACTTCTGCCGAACGATATAGTAAACCCCGAACTAGAGGGGTTTAAAAAGTTGTTCAACTTATCTACATAATTCTTTTGCAACCTGCGCCTGTAACTATCAATGGGTTGCTTAGTTTTTAACTCAGTAAATAAGCCGTTTTGAACGTCGTTAAACAATTCAAGTGCGCTGTATGCTTTAGTGGCTCCAAACCGCTCAGTCGACTCCTGCATGCGGTGTAACCTATCTGAGTTCAATAAATTATTTAAGGCTGTCTCCTGCACCGTAGCTACAGGATCTGTTTCACCCGGATTATTAATCCTGTTCCAGGTTTTTTTGTCCATTAACCATGTTGGCGTTTTAAACGCCTGGTTTTGAAGAAAAGCTACCGCTTCGCGTTGTTTACTTTTTGGAGTTACTTCATACACCGGCTCACCCTGAAACGATGTTTTAATTGTTTCATAAACACCGCCAATATTTGCGGTAACGTGCCCCATGTACCTGCGATATTGCCCTATTAATTGGGTATACATTTCATCAATATTTTCATTCTGGTCAACATCTTCTTTTGTCCAGTCTGATAAATTCTTTAAAATGAATTTCAGGTTTTTGATTCCGTAAGCGCTCGCAATCATCGCATTATCTCCCAAATCTTCGCTTAAATTTCGGGGATCGCTTGTATTGCCAAATTCGTAAGTACCAAAATAAGTACGTGGATTTGAGCTAAGAGTTTTAATAATAAGTTTATTACTGGTAGCTTTTTGTTCCACTTCTGTATTTCCGGGTATGTACCCATAACCCCATTGAATCGCCCACTTATCGTACTCGCCAATACGCGGAAATAAACCTTTATCTGAAATTTGATCTTCCGGTTGCGCTACGTAATTAAAACGGGCGAAGTCCATGATTGACGCTGTATGTCCATTAGCTTCTACCCAAGCTTTATCACGTAATTTTTCAACCGCCGTTGTGCTGCTGTTACCCATGTTGTGCCTCAGTCCAAGAGTATGTCCTACTTCGTGAGAAGAAACAACCCGGATTAGCTGCCCCATTAGCGAATCATCGAATTTCATTTTCCTTGCCTTAGGATCTACAGCAGCAGCCTGGATCATATACCAGTCGTGCACTAATTTCATTACGTTGTGATACCAGCCGATATGACTTTCTAAAATTTCACCGCTACGTGGATCATGAACTTCAGGACCATAGGCATTTTCAACATCGGAAGCGAAGTATCTCAATACAGAATATCGCGCATCTTCGAGGCTCATGCTGGGGTCGTTGGCCGGCCATTCTTTCCCCGAGATTGCATTTTTGAAACCCGCTTTTTCAAAAGCGATGTTCCAGTCATTGATTCCTTGAATTAAATAACTTCTCCATTTTTTTGGTGTTGCCGGGTCGATATAATAGACGATCGGTTTTTTGGGTTCTACCACTTCCCCTCGTTTCCATTTTTCGACGTCTTCAGCTTTAGGTTCTAATCTCCATCGAATAGCGAAAGTATTGGTTTCAACCCGGTGCTGTTCGTCGGTAAATGCAGTAAAACGATCGGCAAAAAAGCCGACTCTTCTATCCCAATATCTTACTTTCATTGGAATCGCCGGTAAAAGAATCATCGAAGTGTTTAATTCAATCGTAACTGCTCCCGCTGCATTAGCTGCGGGCACTATTGCACCTGGCAATGAGAAAATGCCTCCTAAGGAAGGGCTGGAGTTAAAAGTTTTTACTGTTCTTACTTCAACATTGATAGGAAATGATTTGATGGTCTCAATATAAGACCTGTCGTTTGCTAATGAAGAAAGATTAAAGCTCCTTTTTGAAGATTGGCTTAAGCTTACGACCTGGTTGTCTCCTTTAAAGTAATCAGTGACGTCGAAGATTACAGACGAAGAATCTTTGCCAAAAGCGGCAATAGGAAAGGCAGCGGCGATAGGGTTTAAGTTAGAATTATTTACCGCGGTTGATATCGCATTACTTGAATCTGAAGTATTAACGAGAGTAATAACTCTCATAAACACGTTATTGGATGGGCCTTTTTCAAAGGCTATCGTTTGTTCGTTGGTTTCTTCACCTCCATACGTAGGTCGTCCTGAGCCGCTATTTGCTGGTACTTTCACATACCTTGTTACAGCCATTATTTCGCGGTTTAAAATACTGTCCGGAACCTCGAAATAATATTTCTCCTCCACCTTGTGAACAGTAAATAAGCCTTTTTGTGTAACTGCTTTTGAAGTTATTACATCTTTATAAGGTTTCGGTCCCGGCTTTTGGCCAAATAAAAAACCGGCAGGTGCAGGAGCAGTACTGTCGGCTTTTTTTGCAGGTACAGTGGTTGGTCTTCTCTGCGCAATAACTGCAGTTGAAAGAGCCGAGACCACCAACATCAAAACAAGTTTGTGCATAGATTTATGTATATCTTATAAGCGCGTGAAGTTAAAGTAAGCAGTTTTGCTAAAATCGTTAAAATGAGTGCAAAACGAACCAAATTGCAGTAAAAAGAAAAAATCTTTTAAATTTATTTTGCAAAATTTTTCGGCAACAAGATTGGCTGGTGCTGGCCTGAAAGTTGCTACCGTACTACGTTATAGTATATTAACAATATTGGTTTCTTTAAATATTTTTAATAAATTGTAGGATTAAATAAAATATTTTGCGGTCTCCTTTCATTGTTAAGTCATAATTTTCATTAGAATTGTGGAACAAATTCTTTAACTATTTTTTTAAACAAATTCCTAAACACAAAAAATTGAATCATGGCGGAAACTAAACCAACTGCAACAGTAAAAAGCTCAACTTCGGTTCAGCCAAAAAAATCAGGAAATTCTATTTCGTGGATTGCGCCTTTAGCTTGTATTATTTTAGGTTACGTTCTTTGGCGTTTTGTGATTGGAGCTGATGCGAACTTTACGGCTCCTGATAAGGCAGGTGGATTTTGGCCCCAGCACGAAGGTCCAAAAAGTGCTCTTTCGCGGATGTATGAAGGCGGGATTATTGTACCTATTTTAATTGGTTGCTTCCTAATTGTTTTGACTTTTGTTATTGAACGATTTCTTACCGTATCAAAAGCCGCCGGCAGTGGCAGTATTACCGAATTTATTCGCAAAGTACAGTTTCACCTTGCCAACAAAGATGTTGACAAAGCAATTGCAGAATGCGACAAGCAAAAAGGTTCTGTTGGAAACGTAATGAAAGCTGGTCTTCGTAAATACAAGGAAATGATCGTTAACACTGAATTAGATACCGATCAAAAAGTATTAAATATTCAAAAAGAAGTGGAAGAAGCAACGGCTCTTGAGTTACCAATGCTTGAAAAAAATCTTGTATTTCTTTCGACAATTGCATCGGTAGCAACTTTGCTCGGTTTGTTAGGTACTGTGGTAGGTATGATTAAATCGTTCTCTTCATTAGGCGAAAGTGGTGGTGCAGAAGCTTCTCAAAAATTGTCACAAGGTATCTCTGAGGCCTTGTATAATACAGCCTTGGGAATCGGTACTTCAGCTATCGCTATTATCATGTATAATGTATTTACAACAAGAATTGACGGTATCACCTATGGTATTGATGAGTCTGGTTTCACGTTAACGCAGAGTTTTGCTGCCAATTATAAATAATTCGAACTTTTTTGTGGAAAGTGACAAATTCGGCATCTTAATAAAATCGAACTAAAATCTAAATAATGTCAAGACCCAAAATTGCCCGAAAAAGTACTGCGGTTGACATGACCGCGATGTGTGACGTGGCTTTCCTGTTATTATCATTTTTCATTCTTACTGCTAAACCAAAGTCGTCAGAAAATATCACAGTAGAAACTCCAAGTTCGGTATCTTCTAAAGTAGCTCCCGAAAAAGACGTGACATTAGTTAGCATCACCAAAGACGGAAAAGTTTTTCTTTCGATGGATAACCCGGAAGTGAAGGAAGAGGTGGCAAACCAAATCAATGCAAATAATGGCGCGAGTCTCTCACCTGCTGATATTGCTGCCTTCAAAAAAGCCGAGTTTTTTGGTACGCCTATATCACAACTCAAATCCTTTCTCCAGGTTCCTGCAGACAGGCTGAAGTCTGATCTGTTACCCGGAATACCTGCAATCGATACCCTTCACAACGAAATGGTTGATTGGATGAAAGCAATAGTTGCTGCCCACGCCAGTACAGGTGCTAAAATAAACATCCTGCTGAAGGGCGATAACCTTGCTAAATATCCGACTTTTAAAAACGTAATCACGGCTTTTAAAAAGAGCGAACAGTTTAAGTTTCAAATGGTAACTAATGCCGAAGGTGTTCCTGAAGGAACTGACCTTTGGAGAAAGTACATGAGGGGAGAAACCAACACTGCTGCTGAAGAATAACAACAGTTACTATTAATTTTTTTTCTAACTAAATAAACTTTTTGATATGGCAGAAATGGATACCTCCGGTGGCGGTGGTCATAAAAAAGGACCCGGAGTCAAAAAGGCAAAAAAAGCATCAACGAGGGTTGATCTTACACCCATGGTTGATCTTGGTTTTCTACTGATCACTTTCTTTATTTTTACAACCACTATTAGTCAACCTACGGCAATGAAACTCTTCCTGCCTAAGGACACTGACAAACCGGAAGAGCAAAATAAGGCAAAGGAAAGTGGTGCATTAACCTTGTTGTTGGGTAAAAACAATAATGTTTATTACTACGAGGGTCAGCTGGCGGAGCAAGGTGCAAACTTTCAAAGTAGTACCATGAAGAAGGTCAGGGATATAATAATAAACAAAAAGAGATCTACTCCCAAAGATGATCTTGTTATTGTTATTAAACCAAGCGAAGAGTCTACTTATAAAGATGTAGTAGACATCCTTGACGAAATGACTATAAATGATATTACCCGTTATGCTTTGGTAGATATCAGTGATGTTGAAGGTCAGTTGGTCAAAATAACCGATACAAATGGTGGCGCAAAGTAAAATTGACTTTCATAATACATCTAAACTTTTAAAGACTTTAAACAATGGACACTAACCAAATCATGAAAGCCGATATTCTTGATCTCATCTTCGAGGGGAAGAACAAGGATTACGGTGCATATGAACTGCGGAAAACATATAACCGACGGGTCATGATCGCCATCGGTGGTATGGCCATCGCTTGTCTGTTATTTTTCCTTAGCCAGGTGCTGGCAAATGACAACGATGAGGACAAGAACAAAATAATTGTTCAGGACGTGCAATTAGAGGATATTAAGAAGGCAGAGGAAAAGAAGCCCGAACCTCCTCCTCCTCCGCCGCCGCCGAAGCCTGAGCCACCAAAAGTGGAGATTACTAAATTCACCCCTCCTAAAATTGTTAAGGATGAGGAAGTGAAAGAACCCCCACCTCCGGTTGAAAAGCTTGAAGAAACAAAAATTGGTACCATTAACCAGGAGGGTAAAAAAGACGAAGGCTTTGTTGCCCCTCCGGTTGAAGAAAAAGGTACTGGCGTAGTTGAGGCTCCAAAAAAAGTAGAGGAAGACTACGATAAGGTATTTACTAAAGTAGAAAAGGAAGCAAAGTTTCCCGGCGGCCCTGATGGATGGCGCAAGTACCTTGAGAGAAACTTAAATGCTAACGTAGCCGCAGATGACGGTGCACCAATGGGTAATTATACTGTAAAAGTTCAGTTCATTGTTGATAAGGAAGGTTCAATCAGTAACGTACAGGCAATTGAAGTTCCAAAGGCCTGTCCAAGTTGCGGACCTGAAGCAGTGAAAGTTATTAAGAAAGGTCCAAAATGGGAGCCTGCGGTTCAAAATGGTAGAAATGTTATTTACCAGGCTATCCAATACGTAACGTTCCAGGTTGCAGAACAGTAAAACATTGAAGATGTATAAATTAAAAGTCCTCCCTTCGTGGAGGATTTTTAATTTATACATCGTTCTGAAAAAGTCGGTTGACTTTTGTACCGGGTTTTGAAACAATTCTCAACATCGTTGTGTCACTCCCTTGTACTTTTGCAACACTAAAGCATCTTTTTCCGTATTGTATAGTATCGAAATTAGTTGTAAAGCGTTGTGCACTTTCTTATACTTTATGTGTAAGGCAGGTAAATAAGAATTATTTAAACAATTTAGCAGGTTTATAGAAATGCTCGGAAAACTGTCAGGCTGGGATGACACAATTGTTGCGCTTGCCACTCCGCAGGGCATAGGCGCTATTGGCGTTGTAAGAGTAAGTGGAAAGGATGCCATTAGTATTGTTAATGAAGTATTCCCTTCAAAAGATCTTGCTAAGCAACCGTCACATACCCTTCATGTAGGTATGGTTGTTCAAAATACGATTCCTATTGACCAGGTAGTAATTTCTTTATTTAAAGCACCGTCGTCGTATACAGGTGAAAATGTGGTGGAAATATCTTCCCACGGCTCGCCTTATATATTGGAAAGAATAATTGGTGCAATTACACAGGAAGGTGCACGATTAGCTAAACCGGGAGAATTCACGCAAAGAGCATTCTTAAACGGAAAGCTTGATCTTACACAGGCCGAAGCAGTTGCTGATTTAATATCGAGTAATACTGAAACCAGCCGGAGACACGCCTTACAAAATATACGCGGTGGTTTTTCTTCGATTCTTAAAGAACTAAGGGATCAATTATTAAGCTTTTCAGCTTTGATAGAACTGGAGCTAGACTTTAGCCAGGAAGACGTTGAGTTTGCCGATAGAAGCAGGCTGACAAAAATTATTAATGGCGCAGAACACACAACTGCTGATTTGCTGGCTTCTTTTGCTCTTGGAAATGTAATTAAGAATGGTGTACAGGTTGCTATAATTGGAAAGCCAAATGCAGGTAAGTCGACACTATTAAATACCCTTTTGAACGAAAACAGGGCTATTGTAAGCGAGATTGCAGGCACTACAAGGGATACAATTGAGGAAGTGCTGAATATTGATGGAATTTTATTTCGTTTAATTGATACTGCCGGTATAAGAGCTCACTCGCATGATGTTATTGAAAGTATTGGAATAGCGAAGAGCCTGGAGAAAATGGTACAGGCTGATGTGGTAATATACCTGTTTGATGTAAACGAAATTTCTTCCGAGGAACTCCAGGTAGTTATCCACGAAATGCAGGAAAAGAATATTCACCACCTGTTAGTAGGAAATAAAATCGACCTGAGTACAGAGGAAATACTTGCCGCCAAGTTCTCTAATATTAAGGTGTTATACATGTCGGCGGGTAACAAAAAAAATGTGGAGGTATTAAAGCAAAGGCTTGTTGATGAAGTGATCGGAGGGAAACTGAAAGCAGAGAGCACCGTTGTGACAAACGCACGACATTATGAAGCTTTGCGACTGGTTCATCAATCCCTGCTTGATATTCAACAAGCAATGCAGCTTGCTATTTCAGGGGATCTTTTGTCGCTGGATATACGAAGATGTCTGCATTATTTAGGGGAGATCACAGGCGAGATCACAAATGAAGACCAGTTGGATTATATTTTTAGCAAGTTCTGTATCGGAAAGTAACTACCCAGAACTAAACGTCCTCTTTCAGTTCGACACATTTTTCTTATTGCTTTGATCCCTTTTAAAAGAAGACGGGATGAGGTAGGCTGTATTGAAAAAAGAGTTTTCAAACGCAGAAGAAATTTCTTAACTGCTTTCAAAAACTCTTTCCTGTTAAATTCAATTACCCCAGGTACAAGTGTGCGACGCAACAAAAGATCCAGATAAATTAAATGCGGGTACCAAAAGAATATCACTCAACTCCCTATCATTTAAGCTTCTTAAGAAATTCCAGGCTTAGGGGTATCTGTTCAACTGCCTTTGGTGATTCGTCTTCTATGAAGTAGTGTTTGATGCCGATTTTTTTAGCCTCTTTCATGATTTCGGCTATACCAACATCACCTTGCCCGAGAACTACGTTTGTTTCATCCGGTGCACGGCCTTCCTGGTTGCCCGGAGTACCTGGCTGGCGGTCTTTTAAATGTAACATAAGAAAACGATCGGGATATTTTTTGAGTAACGAAACAGGATCCTGGCCGGGGTGCTTCACCCAAAAAACATCCATCTCAAAATTCACATATCGGGGGTCGGTGTTCTTTACCATATAGTCGAATTGCGTTCCATCTTCGTGTGGTCTGAATTCGTACCCATGGGGATGGTAACAAAACTTCAAACCGTTTTCACTAAGCACTTTGCCTGCTGCATTAAAAACATCTATCGCCTTATTTAACTCAGCCTGGGTGAAGTCGCCTTCTTTGTGCGGCACCCAGGCGCACATGATATACTTCGCTCCAAATACTTTGGCCTTGTCAGCCACCGCTTGCGGGTCCTTTTCTAATTCGTCAAATCCCGCTCCATGACTTACCATCTCCAGGTTGTTTTGCTTCAACAGCTTCTTATACTCTTCTACCGGCAAACCATAAGTACCGCCACCTTCTATTTGCTTTATCTTCCACCCTTTTATTTTAGCAAGGGTTCCCGGAACATCAGTTTTAAACTCGTTTCGTAAACTATACAATTGCAACCCGATCTCCTGGGCAAACACGGAAGCACCCGAAATAAATAGTGTTATGCTTAAAACAAAAAGCCGGTTAAAAGTTGGTTTAATTTTCATTATAAGTTTTTGCTTTTTTACAATTGAAGGCTGTAATAATATTAGTGTAAACTGAAAGTGGTTTTCGTTAACAAGGATTGAATGTAGTGAAAATCTTGATTGCAATAAACAAACAGTGCCGGTACCTCGTGTTTTTAAATGTTTTGCTTAAACTATAGTGCCTTTTCGGTATTCGACACAGTATTTTCGGGATTTAAAACAGCCTTGATGTAATTGTTCATATTAAAGTACTTTTTTGCACTTTCCTGAAGATCTTGTACTGTTAATGCCGATGCCTGCTTTGAATACTGTAAGATCCAACTCGGGTCGGTTCTGTCTATCCACGCAGCGCTCAGTGATTGAAGCCAATAGTCATTTTGTTTTAACTGGTCTTCGTTTTGCTTCTTTATGGTCTCTTTGATTTTGTCTAAATTTTTCTGGTCGATACCTTTTTCCTGCGCATTTTTAATCATCTCAAAAAAGGCGCTGCTCAACTTCTCTACATTCTCCGGTCCGCATGGCACGCTTGCACTGATCGAATAATGGTTATAAGGCCTCATAATAAGACCGCCGCGTATATTGGCTGTATAAACACCGCCCATTTCTTCCCTCAGTTTTTCAATCATCTGGATATTCAACACATCTAAAAGCACTCTTAATTTTAAGTTTTCCAGGTTAGAGAAGGGCGTTTCCCCGGTAAATATTATATTCAGAAAGCTTTGTTTGGCTGTGCCTTTGTTAATGTTTGCTTCAACAACTCCTTTAACCGGCCGAAGACCTTCATCTGCAAACTTGTTTTCCTTCTTTTTAGAAGGAAGGCTTCCCAAATAAGTCGCCAGTAAAGGTTTAAACTTGTTAACGTCTATATTTCCTACAAAAGTGAAATGCAAACCATGAACGTTGCTAAAAGTTTCCTTGTAAATGCTGAAAGACCGGTCGAGGTTTAATTTGTCATAGTCGGATGCCTTTGGCAACCCACCTGCCCATGGATTATTATTGTATTGTATCTTAGCTACAGTGTCGAAGAAATAATTGCGCGGATTTGCACTTAAATTTTTTATAAACCCTTTCTCTGTATTGATGTAAGAATTGAATGCCTGGACATCTTTTCGGGGTTCAGTTAAGTACAGGTAAGTAAGTTGCAGAAAAGTTTCCAGGTCTTTTGCACTGCTCGTGCCTTCAATGCCCTCTTCATAAGCATTAAAATAAGGATGTACATTCACTGTTTTACCCGCCAGGAATTTTCCTAAATCTATCCGCGACATATTTTTCACCCCCATGGTATTTACAAGTACTGCAGCTTTCTCTGCATTTTGCTTATCTGCAAGGCCAAATCTACGGCTGCCTCCCCACCTCCATGAATCCATTTGTATATCATCATTTTTAAATTCGGTTGGCTTTAGCGTAACTGTAATTCCGTTACTGAGCGTAAGATCAGTGGTACCCAATGCTGCGTTCTTCTTTTCACTGATTATTTTACCGGGTGTTGGCTTTTTATCCATTAGTGCAGTGGCAACCGCTTTTTCCTGGTAAGGTTTAACGGGCAGTTTATGAGCATCTGCTACCAATGTTAATAATTGGTTGTTTCCCGGCAGCTGGGCGGCGTTCTTTTCAGGTGCAAGCAACATAGCGAGTTTGCCCTGTGTTGTTTCCATTTTTTTGGAAACAGCGTTTATTTCTGCCAGTGTTATTGTTGGTAATACTTGTTTTATAAAAGCATACCGGTTAGTAATACCAATTATAGGTGAGCCTGTTAAATAGTTATTGACGTACTCCTGCACAAAGCGGGCCGATTCCGTTTTGTCTTTGTCTTCAAAGGCATTGGTAGTCTGGTTCATTAAACTACTTTTCGCCCTGTCTAACTCGGTTTGAAGAAAGCCGTATTTTCTAACACTCTGGGTTGTATTTATTAAAGCATCAATGGCTGTTTTAGGAGGTTTATCGCCAATAGCAGCTATAGAAAAAAAAGAGCGGTAACCCCTGATGAAGTTTTGGAATGCAGTACTGCCAAACAGGAAAGGAGGGTCGGGCTGTTGGCTAAGTTCGTTCAGCCGCTGATTGATTAACGAATTAAACAGGTTCTCGACAATTGTTTCCCTGTAGGCGGCCCACGTATCAATTGGTTTTGCCGGTTCAATAGAATTGAAGACCTGCAGAATGTTAATGGTCTGTTCTTTATCGGTAAGCACCAGGCCCACATCCTGCTTTCTTTCAGCAATAGAAATAATTGCAGGCCGCGGTCTGGCCTGAGGTGGATTTTGGAACCCGCTGAAATGTTTCACAATTTGTTGTTCAGCCAATTGCGGATCGATATCGCCCACTACAACTACAGCCATTAAATCGGGACGATACCAGGTTTTATAAAACCTGATTAAAGCTTCCGGCGTAAAGTTTTGTAAAATACTGTCTTTTCCTATGGGAAGACGTGAAGAATATAGTGAGCCGTTAAATAACTCAGGGTAAAATTTCTTACCCATTCGTTCGTTTGCACCTTTTCCTGACCTCGATTCTTCGAGCACAACGCCACGCTCTTTATTTATTTCGGCAGTATCAAGCGTTGCATTGCCTGCCCAGTCTGCGAGAATGGTAAAACCAGTATCAATTTTTCCAGGCGCATCAGTTGGTATTGGAAGAATGTAAACCGTTTCATCAAAGCCCGTATAGGCGTTCAGGTCTGCACCAAATTTTACACCTATTGATTGAAGGTAACTGACCAGTTCATTTTTCTGAAAATGTTTCGACCCGTTAAAGTTCATATGTTCCAGCATGTGCGCCAGCCCTTGCTGGTCAGGATCCTCTAAAACGGAGCCTGCATTTACGACTAAGCGAAGCTGAACTTTTTTCTCCGGCTTTGTATTTTTCCTAATATAATAGGTTAAGCCGTTTGGCAGCTTACCAATTTTTACATCAGGATCAGGCTTTAATGTAGTAGTAAGCTCAAATTGCGAAAAACAAAATGGGGCAAAGAATAATGAACAAAGCAATAGCAGCAAATGACTAGCGGAAGTGTTTGTTTTTTTCATGTAAGGGAAGGATTAATTATTTGTAATATAATATTAATCCTTTTGCGGGCGAAGAAATTGTGATAAAATATATACAATACCGGTAAGCTGTAGGGCCTTTTTTATTTTATGGACCCGTCATTTTTGCTACTATGAATCATTGTTGCGTCGCACATTTGTACTGGTGAGCACAATGGCGACAGACAACGGACGACTGAGAGAATGGCAAAGCGAATGTTTGCGGAATGCTATAGTCAATAGTTAATAGTCCATAGATCATAGTAAGAACTATTTTTCACGTTTGATTTTTCACTTTTTCCTTCCCGCTCAATTTCCTACTACAAGTTGCAGTGAGTGACACAACCGGGGTTGAATAAAGGACTAATGCCGGTTACATAAAATGCATTTCTTAAAAACCTCGTCCCCCTGTTGCCAATTTATAAAACCGGGGAAATAGTTTTCGTAACAAGACCCCGGCAGCTATGCAAGTGGATAGTATCAATACCGGTAACGTCATATAGATGAGTAAACGGTAATTGGGAATGTCTCGGAAATAAATAAAAGCAAGACGTGTAGTATAATGAATTAAAGGAACGTGTAGGGCAAAAATGATAAATGAAAAAGACGAGGCCCACTGAAACCATTTTTTTTCAATAAGCCATTGCACCACTGTATCGGATCCAAACCAGACAGCAAGAATGCCGGCACCAATCGAAATATCGTGCAAAACGTAGAGAATAAAAAAAGTGGAAGAATTTTCAGGATCCAGCTCAAAGGCCATAAAAGTTTTAATAACACTGATGCCAAGAAAAAACAGCCAGCTCAAATAGTAACTAAACCAGTCAGGCTTTTTATGAATAGGAAAATTACTTTTGTTAAGCCAAACACCCAATGAAAAGAAAAAAAGGCCCTGGCCCTCAATAAACATGAAACTAAAGATGGTATGCCAGAATGAAAAAACAAGGGCGAACCAGGCCGTCGCATACTTTGTGGCAGCCCATTTTATTACAGGATAAAGGGCATTATAAATAAACAAACTGCGAATAAACCATAAATGAAAAGCGGGTGGTCTTACTGCCCACCGGTATAATACTCCTCCCCAGCCAATTTCGTTATAGGGCCGGTTATCGCCGAGCTGGTCCAACTTCGAATCTCTCACGGCCTGTGCAGTAACAGGGAATTGTTGCCATAAGTAGGTTATAAATATGCCTGCGGCGCTCCAGATAAAAAAGGGGATGATTAAGGTTTTAAAGCGCCTTCTTATTCGTTGGGGGTAGGGTATTTTATCTTGTAAAGCAAATATATAACCCGAGATGATAAACAACATGGGAATGCGAAACCGCAACGCCCCATTGGCAAGAAAATACTCAGTGAATGTGGTAAATGTAAGCGATTCGTGAACGGTGCTGAAAGGTGTTAAATAAGTATCGTTAAGGTTATAACCATGCACAAACAATAAGAATGTGATGCAGACAAAAGTAAAAAACCTGAACTTCTGGCTAAGAAAACGGTTTAGGTTTATAGTCGAGGTGTCCCAAGTCCTCTTGCTTGCTAAACTTTCTGTTTGGGCGAACACTTCAATATCTGATTTGAATTTTTATAAAATAGGTATTACCAGCCTTACCGTTGTTCCTTCACCTTTCTTTGATTGTATAGTTACTTTTCCATTCATATTTTCCGCTCTTTTTGTCATGTTGCCCAAACCATTGCCATCTGCTTCAGTGAGGTCAAACCCTACGCCATCATCTTTTACCAACAGTATTATTTTTTTATTTTGCATGGTTAGCTCCATGAATACTTTGCTGGCTCGCGAATATTTTGCAGCATTGTTTACCGCTTCTTTGAACACCAAAAAGAAATCTCTTCGTGCCTCCATATTCAGCTTCACATCTTCCACTTCTTCATCTACCTTAAAATCAAAATCAATTTCTTTTGCTTCCAGTACATTAGTTGCAAATTCCCGCATGCGTGCTGTGATTTTCTGCATGCTATCGTTGCTGGGCTTAATACTCCATACAATATCATCCATCGCGTCCATCATGCGTTCGCTGTATTCACTTATTTTAGCCAGGTACTCACTCGTTTTTTCTGAATTGTCTTTCATCTTGGTAGTAGCCATCGAACTGAGTATGTTAATGGTGCTAAGGGTACTTCCCATATCGTCGTGCAGGTCTCTAGCTACCCTGTTTCTTAAGGTTTCTACTGCCAGCAACCGGTTAACACGCATCTCATGCACTTCGTAAATAATTAGTGCAACCAGGAACATTACACAACTGACGAACCACCAGGTTTGCCAGAAAGGAGGTTTTATATTAATCGTAAGTTCTGTAACGTTTGAAGAACGCATGCCTTCAATATTTTCGCAATAAATTTTGAAAACATACTTACCTGGAGGTAGTAAGGAGAAGTTAACATAGTAAGACCTGTCTGCCTTCATCCAGTCTTTATTGATACCCTCCATCTTATAGTAATAGGTAAGTTTATCTCTCTGTTTATAACTGAGCGATGCAAAGTAGACGGTAAAAGAATTCTGATCGTGCTGAAGCTTTACTAATGGCTGCTTCATTAATGAATCGACTGGTAAGAACTGGTCGAAGATTTTAAAGTCGGTGATAGTAACATCCAGGGGTTTTTGGGTGGTCGAGAATATCGAAGGGTTCAACATTACAACTGCATTGCTTCCACCAAAAATAATAAAGTCATCATGGGTAACGTAGTCGGCCGCAATAGCCTGCTCTGCAAGCACAACACCATCTTTACGTCCGTAGGGAGTAATGTGATTATTGTTAGGATTGTACCTGGACAATCCATTACTTGTGATCATCCATAAGAAACCGCGTTTATCCATTCGCAACCTTGAAACTGTATTGGAAGGTAGTCCGTCTTCATATTTAACAACCCTTACTTTCCTCGTTTTCTTATCGATAAAGTGCAATGCCCCAGCTGCAAAAACAATCTGGTTATTTTGTAACTGTTCTATATCCATTCCGGTATTGCTGTATAAACTGTTTGGTCCGTTTTCCGTAGTATAATGTTGAAGTACTTTCCCGTCGTACGGATTTATTGCATATAATCCTCTTTCACGTGTAGCAAGCCATAGCCATCCCTGGTTATCAAAAAATATTTTATAAATAATAGTACCAATATCGTATACAACGGTAAACTTGTTATTGCTCCATTTCAAGAGCCTTCCACCGGCGGTTCCTATCCACATTTGTCCTAGCTTATCTTCTGCTATATAGCGAATTAGGCCGTTGTTAAGCTCAGGAGGATGGACGTACCGGGTTGTTTTTTTTTCGGGGTTATGTATCATCAGCACCCCGTTATTGCAGCCGATCCAGATATCGCCCGACGCTGATTGCTTACACATGCTCCAGGTTTGCAGCGTAGCTGATTTTAACAGTGCGGGCCAGGTGGCGGGAGGAGGTTGATTACGAACATAATTTTCGGTTTTATGCAAAAACCTGTTTGTTGATTTTATGCCCGAACTTATTGTGCTAAACCAAAGGTCGCCGGTAGGAAGTTCAAGGATATCTGTAATAGATACAGGTGCATTTTTGTTATTAAAAGTAAAGTTTATTATAGAGGAGTTTGCGCTGCCGGTTGCAGTATAGTAGATGCCGTTGTTGGTGGCTATCCAGATATTGCCATCTTTATCTTCCATTAACTGGAAGACAGATTCATAATCGATCGAAATATTTGGATTTTCAGCTGTGCTTTTTGTGTAGTTAAAACGCGCAGAATTTTTGTCGTAGATCAGGAGAGCGTTCAAACCGTAAATCCAGAATTCTCCTTGTTTGCTTTCATAAAAATATTTGTATTCGCTCGAGCCCGGGCTTCCATAGTTTAAGCCAATCGTATCTTTATGTAAATAAGAGCTTCCCGTACTGTCAAGGCAATACCTGTATTGTATACCATTTGCCCAGGTAGGAAAGGCAAATAACCAAATGCGTTTTTGCCTGTCGACGTATACCTGCGAAACTCCGTTCTGCACAACTTCATTTTCTAAAACAGCCAGTTTCCGCGGGTTATTTCGTTTGTACCACATTTGCCTGCTTCTTTTATCATAGATACACAGGCCACTATCGCACGCAAACCAATACTGTTGTTTCCCCGTATTTTCGTAAACACCGTATAAATTCACAGTCCATCCAACAGGAAATGGAAATGGACGATTGTCATTAAAGGTGTTTTCCTTTTTGTTATAGTGCAAGATGTCATAACCTTGTACATTCAGGTAAATTTCACCGTCCGAGTCTTTCCACAAGCGTAACTCCGACCTGGGAGGAATTTTTTTAGCAGGTTTAAGTGCTACTTTTTTGTATATAAATGTAGTGGGATCAAAAAGGCCGAACTCACGCAGGGTAAATATGCCCAGTATAAGTTTTCCATTATCAGCAGGAAGTATTTGTGAGATACGGGGAAACAGCAGCTCGTCGCTGCCCGGTTTTGAAACACTGATCTCAATAAATTTACTGCCATCGAAACGTTGCAGTCCATTTGCGGTTCCTACCCATATAAATCCCTTCTCATCCTGGTATAAGCTGGTAACATGGTTACTTGCAAGGCCAATGCCGTCTTCGGTGCTTATATGGGTAAATGCAAAGCCTTGCTGCGCTAAAACAGGTTTGTATAATATAAGCAGCAGTATAATTATGTGTAGCCCTCTCATGCAGGTACTACAAAACTAATAATTGTACTGAATTTAATAGAACCGATAATCAAAACCGCATGTTTATGTGGTGCATTTATTTTATACATAACATCTTATTTTGGAAGAGAGTTATAACTACAAAAGGCTCGGAAGGCTGTTTAAAATTAAGTGAAAACTGCCGGTAGAAAATAAAAAACTGTGTATGAAATGATAGTAACACGTTTTTATTGCCACGGGAGCTGTTTTTCCATCATTTCCGAATCATTGATTTTTAAAAAAATTGTTTTTTAGCCAGTGAGTAGTAGTATGAGTTGCGACACTTTACTACATGTTTATATTGATTTTTTTATTGCCAATGCTGCTGACAGTAACGTTTCCATATTACTTACAAATCCTTTGAAGTAAAAAAGCTACAAATTGCATTGCCGGTAATTCTTTTAATACTGGCATTTTTTAAAAATCAACTCGCCCTTGATACGATATTTGTAATCAAATCCTTTTTTACGCAACCAACTAAAAAATCAAATGAAATATCCGAATCGATTTTCGTGGTTTAAGATTGCCTCTTTTGTGTTTATTCCGGCTTTTATTCAATGTTCCTCTTCTCTAAAAAGTACAAAAAGTAACCCGCCGGCGGAAACAGTCTTTTTTGATGACTTTTCAGGAGCTTCCCTGGACCGTTCAAAATGGAATCTTCATGTAACCGGGCAGGCATATAATGACGAGCAGCAGGCGTACATCGATTCTTCAGCTACCATATATACAGTAAAAGGTAATGCAGCAGAAGGTGCATCGAACGGAGCACTTGTCATCCATCCTAGGTTTTCCCCCGGCTTCATAACCGCCGATGGTAAGAAATTCGATTTTCTATCAAGCCGTATTCATACAAAGGGCAAGTTTGATTTTACGTATGGAACTGCTGCCGCCCGTATAAAGATGCCAGAAGGAAAAGGTTTATGGCCTGCGTGGTGGCTACTGGGGAATGGCGACTGGCCCGGTTCGGGGGAAATTGATATAATGGAATTTGTCGGCGAAAGTGAATGGATCAATTCTGCAATTCATGGTCCCGGTTACTCAGGAAATACGCCCTTTGTAAAAAGAGATTCTTCGTTTATATCAAATCCCGTAACCAACTGGCATATTTATTCTGTCGATTGGACGCCCGACAGTCTGATTTTTAAAGTGGATGGCAGGGCATTCTACACGGTAACAAAAGCAATGATACAGAAATACGGGAAGTGGACATTTGACATACCAAAGCACCTGATCCTGAATTTTGCATTAGGTGGCAGTTATCCTGGTGGCGTCAATAATATAAAACAACCTTATTTTGGCCTTCCTGCATCTACCGTTGATTTAATTAAAGAAGGAAAAATTAAACTATTAGTAGATTGGGTAAGCGTAACAAAAAGTAAGAAGTAATTATCGGTTAGCCTGTTTTTGTTTCTTTTTTAATTTTAGCTTGTTTAATAAATTAAAATGCTCCATATGAAAAATGTTTTATTAGTTGTATGCCTCTTTTCCGTATATCAACTAACTGCACAGCAAAAATTCGATGGGCTGGAAATGAGCATGTCTAATTTGTCGCGCCTCAGCGATGCTAAGACAAGGTCGATAAGCCCGGAAAACTTTACAGGCGAAAAAGGCAGAGGGGGAATGGCGCATCCCGTAAACGACACCGGCAGGCGCAATCAAGCCAATGCATGGTATGCAGCCCAGGACCTGGGGCAGGGTTGGAAAGTAAATCCCTTCATCGAGATCAAAGGCAGGGAAACTTTTACGATCGCAGAAATAGACGGCTCCGGGGCTATTCAACATATTTGGATGACGCCGACCGGTAACTGGCGTTTTTCTATTATTCGCTTTTATTGGGATGATGAAACAACACCTTCAATCGAGGTACCTGTTGGAGATTTTTTTGGGATGGCTTTTAATGAGTACGCTCAGATGAACTCCATGGCTGTTACCGTTAACCCCGGCAGTGCTTTCAACTGCTATTGGAAAATGCCTTTCAGAAAGAAGGCCAGGATCACTATGGAAAACCTTAATAAGGATCCGATGCGTCTCTACTACCAGGTCGATTATACACTAACAGATGTCGGTAACGACGAAGCATATCTGCATGCACAATTCAGGCGTTCAAATCCTACAACCGGCTCTCTTCATACCATGGTTGACGGTATTAAAGGAAAAGGACAATACGTGGGTACTTACATGGCGTGGAATGTAAATAACAATGCCTGGTGGGGCGAAGGAGAGGTCAAGTTCTATATGGATGGCGACACAAAGTTCCCCACTATAAATGGCACTGGTGCCGAAGACTATTTCTGTGGATCTTACAACTTCGAAAACGCCAAGACAAAACAGTACCAGGAGTTTTCTACTCCGTTTGCAGGCATGCACCAGGTGATCCGACCTAATGGCTTGTATTTATCTCAGCAGGCTTTTGGTATGTACCGCTGGCACATTCTTGATCCTGTCCGGTTCGAAAGCGATCTAAAAATAACTATACAGGATCTTGGCTGGAGGCACGATTGGCGTTATTATCCTCAAAAGTCCGATATTTCATCGGTCGTGTTTTGGTACCAGCGTGAACCCCATGCACCGTTTCCAAAACTTCCTTCTAAAGACGATTTGGAAATTCCTAAGTGGGACAGGTAGTTGAAGCTTATCAACAATCTATCGGTTTAAAAAATTTATACGAGATAGTTATTTGGAGACTATCTGACTAACTCTTTTCGACATCGTTGTGTCACTCACTTGTACTTGTAGAATTTCTATTCGCCAGACATTCATTCAATATTTGTGAAAACTTATAAACCCGAGCTGCAAAAAGCTTTAAACTACAAGCAACTAAAACGAAAGATTTATGAGATTAATGTCTAAAGTTTACCTGCGCTCCCTTGTAATAAGTTTTATTATGTTGTCCTGTAACAATGAAAGCAAGCAGGATGATAAGAAAAATGAAGACATGAAACCCTATAAGCAAGGATCTTTTGGCTACGACCTTAATTTTCTGCAACAGCACGATAGTGTAGTCGTTTTAAAAGCGGAAGGTGAAGACGCACAGGTGATTGTTTCACCAAAATACCAGGCAAAAGTATTTACATCAACGGCGGCAGGCAACGATGGTGAAAGCTTCGGGTGGATCAACTACAAAGCCTTCACTGCCCCTGTCGATTCACACATGAATGCCTATGGCGGAGAAAACAGGTTGTGGTTAGGACCTGAAGGAGGCATCTATTCTCTTTTTTTCAAGAAAGGCGACAGCATGGTTTTTAATAACTGGAAAACCCCCGCACCAATTGATACCGAAAGCTGGAAAGTATCTATAAAAAACCGGCGGTCAGTTACAATGACCAAAGATATTCAACTAGTAAATTTTGCCGGAACAGAACTGCAATTATCTGTTGTAAGAACGATTGCTATAATCGCAAAAGATGCAATAACGAGGCGATTAGGTTTAACCCTTGAAAATTCAGTAAAAGTTGTAGGTTACCAAACATCAAACTCTTTAACAAACAAAGGCAAGCAGGAATGGAACGAAAAAACAGGCATGCCCTGCGTTTGGATACTCGATATGTTCAAACCGTCCGCCAAAACAGCGATCGTACTTCCGTATCACACTGACGTGGTTGATAAAGGAAGTAAAGCCGCCACTACCGATTACTTTGGAGAAATTCCTGCAGATAGGTTGAAGTATAACAACGGTATATTGTTATTTAAAGCCGATGGTAAAAAACGCGGTAAGTTGGGCCTCACACCAAAACGTGCAAAACCGATGGCGGGTAGTTTCGATGCAGAAAAGAATATTCTTACCATCACCATGTTCGATGTCGATCCTAATGGCAAATATCTCAACCAGGAATGGAATACAACCAGGCCTCCCTTTAGCGGGGATGCAGTGAACGCCTACAACGATGGCCCGTTAGAAGATGGAAGCCAGATGGGACCCTTTTATGAAATTGAAAGTGTATCTCCTGCCGCCTTTCTTCAACCGGGCGCCTCACTTAATCACAATCATGCAGTATTTCATTTTACCGGTAACGAACAGGAACTTGATAAGATTGCCACAAAAGTACTTGGCATTTCACTAGAGGATATTATAAAAGCATTTTAATTGATTGTAAAAGCATACAGGTGAGAAGCAAATATTAAACTTATAGCACCTGGGTTTTTACAAGTACTAAGTGAAGAGAAAACATATTCTTCAGTACAAGTGCCCACCCGCTGAAGCCGTTCCGACGGGAGTGACACAACAATGCTCATTTAATATTCTCGGTCGGTCCCCAAATTTTTACATTATAAACAGGTCTGCTGCGATTCCGTCGGCAAGTAATTTCCCTTGCATGGTGGTTTTCAGATAGTGGTTTTCAATGGTCAGATGCGCATTTGTAACATGAGGTCGTGCAGTTTTTATTAAATAGTCATAAATGTCTTTTCCAAACTCTTGTTGTACCTTTTGTAATGACAGGCCTTCCATTGTTCGCAGGCTTGTCATTATATACTCGTTCAGTTGTTGCTCAGGCGTTAATAGTTCTACTTCAAAGGGTACAATTCCTTTTGCCAGGCTTTGTATATATAAAGCATTATTAGCAATGTTCCATTGGCGGCTAAAACCGTTAAAAGAGTGTGCGGAAGGACCTAAGCCTATATAGCGTTTCCCCTGCCAGTAACTGCTGTTGTGTTTGCTTCTAAAGCCGGGTTTGGCAAAATTTGAAATTTCGTAATGGTCGTATCCCGCTTTATTCATCCATAACATTAAGAGCTCAAAATGCCGCGCTTGTTTTTCAGGATCAACATCAGCCAGCGATTTTTGCTTTATTAACGTGTCCAGCGCAGTTTTAGGTTCAACAGTTAGCGCATAGCACGAAAGGTGAGGGATTTGTAAAGCGAAGGCAGTATCCACATTTTTCTTCCAGTTGTCGTCGGTCAGGCCGGGCGTACCATAAATTAAGTCGATAGTAAGGTTATTGAAACCGGCTTCTTTTGCCAGCCCGATACAATCAATCGACTGGCTAGCATTATGAGCACGGTTCATCCATTGAAGATCTTCCTGGAAAAATGACTGAATCCCGATGCTTAAACGGTTAACACCCGTATTTTTCCATTCCGCCAGTTTCTCCAGATTTATATCATCGGGATTCGCTTCCACAGTAATTTCAGCGTCATTCTCAACTATAAAGTGCTTCTGCAATTGAGTAAGAATGCGATTTATATCTGCAGAAGGAAGAATAGATGGCGTGCCGCCGCCAAAATAAATGGTTGAAACAGGCTCAGAAAGATAATTTTTCTGAAGCTCGATTTCCTGCAACAGGCTTATTACAAAACTTTCCTGAAGCCTTGTCGAGGTAGAAAAATGGAAGTTGCAATAGTGGCAGGCTTTCCTGCAAAAAGGGATATGAATATAAACACCTGCCATGTAAGCCGGAACTTTTGTAAACTTGTTGAAATAATGACGGCAAAGTTAACCAGATATAAGTTTAAAGAAGTGTTGGCGGTGTTAATGTACATCGGCTCTTTCGCCACAGGGTCTGCTCAAAATAGCCACCGCCTTATTATTCGCCCCGTAGATAAAGACAGCATTTTTATTGCACGTAATCTAGGGCTGGTTACTTCATTCCGTACCCCAGTAGAATGTAATAATTATATAAACCAATTGCCGTTTTTATTACAGGCGAAGGGCTTTATTTCGGCGTCTGTTGATAGTATTATTCCCAATGACGATCAAACGATTATATATCTTTTTACCGGGGAGAAATTCCAATTGCTGAACCTGGAAATCCGAAGCCGGGATAAACCATACTTGCAGCACATAAGCTGGCAGAACAAGGCTTCCAAGGGAAAGCAGTTGCAATTTTCAGATTACCAGGTCGTATCCGAAAAATTACTGGACTACTTTGAAAATAACGGGTATCCTTTTGCACGGGTAAACCTTGATAGCATTTCGCTGTCAAACGGGCAGATAGGAGCAGTGCTGAATATAGAAAAGGGCTATCCATACCGCCTTGATAGTGTTAGAACGTACGGTCCGGCAAAAATTTCACGAAACTTTATTCACCATTACCTGAACATCGAAAGGGGCTCTTTGTACAATAAGTCTAAACTCGAAAAAATCGACCAGCGATTGCTCGAACTCCCCTACCTGGCGCAAACACAACCGTGGGACTTAACCATGCTAAATACAGGAAGCCATGTAAACCTGTACCTGCAATCGAAGAAAAGCAACCAGGTAAATGTACTGGCAGGTTTCCTGCCTTCAAATCAACAGTTGGGAGGTAAGTTGCTACTCACGGTAGACGCAAACCTGCAATTACAAAACGCTTTCGGGGGTGGCGAAACTTTTGGGATGGTATGGCAGCAAATACAACCTAAATCGCCTAGGTTACACTTGCAATACACCCAACCCTACATGTTCAATTCTTCCTTCGGTGTCGATTTTCTCTTTGACTTGTTTAAAAGAGATTCATCGTTTCTGAACATCAACGGGCAGTTGGGCTTGTTGTACATGGTCTCGCCTAATAAAACCGGGAAAGTTAGTTTGCAGTCTCAACGAACAAATGTGTTGGAAATAGACACTTTTAGAATCAAGGCATCTAAGCGATTACCAGACCTCGCAGATGTAAGTTCGCTAAATCTGGGAGTCGATTATGATGTAACAAATACCAACTACAAGTTCAATCCACAACGCGGAAGTGAACTAACGATGTCGATAGCTGCGGGTAATAAAACCATCAGGAAGAATACAACCATAACCCAGATCAAGGACGCTTCGTTTGATTATAACCGTTTGTACGACTCTGTTAAATTAAAAACTTACCAATTGAGATTTAAGGCTAAAGCTGCTCATTATTTCAAGGTAGGAAAGCAAACAGTATTAAAAACAGCCGTAAATGGCGGTTGGTACGAAAGCCCAAGTTATTTCAGGAACGAATTATTCCAGGTCGGAGGTTACCGGTTACTCCGGGGATTTGACGAAGAAAGCATTTATGCAAACCGGTATATTGTTGGTACAGTAGAGTACCGGTACCTGGTTGGCATTAATTCTAACTTTTTTGTTTTTTCAGATTTTGGTGTTAGTAATAACCGCATTATTAAGCAATCAAATAGTTATCTGGGAGCCGGTGTGGGTCTTTCTTTGGAAACCAAAGGAGGTATTTTTAATGTAAGTTTTGCTGCAGGCAAACGTAACGACCTTAATTTCGACATAAAGCAATCAAAGATACACTTCGGGTACGTTAGTATATTCTAAATGGGGCCGTACCCCTGGTTGTTTAAGTAATATTTTTTTCGCTGTCAGTTCACTGAGATATTTTTGCCGCAATAATCCGCCTCATTGAAAAAACTGTTTTTAATATTATTGTTATGTTTTACCGGTTACAGTGCTCTTGCTCAAAGAGATACTGTTATACAGCCACCACCAACAGATACCGGTAAACCAACCCTGCGGCCGGCAGTTAAAAGGACAGTAAGAAGAATCGCCGTTATTGATACTTTGAAACGAAGACTCGCCGATGATTCTACCCGTGTAGCCGATAGTCTTGCAAGAGCAGATTCTGTAAATCCTGCCATTTTAGATTCCGCAGTCGCTTTACCTTCTCCTGTAAAAAAGACTGCTCAACCGGTAACTGCTCAACCGGTAATTGTAAAGAAACCCTTTGACTCTTTTTATAAAAAGTTGTTAGACAATCCCTTTCTTCGAACAACAGCAAAACCTATTTATTTGATCATTAATGAACGGGAAAGACAATCGAAAGATGAAATGTTTTACCTGCTGTTAGGCTTATTGGCTTTTCTGGGTTTTGTAAAGCTTATTTTCAGCCGCTATTTTACCAATGTGTTCCGGTTATTCTTCCAGCCTTCGTTTCGTCAAAAGCAAACCCGCGAGCAATTGTTGCAAAGCCGGCTTCCATCTTTATTGCTCAATTTATTTTTCATATTTTCAGGCGGTGCTTATGTTTCTTTTTTGATTGCCTATTACAACCTTACTCATCTCGATTTCTGGTTGATCTTGTTATACAGTTCATCGGCTCTAATGCTGTTGTATGCTGGTAAGTTCATTATTTTATCTTTTGCCGGTTGGGTATTTAATGTTAAAGAAGCTACTAATACCTATATTTTTTCAGTGTATCACATCAATAAAATCATCGGGGTTATTCTTATTCCGTTTACCCTCATTATCGCGTTTTCTCAGCCACTTATTATTAACATTTCTATTACTATATCGCTTTTACTCATATTACTGCTGTTTATCTACCGGTACCTCGTGTCTTACAGTTCTGTTCGCAGAGACTTAAAAGTCAGCGGATTACATTTTTTCTTTTACATTTGTGCCTTCGAAATAATCCCCCTTTTACTGATTTACAAGACCTTAATTAATTATTTGGACAATAGTCTTTAATTTTGCATTAAATACAGAATATCAGCATGGTTAAAAACGGGGCAATTTCCGGTACTGCCGGAAAGAATGTGAAAAAAATTCTAATAACGCAACCTAAACCTGAAAATGACAGGTCACCGTATTTTGAGCTTGCAAAGAAATATAATATAGACCTGGTTTTTCACCCATTCATACGACTTGAAGGTATACCTGCAAAAGAATTTAGAAAACAAAAAATTGATATTTCCTACTATTCCGCGGTAGTGTTTACCAGCCGTAATGCGATAGATCACTTTTTTAGGATTTGCGAAGAAATGAAGGTTACGATCAGCCAGGATACAAAATATTTTTGTATAACAGAGGCCGTTGCTTTGTACCTGCAAAAATTTATCCTGTACCGCAAACGAAAAGTTTTTTATGGTGCCGATGGTACTAACAAAAGCATGTTTGATGTAATTAACAAACATAAGGAGAACGAAAAGTTCTTATACGTTTGCAGCGAAAACCAGCAGGATAACGAAATTGTAAACTGGCTAAAAAACAATAAATGTGAATTTGCCCTGGCATTTATGTACCGCACCGTCAGCAACGATATTGGTTCTGTGATGGAATCTCGGTTTGATGTTATTTGTTTTTTTACTCCGTCAGGCGTGAAAAGCCTCTTTGATAATATTCCAACTTTTGCCCAGGAAGAGACCCTCATTGGTGCTTTCGGAAATAATACTTCTAAGGCAGTGGAAGAGTCGGGTTTAAACCTGGAAATCAAGGCTCCTTTACCCGAGGCGCCAAGTATGGTCGCGGCCCTTGAACAATTTTTGTCTGCGGCGGCAAAGAATAGGCAATAATCCGGAAAATTTTAATAAAGTAGCTTATAAATAGTTGTACAACTATAAACTGAATTAGTTGAAATCGGCGCTTGTGCCTCAACCTATAGAAGCATTATCTTTTCTTCTATTGATAGCTAACCTCTCACCATCCAGGTGATTTTATAAATAAATCACTCGTTCTTGCTGCTAATAATGTTTAGTGTTTTTTTGATCCTGGCTCTATCGCCCCGATGGAGCATTGTTGCGTCGCATTTCGTTCATCGTTAGTTACTTCCCGCAGCATTTATATTTTCAAATAATTTTATTGTTCCCCGGCTCCGAGACTCGAAGTGGGACGCAAGAGACCTTAGGGGGCGGCGCACAAACCATGCAATATGAGCTTTTAGTGCCATCATTTATAGCTCAAGCCGCGGCTTCGTTGTTGCAACGGGCTCTCCCGCTTGCCATCGGCACTTTGTTTCTGAAGCCGCTTCGCTGGTTTCAGTCCAGAACCTCGCTACGCCTTCGCTTGCCACCAATCCGGCTGATGTCCGTTATGCAATACCTGTTGTAAGAAGCGAATATTATAACAC